>JBDSDD010000055.1:0-95421 GCA_039920745.1 Burkholderiaceae bacterium | reverse complement strand
GACGACACCGGCACGTCCGCTACGGACGGCATCACCAACAAGACTCGCCCGATCCTCACCGGCACCGGTCTGGCGTCCAGCGACGTCACCGTCACCGCCACCGATGCCTCCGGCAACAAGGTCACGTACAAGACGACGACGGACGCCACTGGCAACTGGTCGATCGATACCAACAGCGCCGTGCCGACCACTGGCACCCTGCCTGCCGTCGGCTTCGCCAACGGCACGGTCGCGCTGACCGTCGCCAGTGCCGACGTCGCAGGCACTACCGCCAACGCCACCGGCTCGTTCAAGGAAGATCTGCAGGCTCCGGCGACCCCGACCATCAGCCTGCAGCACGACTTGGCCAACGACACCGGCACGTCGATTTCCGACAACCTCACGAAAAATGCGAAGCCCGTCCTCGTGGGCACGGCGGAAGCCAACAGCACGGTCACGATCACCGTGACCGACAAGAACAACAACGCGGTGCAGTTCTCCACCACGGCCGACGGCACCGGCAACTGGTCGATCAACACCAGTACGGCGACCACGATCAACGGCACGACCATGCCGGCGGCAGGCCTCGCCGAAGGTCTCGTCACGCTGAAGGTGGTGGCGACCGACGCCGCGGGCAACATCTCGACGGCGGGCAACAGTTCGTTCACCGAGGATCGCACGGTCACGGCGTCCATCGGACTGAAACACGACGCCGCCAACGACACCGGCCTGTCCGCCACGGACAGCCAGACATCCAACTCGACGCCGGTCATCACCGGCACGGGCGAGCCGAACACCAGCGTGCAGGTGACGGTCACCGACGCGGCCGGGGACAAGCTGACCTACACGGCCACGACCGATGCCACGGGTGCGTGGAGCGTCGACACGAGCACGCAAGCGACGATCACCGGCACGATGCCACGGGACGGCTTGTCCGACGGCAACGTCTCCTTGTCGGTCAACAGCAGCGATGCCGCAGGCAACAGCGTCACGTCCACCGGCACGTTCGCCATCGACTCGGTCGACCACGCCGCGACACCGACAGTCACCGCCAACTCGATCGGCCGCTGGCTGTTCAACGAAGGCTCGGGGACGTCGACGGCCGACGCCTACAACGCCTACACCGGCACGCTCACAAACGTCAATGCCGCCAACGGCGGCACGGCGCCCACCTGGATCGCCGGCCACAACGGCACCGCTGGCACCGCGCTCAACTTCGATGGCAAGGGCGGCATCGTCTCGGTACCGCTGGCCGACACCGCGGTGCTCAACACCACCAGCACGCTGTCGGTGTGGTTCAAGACAACGCAGGTCGGCTCGGCCATCGGCTGGTCCAGCCCGGCGATCATCGGCACCGAGCATGCGGGCGACGCCAACGACATCCAGTGGGGCACGATCAACAACAAGGGACAGATCGGCCTGGGCCTGGGCAACAACCCGACCGGCGTGTACTCCGCCGCCGCGGTCAACGACGGCAACTGGCACGACCTCACGATCACGCGCACGGTCAACGCCGGCGGCTCCAGCGTGGTGTCGGTCTACGTCGATGGCGTGCTCAGCAACAGCGCGACCCTGGCCGCGGAATCCGCCGCGCCTACCGGCATCCCGACGAACTACCTCGCAGGCTTCGGCTACAACAACGCCTGGCAGACCACGACGGCCAACGGGGTGTCCACCAATACGGACACCACCACTGGCGACGTCTACTACAAGGGCGCGCTCGACGACGCACGCATCTACAGCCACGCGCTGACGGCCGACCAGGCCAAGGCCGTGTACGTCGTCGAGAACGGCTACGAGACGCAGGCGGTGGCCAACGACGGCGATGCGATCAAGCTCGTCGTGACCGACACGAACGCGACTGCGCTTCACGTCACGGGCGTCGAGAACGGCATGACGATCTCCGACGGGACCCACACGATCACGAGCACGGGCAACGGACAGGTCATCGACATCACCAGCTGGAGCCTGAACTCGCTGCAGCTCACCAACGTCGGCACAGGTTCTGCGACGCTGGAATTCGACGCCATCAACACGACTGCCAACGGCCAGACGCATGACTCGTCGACGTGGCTGAGCGTGGTCAACGGCACGACCCTCCTGGGCGGCACGGCCGGCAACGACACGCTGTCGGCGGCGGCGTCCACGACTCCCGCGTTCATCTCCGGCGGGCTGGGCAACGACACGATCACCGGTGGCTCCGGCAACGACCGCCTGCTGGGTGGCGCTGGCAACGACAGCATCTCCGGTGGGTCAGGCAATGACCTGATCGTCGGGGGCACCGGCAACGACACGCTGACAGGCGGCGCTGGCGACGACGTCTTCCGATGGGAGCTGGCGGACCATGGCACGGCCGGCACGCCCACCGTCGCGACGATCACCGATTTCAGCTCGACGGCCGGCAACAAGGACATGCTCGACCTGCGCGACCTGCTGCCCAACGCGAACCACGACGGCACGCAGACAGGCAACATCGCCAACTACATTCATTTCGACCTGTCCGGCGCCGACACCATCATCCACATCAGCACGTCGGGCGGCTTCTCGAGCGGCTACGCTGCCGGCGCAGAAGACGAGACCATCGTGCTGAAGAATGTCGACTTGACGGCCGCCGGCAACCAGAACGATCTGCAGATCATTCACCAGCTCCTGGCCAACGGCCAGTTGCACCTGGGCTGACGGCAGGCCCGTCGCCTGCGGGTTCGCCACCGCGGGCGAGCGCCCGCGCGCAGTTCAGGCCCGGTTGGCCTGCGTGCACGAAGCGCGACGCGGCGCGCTCGAGGTAGCTCACTGGGGCCGGAGCGCGCAGCGGGATCGCGAAGGACGCCACCAGGTGGCGCACGTCAGGCGGAGCGTGGCGCCTGCACCACCGGCCCGGTCAAGCCGTCGACGCCGGCCGCCCACAGCGCGGCCGCGTCGTCCACCTCGCTGACGCCCTCGGCGTACACGCGCAGGCCAATGCCGTGCAGCATGCGCACGGTACCGGCCACGTGCTGTGCGCGCGCCTCGTCGTTGGCCAGGCCCTGCAGCAGGCTGGCGTCGAGCTTGACGAAGTCGAGACCGGCCTCCAGCAGGCCGCGCGTCTCGCCCAGGCGCTCGCCTGCGTGCTCGAGGCCGATCTTGGTGCCCGAGCCCTGCAGTTGCTCGGCGAGCTCGCGCACCAGGTGCAACTGCTTGACCGCGCCGGCTTCGGCCAGCTCCAGCGACAGCCTGGGCGACGCCAGCGGATGGGCCACCACCAGGGCGTGTACGCGGGTGGAGAACGCCGAGTCCGCCAGCGACGACGGGCTCACGTTGATCGAGCGCGGCAGCGAGTCCGCGGCGATGGCCAGCAGCGCCAACTCGATGGCCAGCAGGTCGATGTCGGCGGTGAGTTGCGCACGGCGCGCCATCGGCAGCCATTGCGCGGCCGACACCAACTGCCCTTCGGCGCCCAATCGCAACCTCAGCGGCGATTCGTGGTGCACCAGTTCGCCGTTGCGGCCCACCAACGGGAAGTCGACCAGTTGCGCGCTGCGTTCGGCCAACGCGGTCTGGATGCGCTGGCGCCAGGCGTCCTCGCCGAGCGCGGAGTTGTCGCTGCTGTCGTCCAGTTCGACCGTGTACGGGCCGCGACTCTCGGCGCGGGCCAGCGCCTGGTCGGCGGCGGCCAGCAGCGTGGACATCGGAGCGCCATGGCTCCAGCGCACCGCGCCCACCACCACGTGGGCGCCGCCCTCGTGCACGCGCAGCAGGCTGCGCAGGCGAGCGGCGACATCGACGGCCGATTCGCGCAGCGATTCGACGTCGGGCAGCGCCAGCGCGAAGTCACTGCCATTCAGCCGCCCGACTTCGCCGGCGCTGAGGCGGCGCGACGACTCCACCATCGCGGCGGCTGCGTCCTGCAGCAGGCGGTCAGTGGCCGAGCGGCCCAGCGTGCGGTTCAGGGACTGCAGTTCGACGAGGCGCACCATCACCAGCGCGCCGCTGGCCGCGCCGTCCTCGGCGTCGAGCATCACCTTCATGCGACCCAGGAAGTGCGCCCGGTTGGACAGCCCCGTCAGCGGATCGCAATGTGCCTGGCGGCGCAGCAGCTCGACCTGACCGGCCTGTTCGTCGAACATCCCCTTGACGCGTCCCACCATCGCGTTCATCGCGCGGGTGACGTTGCGCAGTTCGGGCATGTCGGGCTCGTCGACGGTGACGAAGCGGCGCTCGGTGATCGCCTTGGCCTGGTCGACGGTGCGCAACAACGGCACGCGGATGCGGTTGACGCCGACGTACGAGAAGATGCCCGCGCCGACCACCAGCACCAGCAGCACGCCGACCGTGTTGATGGTGCCCTGCCAGAGCTCGTCATCGGCGAACGCCGACTGGCTGCGAATCTCGAGGCGGCCGATCTGGCGCCAGCCGTCGCTGACCTGGGCGACGCCGTCCGCCGGCGCGATGCCCAGCAGGCCGACGAACCAGCCGGGTGCGTTCTGCGGGTGGATGTCGGCCTGCTTCTCGACGATCGTCTTGCCGCCCGGGCCGATGAGTCGGATGCGTTCGTAGAAGCCCGTGTCGAACTGGCTGGCGATTGCCAGTTCCAGCAGCTCCTGATCACCCTTTTGCTGCGTCAGCGTCAGCGCGAGCGATTGCGCGGTGTCGTTGTTCTTCGCGTCCAGTTGCGTCTGCAGGTAGTGGCGGGCGGAGTGCACGGACACACCGATGGCACCAGCGAAGGCCAGCACCAGCGTCACCGACAACAGCAACCACACCTGGCGAATCAGCGACATGCCTGCTCCTCTTGGCCGAACGCGACGGATCGGGTGCCGCCCGCTACATCGCGGGCCTTCATTGGAAACCATCCTGGTGCGCGCGCGTCAGCGCTTCGCGCCATTTCGACAACCGCGTCAGCGGGTCGCCACTGGCACGGATGCTACCAACACCCTGCCACAAACCTTCTGCATTGAAGCTGAACACCGGCAGCAGGTCCGGCCGCTGGTCGGCGACGTGGATGTCGGGCTGCAGGTTGTCCAGCACCAACGGCTCGACATCTGGCGTCGCGTAGTAGGCCAGCACCATGTGCGCGACATAGCCGTTCGGCGCGCCTGCGATGCTGGCACGCACGTAGACCAGGCGCAGCTTGGCGTGCGGCACGCCCAGGGTGGTCAGCGTGAAGTATTTGCCGATCGCGTAGTCCTCGCAATCGCCGGCGCCCTTGCCGAGCGCTTCGAGGGGGCTGGCCCAGTAGTCCTGGACGCCCCAGTTGTCGATGTCCTCCATGTAGGCCAGGCGCTGGTTGAAGAAGTCGTTGACCGCCTTGAGCTTGGCGCCGTCCTCCTTGCCGGCGACGCCCGCCATGACTTGCTGCAAGGCCTTCGCGTTGGCAACGGCCGTCGGCCCATACCTCTGGGCCGACCTGACGATCCGGTCGGGATCGACCGCCTGCACCGAAAACGCCACCAGCACCAACGCGGCAAGCAGGCGCAGCAACCCCGCGCGCAGCCAGGCGGCGGCCCCGCTGACCTGCCATGCGCCGCGCAGCGGGGTGTCCGCAGGGGCGAGGCGTGAATGGGTCACGCATGGCAGGGGTGGGCAGCTGGCTTGTAGGTCCACTGGAATCTATCGGCTGGTCGTCTTCGTACTGTAGGAAGACGCGGTTCCGGCCGTCGTCAGCAAACCACGAATGCGCGTCACAATCGATGCTTGCCTCGAATAGATGCCGACTTACCCTGGGAGGCGTGCATTTTCGACGGGGTCGCATCGGTATCATGAAAACAACTAAATACGTATCAATCGGGACAAGTTTTGCACATGAAAAAGACGTTCATCCGCTTCAGCCTGCTGACGCTGGCCAGCTGCGCCGCGATGGCGCAAACCACCTCCCCGGTGGCTCAGTCCGTGCAAAAGGCAATCGAAGGAAATCCCGAAGTTGCAGCCAAATTCAACGCTTTTCGTGCATCGAACGACGAAATTGACGTCGCTTCTGGCAACTGGAAGCCGCATCTGGACGCTACCGCAAACGCCGGCAAACGCACCTACGTCAACACGCAGTCCATTCCCCGCGAACCGCGCTTCTATGAAGGCGGCGTCCGCCTGGAGTTGAGCCAGTTGCTGTGGGACGGCCTGGCAACCCACAACGAAATCGAACGCCTGGGCCATGCCAAGCTCGAGCGCTATTTCGACTTCCTCGACGCCACCGAGCAATTCGGCATGGAGGCCGCCAAGGCCTACTACGACGTCGTGCGCTACCGCAAGCTCGTCGCGCTGGCCGAGGACAACTACATCCAGCACAAGGTCTCGTTCGACCAGGTGCAGTCGCGCGTGAACGCCGGCGTCGGCCGCGGCGTCGACCTCGAGCAGGTCGTCGCGCGCGTCGCGCTGGCCGAGTCCAACCTCGTCACCGAACGCGCCAACCTGCACGACGTCACCGAGCGCTACATGCGCATCGTCGGCTCCGTGCCGCCGGCCGAGAACGTCAGCGCCGTGTCGATGGTCAGGCAACTGCCCGGCTCCGAGCAGGAAGCGATGAAGACCGCAGCGCTGCAGAGCCCGGCCGTGGCCGGCGCCATCGAGAACCTGCGCGCTGCCCGCGCGGGCGCCGCCGGCCGCAAGAGCGCGTTCCAGCCCAAGGTCGAGGCCCGCGTGCGCGGCGCCGCCGGCCACAACCTGGACGGCGTGCTCTACGAACGCCGCGACGCCACCGCCGAGATCGCGCTGACCTGGAACATCTTCAACGGCGGCAGCGATTCCGCGCGCGAACGCCAGTACGCCAGCCTGCTGAGCCAGGCTGAGAACCTGCGCGACAAGGCCTGCGTCGATGCACGCCAGACCGTCGCCATCGCCTTCAACGACGTCAAGAAGCTCAACGAGCAACTCGGATTCCTCGACCGCAACGTCGTGTCGATCCAGAAGGCCCGCGATGCCTACCGCCAGCAGTTCGACATCGGCCAGCGCAGCCTGCTGGACCTGCTGAACGCCGAGAACGAGCTCTACACCGCCAAGCGCTCCTACGTGCTGGCCGAGGAAGACCTGGCGACCGCGATCGTGCGCACCTACGCGGGCATGGGCACGCTGGTGGCCAGCCTGGGCCTGAAGGGCCCGAATGCGCAGGAGCTGGCGCCCGAGGCACAGAACTGGGGCATCGACGGCGACGCGTCGTCGCGCTGCCCGCTGGAAGCCATCGACGTCGGCGGCGCCACGTTTGCCCAGCTTGACCAGCGCGCCAGCAAGATCGCTGCCGATCGTGCCCCGGCCGCGCTGCGTCCGGTCAGCGTGCCGGCCAGCGCCGCGCCGACGCTGCTCGCCGTGACCCCGATCGCCGCGGCGGCGCCCGTCACGCCCGCGCAGTCGGCCACCATCGCCACGCAACGCCTGCAGGATTGGGCCGCGGCCTGGATGAGCCACGACGTGGAGCGCTACCTGGCCTTCTACAGCCTGGACTTCGCGCCGGCCAAAGGATCCAAGTCAGCCTGGATCGATGCGCGCCATCGCCTCGTCGCCAAGCCCGGCCCGATCACGGTCACGCTGTCGAACATCCAGACGCACGCACTGACCAACACCCGCGTCGAGACCAGCTTCGACCAGGCCTACGTGTCGAGCAATTTCAAGGACGCGATGCACAAGACGCTGGTGTGGGATCGCGTGGGCACGGAGTGGAAGATCGTCGGGGAAAGCAACCGCTGAAAACCCGCGAGGTTTCCAGCTGTATCAGGGGCGCGAAATGCGCCCCTTTTTTATGCACTCGCGGACAAAGCCGGCCCCCGTTTTTCGATAGACTCACGCGCAGTCGTTCGTGCGTCCGATTCCACCTCAGCAACAACACCCACAACTGCCACCATGCGTGTTTCCCGCCCTTCGATGACGTCGCTGCACGCGCTTTCCCGCGCCGTCGCCGCGCTCACGCTCGTGTCCGGGCTGTCGGCGGCCGCCGTCGCGCAGACCGGCACGGCCTCTACGCCGCCCCAGGCCGCGGCCCCGTCAACCGAGGCGCTGGAGATCCAGCACCTGATCAAGAGCGGCCAGAGCACGCAGGCCCTGAAGCTGATCGACGACGCGCTCGCGAAGAATCCCAAGGATCCGGCGATGCGCTTTCGCCGCGGCGTGACGCTGTCGATGCTGGACCGCAAGGCCGAGGCCTTGCAGGTGTTCCAGAAGCTGGTCGAGGATCATCCCGAGATGCCGGCGCCGTACAACAACCTGGCGGTGCTCTACGGCTCGCAGGGCGACTACGACAAGGCGCGCGCCGCGCTGGTGGCCGCAATCCGCACCAATCCGCAGTACGCCACGGCCTACCAGAACCTGGGCGACGTCTACGCCCAGCTCGCAAGCCAGGCCTACTCGAAGGCGCTGCAGCTCGACAAGTCCGATCCGACGGTGCCGCCCAAGCTGGTGCTGCTGCGCGAGCTGATGGCCAATCCGGGCCAGGCGCCCGTGGCCGCGCAGTCGCCGGCCCGGGTCGCCGCGACGCCGCCAACTCCTGCAGCCAAGCCGGTGCAGGTCGCCACGGCCACGGCCACGGCCACGCCCGCGCCGACGCCGACGCCGATGGTCGCTCCCAAGCCCGCCCCGGCGCCGTTGGCCGCTGCCAACCCCCCCGCGCCGCCCCCCGTTTCCGTGCCTGCGCCAGTGCCCGTCGCCAAGCCAGCCCCGGTGGTCGTCTCCAAGCCGGCTCCCGCGCCTGCGCCGGCCGCGCCGGCCTCGGCCGACGCCGTCGCCGAGGTCAGCGCCGTCGTGCACGCCTGGGCCTCCTCCTGGAGCCATCGCGACATGGGTGCCTACCTCGGTGCCTACGTGCCCGACTATGCGACGGGCGGCAAGTCGCACAAGGCCTGGGAAGACGACCGCAAGGTCCGCATCGTCCCGCGCAAGCGCATCGCCGTCGAGATCTCCGACCTGCGCGTAAGCGTCAATGGCGACAAGGCGCAGGCACACTTCAAGCAGACCTATGAATCCGACACGCTGACCACCTCCGGACACAAGACCCTCGATCTGGTGCGCTCGCCGTCCGGCAGGTGGCTGATCAAGCAGGAGTCCGTCGGCGGATGACGATGGAAGACGACGCCCTCCTCGCGTCAACGAAGACGTCTCGACGGCCTCGCTGGCCGCGCACGGCAGTCGCGGTCGGGTCCCTGGTGGTCGCGGGTGCCGGCCTGCTGGCCAGTACCGAGCTGCACGGCATCCCGTCGTTGCACGCCACGCGCGCGGCGACGCGCGCGCTGGTCGGCGCCACGATCGAACTGGCCGACGACGCCGCGCCGCCGCCCACGCGCTCGCTGCTCGCCGCCCTCGCGAGCGCACGCACGCTGCCGGCCGACTCGCCGTTCATCGGCGCCTTCAAGGGCTCGCCCGAGAGCCGGCTGATCGGCATCTACCGCGCGATCGGCCAGCAGCAGACCGACGTCGCGATCGACGCCGCCGCCGCGCTGACGCACGACGTGCCCAGCTTCCGCCTCGCGCAACTCGTGTACGCCGACCTGCTGTCGGCACGCATCGGCGGCACCGCCGGCTTCGGCGCCGCCCACCCGGCCAGCGCGCCGAGCCCCGCGGTGAGCGCCGAGATCGACGAGCTGCGCGATGAGGCAGAGCAGCGCCTGCACGCGCTGCAGGAACGCCCGCCCGCCAACCAGGTGCCGGCCGAATTCATCACGCTGCCCAAGGCGATCCACCACGCGATCGCCGTCGACACCACGCGCTCGCGGCTGTACCTGTTCGAAAACGGCCCGCAGGGCGTGCGGCTCGTCAGCGACCACTATGTATCGGTGGGCAAGCAAGGCGTCGACAAAGCCGTCGAAGGCGACCAGCGCACGCCGCTGGGCGTGTACTTCGTGTCCGACCGCGTCGGCCAGGGCTCGCTGGGCGAGGCCTTCGGTGCCGGCGCGATGCAGCTGAACTACCCGAACCTGTTCGACCAGTTGCACGGCCGCACCGGCTCGGGCATCTATGTGCACGGCGTGCCGTTCAACACCTACTCGCGCCCGCCCAAGGATTCTGACGGCTGCGTCACGCTGGCCAACGACGAACTCGTGATGCTGATGAAAACCGTGCCGACCCACGACACGCCGGTGATCATCACGCGCAAGATCCACTGGGTCAGCGACACCACGACACGCCAGCACCGCGCCGAGATCCTCGACGCCGTCAACCACTGGCAGAGCGTGCGCGCCAGCGACGACCCCCTGGCGCTGCAGGCGTTCTACGAGCCCGGCGTGGCGCCCGACACGCCCGCCGCCCCGCCGGTGCAGCCACCGCAGCCCAGCGTCGTCATGGTGCACGGCAAGCGCCGCGTCATCGCCGCCCCGGCCGTCGCCCCGCGCGACCCGATCTCATTCGACAACCTCAGCGTGCTGACGTGGTCCGACGAGAAGGCGACGATGGTCGTCACCTTCAACGAGCGCGGAACGCGCACGCATCGCGAGACGATGCTGCGCCAGTACTGGGCACGCGACGCGTCGACGTGGAAGATCGTCGCCGAGGGCACGGTGCGTTAGCCTGATCCAACGCGCAGCGCCCGGGCGCTTTTCGAGCATCTCGACAGGCTCCGGGTTGCCTTGCGATCAGGCGCTGCTGCGCGCACCCAGCATCTGCAGGAACTCGCCACGATCCACTCGAGGCGCGTCGCGCATGCGCGCCAGCACCTGGGGAAACAGCGCTTCAACCCGGCTTTGCATCGTTTCGTCGTTGTCGAATCGCCCCAGGCGATCCAGAAACCCGTGGCGTCGATAGGCCATGCGATGCACCTGCGGATCGAGCGGCGCCGTCCCCAGGCTGGCCAGCAGTGCGTAAAGGGGATAGCAGCCGCCGCGCGACAGCGCCACCGGCAGGCCTTTCATGCGGTCGACGCGTGCGGCGGCCACGTCGCGAGCAAACGCGAAGCGCTCGCGCAGCTCGTCTCTCACGCAGGCATGGAACGCGCGCGCGACATGGCCGTCATCGTGGGTGGCCGTGAGGTCGGCCAACGCGGCGCCCTGGATCAGCGCGTTGCAGATGCCCAAGGCGAAGCTGGGGTCCGTATGGCACAGGCTGTCGCCCACCGCGATCAGGCGGCGTACCGGCTCGCGGTCGAAGCCATTCCACACCGTCTGCAGTGCCCCCATGGGCAAGACTTCGGTCAGGGCCTGCGCGCGTTGCTCGTCGACCAGTGGCGCCAGGGCGGGTGTCGCCCGACAGAATGCTTCGAACACCCCGGCGTTTCGCACGACCTTCAGTTCACTGTCCCACGCGGGCACCATCACGACGATGGCATAGGTCTGGTTGTCACCCAGGAACGTGGCCGCACTGGCAAAACCCAAGTCGGCGCGCGGACCGAATGGGCTGGGCGACGCCGGCATCGTCACACCGTCGCGCAGGCGGTAGTAGCGGCTGTAGTAGACGATGCCGACGTCGCTGGCCTCGGTGGCTACCTCGACGCCGTGCTCGGCCAGCCAGCGCCGCGTCGGCGACATGCGTCCCATCGCATCGATGACCAGCGTGCCTTCCAGCGCCTGGCCGGCAGCCGAGAATCCGTGCACAGTCGGCGGTGCTCCGGGTTCGATGAGCAGCCCGTCGATGCGCGCGAAATGCAGTTCGATGCCCGGTTCGGCCCGCACCGCACGGCGCAGCGCCCATTCGATCATCGGGCGTCGCACGCCCAGGAAGATCATGTCCTCGTCGCCGCGATCCGGCTCGCCCGCGGTCGGGGCGATGTCGACCTCGATCGCGCCCAAGCCTCTGAGGCAGGCCAGGACGTCGGGCAAGCGGTCGCGCAAGATTGCGAATCCGCGCGGCAGGAAGGCATGCGGCTGGTTGAATTGCGGCACGCCGGCGCGGCGGGCCACGAGCGCCTGGTCGGCGCGGCCATCGGGCACGTCCACGTCGCGTTCGACCAGGAGCACGCGGCGCCCAGCGCGCGCGACCATCAGCCCCGCCGCCATGCCGGCCATTCCGGCCCCCGCCACGATCACACGGTCGACCTGCGGCATTGGACACCTGTTCGTTGTGTTGTAGGGCCACGGTTGGCGCGCGCGTGCGACGGCCCGCTGCGCAGCGACGTGACGCGGCGTTACATGCTATGCCTGACGAAGCGTCGTTGCAATCGGCGGCTCATGCCGACTGACCACCGCCCCGACCGCAGCTAGTCCGCGCCACGCCACGCAGGCCAGGCAGCGCACCACGTCCGTGAGCGCGGCCGCGCGCTTCGCGGGTGTGCTGGCCTGCAGATTGTCACCGTCGACCAGGCAGCCGAGGTCGACACAAATCGACGCCGGTGCGATCGATTTGCGCCTCCTATTGCACGCATTTCTGCCGTTTGCCAAACGCCGGCGTGCGCCAAGATATCGTCGGAGCATCTAAGCACTCGGACGCATGAAATCGCACCCAGTTAGCCAGGCCGAGCGATGGATCGGCCTGGCCCTCATCGTGTTGGGACTTGTCACAGTCTCTGGATGGCTGTTTCACAGGCCGGCGCTGACTCAGTGGTTTGTCGGGCTGTTGCCGATGGTCTTCAACACCGGTCTTTCATTTGTGGCGACCGGTGTCGCCCTCGTCGGCTGGCAGGCGCCGGGGCCTCGGCGAGTCAGGCTTCTGATTGCCGTCGGCCTGGTAATCCTGAGCAGCACAACCTTGCTCGAGCTCGCTCTCGATCACAGTCTAGGCGTGGACTTTCCCGGGCTTCACACTTGGTTCGACTATGGGAACATTCGCCCAGGTCGGATGGCTCCGAATACCGCGCTCGGCTTCCTGTTGATCGGTTCGACCCTCCTGTTGACCGATCGGATCACGCGAACATCGCACGCTCTCGTGACCATCGCACTGACCTTCGGAGTGATGGCAATCGGCCTCACCGGACTGGTCGGCTACCTGCTGGCGCCCGACCTCCTATTTGGTTGGGCTCGATCTGCGCGGATGGCTATTCATACCGCAGTTGGAATGCTGCTCGCAGCGACCGGGCTGTGGGCCTACTGGTCGAATTCGGGGTGGTACACCGGCGGAGTCTTCGTTCGCGAGGGCACAAAGATCCGCGTGCTGAGCGCTGCGATTCTCTTCATCGTGACCGTCACTGCAGGGCTCAGCGGGTTCGTGCTCCTGCAGCATAGCCTTGAGCACTCCATTGAGGCCCAGCTGTCGACGATTACCACTGCCCGAGGGCCGTGGCTGCAGACCTTCGCTGCGCAGGTACGGGCGAATGCGAATGGATCAGTTCAAGTGGCCGGGCTCCCGTTGCGTGATTCCCCTGTCGAATCGACCCTGGACGCGGGAAAACTCGGTCGGTCAGCGCAAAAGCTGATGGCAATGGGGTATCGAGGCGTCGCTTTTACGGACAGTGGCGGTACGGTACTGTCACGCTTCGGCCATTTCACCGATCACCCCGTCGTCGATGCCGCACTTCAGCCATCCGACGCAAGCGCCCTGGTCTGGGACCAAGGCTTGGTGCTGCGTACCCGCATCGACATCGCCCGGCAAGCAGGCAATCCAATTCATGCTGTCGAAGTGGATCAAGCGATTCCGGAATTGGGTCGTCTGCTCTTCAACCCAGGCGGCCTTGGCCCCAGCGCAGAGGTCGTGGCGTGCATCCAGCAAGATGCCAGACAGCTCATCTGCGTCCCGAATGTGTCGCACCCGGCGCCGTTCCTGGTCGGCACGCGCGCAGCACCTGCTCAGCCCCTGCCGATGCAGCGCGCGCTCGCGGGTGAATCGGGTATTTCGTACGCGGTCGACTACCGCGGGCGCAACGTCATCGCCGCGTACGGGACGCTGGCGCCAGGCATCGGCTTCGTGGCGAAGCAGGATACGACTGAAGCCTATGCGCCCATACGCTCGTCCCTCGCCGTGGGTGCGCCGATCATCCTCGCCATCGCGCTCTTGGGCGCGATCGCAATGTACTCTCAGCTGAACCCTCTCTTGAGACGTATGAACCGCTCCGAGCTTGTCGCATCGCAAGCAGTCACCCATATGCAAACCGTGGTGGATGCAGTCGGAGATGGAATTCTCACAATCGACGAGCGTGGCGATATCCGATCTGCCAACGCGGCTGCTCACCAGATATTCGGCTACGCCCCGGGCGAACTACTCGCATTGAACGTATCAGCATTGATGCCTGCAGGGATGCGGTCTGCACACCGTGCCGGAATGGCCAATATGCTGGCGGGTGGCGCACCGCAAGTCATCGGTCGTCGAGACGTGCAACTTCCCGCTTTGCGCCTGGATGGTTCTGAATTCCCGATGGAACTGACAGTCAATGCCATCCCATCATCGGATGGCCAACTTTTCGTCGGGGTCATTCGCGACATTACTCTTCGAAAGCAGTTCGAGGAAAAGCTCTCCCGAATGGCTGAGTACGATAGTCTCACCGGCCTGCCGAACCGCGCATTCTTCCTGGACCGTCTCAGTACCGCACTGTTGCGGGCTTCTCGCTCGAAGCAGGCAATCGCTCTGATGTTCATCGATCTGGACGGGTTCAAGGCGGTGAACGACACGCTCGGTCATGCGGCAGGCGACGAACTATTGAAGGAAGTCGCACGTCGGCTCACTGCCTCGGTTCGAGCGGTCGACACCGTCGCGAGGCTGGCGGGGGACGAATTCACCATCGTTCTCGAAGAGCTCAAAAGCCCAACTGCGGACTCGGATCGGCTCGCAGCCAAGCTGCTGCAGGCCATGCGCGCGCCGTTCACTATCAGCTCGAACGTGTTGCACATATCCGCCAGTGTCGGCCTGATAGTCCACGACCCAGAACAAGACTGTGCCGTGGACGCGGCGGGACTGATCCGCGGTGCAGATGGGGCGATGTACGCGGCAAAGCGCGCCGGGAAAAATGCTGTGGTGCGGCACTCCGCGGCTGCGGCGACCTGACTTCCGCAAACGCCGTAAAGCTTTGCCATCGGATCACGGCCGACCCGGCCATCCAGCTCGTTGGCGTGGATGAGGCGCGTCGTAGACAACTGCGGCAATGATCGCTTCGAGGCGCTCACTGGATGAAATCAGAAGGCCGGTTTGGCCCGCCTCCAACCGATCGCAGGCCCAGCGTGAGCGACAGCAATCCGCCACGACGCGACCCCCGATGTCGAGGGCGCCTCGAACTCCGGTTGGACGCCGGCGTCCGCTGCTGGTAGTGCGCGGCAGGCTGAAAATCGAAGGTTCAATGAGCCAGGCGTCGGAATTCGAAGCGCGGTTTTCTGCAAATTCTCGATCGTTCAGGCGCTCGAACTCAGGCTCGAATGAGCCCCCACAGCATCGCCATGCCGGGCACGCCGAATGCCCCGTCGAGGAATCCAACGAGGAGCCCGACATGAAATTCAACAAGACCCCCGAGCTGCTGGGCATCGCCATCACGGTGGCGGCCGTCTTCTCCACGTTCTCCGTCGGCGCGATCACGGCCACGGCCGCGACGCCCACGCCCACCCCCGCGGAGACTCGCTACCAGCAGGATCGCGCGAATTGCATGGCCGGCAAGACGGCAGAGAACCAAGCGACCTGCCTGAAGGAAGCCGGCGCGGCGCTGCAGGCCTCGCGCGCCCATGACCTGAAGACGGCGAGTGCCGAGGAACTGGCCGCCAACGAGCGCAAGCGCTGCGAGCCGCTGTCGGGCGACGACAAGAAGGCCTGCCTCAAGCGCGCCGCAGGCATGGACACGACCACCTCGGGCAGCGTGGCCGCCGGCGGCGACCTGAAGGAGACGATCACCGTCGTGCCGGGCACGCCAGGCACGGCGGACGTCCATACCGAAACGATGCCGGCGACGGCCGCTGGCCCGGCGACGTTGCCGCCCAAGCCCAACAACTGACCGGACGCGGATCGGTCAAGCTTGCACGGGGACGTGGAAGTCGATGACCGATCCGGCCTTCTGCGGGTCGAAGCGGCCATCGTAGAGCTCGAAATCCGGGCCTTCGACCACCTTGAGCGTTGACGCCGGGATCAGCTCGCTCCAGATCTGCGCCATGGCCTCCTTGACCTGCGGATGCAGCGCCGAGCCGTTCAACGTGATGCGGTAGACCGCGTAGGTCGCCGCCGGGATCTCGATGGTCGAGAAGGCGGCGGGCGGCACGCAGTCCAGCGAGACGCCGACACCCGCCATGTACCGGAAGCACCCCTCCCCCTTGTCCACGCCGGACACCACGCCATAGGTCGCCCAGCTGGGCGTCTGGCCTGCGAACGGTAGCGCGCCGATCAGCGCCGACCACAGCTGCGGGATCTCGTCCTTGGTGGTCTCGTCGAAGAGTCGTGCGGGCCCCGCCACGCGAAAGGCCGGCAACGTCACGAGCTCGGGCATTTGGATGACGGGCGTGGTCAAGGCGTCGGGTGCATTCATGGGGAACTGTCCTTCGATGGGTTCGACGGCGAATCCGGTTCGGAATCGCCCGGGCGAGACGCCGAACACGCGCTTGAACGCGCGCGTGAACGCCTCCTGGGATTCGAAGCCGCAGTCGAACGCGAGGTCGACGAGCTTCAGGTCGGGTTCGTCGCAGAGCCGTCGCGCGCCGCGCACGAGACGGCGCCCGCGCACGTGGACCATCACGCTGTGGCCGATGCGCGCGGTGAACAGCCGCGAAAAGTGATATGGCGACAGGCCAGCTCGCGCCGCGACGCGCTCGAGCGTCAGCGGCTCGTCGAGTTGCTGCTCGATCCAGGTCATCAGGGCGATGAACGGATCGGGCGTCGGGGTCGTACTGGTGTCCATGGCGACATGATCGCCGAGGGATGGACACCGCGTCCTGACCGAACTTGCTGGCGCCCCATCAACGACAAAGGGCGCCGCGGCGCCCTTTGTCGTTGCCTGCTGCAACGTCTCCTCGAACCGGCCTACTTGCGCGGCGGCGGCAGGTCCGTGCAACTGCCGTGCGCCACTTCCGCGGCCAGTCCGATCGACTCGCCCAACGTCGGGTGCGGGTGGATCGTGCGGCCGATGTCCACCGCGTCGGCGCCCATCTCGATGGCCAGCGCGATCTCGCCGATCATGTCGCCCGCGTTCATGCCGACGATGCCGCCGCCCACGATCTGGTGCGTCTTCTCGTCGAACAGCAGCTTGGTCTGGCCTTCGTCACGGCCGTTGGCGATGGCGCGGCCGGATGCGGTCCATGGGAACAGGCCCTTCTTGACCGCGATGCCCTGGGCCTTGGCCTGGTCCTCGGTGAGGCCCACCCACGCCACCTCGGGGTCGGTGTAGGCGACGCTGGGGATCACACGGGCATCGAAGCGCGCGTGCTGGTCGCCAGCGGCGACCTCCGCCGCCACGTGGCCTTCGTGCACCGCCTTGTGGGCCAGCATCGGCTGGCCGACGACGTCGCCGATGGCGAAGATGTGCGCCACGTTGGTTCGCATCTGCACGTCCACAGGGATGAACCCACGGTCGCCGACGATGACGCCCGCATGCTCGGCACCGATCTTCTTGCCGTTGGGCGTGCGGCCGACGGCCTGCAGCACGAGGTCGTACATCTCCTCGCGCACCCCGCCCTCGCCTTCGAACTTCACCTTGATGCCATCGACGGTGGCCTCCGCGCCCACCGTCTTCGTCTTCAGCAGGATGTTGTCGAAGCGCTTGGCGTTCATCTTCTGCCAGACCTTGACGAGGTCGCGGTCCGCGCCCTGCATCAGGCCGTCCAGCATTTCGACGACGTCCAGGCGCGCTCCCAGCGTCGAGTAGACGGTGCCCATCTCGAGGCCGATGATGCCGCCGCCGACGATGAGCATCTTCTTGGGCGTGTCGCGCAGCTCCAGCGCGCCCGTGGAGTCGACGATGCGCGGGTCGTTCGGCAAGAACGGCAGGCGCACGGCCTGCGAGCCGGCAGCGATGATGGCCTGCTTGAACCGAACAGTCTGGGCGTTGCCCGTCTTTTCCTGGCGCTCACCGCTGGTCTCGTCGACCTTGACGTGGAACGGGTCGATGAAGTTGCCGTAGCCGCGCACGACCGTGACCTTGCGCATCTTGGCCATTGCCGACAGCCCGCCCGTGAGCTTGCCGACGACCTTGCCCTTGTGCGTGCGCAGCTTGGCGATGTCGAGTTGCGGCTCGCCATAGGACACACCCAGGTCTGCGAAGTGCTTGACCTCGTCCATCACCATCGCGACGTGCAGCAGCGCCTTCGACGGGATGCATCCCACGTTCAGGCAGACGCCCCCCAGCGTGGCGTAGCGCTCGACCAGCACCACCTTCATGCCGAGGTCGGCCGCACGGAACGCTGCGGAGTAGCCGCCGGGGCCGCCGCCGAGCACGAGCAGGTCGCACGCCAGGTCGGCGCCACCCGCGTAGCTCGACGCCACCGGCACCGGGCCGGCGTGCGCGGGGGCCGGCGCGGCTGCAGGCGCCGTCGCGGGCGCGGGTGACGCGCTCGCGGACGTCGGCGCCGGGGCGGGCGCAGGCGCGGCGACGGCGCCTTCGGCCGCCTCCAGCATCAGCAGCACCGAGCCCATGTTGACGACGTCACCCACCTTGATGCGCAGTTCCTTGACGACGCCCGCATGCGACGACGGGATCTCCATCGACGCCTTGTCGCTCTCGACGGTGATCAGGCTCTGCTCCACCGCCACGGTGTCGCCGACCTGGACCAGCACCTCGATGACGCCCACATCCTTGAAGTCGCCGATGTCGGGGACCTTTACTTCGATCGTTGCCATGTCGTGCCGCCCTTTACAGCATCACACGGCGGAAGTCCGCGAGGACCTGGCCGAGGTAGGTGTTGAAGCGCGCGGCGGACGCCCCGTCGATGACGCGGTGGTCCCACGACAGCGACAGCGGCAGGATCAGGCGCGGCACGAAGGCCTTGCCGTCCCACACCGGCCGGGTGGCGCTCTTGCACACCCCCAAAATCGAGACCTCGGGCGCGTTGATGATCGGCGTGAAGTAGGTGCCGCCGATGCCGCCCAGCGAGCTGATCGAGAAGCAGCCGCCGGTCATGTCGGCCGGGCCCAGCTTGCCGTCGCGCGCCTTGGCCGCGAGCTCGTTCATCTCCTTGGCGATCTGCACGATGCCCTTCTGGTCGGCGTCGCGGATCACCGGCACCATCAGCCCGTTGGGCGTGTCCGCCGCGAAGCCGATGTGGAAGTACTTCTTCAGCACCAGCGTGTCGCCGTCCAGCGAGGCGTTGAACTCGGGGAATTTCTTGAGCGCGGCCACGCAGGCCTTGATCAGGAACGCGAGCATCGTCACCTTGACGCCGGCCTTCTCGTATTCCTTGTTCAACGTGACGCGCAAGGCCTCGAGTTCGGTGATGTCCGCGTCGTCGTGGTTCGTGACGTGCGGGATCATCACCCAGTTGCGATGCAGGTTCGCGCCCGAGATCTTCTTGATGCGCGACAGGTCCTTGCGCTCGACTGCGCCGAACTTGGCGAAGTCGACCACCGGCCACGCCAGCAGGCCCGGCAGCGAACCGCCCGTTGCAGCGGCGGCCGGAGCCTTCGCGGCCTGCGCCTTGGTTTGCGTGGCGCCGGCCATCACCGACTTCACGAAGCCTTCGAGGTCGGGCTGCGTGATGCGGCCGTGCGGGCCGGAGCCCTTGACTTCCGCCAGCGGCACGCCCAGCTCGCGCGCGAAGCGGCGGATGGACGGCGACGCGTGCGGCAGGTTCAGCGGCGGCACGGTGGGATCGTGCGGCGGCAGTGCGGCCGTCGGGGCGGCCTTCTCCGCCGCGGCCGGCGCGGACGCCGGAGCCGAGGCGGTGGCTGGAGCCGGTGCGGCTGCCGCAGCGGCCGGCGCCGGGGCCGAGGCGGGAGCGGCGCCGCCGGTGGCCTCGATCGTCGCGATGATCGAGCCCTTGGCCACGCGGTCCCCCACCGCCACCTTCAGCGACTTGATGACGCCGGCATGCGAGGACGGAATCTCCATCGAGGCCTTGTCGCTCTCGACGGTGATCAGGCTCTGCTCCACCGCCACCGTGTCGCCGACCTTGACCAGCAGCTCGATGACGCCCACGTCGGCGAAGTCGCCGATGTCGGGCACCGCGATGTCGACGACGCCGCCCGAGGCGGGCGCGGCGGCTGGCGCGGCGGCCAGAGCCGGCGCGGCCACAGGCGTTGCAACAGCCGCAGCCGGAGCGGCCGCTGGCGCCGGTGCAGTTGCAGCGCCGGTCTCGAGGATCAGCAGCAGCGTGCCCTCGTTGAGCTTGTCGCCGAGCGCCACCTTCAGCTCCTTGACGACGCCCGCCGTCGACGACGGGATCTCCATCGACGCCTTGTCGCTCTCGACAGTGACCAGGCTCTGCTCCACCTTGACGGTGTCGCCGGGCTTGACCAGCAGTTCGATGATCTGGACGTCCTTGAAGTCGCCGATGTCCGGCACCTTCACTTCAACCAATGCCATGTTGTCGTCTCCGTGAAGGTTCTTATGCGTACAGCGGGTTGGTCTTGTCGGCGTCGATGGCGTACTTCTTGATCGCCTCGGCCACCTTGGCCAGCGGCAGCTTGCCTTCGTCGGCCAGCGCCTTCAGCGACGCCACGACGATGTAGTGGCGGTTGATCTCGAAGTGCTCGCGCAGCTTGTTGCGGAAGTCCGAGCGCCCGTAGCCGTCCGTGCCCAGTACCTTGTAGGCCCGGCCACGCGGGATGAACGCGCGGATCTGTTCGGCGTAGCTCTTGATGTAGTCCGTCGACGCCACCACCGGGCCCTCGTGCGCCGCGAGCTGCTTCTCGACGAACGACTGCTTGGGCGCATCCGTCGGATGCAGCAGGTTGTGGCGCTCGGCGGCCATGCCGTCGCGAGCCAGTTCGTTGAAGCTCGGGCAGCTCCACACGTTGGCGCCGACGCCCCACTCCGCTTCCAGCAGCTCCTTGGCCGCCATCGACTCGCGCAGGATGGTGCCGGAGCCGAGCAGGTTGACCGACAGCTTCTGCGGTGCCGCGGGCTGCAGCAGGTACATGCCCTTGATGATCTGCTCTTCGGTGCCGGCCTGCAGGCCGGGCATCGCGTAGTTCTCGTTGAGCAGCGTGATGTAGAAGTACACGTTCTCCTGGCGTTCCACCATGCGCTTGAGGCCGTGCTGCATGATCACCGCCACTTCGTGCGCGAAGGTCGGGTCGTAGCTGACGCAGTTGGGGATCGTGCCGGCCAGCACGTGGCTGTGGCCGTCCTCGTGCTGCAGGCCTTCGCCGTTGAGCGTGGTGCGACCCGAGGTGCCGCCCAGCAGGAAGCCGCGCGCCTGCATGTCGCCCGCTGCCCAAGCCAGGTCCCCGATGCGCTGGAAGCCGAACATCGAGTAGTAGACGTAGAACGGGATCATCACGCGGTTGTTCGTCGAGTACGACGTGGCCGCGGCGATCCAGCTGGACATGCCACCCGGCTCGTTGATCCCTTCCTGCAGGATCTGGCCGTCCTTGGCCTCGCGGTAGTACATCACCTGGTCCTTGTCGACCGGGGTGTAGAGCTGACCTGCGGGGTTGTAGATGCCGATCTGCCGGAACAGGCCTTCCATGCCGAAGGTGCGTGCCTCGTCGACAAGGATGGGCACGACGCGCGGGCCGAGCGTCTTGTCGCGCAGCAGCGCGGTCAGGAAGCGCACGTAGGCCTGCGTGGTGGAGATCTCGCGGCCCTCGGCCGTCGGGTCGAGCACGGCCTGGAACGCGGACAGGTCCGGCACCGGCAGCGTCTCCTCGGCCTTGACGCGACGCTGCGGCAGGTAGCCGTCGAGCGCCTTGCGGCGCGCGTGCAGGTACTTCATCTCCGGCGTGTGTTCCTCGGGCTTGAAGAACGGCAGGTCGGCGAGCTTGTCGTCGGGAATCGGGATGTCGAAGCGGTCGCGGAAGGTCTTGATGTCCTCGTCGGTCAGCTTCTTGGTCTGGTGCGCGGTGTTCTTGGCTTCGCCGCTCTTGCCCATGCCGTAGCCCTTGACCGTCTTGATCAGCAGCACGGTGGGCTGGCCAACGGTCTTGACGGCCTTGTCGTAGGCCGCGTAGACCTTCTGCGGGTCGTGGCCGCCGCGCTGCAGTCGCCAGATGTCGTCGTCGCTCATCTTGGCGACCATCTCCAGCGTCTTCGGATCCTTGCCGAAGAAGTTCTTGCGCACGAAGGCGCCGTCGTTGGACTTGTAGGCCTGGTAGTCCCCGTCCAGAGTGTCCATCATCAGCTTGCGCAGCGCGCCGTCCTTGTCGCGGGCGAGCAGCGGATCCCAGTAGCTGCCCCACAGCAGCTTGATCACGTTCCAGCCGGCGCCGCGGAACTCGCCTTCGAGCTCCTGCACGATCTTGCCGTTGCCACGCACCGGGCCATCCAGGCGCTGCAGGTTGCAGTTGACGACGAAGATCAGGTTGTCGAGCTTCTCGCGCGCGGCCAGGCCGATCGCGCCCAGCGATTCCGGCTCGTCCATCTCGCCGTCGCCGCAGAACACCCACACCTTGCGCTTGCTGGTGTCGGCGATGCCGCGTGCATGCAAGTACTTGAGGAAGCGCGCCTGGTAGATGGCCATCAGCGGCCCCAAGCCCATCGACACCGTCGGGAACTGCCAGAAGTTGGGCATCAGCTTCGGATGCGGATAGCTCGACAGGCCCTTGCCGTCGACTTCCTGGCGGAAGTTGAGCAGTTGTTCTTCGGTGATGCGGCCTTCGAGGAACGCCCGCGCGTAGATGCCTGGCGACGAGTGGCCCTGGATATAGAGCAGGTCGCCGCCGTGGTCGCCATCGGCACCGTGCCAGAAGTGGTTGAAGCCGCAGCCCAGCATCGTGGCCAGCGAGGCGAACGAGGACAGGTGGCCGCCGAGGTCGCCGCCGTCGGCCGGGTGCAGGCGGTTGGCCTTGACGACCATCGCCATCGCATTCCAGCGCATGTAGGCGCGCAGGCGCTCCTCGATGTCGACGTTGCCGGGGAACTGCGCCTCGTCCGCGGGCGCGATCGTGTTGACGTACGCGGTGTTGGCCGAGAACGGCAGGTCGATGCCTTGCTGGCGCGCGTGATCAAGGAGCTGCTCGATCAGGAAGTGGCCGCGTTCGCGGCCTTCGACGGCGATGACGGCCGACAGCGCGTCGGTCCATTCGCGGGTTTCCTGCGCATCGCCGTCATTGGCGGCGGCGCCTGGAAAGGAAGTGGGAATCGCGGACATGCCTTGTCTCCTGATCTTTGTAGAGCGTGGGGTCTAAATCGAGAACGGGCGAAGTTTCGCACAAGTCCCATTTGATTTCAAATGGCGACAGTGCTTTTCGTATTGTGATATTTCGCTGCGTCGCAGCATGGCCGCATGTCGTTTCCGCGCACCGAAAGCCGCTGCCGGCAACTCGATAATGCCGGGATGCAACCTGTTCACGAGTCCGGCTCGACCCCGTCACCGTCATGGACGCAGCGCGTGTTCGGGCGCTGGTGGCGCAGCCAGTCGGCCTCGCGCCAGGACCGCTTCGCCACCCTCGGCCCGCTGGTTTCCGTACTGCTGTTCCTCGCCGCGATCGTGGCCGCCTTCTGGACCCTGCGCAACGAGGAAATCGAGCGGGCCTCCGACGCCGTCCGCCGCGACACCGAGGTCGCCCAGCAGCAGATCCGCAATCGCCTGGGCGAGGACCAGGAGCTGTTGGTGCGCCTGGCACGCGACATCACCACGCACGACGTCGATCCCGACAGCTTCTTCACCCAGACCGCCAGCTTCGCTCCGGCCCGCCCCGAGCTGACGCAGGTGATCTGGCTGAGCCCCGACCGCACGCCGCGCGCCACGTTCCTCGGCTCGATCTTTCGAGGCGCCGCGAGCCTGCGCAACAGCTCGGAGGATCCGTCGCTGCCGCACCAGGGCGCCAACACCGCGTCCGAGATCGCGTTCACGGCGGCGCGCAACACGCACGCGCCGCAGTTCTCCCGGCCGTTCATCGACGTCGACGGCACCGCGGTGTTCCAGGTGCAGATCCCGCTGATCTCGCACACCGCCTTCGTCGGCACGCTGGTGGCCGAGTACTCGATCGAGGCGCTGCTGCGCCACGCCGTGCCCGAGGAGGTGACCAAGCGCCGCGCGATCGAGGTGCTCGACGAACACGAAGAGCTGCTCGCCAGCACGATCACGTCGATGCCGGGCCGGCCGTCGGCGGTGCCGTCGATCGCGTTCGAGGCGCCGCTCGCGCCCGCGTCCAACGGCCTGATCCTGCGCGGCCTGGGCTACCGAAGCTCAGTCGGCCTGATCTCCAACTCGCTGTTCTGGATGGTGCTGGCGCTGTCGGGCCTGACCGTTTGGATGCTGCTGGGCACCTGGCGCCACGTGCGACGGCGCGCACAGATCCAGAGCGCGCTGGTGCACGAGACCAACTTCCGGCGCGCGATGGAAAACTCCATGCTCACCGGCATGCGCGCGATGGACATGGAAGGCCGCATCACCTACGTCAACCCGGCCTTCTGCGCGATGACGGGCTTTTCCGACAACGAGCTGGTCGGCAAGCTGCCGCCGTTCCCGCACTGGCCGCACGACCGCATCGAGGAGAACTCGCGCCTGCTGCAACAGGAGCTGCAGGGTCGCAGCCCGGCCGGCGGCATCGAGGTGCGCATCATGCGCAAGGACGCGTCGGTGTTCGACGCGCGCATGTACGTGTCGCCGCTGATCGACGCCAAGGGCGTGCAGACCGGCTGGATGACCTCGGTCACCAACATCACCGAGGCCAAGCGCGTGCGCGACCAGCTGTCGGCCTCGCACGAGCGCTTCACCACGGTGCTGGAAGGGCTGGACGCGGCGGTCTCGGTGCTGTCGGTGCAGCAGGGGCAGTTGCTGTTCGCGAATCGTTCCTACCGCCTGTGGTTCGGCTCCGATGCCCACATCCATGCGGTGCTGGCCGGCGGCATCGACGCCAGCGTGCCGCCCACCGACCTCGACACCGAGGACGGGGTCGACGGCTACAGCGGCCTGCCGCAGAACGAGCTCACCGAGGCCGGCACGTCGCCGCGCGAGGTGTTCGTCGAGTCGCTCGACAAGTGGTTCGACGTGCGCGCCCGTTACCTGCAATGGACCGACGGCCGCCTCGCGCAGATGCTGATCGCAACTGACATCACCGCTCGCCTGCGCGCCGAGCAACTGGCCCAGCAGCAGGCCGACCGGGCGCACTTCACGAGCCGGCTGATCGCCGTCGGCGAGATGGCGTCGTCGGTGGCCCACGAGCTCAACCAGCCGCTGACGGCCATCTCCAACTACTGCAGCGGCATGGTCTCGCGCGTGCGCAACGAGTCGATCAACACCGAAGACCTGATCACGGCGCTGCAAAAAACCGCCAAGCAGGCCGAGCGCGCTGGCCAGATCATCCACCGCATCCGCAACTTCGTGAAACGCCGCGAGCCGCAGCGCCAGGTGGCGCAGGCACGCGAGATGGTGGAAGACGCCGTGGAGCTCGCCAGCATCGAGCTGCGCCGGCGCAACGTCGGCATCCAGGTCTACGTCGCGCAGCGCCTGCCGCCGCTGCTGGTCGACCCGATCCTGATCGAGCAGGTGCTGCTCAACCTGCTCAAGAACGCGGCCGAGGCGATCGACGGCGCGCAGCTTCCTTTGCTGCGCCGCCACATCGAATTGCGCGTGGTGCCGCGCTACACGCCCGACGAAGGCGGCGTGATCGAATTCAGCGTCAACGACAAGGGCCCGGGGCTCAAGGACGACGTCCTCAACCGGCTCTACGAAGCATTTTTCTCGACAAAGGTGGAAGGAATGGGCATCGGCCTGTCGTTGTGCCGCTCCATCATCGAGTCGCACCGGGGTCGGATCCGTGCTCAGAACCTCTACAATGGCACGCTGGTGGTGGGGTGCAGTTTCTCCTTCACCCTGCCTGTCGAGACAACGCAACGGGTCGATTCCGCGAACGCGCTCAGCACGTTCGAGACCGGCACCGAACCCAGCGCGAATGACAACGACTCGTGAGCCTGCCCGGCGGCCCGAGGGCGCAACAGCATAGTGCGAAGCACGGAGCTTTACTGAATGAGCCTGATCCCGAAAAAAGGTACCGTCTACGTCGTCGACGATGACGAAGCGGTTCGCGATTCTCTGCAGTGGTTGCTCGAGGGCAAGGACTACCGAGTCAAGTGTTTCGACTCCGCCGAGTCCTTCCTGTCGCGCTTCGATCCGCGCGAGGTGGCCTGCGTCATCTGCGACATCCGCATGGACGGCATGAACGGCCTCGAGCTCCAGGATCGATTGATCGAGCGCAAGAGCCCGCTGCCCATCGTCTTCGTCACGGGCCACGGCGACGTGCCGATGGCGGTCTCGACGATGAAGAAGGGCGCGATGGACTTCATCGAGAAGCCGTTCAAGGAAGACGACCTCGTCTCGCTGGTCGAACGCATGCTCGACCAGGCCCGCGCGGCCTTCTCGCAGCACCAGGAACAGGCCAGCCGCGACGCGCTGCTGCAGCGCCTGACCACGCGCGAGGCGCAGGTGCTCGAACGCATCGTCGCCGGCCGACTGAACAAGCAGATCGCCGATGACCTGGGCATCAGCATCAAGACGGTGGAGGCGCACCGCGCCAACATCATGGAGAAGCTCAACGCCAACACGGTCGCCGACCTGTTGAAGATCGCATTGGGCGCACCTTCGAACAAGACTGCATAGCCGACAGCCTGGGCTCACCTCCGCTCGCCGCCCCCGAGGGGCTCAGCCGCCTCGCTGCGGGCGGCCGAGCGCTCGCCGGCCAGTTGATACCGATACACATGAGAGGCCGCTGACGACAGCGGCCTCTTTCGTTTCCGAACACGAACCCCATCTCTTCGAATCAAGGAACCCGACCCATGACCGCACAACTGATCGACGGCGTCGCGCTGTCGCGCAAGATCCGCGAAGAAGTCGCGCAACGCGCCGCCGCCCTCACCGCCCGCGACCACCAGCCGGGCCTGGCCGTGATCCTGGTCGGTGAGGATCCGGCGTCGGCGACCTACGTGAAGAACAAGGTCAAGGCCTGTGCCGATGCCGGCGTCCACTCGGTGCTCGAGAAGTACGAGACATCGATGACAGAGGCCGACCTGCTGGCCCGGCTCGACGCGCTGAACGCCGACCCGTCGATCCACGGCATCCTGGTGCAGATGCCGCTGCCCAGGCACATCGACCCGCAGAAGGTGATCGAACGCATCTCCACGGCCAAGGACGTCGACGGCTACTCGGTGCAGAGCGCCGGCGACCTGATGGCCGGCCTGCCGGGCTTCCGTCCGTGCACGCCCTATGGCTGCATGAAGCTCATCGAGAGCACCGGCGTGCCGATCAAGGGCAAGCACGCCGTCGTGATCGGGCGCAGCAACACCGTCGGCAAGCCGATGGCCCTGCTGCTGCTTCAGGCCAACGCCACCGTGACCATCTGCCACAGCGCCACTGCCGACATCGGCGCCCACACGCGCCAGGCCGACATCGTCGTCGTGGCCACGGGCCGCCGCGACACGCTGTGCGGCGACATGGTCAAGCCCGGCGCGATCGTCATCGACGTTGGCATCAACCGCAACGACGAAGGCAAGCTGTGCGGCGACGTCGATTTCGCGAGCGTCGCGCCGATTGCCTCCTATATCACCCCGGTGCCGGGCGGTGTCGGACCGATGACGATCACAATGCTTCTGATGAACACCATCGAATCCGCGGAACGCGTCGCCGGCTGAGGCCCCCCTCTTGACTGCCCGGACCAGAACCCGCCCTCCACGAACCGTCTGACTCCGCCATGAACAACCCCCTGCTGCAGATCGCCGGCCTGCCCGCCTTCGACGACATCCGGCCCGAGTTCGTCACCCCGGCCATGGACGTGCTGCTGGCCAACGCCAACGCCGCGCTCGAACGCGTGGTCGGCCCCGACGTGCCGCCCGACTTCGACGCGATGTCCACGGTGTTCACCGTCGCCACCGAACGCCTGTCGCGCGCCTGGCGCGCCGTCGAGCACCTGACCGGCGTGGCCGACACGCCCGAGCTGCGCGCCGCGCACGCCGAGAACCTGCCGCGCATCACCGAGTTCTTCACGCGCCAGGGCGCCGACGAACGGCTCTACGCCAAGTACCGCGCGGTGGCTGCCGGTGCCGATGCAGCCGGGCTGAGCCCGGTGCGCCGCAAGGCGCTGGCCAACTGGCTGCGCGACTTCAAGCTGGGTGGCGCCGACCTGCGCGGCGCCCAGAAGGCGCGCTACTCGGCCATCCAGGAGCGCATCGCCGAGCTGTCGCGCCAGTTCTCCGAGCACGTGCTAGATGCCACCGACGGCTACGCGCTGTACGTGTCGGAAACCGACCTCGCGGGCGTGCCCGCGGACGCGATCGCGGTGGCCCGCGCGGGCGCGCAAGCGGACGGGCGCGAGGGCTGCAAGCTCACGCTGCACTTCCCCAGCTACCTGCCGGTGATGCAGATGGGCCGCAACCGCGCGTTGCGCGAGAAGCTCTACACCGCTTACGTGACGCGAGCGAGCGAGTTCGGCCCCGCTGAGCGCGACAACACGCCGGTCATCCGGGAGCTGATCGAGCTGCGCCACGAAGAGGCCCAGTTGCTGGGCTACCGCAACTTCGCCGAGCTGTCGCTGGTGCCCAAGATGGCCGGCTCGCCGGCCGAGGTCATCGCCTTCCTCAGCGACCTGGGCCACCGGGCCCGCCCCAGTGCCGCCGCCGACCTGGCCGAGCTGCGCGAGTTCGCGGCGCTGGAGCTGGGCATCGAGCAGCTGCAGGCATGGGACGTGCCGTTCGCCAGCGAGCGCCTGAAGGAGGCTCGTTACGCCTTCAGCGACGAGGAGGTGCGCCAGTACTTCACGCTGCCCAAGGTGCTCGAGGGCCTGTTCCGCATCATCGAGACGCTGTTCGAGGTCAGAATCGTCGCCTCCACCGCCAACGCCTGGCACGAGAGCGTCGGCTTCTATCGGATCGAGCGCAACGGCGCGCTGGTGGGCGAGTTCTTCCTCGACCTCTATGCCCGCGCCGGCAAGCGCCCGGGCGCCTGGATGGACGACGCGCGCCAGCGCTGGCTGCGCGCCGACGGCCACGGACTGCAGACACCGGTCGCGCACCTGGTGTGCAACTTCGCCGCGCCGCTCGACGGCCGGCAGTCGCTGCTCACCCACGACAACGTCATCACGCTGTTCCACGAGTTCGGCCACGGACTGCACCACATGCTCACGCAGGTGGAGGAACTGGGCGTGTCTGGCATCTCCGGCGTCGAGTGGGACGCCGTCGAGTTGCCGAGCCAGTTCATGGAGAACTTCTGCTGGGAATGGGACGTCCTGCAGCAGCTGACCGAGCACGTCGACAGCGGCGCCCCGCTGGCGCGCGCGCTGTTCGACAAGATGCTGGCGGCCAAGAACTTCCAGAGCGGCATGCAGACGCTGCGCCAGGTGGAGTTCGGGTTGTTCGACATGCGCATCCACTCGGAGCCGAGCGCCGCCGGCCGCGTCCAGGCCACGCTGGACGCCGTGCGCACCGAGATCGCGGTGCTGGTGCCACCGGCTTTCAACCGGTTTCAGCACAGCTTTTCACACATTTTCGGTGGTGGTTACGCAGCGGGGTACTACAGCTACACCTGGGCCGAGGTATTGTCGGCGGATGCGTTCGGCGCGTTCGAGGAGTCGGGCGTGCTGGACCTGGCCACGGGCCGTCGCTACCGCCGCGAGATCCTCGAGGTCGGCGGCAGTCGCGATGCGCTCGACAGTTTCAAGGCGTTTCGCGGGCGGGCGCCCAGCATCGATGCGATGCTGCGCCATCTCGGAATCGCGGCATGATGGCAACAAGAGAACTGTGAACGAACCCGACACGCGAGGTCGGCCGGCGACGCGCCTCGCGCGTTGAAGAGATACCCGCCACCTCTTGCGACATTCCCTGCTCCTTTCGTACGATGCCCACGATGAACAACCTGAAAACCAACTCTTCCGCCGCCCGTCCGACTCGTGTCGCGCGCCTCGCCTCGGTGGCGCTGCTGCTCGGCGGCGTGACGGTCGGCGCGCTGGCGCAGTACAAGATCGTCGGCCCGGACGGCCAGGTCACCTATACCGACAAGCCGCCTACCGCGGCCGCCATCCGTCCATCCAAGGGCACGCCCGCTCAGCCCGGCAGCACCGGCCTGCCTTACGAAACCCGCAACGCGATGGGCAAGTACCCGGTCACGCTGTACGCCACCAAGAGCTGCCCGGGCTGCGACCAGGCCCGCCAGGCGCTCAAGCAGCGCGGCGTGCCGTTCACCGAGTTCTCGGTCGGCACCGACGCCGACTTGGCCGCGTTCCTGGCGCGCTTCGGTAGCACCTTGTCGCCAGTGATCGTCATCGGCAACCAGTCGATGAAGGGCTATTCGCCCAACGACCTGTCGAGCTATCTCGATGCCGCCGGCTACCCCGCGCAAGCCCACTTGTCGGGCTACAGTTGGCCGCCGGCCACGCCGTTGGCTCCGCGTGGAACGGTGGCGCCCGCCGCGACGGCCGCCGCCGGCGATTCAGACGACCCCGTCCCGGCGGCGGCGCCCCCCGCGCCACTGCTGCCGCCACCAAGCAACAGCGGCATCCAGTTCTGACCTCCCGCGCACCCGCTGCCCTCGCGGGCGCCCGCAGCCTCGGGTGGGCCCGTCGACGCGAACCGCCGCGCCCGGGCGCCAGCGCCCTTGCGTGCGGGGTCCCGCGTGCATCGCACGACGGCCCTGGCCTGCGCGACGGCCAGCACCCGACGTATCCTTGCACCCATGGCGATTCCCTGGCTGCAAGCTGATTCCCCGCTGCCACCCACCTGCTGCGCACTGGACGACCGCTCCGAGGCGCCCGGCCTGCTGGCGGTCGGCGGCGGCTTGGGCATCGAGCGCCTGCGCAACGCCTACGCGCAGGGCGTGTTCCCCTGGTACAGCCCCGGCCAGCCGGTGCTGTGGTGGTCGCCCGACCCGCGCATGCTGCTGCGCACCGAGGCCTTCAAGCTGTCGCACTCGTTGCGCAAGACGCTGCGCCGCTTCCTGCGCACGCCTGGCTGCGAGCTGCGCTTCGACCACGACACGGCCCAGGTAATGGCGCACTGCGCCGGCACGCCGCGCGACGGCCAGAACGGCACCTGGATCGTGCCCGAGATGCAGGCCGCGTACGGGGCCTGGGCGCGGGCCGGCGACGTCCACAGCGTCGAGACCTGGATCGATGGCGCGCTCGTCGGCGGCCTCTACGGTGTCAATCTCGGCCGGATGATGTTCGGCGAGTCGATGTTCTCGCACCGCACCGACGCCTCCAAGATCGCGCTGGCCGGGCTCGTCGCGTTCTGCCGCTGGAACGAGATGCCCGTGATCGACTGCCAGCAGGCGACCGGCCACCTGGCGAGCCTGGGCGCGTCGCCGGTCCCGCGCGCGGACTTCGAGCACCAGGTGCATGCGCTGGTCGCGCGCGCGCCGGCGCCCGTCTGGGCCTATGATTTCCGCATGTGGAGCACGCTGGAGCTGGGTGCTCCCGAGTCTTCGCAGCCCGTCCGCCATTCCCACGACCTGTCGCCGTGACCCATCCGAAGGAAGCGCCCTTCGCGTCGCTGCAGTTCTATGCAACGGCGCCCTACCCGTGCAGCTACCTGCCCGGGCGCATGGCGCGCTCGCAGGTGGCCACGCCAGGGCACCTGATCCACGCCGAGGCCTATTCCGCGCTCGTCTCCAGCGGGTTCCGGCGCAGCGGCGTGTTCACCTATCGCCCCTACTGCGACCGCTGCCGCGCCTGCGTGCCGATGCGCGTGCCCGTCGCCGGCTTCGAGCCGACCCGCAGCCAGCGCCGCGCCTGGACGGCACACGCCAACCTCAAGGTGCGCGTGATGCGGCTCGCATTCGTCGCCGAACACTACGACCTGTACCTGCGCTACCAGGCCGGCCGCCACGCCGGCGGCGGCATGGATCACGACAGCGTGGACCAGTACACGCAGTTCCTGCTGCAGAGCCGGGTCAACACGCGCCTGATCGAGTTCCGGGACGGCGACGACAGCCCCACGCCGGGCGCGCTGCGCATGGTGGCGATCGCCGACATCCTCAGCGACGGCCTGTCCGCGGTCTACACCTTCTACGACCCCGACGAGCGCGGCAGCTTCGGCACTTACGCCGTCATGTGGCAGATCGAGCAGGCCCGGTCTCTCAAGCTGCCCTACCTGTACCTGGGCTATTGGATCGCCGAGAGCCCCAAGATGGCCTACAAGGTGCAGTTCAAGCCCTACCAAACCCTGGTCGATGGGCGCTGGCAGGCCGGCGAGGACGCACCAGGCCCCGCCTGAGCGCCGCAGTTCGTCGCACCGAACGGCAATTGGTCGTCCCAGGGGCTCAACACGTCGCCTGTCGCGCGACAGGCGGCGCCTTGCTGCCTACATTGGCTCCATCGCAGCCATAACGACCACCAGGAGCCCGACCATGCGCCGTATCCCCGCCACCGCTACCCACCTGATCGCCACGCTGGCCGTCACCGCCGCCGCCGTCCTCACCGCCTTCGCGATGCCGTTGCCAGCGCACGCCGTCACGATCACGCTGTTCAGCGGCGACGGCAATACCGTCAGCGGCTCCGGCAAGGAAGTCAACGTCACGCGCAGCGTCGGCGCGTTCACGGTGCTGCGCGTGGACAGCTCGGTCGACGTCCATGCCCACCAGGGCACGGTGCCGGCCGTCTCGGTGCACGCCGACGACAACATCGAGCCCCTGATCGAGACCACGATCGAGGGCGACGCGCTGGTCGTGCGCATGAAGAAGGGCACGAGCTTCCGCACCCACCATAACGTCGTCGTCGACGTCACGTTCACTGCGCTGACGGCTGCCCAGCAGCACGGCAGCGGCGACCTGCACATCGACAAGCTGACCGGCCCGAAGTTCGAATCGACGATCGCCGGCTCCGGCGACCTGCAGATCGAGCACGCGCAACTGGGCTCGTTCGCGCTGAGCATCGCCGGCTCGGGCGACGTGGCCATCTCCGGCAGCGCCGACGAGGCGCGCTTCGGCGTCGCCGGCTCGGGTGACATCAACGCGCGCGACTTCGTCGCCAAGAAGGTCAGCATCAGCATCAGCGGCTCCGGCGACGCGCACGTCAATGCCACCGAGTCCATCGACGCGAAAGTCGCCGGCTCGGGCGACATCTCGTATTCGGGCCACCCGAAGGACGTGTCGCGCCGCGTCTCCGGCTCAGGCTCGATCGAATCGGCCAACTGATTTCCCTGGCTCGCCGGTCGAGCGGGGCGCCAGGCAGGATAAAGCGACACCAGGCCGCGGGCAGTCGCCCGCGGTGCCGGCACAATCGGCGTGATCGTCCTCCCTGCCCTGCATGCTGAACCTCCACTTCTCGAATCGCTTCGAGACCCTCGCCGACCAGCTCGTCCGCCGCCTGGGCCACCAGGCCGCGGGCCGTTCGGCCTTCGAGGCCGACGAGGTCATCGTGCCGAGCGCGGCCATCACGCGCCGCCTGATCATCGAGCTCGCGCGGGCCCAGGGCATCTGCGCCAACGTGCGCTTCTCGTACCTGGCCGGCTGGCTGTGGCAGCACACGGCCCACCTGATGCCCGACCTGCCCGAGTCGGCCCGCTTCGACGCCGACGTGTTCGCCTGGCGCATCCTGGCCGCGTTCGAGGACGCCGCCTGGAGCCATGCGCAGCCGCGCCTGTGCGCCTGGCTGGCGCAGGCCGACCCCGTGATGCGCCACGAGCTCGCGGTGCAGGTGGCGGGCTTGTTCGACCAGTACCTCACCTACCGGCCCGAATGGCTGGAGGCCTGGTTCCGCAACGAGACGATCACCCTGCCCGGCTCCGACGACGGCGCGACGCTGGACCAGCAATGGCAGGCGTCGCTGTGGCGCCGACTCGCGGCGGAGACGGCCAGCGACGGTCGCCATCCCATCCTCGCGCTGCTCGAGCTGCTGGACGCCCACGGCATCAACCTGGCGGGAACGGGCCGCCTGCCAGCCAGCGCCCACGTGTTCTGCCTGCCGACGATGCCGCCGGTGCACCTGGAGTTGCTGCGCCGGCTCGGCACCCACATCGACCTGCATCTCTACGTGCTCAACCCGAGCCGGGAATTCTGGTTCGACGTCGTGGAGCCGCGCCGCCTCGCCTGGTTGAGCGCACGCGGCCAGGCGCAATACCTGGACGAAGGCAACCGGCTGCTCGCGGCCTGGGGGCAGCAGACCCAGTCAGCGTTGAGCCTGCTGGTGGACGCCGCGTCGGACGGCATCGTCGAGGACGCTCAGTTCGTGGCCACCGGCGCCGGCACGGTGTTGGGCGCGCTGCAGGACGCGATGCTGGCGCTGACCGAACTCGCCCCCGGCTCGCTGGCCCCGTTGGCGGACGACCGCAGCATCGAGGTGCACGTCTGCCACTCGCTCACCCGCGAGCTGGAGGTGCTGCACGACCGCCTGCTCGCGCTGATGGCCGGCCCCAATCCCCCGCAGCCCGGCGACATCCTGGTGGTCACGCCCGACCTCGACGCCGCCGCGCCGCTCGTCGATGCGGTGTTCGGCACTGCGCCGCGCGAGCGCCATCTGCCTTACGCCATCAGCGGCCGGGCCCGCGCGCAGGTCAACGCGCCGGCCCGCGCGCTGCTCGACGTGCTGGCACTGGTCGCGTCGCGCTTCGCCGTCAACGACGTCTTCGGCCTGCTGCAGCAGCCGGTCGTCGCCCGCCGTTTCGGGCTCGCCGAAGACGCGCTGGACCAGATCCGCGAATGGCTGGTGCAGGCCGGCATCCACTGGGCGCTCGACGCCCAGCACCGAGGCGGTTTCGACGTGCCGGCGCAGCCGCGCCACAGCTTCGCCGACGGCCTGGATCGCCTGTTCCTCGGCTACGCACTGCCCGCGCACTTGCAAACGCCGTTCCAGGGCCGCCTGCCCGCCGGCAACGCCGAAGGCTCGGGTGCGCTGACGCTGGGCACCTTCTGGCGCTTCGTCGACACGCTGAAGTCGCTGCGCGAGCGCGTCGCCACACCGCGCCGGCCCGCCGACTGGCCCGCGCTGCTGGCCGACGCGCTGCGCGACTTCATCGCCCCGGACGCCGCCGACCTGGAGTACCTGCGCGACGTCGACGAGGCCATCGCCAGGCTGGCGGAGCAATGGCGTCTGAGCGGGCTGCAGCGGCCGCTGGCCCTCGATGTCGTGCGCGCGGCGCTGGCGACCGAGCTAGACGACCCGGCGCGCGGCGGCGTGCCCACCGGCATGATCACCTTCGCCGCGATGAGCAGCCTGCGCAACGTGCCGTTCCGGGTCGTCTGCGCCATCGGCCTGGACGACGGCGCCTTCCCGACCTCCGCGCGCCCCGCAGAGTTCGACCTGATGACCCTGGCGCCGCGCCGCGGCGATCGGCAGCGCCGCGTCGACGAGCGCAACGTGTTCCTCGACCTGCTGCTGGCCGCGCGCGAGCGCGTCCACCTGAGCTACGCCGGCCGCAGCGTGCGCGACAACTCGGTGCGGCCCGCATCGGTGCTGGTGGCCGAGCTGCTGGAGAGCCTGCTGCCCGCGCTCGCGTCCACGCCCGCGAGCGCCGCGTCACGCGCCCAGGCGCGCGCCGCGCTCGTGATCGAGCATCCGTTGCAGCCGTTCGCAGTGGCGGCATTCGATGTCGCGACGCCCGATCAGCGCCTGCGCAGCTACCAGGCCGACTACGCCGAGGCCTTGCGCCAAAGCCTGGCGGTCCCGGTCGCCGCGGCGTCCGTCGTGTCAATGGACGACGACTGGGAGGCCGCCGACGACGACACGGCCGCTGCATCCGCCGCGCCCTTCATCGCCCGCCCGCTGGCCCCCGTCGACGACACCTGGCGCGACGTGCCGCTCGCACGCCTGGCCGCGTTCTTTCGCAACCCGTGCCGTTTCCTGCTGGAGCAACGCCTGGGCGTGGCGCTGAGGCGCAACGACGATGAGTTGCAGGACGACGAGCCCTTCGTCCCCGACAACAGCGGCCGGGCGCCGCTGACGCGCCTGCTGCTGCCGGCCCTGCTCGCCGGCCTGCCCCCCGAAGCTGCGCGCACGCTGGCGCTGGCGGGCACCGCGGTGCCGGCAGGCGGCTTCGGCAAGCGCTTCCTGGAGCGCGAGCTCAACGGACTGCACGACTTCGCCGAGCAGGTGCGCGAGCACATCGTGCAGCCGGTGCTGCCGCCGCACGCAGCGGTGTTGACGTTCGCCATCGACGGCCTGCCTTGGCGCCTGCACGCCAACTTCGGCGACCTGCGACCGCGCGGCCTGCTGCACCACCGCTACGCGAAGCAGGGCGTCAACGACTACCTCGACAGCTGGTTGCCGCACCTGCTGCTGTGCGCCAGCGCGCCCGCCGGCGTGCTGCCAGTCACCACGGGCATCGCGCGCGACGGCCGCTTCTTCCTGACCGAATGCGAGCAGCCGGTCGCCGCACTGCAGACGCTGGTTCGCCTCTACGCGCAAGGCCTGCGCGAGCCGCTGGCCTTCTTCCCGCGCGCGGCCTGGGAATGGATCAACGGCGACCGCCAGGGCCCCAGCAAGGCGATCGCGGCGTTCCGTCCTGGCGGCTTCAACGAATACGCCGAAGGCAACGACGCCGCGTACCGCCTCGCGCTGCGCGGCCGGCCGGATCCGTTCTCGCCCGAGATCGTTGGCGAGTTCTACGCCAACGCCCTCGCCGTCTTCGAGCCGCTGCTCGCCTGCCTGGAGCGCGAATGAGCGCGCCCTTCGACTTCCAGCCGCTCGACGTCTTCACATGCGAGCTCTCCGGCATCCGCCAGATCGAGGCCTCGGCCGGCACCGGCAAGACCTGGAACATCTGCGGCCTGTACCTGCGGCTGCTGATCGAATCGCGGCTGGAGGTGCAACGCATCCTCGTGGTCACCTTCACCAACGCCGCCACCGCCGAACTGCGCGAGCGCATCCGCCAGCGCATCGTCGACACGCTGGCCTGGCTGCACGCCGAGCAGGCCGGCGAGGCCGCCGCTGGCGGCGACGACTTCGTCGCGCGCCTGGTCGCCCGGGCCCGCGACCACCTCCACCTGCCCACCGACGACATCGTCGCCCGACTCAAGCTCGCGCTGGCGACCTTCGACGAGGCCGCCATCTTCACGATCCACGGCTTCTGCCAGCGCGCGCTGGCCGACACGCCCTTCACCGCGCAGATGCCGCTGGCGCTCGAACTCGTGCGCGACGACGCCGACTGGGTCGCCGAGGCCGCCAACGATTTCTGGCGCCGCCGCATCGCCGCCGACGACCTCGACGCGGGCCTCGCAGGCCACCTGGTCGCGAGCAAGGACTCGCCCGCGGGATTCGCGGCGCTGCTCAAGCGCCACCTGTCCAAGCCGCTGGCGCGCGCCGCGTGGCCCGCCGATCTCGACAGCGCGCAACGCATCCCGTCCGAGGAGTTGGTCGCCACGCACGCGATCGCATTCCAGATCTGGCACGACCAGCGCGACGCGATCGAAGACCTGCTGATGCGCTCGCTCACGGCGCTGAGCGCGGTCAGCTACAAGGAAGACAGCCTGCGCACCGCGATGGCCGGCTGGGACGAGCTGCTGCGCGGCGAGGACGGGCTCGCCGCGCTGGACGTCGTCGCGCCCAAGATCGACCTGCTGGGCGCGGCGCGGCTCGCCAAGGGCACCAAGAGCAAGCAGGTGACGCCACAGCACGAGTTCTTCGACGTCGCGCAACGCCTGCTCGACCTGCGCACCCGGGCCTCACGGGCGCTGGCCTACGCCCGCCTCGCGTTGCTGCGCCAGTTGCTGGACGAAGGCACGCGGGCGCAGCGCGAGGCCAAGCGGCGTCAGCGCGTAATCGCGTTCGACGACATGCTGTTCAACCTGCACGACCGGCTCACGCGCGGCGACTCGCCGTGGCTCGCCGGCGAGCTGAAGAAGCGCTTCCCGGCGGCACTGATCGACGAGTTCCAGGACACCGACCCGCTGCAGTTCGCGATCTTCAAGACCATCTACACGTCGATGACGGACGACGCGCTGGCGTCTGCGCCGCTGTTCTTCGTGGGCGACCCCAAGCAGGCGATCTACAGCTTTCGCAACGCCGACCTGCACACCTACCTGGCCGCCGGAGCGCATGCGGTCGCCCGCTACTCGCTCGCCGACAACCAGCGTTCGTCCGAGCCGCTGATCCTTGCGCTGAACCAGCTGTTCCAGGCCAATCCACGCGCCTTCATGCTCGAGGGCCTGGCCTACCAGAAGGTGGCGTTCGGCCAGAAGCCGCGCCAGGCCTTCGTCGACACGAGCGAGCCGCGCGCCCCGCTGCAGGTGTGGACACTGCCGACGGCCGCCGATGGCGAGCCGATCTTCCTGCGCGACGCGCAGGCCGCGGTCGTGGCGGCGACGGCGTCCGAGATCGCCCGCCTGCTGGACGCGGCCCGGCGCGGCCAGGTCAGCCTCGGGCGCGCGCCCGACGACCGGCCGCTGGCCGCCGGCGACATCGCCGTGCTGGTGCGCAGCAACGCGCAAGGCACGCTGATCCGCCAGGCATTGACGGCGCGTGGCGTGGGCAGTGTCGAGCTGTCGCAGGCCAGCGTGTTCCGCAGCAGCGACGCCGAGGAGCTCGACCGGGTGCTGACCGCCATCCTCGAGCCGGCGCGCGAACGCACGCTCAAGGCGGCGCTGTCCACCGAGCTGATGGGCTACGACGCCAGCGCCATCGCCGCGCTGGCCGACGACGAGCCCGAGCTGTTGGCCGCCGTGCAGCGCTTCGCCGGCTGGCGCGACCTGTGGCTGCAGCGCGGCGTCGGCTTCCTGCTGCGCCAGTGGCTGGCCGCGGCACACGTCGCGGGCCGCCTGCTGGCACGCCCCGACGGTGAGCGCCGCCTCACCAACCTGCTGCACCTGATCGAGTGCCTGCACGAGGCGGGCGAGCGCCACGCCGCGCCCGACACGCTGCTGCGCTGGTTCCAGTCGCAGCGCGTGTCGCCCGACGCCAGCGACGCGACGCAGTTGCGGCTCGAGTCCGACCAGAACCTGGTGCAGATCGTCACCATCCACAAGTCCAAGGGCCTCGAGTACCCCATCGTGTTCTGCCCGTTCCTGTGGAGCGCGTCGCGTGGCGGCCGCGGCGACGCGCTCACCGGCGTCGCCGACCACGACGACGACGGCCACACGGTGATCGACTACGGCCATGAGTTCCTGCCCGACGCGCGCAAGGACGACATCAAGCAGCGCCTGAAGCTGGACGATTCGGCCGAATCGCTGCGCCTCGCGTACGTCGCACTGACGCGCGCGGTGCACCGCTGCGTGATCGTGGCCGGCTGCTACCGCATGGCTGGCCGCAGCCCCAGCGCCACGGCCAGCTCGCGCAGCCTGCTGAACTGGCTCGTGGCCGGCGCGGGCCGCACGCCCGGCGAATGGTTCGAGCACAAGAACGGCGTCGCCCCGATCACGGCGGCGTGGCAGGCGTTGGCCGAGCAGTCGGCCGGTGCGATCGGCCTCGCGCCGCTGCCGCAAGGCGACTCGGTGACGCTGCAGGGCCAGCGCCCGTCCCCTGACACCCTCGCCGCGCTGCCCGCGCCACGCTCGCTGTCGGCCGGCTGGCGCATCGGCAGCTTCAGCGCGCTCGCCCACGGCGCCGCGCACGATCGCTCGGGCATCGACCATGACCTGCGCGTGATCGAGTCGCCACCGCCAGCGTCGCCCGACGCCGCCCCTGCCTTCATGCCCGCGGACGACGATCCACTGCACTTCCCGCGTGGTGCGGCCGCTGGCGAGGCGATCCACCAGGCCTTCGAGAACATCTCGTTCCCGCATCCGGGCACGTGGCCCGCGGCGATCGCCGGCGCGCTCAACAAGCTGCGCACGATGGGCGTCGCCGACGCGCCCGGCCCCGACGCAGCGGCGCTGCGCGCGCGCATGCTCGCCCGCCTGCTCGAAGGCACGCTGACGACGCCGTTGCCGCTGGGTACGCCGACGCCGCTGCGCCTGGCCGACCTGCCCGACACGCGTCGCCTGGTCGAACTGGAGTTCCACCTGCCATCGCACCGCTTCGACGCCAACGCGCTCAACGACACGCTGGCCGCGCAGGGCTACGCGATGCCGCGCCTGTCATTCGCAACGTTGCGCGGCTTCCTCAAGGGCTTCATCGACCTGGTCTTCGAGCACGAGGGCCGCTTCTTCATCCTCGACTGGAAGTCCAACCACCTCGGCGACACGCCCGCCCACTACGAGCAGGCCGCCATGGCGGCGGCAATGCGCGACCAGGGCTATCACCTGCAATACCTGCTGTACCTGGTGGCGCTCGACCGCTACCTGCGCCGCCGCATCGCCGCCTACGACCCCGAGCGCCACCTGGGCGGCGCGGTGTACCTGTTCGTGCGCGGCGTGCGGCCCGATTGGCGCGACGCCCAGGGCGCGCCGACCGGCGTGTTCTTCCATCGGCCGAGCGCGGCGACGATCGCGCGGCTGTCCGCGCTGTTCGACGAGACCGGAGTCGCCGCATGATCGCCGTCCGTCCGCCCGAAGGCGATCGCGCTGCCGTGTGCATCACGAAGGCTTTCAGATGACCGAACGCGACGACCACCTGCTGGCCGAAGGCTTCGCGCGCCACGCCGCGCAATGGGCCGCCGCCGAGGGCGCCAGCGGCGCCGGCGTCGCCGCGATCGCTCGCGCGGCCAGCGCACTGAGCCTGGCCGTCAGCGCGGGCCATGTGTGCCTGTTGCTGGCCGCGCTCGCCGCCGCGCGCGACGACGCGTCGGCGCCCCGACTGGACGTCGCCGGCTGGCGCGCCGCGCTGCTGGCGTCGGGCATCGTCGGCACGCCCGACGCCCCCGGCGGGCTGCCCCTCATCCTCGACGCCGAGGACCGCCTCTACCTTCACCGCTACTTCGACTACGAGCGCCGGCTCGCCGCGCGCCTGATGCGGGCGCGTCACGCGCAGGCAGACGCGGCCGCGGGCTCGCCCGCGCTGCGCGCGCAGCTCGCCGCCCTGTTCGCGGGCAACGCCGCGCGCCTGGGCGGTGCAGCCGACTGGCAGCAGCTCGCCGCGGCGCTGGCGCTGCGCGGGCGACTGACCGTCATCAGCGGCGGCCCGGGCACGGGCAAGACGACCACCGTCGTCAACTTGCTGGCCTGCCTCGTCGCGCTGGATCCTGACTGCCGCATCGCGCTCGCGGCGCCCACCGGCAAGGCCGCGGCACGCATGACCGACGCGATTCGCCAGCGCGCGCAACACCTGCCCGCGGCCCTGCGCGACAAGATGCCGACCGAGTCGTCCACCGTGCACCGGCTGCTCGGCGTCACGCCCGCCGGTTTCGCGCACGACGCAGCGCGCCCGCTGGCCATCGACGCGCTGGTCGTCGACGAGGCCTCGATGCTCGATCTCGCGCTGGCCACGCAGTTGCTGGAGGCGGTGCCGCCGGCGGCTCGCATCATCCTGCTGGGTGACAAGGACCAGCTCGCAGCGGTCGAATCGGGCGCGGTGTTCGCGGAGCTGAGCGTCGATCCGTCGCTCACCGACGCCTGCATCAACGAGCTGGCCAAGATGACCGGCACGCCCGCCGCCGCCATCGTGCCGCCGCCGCCCGCCACCTCCAGCGCGCTGCAGGACTGCGCCGTCTGGTTCACGCAGACCTACCGCTTCGCCAAGGACTCGGGCATCGGCAAGCTCGCCGCCTACGTCAACGCGGGCCAGGCGCGCGAAGCTGCCGGGTGGCTGCGCGCCGGCGCCGACCCTGACATCGCCTGGCACGAAACCGCCCCGCACGCCCCGCTCGAGGCCGCGCTGCGCGAGATGGACGCCGGCTACGCCGCCTACCTGCGAGCGGTCGCCGCCGACGCCACGCAGGTCGCCGTGATCACCGACGCCTTCGCCCATTTCCGCGTGCTCTGCGCCCTGCGCGACGGCCCGCGCGGCGTCACGGCGCTCAACGCCACGCTGACGCGCCGCTTCCGCGCCACGCTGCAACAGCCCGGCCTGGCCGACGGCCCTGGCGCCTCGCCCTGGTTCCCGGGCCGCCCGGTGCTGGTGTCGACCAACGACTACGTGCTGCGCCTGTTCAACGGCGACATCGGCATCGCGCTGCCGGACGCCCGCGGCGAGCTGCTGGTGCACTTCCCCGACGCCACCGCCCCCGGCGGCTTCCGCTCGATCGCCCCGGTGCGCCTGCCCCGCCACGAGACGGCCTTCGCGATGACCGTCCACAAGTCCCAAGGCTCCGAGTTCGAGGGCGTGCTGGTGATGCTGCCCGAGCAGCGCAGCCGCGTGCTGACGCGCGAGCTGCTGTACACGGCGATCACCCGCGCGAAGAAGCGCGTGACGCTGGTCGCCGACGCGCCGGTGCTGGAGCAGGCCATCGCCACGGCCACCGTGCGCCACTCGGGGCTCCTCTCGCGCCTGGCCGAGGAGCAGGTGGCCCGCATGCCGGGATCCGGTGCGGTAGACGCATGACACGCCCCTGCCCGCCAGCATTCGATGCTTCGGTGTCGACGCCCAATGTCGTCGTTCAGCGGGCGTGCCCGCGCCGGCTGCCACGAAGCCACGTGGCTTGGCGGGCCTTGACCGGCATCGACCTCCCATGCGTTGCCGCCCGTGGCGTGGCCGGGTCGATCTAGGGATGTGAGGCGTGGAAACGCGGGTCTAGAGTCGCGCCGGCCATCATGGCCGACACAATGACTTTCAACCGAGAGGAGACCCCCGTGAAATCATGGCAAGTCTGGATCGGGGCCACGTTGCCCCTGGCAGCCACCCTCGCCTGCGGCAGCGCCGCTGCCCAGGAGCCCACGCTGGCCGGCCTGGCCGCGCAGGTCAAGGCATTGAGCGAGCAACTGAAACAGGCCAACGCGCTGGCCGCCCGGCAGCAGCAAGGACTCGACGCGCTGCGTCAGAGAGACGAGGTGCTGACCTCGAAGCTCGGATGCGTGTTGCGCTTCAGCGGCCCGCGCGACTTCATCGTCGACGGCTGCAACCTCCATGTGCAGAACGGCATGGGCCAGACAGGCACGACGAATCGCTACGGCAACCTGATCGTCGGCTACAACAAGAACGAGGTTTCGACGCGCACCGGCTCCCATAACCTGATCGTGGGCGACCTGCACGAGTACACGAGTTACGGCGGCATCGTCTCCGGCACCGAGAATTCGCTCACCGGTCCGAACGCCACGATCCTGGGCGGTGGGCAGAACCATGCCACTTTCAGCAGCGCCACCATCCTCGGCGCGGATCGCGGCCAGGCAGATGGCAACGTGGTGCTGATCGGCGGCTCACGCAACTACGGGTCGGCGGATGCGCATTTCGGTGCCGTCGTCGGCGGTGTCGAGAATCAGCTGACGGGTGCGGGCTCGGTGGTGATCGCCGGGACGTTGAACATCGCCGCGGGTGGCAACTCCCTGGTGTGTGGCGGCAGCGAGAACACCGCCGGCGGCGGCAGCGACGTCGTGTGCGGCGGCTCGCGCAACCAGAGCAGCGGCAGCCGCAGTGTGCTGGTCGGGGGTAACCAGAACGCAGCGTCCGGCTCAAACGGCATCGTCACGGGCGGTCAGCACTGCGACATCGGAGCCGCCGACAACAAGTGGGCCGCCGGCCTGCTGGTCTTCCCGGGCGGATGCAGCGGCTTCACCAACTGAGCGATCTCGCGCGGCAAGGACAGGTCGTCACCGCCGCGCGGGCGCTTTCTCAGACGATCTCAGCGGTCGTCGAGCGCGAAGATCAACGGCAAATTGCTCCCCTTGGCCAAGTCAGATCATGGCCTCGATCGCTCACTTTCGCCGCCGCCGGCTCCTGGCCGAAAGCCACGATCACAACCTGGGCAGTCAAACGGCGAAAGCCCTGACTTGCGCCCCTGGAGATTGCATCGTCCCCGTGGCACGGTCGCCAGGCCGCTCGCCGCCAACGTCGATTGATCTCGCGCCACCACTGACAGCTTTTCGACGGGCGCCGCCGTCCGAGCTCGTGGACAATTGGCCGACACCACAAGAGGGAGTGTCGATGGGGTTCCTGGATCGGCTTTTCGGCGCGCCGACGTTGAAATCGGTCGTGCGTGACATCACGCGCGAGCTCCACCGATGCGAAGCTCAGGATCTGCGGGTCGACTTTGCCCTGGGCGAGATGAGCTTTCGCCTGCACGGCGGCGAGATGCGGCTGTTCCTGGGCAACCTGCTGCACGACCTGCAGCGTTGCCGGCGCGCCGATCGTCCGGCGCTGCTCCAGCGCTTTCTCCAGGGCATGCTGTCGCCCGACAACTCGATCCCCGCCAGCTACGCCGAGGCCCGCCCGCTGCTGATGCCGGTGATCCGGCGGCGTGGCGACATCGGCATCGTGGCGCTGTCCACGCTGGCCACCGGGGGCGGAGCGAGCCCGCAGTTCGTGCCGGCCACCCGGCCGCTGGTCGACGACCTGGTCATCGCACTGGTGTGCGATCGCCCCACGTCGATGGCCTACGTCAACGAGCACGAGCTGCCCAAGTGGCAGGTCAGCTTCGAGCAGGCCCTGGCCGACGCGCTGGACAACCTGCGCGCGCTGCCCGAGCACGGCGGCTGGCAGCAACTGGGCCAGGGCGTCTGGTCGGGCGAATGGGGCGACGCCTACGACAGCTCGCGCATCCTGCTGCCCGACCTGATCCACCGCGTCGGCGTGCGCGACCCGATCGTCGCCGTGCCGTTCCGCAACGCGCTGATGCTCACCAGCGCCGGCAACGACGCGGGTATCGCGCTCATGGCCAAGATCATCGAGGATCACGCCAGCGAGAACCAGCGCTGGCTGTCGTTCCAGCTGCTGCGCCTGCACGAGACGCAGTGGCGGGCGCACGCGCCACAGGCAGCCGTGGCCGAATGGCAGCTGCTGAACCTGCGCAACGAGGCCATGCTGTACGAGACGCAGAAGGAGATGCTCGACGCGCACCACCAACGCACCGACATCGATATCTTCGTCGCCCCGTTCCAGATGCTGTCCCTGCGCGACCACGCCACCACCAGCTTCGGCATGTGGGCGGTCGACGTCGACACGCTGCTGCCGCGCGCCGACCTGATCGCGTTCGCGTTCAAGAAGGCCGGTGCGACCGAGACGCTGCTGGTGCCCTGGGCCGACGCCTGCCGCGTCGTGGGCCAGCGAATGGAGACGACGACCGAGTCGCCCGACCGCTGGCGCGTGCGCAGCTTCCCCGACGCGACTCAGTTGCAGGCCTTGGCGAGCCTGGCTTTCAGTCCCTGACGCGCCGCGCGTTCACTTGACGCGTTGGCCGCCCTTGATGACCGTGGCCGGATGCTCCAGCAGCCGGATGTCGCGCAACGGATCGCCCTTGACCGCCACGAAGTCGCCGTAGCGGCCGACCTCGATCGCGCCGACATCGCCCTCGCGCCCGAGCGCCTGCGCCGCGTTGCGCGTGGCCGCGCGGATGGCCTCGAGCGCGGGCATGCCCCACTCCACCATCTTGGCGAACTGCAGTGCGTTCTGGCCAGCCGGGAACACGCCGCCGTTGTCGGTGCCGAAGATCATCTTGACGCCAGCGTTGTATGCGGCGTGAAAGGTCTGGCGCTGCTTCAGGCCCAGCGCGCGCTCCTTGGCCAACGACTCCTCGTACATGCCGTTCTTCTTGCCTTCGGCCAGGATGTAGTCGTCGTCGTAGATGTCCATCGAGAACCAGGCGCCGTGCTCCCTGGCCAGCTTGAACGACTCCTCGTCGGCCAGGCTGGCGTGCTCGATGGTGTCGACGCCCGCGCGCAGGCAGTCGTTGATGCCCGACAGACCGTGCGCGTGCGCCGCCACCTTCAGGCCCAGGCGGTGCGCCTCGTCGGTGACGGCCTTGATCTCCTCATAGCTCATCTGCTGTGCGCCGGCCGCGTCGGTGCGTGAAAGCACGCCGCCGGTGGCGCAGATCTTGATGACTTCGGCGCCGTACTTGTGGACGGTGCGCACCAGTCTGCGGAAGGCTTCTGGCCCATCGGCCACCGAGGGCGTGGCCACCGGCGCGTAGCTGGGCGGCAGGCCTTCGGTGCCATCGCAGTGGCCGCCGGTGGCACCGAGCGCGAACGTGGCGGGCACGATGCGGGGCCCGGGGATGTAGCCGCCCTCGACCGCCTGCTTCAGGCCGACGTCGCCGTAGTCGTTGGAGCCGACGTTGCGCACGGTGGTGAAGCCGGCCTCCAGCATCGCCTTGGCGTTGGCCACGCCCACCGCGACCCAGAAGGCGTCGGTGTAGTCGAGGTAGCGGTTGCCGTCGATCGTCGCGTCGGACGTCAGGTGGACGTGCATGTCGATCAGGCCCGGCAGCAGCGTCTGCCCGGGCAGGTCGATGCGGGTCGCATCCTTGGGGATCGCGGCGGATCCCTGCACGAGCACGGCCTTGATGCGGCCGTCGACGACGACCACCGCGGGCTGCTCCACCATCTTGCCGGTGAGCACGTCCAGCATCCGGTCGGCCGTGATGACGGCGGTGGCCGCCAGCGCGCTGCCGCCCCACAGCGCCGCGAGGGCGCCCATCAATATCCGTGTCGTGGCCGCTGCCTTGCGCATCGTGTTCGCTCCTGGTGGAGCGACCACTTTACTTCAGCCGGTCAGAACGATTCCCACTCGTCCGCGCCAGCGGCGACCGCCGCTGCAGGAGCCGCGGCCGGCGCAGCGACCTTCGCGTGCACGGGCGCGGGTTTGCGTGCGGGCCGGTGTGCGGGCGGGTGTGCGAGAGCTGGCTTGGCGTGCGGCCTGGCAGCCGCGGCGGCCGGCCTGGCCACCGGCGCGTTCGCCATCGGCACCGCGCCATCGAGCTTGAATACCGCGACGACCTGCACCAACTGCTGGGCCTGGTCGCGCAGGCTCTCGGCGGCGGCAGCGCTTTCCTCGACCAAGGCGGCGTTCTGCTGCGTCGCCTGGTCCATCTGCGCGATCGCCTGGCTGATCTGGCCGACGCCGTCGCTCTGCTCGCTGCTGGCGGCGCTGATCTCACCCATGATGTCGGTGACGCGCCCGATCGAGGTCACGATCTCGGTCATCGTCACGCCGGCGCGGTCCACCAGCGCCGTGCCGTGCTCCACGCGTTCGACACTGGCTGAGATCAACGCCTTGATCTCCTTGGCCGCGTCGGCGCTGCGCTGCGCCAGGCTGCGCACTTCGCTGGCCACGACGGCGAATCCGCGGCCCTGCTCGCCGGCGCGGGCCGCTTCGACGGCGGCATTCAGCGCGAGGATGTTGGTCTGGAAGGCGATGCCGTCGATCACGCCGATGATGTCGACGATGCGTTTGGAGCTGTCGTTGATGCCCTTCATGGTCTCGACGACCTCGCCCACCACCTCGCCGCCCTTGCGTGCGACGGTGCTGGCGCCCAGCGCGAGCTGGTTGGCCGACAGCGCGTTCTCGGCGTTCTGGCGCACGGTGGAGCCGAGCTGCTCCATCGACGAGGCGGCCTGCTGCAGTGCCGAGGCCTGTTCCTCGGTGCGCACGCTCAGGTCATTGCTGCCTTGCGAGATCTCGCTGGCAGCGGTCGAAACGCTCTCCGAATTGGCCCGCACGTTGCCGACCACGCCGCACAGGCTGCCCTGCATCGCCGACAGTGCCTGGAGCAACTGCGCGATCTCGTCGTCGCCCAACGCCTTGACGTGGGACGTCAGGTCGCCCTCGGCGATGGCGCGCGCCAGTTTCAGCGCATCGTCGACCGGGCGGAGGATGCGACGGCTCATGACGACGCCAACGATCGCGCCGGCGATGCCGACCGCCAGCATCAGCGCAATGCTGATGAGAGTCGCGCGCTGCGCCTGGGCGGCAGCGTTGACGGAGGTCGCGGCGCTGTCGGCGGCGATCTTCTTGCCGGACTCGCCGAGCAGGCGGGCCGGCTCGCGGTCCATGCCGGCGACGGCGGCGTCGCCGGCCTTCGGATCGAATTCGGCGGCCTTGAACGCGTCGAAGCCCTTGCGATAGTCGACACCCATCTTGACGTGCGCGGTGGCGAACTGCTCCACCAGCGAGCGGCTCTCCCCGGCCGGCAGCGTGGCCAGCAGCGCCTTGGCCTTGTCGTCCACATCGGCTTCGCGCTTGGCGAATGCGCCCCAGTGCTTGTCGAGCTTGACCGGATCCTTGCCGCGCAGCAGCGTGTCCTTCCACTCCTGGACCTGCGTCTTGAACGAGACCAGCAGGTCCCCGACGGCGCGCTCGTGGGCATGCTGCGCAGCGACTTCGGTCTCGTACGAAGCGATCGACTGGTTCAGGCTGTAGATGCCGATCAGCGCAGCGCCCATCAGCGCGGCGAGGGCGCCGGTGATGGTCAAGGGCAACTTGAGTTTGAGATTCATGGTGAGCTCGGGGCGAATGGAAGCAACATGCAACGGAGCGCGACGAGGGAGGGCGGGCGCGAACGGTGACTGCGAGGAGACGTCAGGCCGCGCGAGCTGGCGCTGGACGTACCTCCGTGTCCCTTTATCGACACGCCCCGGTGCGACTTGAGTCCGGAAATCTGTGCAAGCGAGTCGCCCCAAAACGTCACCAGTTTGGTGCTGTACCACGGACGGCAGCCAGCAGGCTCAGTGAAAACTCAGCCTCAGCGCATGCAGTGCCAGCCCGACGAGGCCGCCGACCACGGTGCCGTTGATGCGGATGAACTGCAGATCCTTGCCCACGCTCAGCTCCAGCTCCCCGACGAGCTGGCGATCGTCCCAGTCCTTGATCGTCTGGGCGATGTGGGTGGTGACCCCGGCGCGCAGGTTGGCGGCCAGTTGACCGGCGGCGGACAGCACATGTTCGTTGAGCGACACGCGCAGGCTCTCGTCGTCGCGCAGACGCTCGCCGACCTCGCGCATCGCCTGGGCGATGTGGTCGCCCAGCAGCGACTCTTCATCGGCCAGGTCGGCCTGAAGCATGGCCTTGAGGTCGCTCCAGACCGCGCCGGCGTACTCGAGCACGTCGGGATCGGTGATCGCGCGCTCCTTGACGCGCTCGAACGCGGCGACCAGCACCTCGTCGTCGCGCAGGCGTTCGATGAACTCGGCCAGCCATTGGTCGTAGCGCCGGCGCACCGGGTGCTCGGGCTGGGCCAGCACGTCGCGCAACTCGCCGAGCACCGATGCGGCGAGCTTGTCGGCCAGGCCGTCGGCCATGCGTGCCACCGGCGTCACGAGCTCGACCACGCCGATCACCTTCGGCCACTCCTTGCGTGCGTGGCGCACCATCAGTTCGGACACGCGCGCCTTGACCTCCTCCTCGCCCAGGAAGCCGCCGATCTTCTCCAGGCCCGCGTCCAGCAACTCGTGATGGCGACCGCCCTGGGTCAGCACGGTCAGCACCTCGGCTGCCGTGGCCGCGCTGTTCCAGCGGCGCGCCTGGGCGATGACCAGCTCGAGCGTCGCCCGGCGCATCCGGTCGTCGTCGAACAGGTCCACCGCCTTGAGGGCCCAGCGCCGCCCGTCGACGACCCAGTCGCGCACCCGCGCCGGATCGGCCAGCCAGTCGCCCAGGCGGCGCGCCGGGTCGAACACGCCCAGCCGGGCCACCAGCGTCTCGGGGTCGAGGAAATGATCGCGCACGAACGCGGCCAGGCCGTCGGCGACGCGGGCCTTGCTGCGCGGGATGATGGCCGTGTGCGGCAGCGGCAGCCCCAACGGGTGGCGGAACAGCGCGACGACGGCGAACCAGTCGGCGACGGCGCCCACGGCCGAGGCCTCGCAGAACGCCTCGAGCCAGCCCCAGGCGCCCTGGCCGCCCTGCCACTCGGCCAGCGCCAGCCCGGCCAGTGCGGCGGCCAGCAGGGCCGCGGCGACGCGTTTCATGCGCGCGAGGGCCGTGGCACGGGGATCCGCGGCCAGCCTTGGGACACTTTCAGGGAGATTCATCTTCACCAGTGTGCCCTCCGGAGCGCTCTGACCGGTCATACTCCGTGTTTTCCTTCGAACCAAGCACCCGCGCGAGCCGCGCGCGTGCCGCTGCATGAGCTCTGATCCCGCGATCCCCCCGTCCTCCGACACCCCCGCCGCCGCCGCCGCGCCGCGCACCTTCAAGCTGCCCAACGCCCGCCACGCGAGCCGGGTGCCCGACGCGATCTCCCCCGCCGACGTCGCGCGCATCCAGCAGGCGGCTTACCAGCTCCCCCAGGTCGTCAAGCCCGCCGACTACATCGACGAGCACGCGCCGCACTTCGAGCAGCACCTGGACGGCCTGGGCATGATCCTGCTGCAGAAGGCCGTGGCGGGCGCACGCCCCAGCCGCTGGATTGCGCCCGATCGCATCGACGCGGCGCTGCGCCATCTCGAGAGCGTGGGCAACGGTCCCAACGTGCGCGCGCTGATGCAGTCGCGCACCGTGGAGCTCGAGAACCTGGGCGTCACGCGCGAGGCCGGCGAGTTCGACCGCTTCCTCACGCAGACGCTCAAGCTGCCCGCCAGCGGCGTGCAGTTGCGCGTCGCCTACCGCCAACCGGTGGACGCCGCTCCTGTGTGGGAGTTCTATCGCACCGGCGACCTCGACGCGTTCAAGCTCGCTCTCGGCGACGCCCCACCCTATGCCGACGCGGCCGAGCTCGTCGAGCTCGTCGAACAACTGGTCGCGCGCGCCGAGTCCGGCCACTCCGAACACGTCGCATCGCTGGTCCAGCGCCTGCAGGCGGAGGCCGCGCGGCCGCAGCCGTTCGCCGACCTCAAGGCCTCGATGGTGCGGGCCCAGGATCGCTGGGAACGCCACGTCGCCGAGCTCAACGCGCTGGCCGGCCTCAACGACGAGCTCGCGTTCCAGGGCTACCCGGACACCTTCGAGATGGCGCGCCGCCTGCAGCGCAGCGTCACGCTGTACGTGGGCCCGCCCAACAGCGGCAAGACCTACGCCGCGTTCGAGAAGCTCTCCGGCGCGCACGACGGCTGCTACCTCGCGCCGCTGCGCCTGCTGGCACTCGAAGGCCGCGACCGACTCGTCGGCCGCGGCGTCGCCTGCTCGCTGCTGACCGGCGAGGAGAACGACCCGGCGCCCGACGCGCGCGTCGTCTCCAGCACCATCGAGATGGTCAACACGTCCAAGCCGATCGACGTCGCCGTCATCGACGAGGCGCAGATGATCTTCGACACCTCGCGCGGCTGGGCCTGGACGCAGGCCATCGTGGGCGTGCCCGCCAACGAGGTCATCATCATCTGCTCGGCCTACGCCGCCGAGGCGATCGAGAACCTGCTCAAGCTGTGCGGCGAGAACTGCAAGGTGATCACCTTCGAGCGCAAGCAGCACGTCGAGCTGATGCCCGGGCCGGTGCCCATCTCCGCGCTGAAGAAGGGCGACGCCGTCGTCGCCTTCAGCCGCCGCGAAGTGCTGATGCTGCGCGACCAGGTGGCCGCCAACGGCCATCCAGTGTCGGTGATCTACGGTGCCCTGCCGCCCGAGGTGCGCCGCCGCGAGGCCGAGCGCTTCGCGCATGGCCACGCCCATATCCTGGTGGCCACCGACGCCATCGGCATGGGCCTGAACCTGCCGATCCGCCGCGTACTGTTCTCCACGCTGAAGAAGTTCGACGGCGTCGGCGACCGCCTGCTCAACGAGTCCGAGGTGCACCAGATCGCCGGCCGCGCGGGCCGCTACGGCATGCACGAGGAAGGCTTCACCGGCGTGCTGCGCGAGGCCGAGCCGACGGCCCTGCGCACGCTCAAGGAGCTGCTGCCCAAGCCGCCGCGCGCGCCGCGCGACTTCAAGGCCACCGTGGCCCCCAACTGGTGGCACGTCGACACCATCGCCACGCGCCTGCACCTGACGGCGCTGCGCGCGGTGCTCAACGTCTTCGTCGACCAGTTGAAGCTGGACAACGCCCACTTCGCCGTCGCCGAGCTCGACCAGATGCTGGAGCTCGCCGAGCAACTCGATCGCACCGCCGGCAAGCTCACGCTCAAGCAGCGCTTCATCTACGCCCAGGCGCCGGTGGACACGCGCACCGAGGCGCAGGTGGCGGCCTTCCTCGACTGGACCGCCCACCACGCCACGGACGGCAAGGCCGGCGTGCCCTGGTTCCTGGACGAAGTCGACGAGCACAGCCGCCTGGACAACATGGAGAAGGCGCTGCGCTCGTGCACGCTGTGGCTGTGGCTGGACCTGCGCTTCCCGAATGTCTACGGGCACCTGGATGCGGTGATCGACCTGCGCGAGCGGCTCAATGAAGGCATCGAGCGGCACCTCAAGGGCAAGAAGCCGTTGTGGCAGCGGGGCGGGCGACGCTAGACGGCCGCGCCCAGCCCGTCACGTTTTTCGCAGGCGAGCAGTTGCCGGTTCGTGCACAGTTCGTCCGTCACGACGTAGACCGTCCTGGTTGCGACGCCGTTGCGCGAGCCGGAAATGCTGGTGATCGCATAGAAGCCGTCCGCGTCCGCCGTGTCGGCGGTCGTGAACGTGCCGGCGGCCGCGATGCCCGAGGCGTCGTGGTTCCAGGCCCAGGTGGCGGCTTGCACCGGAGCGGTCAGCGTCAGTGTCGCGGCTGCAGTGGCGACGAAGGCGGCAAGCGATCGAATGACGGGCATGGCATTTTCTCGAGTTGTCAGGGGTGGCAGCACTGTAGCGGCTAACCGGTGATTGCGGCGTTGAGGTGCTCCCTGATCGCCTGTCGTCAGCCTGCAAAGTACTTCCAGTGCCCCTCGGAGACCACCTCGACGTTGCCGTCCACCACCTTGATGGCCGTCTCGTCATCGATCGCGTAGGACGCACACCCGAGCGTCGCCGCCCATTTCTCGGCGCAGGCCATCGAGTTCTCCGGGAACGTCGGATAGTCCAGGTGCGGAAAGATCGAGAAGCCGACGACGCCCAGCGCGACGTCTTCGCCGGTGAGGGGCGGCTTCATCTCGATGAAGTCGTCACCGACGCGAGGCGTCATGGCCATGCTGCCGGCGCTGAGGCCGACCCAGACCTTGTCCGTCTGGGTCTCCAGGAAAGTCGCGAGTCCGGACAGCCGCATCCAGTGCGCCAGGAACAGCGCGTCGCCGCCATTGACCAGCAGCACGTCCGCGTCCTGCACCCAGCGCGTCCAGCGCTCCCTGGCGATGCTGGGCAGCGCGGTGAGCTCCAGCAGGCCCACCGACTTCCAGCCGAGCTCGCACATCGGGGTACCAGGTGAGTTGCCCGAAACGAATCGCCAAGCGCCCCCTGGGCTTCCATGCGGATGGCCGTAGCCCGCGGTGGGGATGCACAGCGCGTCGCAATCGGCGATGGGCTTGCCCAGCAGCTCGACCATCGCGGCACGGATGCTGGCATTCTTGATGCCGGCGGAGGTGAGGAGCAATTTCATGATGCCTTTCCGAAGCCTGGACTGCAGGACCAGGCAGGAGAACGACGAATGGCGACGTCGGAAATCAACATCGTCCTGAAATTACTGCTCCGCAGGGCCGGCGACGGCTGCCGCCGTTGCCTCGGCGCGGTGGCGCCGCGCCACCCAGTACGTCGCGCCCTTGGGCCCATAGCGCTCCGAATGCGGCGTGCCGGCGCCCAGGTGGAAGGTGTCGCCGACCCGCAGGTGCTGCGTCGAGTCCTCGCGCATCAGCCACATTTCGCCGGCCGTCACCACCGCGTCGGCGTCGAACGGGTGCGAATGCGTCTCGACGACCTGGTCGGGCGCCCAGTGGCGCTCCAGCACTTCGTCGGCGCCGCGCATCAGCGGATGGGCGCGAAAGGCGTCGTAGGTCGAACCGCTCAGCGTGCCGTTGTCCATGCGGGGGTCTCCTTCACTTGGGCGCGCCGGCCTGGCGCGACGGATCGGCGGCGGCGAACGCTTCGAGCTTCTCGCACTCGGCCATGATCCGCTGGGCCGTCGGGACGTCGTCGAAGTCGACCTTGAACACGCGCATCACCGCGACGATGCTGGCCAGGCAGATGTCGGCCATCGTCGGGACGTCGCCGTGGCAGAAGCGGCCAGTGCCAGGCTCGCTGGCGAGGCGCTGCTCGATGGCGTGCAGGCCGGCGCCGAACCACTGCATCTGCCACGCGCGCCACTGGTCGGCGTCGAAGCCGGCGTGGGTGTTCAGATACTTGCGCACGCGCGGCGTGATCAGCGGATGCGTGTCGACTGCGAGCATCTGCGCGAGCGATCGCACGCGGGCGCGGCCGTGCGCGTCGGCGGGCAGCAGCGGCGGCGCGGGATAGATCTCGTCGAGGAACTCGAGGATCGCCAGCGACTGCGTCATCGGAACGTGGGACTGGCCCACGCCATGGTCGATCAGCGCAGGGATCCCGCCCAGCGGGTTGATGTGTCGGAACGCCTCGCCATGCTGGTCGCCGGCGTCGATGTCGATGATGGTCTCGCGCGGCTTGACCCCCTTGAAGTTGAACGCGACCCGTACGCGATACGTCGCGGAGGTGCGCCAGTAGGAGAACAGTTCGAAGCGGTCGTTGTCGGTCATGCGGAGTCCCGGTCGTGTGCCGCCGCGACGATACCCCGACGCCTTCAACCCTGCTGGCAAAAGTCGATGAAGGCCGCGAGGCTGCGCGAGAACTGCTTGCGCCGGTGGTGGATCAGCCAGAACCGGCGTGCGAGCCGCGGCAGCGTGGTCTGCACCCGCACGAGTCGGCCCAGCGTGACCAGGTCCTGCACCGCGAACAGCGACAGGCACGTGAAGCCCAACCCCTCGACCGCCGCCTGCTTGATGGCCTCGGTGCCGCCGAAGTGCAGCCCTTCCTGCAACTGATGCAGGTGCGGCTGCAGCGCCTGTTCGACGGCCTCGCGCGTGCCCGAGCCGGGCTCGCGCAGCAACCACGCGGCCTGGCGCAGCGTCGCCACGTTGAGCCGGCGCGCCGGGTCGCCGCGCAGCAGCGCGTGCGACGGCGCGCAGACGATGACCAGCTCCTCCTCGCGCCACGCCTGCGCAACGACGTCCGGCTCATGGCATGGGCCCTCGATCAGGCCGATGTCGACCTCCATGCGCGCGACCGCCGCCGCAATTGCACCGGTATTGGCGATCTCCACGTCGACGTGCGCGTCGGGCCGAACGCGCCGCCAAGCCGCGATCAGCGTCGGCAGCAGGTAGTTGCCGATGGTGGTGCTGGCGCCCACGCGCAGCAGCGCCGGCGCACCGGCCTCGCCAGGTGCGCCGCCCAGCCCGAACTCGAGCTCGATGCCGGCGGCGCCGTCGAGCACCGCGCGCGCCTGAGGCAGCAGGCCGCGGCCGGTGTCGTTGAGCACGAGGCGCGTGCCGACGCGGTCGAACAGGCGCGCGTCCAGCACCGCCTCCAGCTCGTTGAGCGCGGCGCTGGTGGCCGACTGGGACAGCGCGACTCGCTGCGCCGCCGCCGACGTACTGCCGGCATCGGCCACGGCCGTGAAGATGGCCAGTTGGCGCAAGGTGATCCGCATGCATTAACTCTACCTGTTTTATAGCTTGATTTAACGAATTCAATTCGTTTTACGGATCGACTGCCGAAGTTCAAAGTGCAGTCATCGCATCGCCCGCCGTCCGCAGCCCGCCATGACCACCGCCACTCGCTCGTTCACCCTCCCTGCCGCCGCGCTGCGCCACGCGCCAGGCCTCGCCCTCGCCGCCACCGTGGCGGCCGCCGCCACCGAGGCGGCTCGCATCGGCTGGCTCCAGGCCAACGGCATTTCGGCACTGACGCTGGCCATCGTCTTCGGGCTGGTCGCCGGCAACCTGCTGCCCGGCGCCGCGCTGGCCGCGTCGGCCGACGGCCTGAACCTGGCCAAGCAGCGCCTGCTGCGCGCCGGCATCGTGTTGTACGGCCTGCGCCTGACGTTCCAGGACATCGGCCATGTCGGCCTGGCCGGCGTCGCGATCGACGCCGTCGTTCTGTGCAGCACCTTCGCGCTCGCCTGCGTGCTGGGCACACGCGTGTTCGGCCTCGACCGCACCACCGCCATCCTGATTGGCGCCGGCAGTTCGATCTGCGGCGCGGCGGCGGTGATGGCCACCGAGCCGGTGGTGCGCGGCCGGCCGGAGCAGGTCGCCGTGGCCGTCGCCACCGTCGTGGCCTTCGGCACGGTCGCGATCTTCCTGTACCCCGCCCTGTATCACCTGCTCGCTGCGGCGCACCCGTTGTCGACGACCGCGTACGGCCTCTGGGCCGGCTCGACGATCCACGAAGTCGCGCAGGTGGTCGCCGCCGGCCACGCGATCGGCGACGGCGCTGCCGACACCGCCGTCATCGCCAAGATGGTGCGCGTGATGATGCTCGCGCCCTTCCTCGTGATGCTGTCGGCGTGGGTCACGCGCTCGCGCGGCACGCCCGCCCCCACGCAAGCCCGTCCGCGCATCGCGATCCCGTGGTTCGCGCTCGGCTTCGTCGCCGTGGCCGGCCTGCATTCGCTGGACGTGCTGCCGGCCGCGACAGTCGCTGCCGCCAACACCCTCGACGTCGCCGTGCTCGCCATCGCGATGGCCGCACTGGGCCTGACCACCCGCGTCTCGGCGATGAAGGCGGCCGGCCTCGCGCCGCTGGGACTGGGCGCCACGTTGTTCGCCTGGCTGGTGATCGGCGGCGGCGCGATCAACTGGGCGATCACCGCCTTCCTGGGCCAAGGCTGAAGCGCCGCAGGCATCGATGAGCGACCGTCGCCATCGGGCCTTTTCTGCATGCCCCACCCCGTATATGACGGCGTCAATTGGTGGCGATTTGCAAGGTTGCTGACCCAGCGAGCCAACAGCATGACTTTGCAATCCAGGCCCCCTCGTCGACGAGGGTTCCCCCTCGTTTGTCGTGCGAGGCCGATGTCTAGTCTGCCTCCACGCCCCCTCCGTTCTCCCGGTTCACGACGGAGCCAAGGCGCACTGTTCCCAAGGCATGCAACAAGTCCAGGAGACACCGATGACCCGTCGAGTTCCCGCCCTCCCCGCCCTCGCGTCCCGGCTGCTGCCGGCCCTTCTGCTGCTGGGCCTGGCCGCCCAGGCCGGCGCCAACACGCTGACCCAGAACGTGTCGTGGACGATCGACCGTCCCGGCACCACCACCAAGTACCGCGTCGTCGCGTACGGCGATTCGATCTACGCGGGATACAACACGTCGATCACCAGCGCCGCCAAGTACTCGGCGCCGACGGTGGACGCCGAGTATCTGTCCGCCACGTGGAGCGCCGACATCGAGAGCGTGCGTCGGGCCAAGTCCGGGGCGGTGGCGTCCGACGTCTACACCAACAAGATCGTCGCCGAGAAGTCCTACATGCAGGACAGCCGCACGCGCGTGGTCACGTTCGAGATGTGCGGCAACGACGGGCTGCAGGCCCGCACCGCGTTCAAGAGCCAGACCGGCACCTGCGACTACTCGGGCATGGACACCGCGGTGACCACCTGCAAGCAGTACGTCGCCGCTGCGATGGACTTCATCAACGCCAACGCCTACGCCGGCGTCAAGGTCAAGGTCATCTCCAACCTGCACTACCCGGGCTATGCGGCGGACAACTCGCAGAGCAAGTGCAAGGACGCCACCACCCAGGCGAGCGTGAGCCTGCAGAACACGTTCCTGCCGCGCATCGCCAAGATGAACTACTGGATGTGCGAATACGCGCGTGAAAAGGGCTTCACCTGCGCCGACAACTTCGCGGGGTACATGGGCGCCGACTACGACAGCAACGGCGACGGCATCATCGACGCCGTCGGCTTGCAATGGGTGCCCGGCGAGAGCGAGTCCAGCTACGTCACGCGCACGACGACGACGCTGCGTTCGACGATCCGCGACGCCAACACGCACTTTGCGTCGTCGGGCACCAGCTACGACTACATCCAGTCCGACGACACGCACCCGACCTACACGGGCGGCACCGTCACGGCCGGCCTGTTCGGTGGCACGACCGGCTCCGGAGCGCCGCGCTACTCGTCGTTCACCAATGGCAAGAGCCCGATCTGGAACCAGTACGGACACGAGCGCATGGGCTGGACGGTGTCGACGTCCAACACCCCGGCGCCCTGAGCCTTCAGGCCGGCAAGCCCCATGGGCCAGCCTCATCGCCATCAACCCGATCGTCGGACCTGGGGCCCGGCGGTCGGGTTCCTGGCGATCGCGCTGGGCCTGGTCGGCGGCGCGGTCGTCGCCTGGTGGCCGTCGGCCGGCCCGGCGACGCCCGATGCCGTCGCCACGTCCGCGGCGTTCCTCCCGACGCCTGAAGCGCCCGCTCCCGCAGCGGCCAGCGCGGCATCGGCGCCGGACACCGCCGTCGTCCTCGGCGCGAGCACGCCGCCCGCCGCCCCGCGCATCCCCCGCCTGCGCGACCCGAACGGCGACCAGACACCTGACATCTCCGACTACATCAACGCTGGCGAGAAGCCGACGATGACCGAGGTGATAGACCGCCTGCACCAAGCCGGCGTGCACACCGGCCTCGGCGCATTCTCGCCACCCGGCACCAAGCCCCCGCTGCTGGGCCTGGCCGTGCCCGAGGACTTCCCGCTGCCACCCGGCTACGTGCGCCACTACCAGGCCACCGACGATGGCCAGCGCATCGAGCCGATCCTGATGTTCGCGCCTGACTACCAGGCGCACACGGCCGATGGCCAGCCCGTGGCGATGCCCGCGAACCGCGTCGTGCCACCCGAGTTCGCGCCGCCCGGACTGCCGATCCGCCGCATCGTCGTCCCCGCCCCGGTCGAAGGCCGGTGAACCGCATGGATCCTCTGACCCTGGCGCCGCGGCTGCGCGTCGTGGCCGGCGTCGGCGCCACCGCGTTGCTCGCCCTCGTCTATACCCAGGGCGGTGTCGCCTGTGCGCTCGGCTTCGTCGCGCTGGTGCCGTGGCTTCGCACGCTGGATACGCCCCGTTCGCTGCGCGGCACCCTGCTCAACGCGTGGGCGATGGCGGTCGCGTTCACGCTGGCCGTCTTCGGCTGGTTCGCCTGCGCGATCGGGTCCTACACGCAGCTTGGCGACCTGGGCGGGTATCTGGTGCTGTTCGTCGTGGCGCCCGTGTTCCAGCCACAGTTCATGGCGTTCGCACTGGCACGACAAGTCGCGGGCCGACGCCATGGCGTTGCGTTGCGTGCGCTCGCCGGCGCGTCGGCCTGGGTCGCGGCGGAATGGCTGGTGCCCAAGGTGCTGGGCGATACCTGGGGCCACGGCCTCTATCCGTCGCGCCTGATGCGGCAGGCGGCCGACCTCGGCGGCGGCGCCGGACTCACGCTGTTGCTGTTGCTGGCCAACGAGGCCGTCGCGGCCGCGCTCGCGTCCCGCGCGTCGCCCGCATCGCCCGCGTCTAACGCACGCGGCCTGCGCGCGCTCGCGCTGGGCGCCGCCATTCCGGTGCTGCTCGCGGGCTACGGCGCCGCGGTGCTGGCCAGCGGCCCTGGCGCCGGCGGCATGGCGCTGCGCGTCGGCCTGGTGCAAGCCGACATCGTCGACTACGACCGCCTGCGCCAGCAACGAGGCGCAGCGGCGGTCGTGCGCGAGGTGCTGGACACGCACTTCGCCATGTCGTACGACGCCGTGGTGCGCCAGCACGCCGACGCGGTGCTGTGGTCGGAGACCGTGTACCCGACGACCTTCGGCCATCCCAAGAGCGAGGCCGGTGCCGCGCTCGATCGCGAGATCCAGTCCATCGTCAACGCCGCCAACGTGCCCTTCGTGTTCGGCACCTACGACGTCGACGCCGCCGGCGAGTACAACGCCGCCGCGTTCGTCGAGCCGGCCAAGGGCCTGCTGGGCTTCTATCGCAAGACACGCCTGTTCCCGCTGACCGAGCAGGTGCCTGCATGGCTGGACGGCGCGACCCTGCGCCGCTGGTTGCCCTGGGCCGGCACGTGGCAGGCCGGCACCGGCGCCCGGGTGTTCCCGCTGCGCCTGGCCGACGGGCGCGAGATCCCGGTGCTGCCGCTGATCTGCCGCGACGACGTCGACCCGTCGCTCGCGATCGACGGCGCGCGCCTGGGCGGCCAAGCCATCCTCACGCTGTCCAACGACGCCTGGTTCACCGCGCACCCGCAGGGCGCCGTGCTGCACCAGGCCGGGGCCGCGTTTCGCAGCATCGAGACGCGGCTGCCGCAGTTCCGCGTCACCACCAACGGCTTCAGCGCGGTGATCGACGCCACGGGCAGCGTCATCGCCGGTACGCGCATGGGCGAACGCACGCTGGTCGTCGGCGACCTCATGGTGCGCACGCCGCCGCGCACGCTGATGGTGGCGTGGGGCGACTGGGTCGGTCGCGCGGCTCTCGCCTTCCTCGCGCTGCTGACCGCGCTGGCGGCACTGCGTGGCTGGGGGCTCGTCGACGCCAACGCGCCCTCGCCCGCGCTCGAAGTGGCCACGCTGCCCGTCGACGTGGCGGCGCTGCCGCTCGCGGCGCGCGTGGCCGCGGGGGCACTGCGCGCGTTCGCGCGCGGCGGGCTGCTGGCGATGGTCGCGGCCGTCGCACTCGGCGACGTCGCGCTGCAATCCAACACCTTCGCGCAGATCCGCGCGTTCGCCTCCCTGTTCCTGGTGCCCGAGGCCGCAGCCTGGTGCGTGCTGCGCGCCTTCGCGGCGCAGGCCACGATCGCCGACGGCCTGCTGGTGTTGAGCAGCGGCAGCCGCCGGCTCGAACTGGCGTTGGCCGACGTGGCCGGCGTCGACTCGTGGCGCCTGCTCATTCCGGGGCCGGGGTTGTCGCTGCGGCTGACGTCGGGCGAGCGCTGGCGCTACGGCCTCGCGCTGGCGCACCCGGACGCCTTCGCGCGGGCGCTGGCGACTGCGGGCGTGACGCTGCCGCAAGCGCCGGCGTCGTCCGCGCGCCGCTACGCGCAGGCGACCCAGGCCCTGCCCCGCACCCGGCTCGACCGCCTGTGGATCAAGTTCGGCTTGTTTCCGCTGCTGCTCGCGCTGCCCGCGTTCCGCCTGCACCAGCACATCGCGTACGGCGGCACGTTCGGCGAGTACCTGACCTTCGGGATGATGGCCTACCTGACGACCTTCGGGCTGTGGTGGGCGGCGTGGATCATCGGCGTGGTGCTGTGCGCGGCGGCGGTGCGCGCCACGATCGAGGCGGGCACGCTGGCCGGCGTCGTGCTCGCGCCGGCGCGCGCGCTGGACGCACGTCGGGTACTCGAGCGGATGGGCCTGGCGACGCTGTACATCGGCCTGCCGCTGTGGCTGCTGGTACGGATCAGCGGCGCCTGAGGGCTCGGCGCAAGGCCCACTCGGCGGCGCTTGTCAGCAGTGCCGGAGCGACAACCCGCCGATGCGTCCGAGCGATCAGCGCCATGTAGACACGCCCGAACAGGTTGGTGCAGGCGACGCGGTCCGACAAGGAGAATTCGACTGCGCCGTCGTCCAGCAACCGCACGCCGACGCACGAGCGGAACACCAGGTGCTTGTCGTCGGCACCCAGGATCACCTGGGCCGAACGCCCGTCGGTGGACACGGCCTGTGAATGCACCGGAAACCGTCCGTCGAAGCGGACGGCCGCCATCGGCGCCAGCAGCGACGACACCGGGCAGCCCAGCGGCGAGGTGCGCAGGCCGAGCGGACGAACGAGCACGTTGCGCAACGCCATCATGCGCGACACGCCTGCCGGCTGGTTGGCCATGAAGCCCGCCAGCGCCGCCGCGAGCCATTGAGCGGCATCGCGATCCGGCGTGCCCAGTGGCATCACGGTCAGCGTGAACGTGTCCTGGTGATGGATGGTGCGATCGCATAGCTCGCCGCGCAGCAGGCTGTCGATGGCCAGGTCGGCGTGCTCGATGACCTGCGGGCCATGGACGACGCTCACGAAGCCGGGACGCAAGCCGAAACCCAGGCGCCAGCGCGCCACGTGGCCAGCGAACGAACGATAGCGCCTGCAAGCCGCTTCGAGCAGCCCGCCCGGCCGATCGTGCAGCGACAACACGGTGGCAGGCACGCGCGCCATCGACAGCGGCGACGCGGCCAGCCATCGAACGACCGCCTCCGGCAGCAGTTCGGTCAGCGACGGGATGTCGCCCTCGTCGCGCAGCACCTGGCGGCGCACCGCCTCGCTCAGGTCGCCGCCCAGCTCGTTGGTGTGCGTCGACAACGCGAACAGCGCCGGATGGCCCGAGGCGGGATGCAAGGGCGCGAACTGATGCCAGGTCGCGCCGGAGAAGCGCACGCTGAACAGGCAGTCGGGCGGGATGTCGACGTGGTGCATCGCTCGCACGAAGCTCGAGGGATCGCGCTCGAGATCAGCCGGCGTGGCGCTGGAAAACCGCAGCTGTGCCCCGCCGCTGCCCGACACCGCCGTGAACACGCGGTGGCCGGCGTGGCGATGGAACGGATGGCCGCGCCGGCCCACGCCGAACGAGTACAGCGCGGTGGCGTCGCCGCGGTCGAAGTCGGTGCAGCCGAGCTTGGCGGACGGCTCGTCGAGTTCGTCGACGAAGCGCCCATGCGCGCGCTGGCGGGCCAGCGCCTCGAAGAACAAGCGGTCACCCTCGCCGCGGCCCAGTCGCGACACGAGATGCACCTCCACGGGCACCCGTCCCGGCCCGGCGGGCAGCGTGACGGACGGGAACGTGCTGGTGCGTTGCGTGGCGCGGGCCGGGAGGCCGGCTGGGTGGGCGGTGGCTGCGTGCATGGCGTCGCTTTCGTGAGTCAGGCCTTGGTGCGCTTGCGACCCGTCGCCAGCGCCGCGCTTTCCTTCTTCAACGGGCCGCCGACTGGACAGAAGGTGGCGAGCATGTCGTGCAACTTGCCGAGCAGGTTGTGGTCGGCCAGGCTGTAGTGGACGAACTGCCCGCGCTTGTCGCTGGTGACGAGACCAGCGTCCTCGAGGATGCGCAGGTGCTTGGACAGCGACGGCTTGGTCATGTCGAAACGCGCGGCGATCTCGCCGGCGGTCAGCGAGGCCTCGGACAGGTAGGCGAGGATCTTGCGGCGCGGCGTCGAGGCCAGGGCGGCGAAGACGTTGTCTTCTTTCATGGACGTTCTGCCAGGTTGTACTTAGCTAATTAGCCACTTAACTAATTAACTTATCGTAGCAGTGCTTCACGACGAGTGCAAGCCTGGCGGGATCCGTGCAAAGGTGCGGCCGCGCGCCGTGCGACCGCGGCGGTTGTGCATCGTCCGCCGGTGGCGTGGGTGCCCGCGCAGAACGAGGCTGGCTCCATGTCGTCCAGGCGCCCGCGTCCTGCGCCCACAGCGGCCTGTCCGCGCAAGCTCGCGGGCCCCGTGAAGGAAAAGGCGAAAGATGCCAACTTGTGTCGCACACACGGCCGTCCGCCCCTGACTCGACAGTCCTGAGACAGCTTGAGGCGGGAAGCTTCGGGCCACAGATGGGCGAGGTTCATGCCCGTGCGTGCGGGAGCTGCGAACGTTTTGCAGCCGATAGAGGCAGAGGTAGAGGGAGGAATCATGCGCGCCCCCGTGCGCTCCGCGGCCACTCGGGAGAGGCCGAAGGCCATCGTCTTGTGTTCGCAGTTGACCGGACTTGCCACCGTGCGCGCCCTGGCGCGCCAGGGCGTGGACGTGCTGGCGTTCGTCTTCGATCCAAAGGATCCGCTGCTCTTTTCCCGCTACCCGAGCCAGGTGGTCGTCGTCCCTTGCGCTGCGTCCGAGTCCGACCTGACCGAACTGGTCTGCCGGCACGCGAGTTCGATGCGAGAAAAGCCCGTCCTGCTCGTGACCAGCGATGCACGCGCCCTGTGGTTGTCCAGGAATGCCGACACCTTGGGTGAGACGTGCAGGCTCTGGTCGACTCCCTATGACACGGTGAATGCCATCGTGCGCAAGGAGTGCCTGTACGCCCTGGCCGAGCGCGTCGGCGTACCTGTGGTCCCGTGGACGCATTGCGACGACCTCCCCAGGGTGGCGGCCTGGGCCGCACAGCATGCAGGGCCCTATCTGGTCAAGCCGAGCTACGGCGCGGAACGGTCTGCCGCCGCAATGCTGCAGAAGAACCGCTATTGCAAGGATCCGACGAGCCTGCTCGCATTCCTGGGATCGGGCCAATCGTCCGCCTTCTTGGTGCAGCGGCTGCTTGCCGGTGGCGATGGCGAGATCTTCGACACCTACGGCTTGTGCGACCGCGACGGCCAGGTTCGCTCGATCAGCACGCATCGTCGCCTGAGGCAATTCCCGCCCAATCTGGGGACGACCACTTTCGGTGAGATTCCAGCCAACGCGGGCGATGGCGGCGACGAGTTGATGATCGCCCAGACTCTCGCATTGTTCGCGAACCTGCGCTACCACGGCATCTTCGGTATCGAGTGGCTGAGGGAGCGTCAGACCGGTCGGTTCTACCTGATCGACTTCAACGCGAGGCCGTTCACGTCCATTGGCCACCTGCGGGACTGCGGCGTCAATTTGCCCTGGTTGGGCTACAGGGACCTGATCGGCGACGACCTGTCGCACGAGCCACTGCGCCCGGTCTTGAAGCATCGATACTGGATCGAGCTCCACCGCGACTGCCGCTCCAGATACGACTCGTGGGACGCGCTTCATCCGGGCATGACGCCGCCGGACTTTCCCCCGCTGTGGCGGGTGAGCAGTTTCGCTTACTGGGACTGGCGCGATCCAGGCCCTGTCGCAAAGAAGTTGATGGAGATGATGTCGTCGGCCATGCGCTTCGCGCGCTCCTCGCTGATGACGACCGACGTGGGGTGAAGCCGGGGGGCAAATGCCGACGCACGGACGGCGCACGGCTGACTCCGCGGCCTTCATCCTGCATGCGCTGCGGGTGGCAGCCAATCCGCGCATCGGCTCAAAGCCGAGCAGATTCCCGGGGTTTGGCTGACCGACAGCGTGCGTGGACGTGTAGAAGTCGACGATCGCAGGCCCACGGCTGGCCTCGACCAGTCGATCGCTTCCGAGAACGCGTGAGGCTTCTTCGGTCGGAATGGACGGCTCGAACCGAGCTTTCCATCGCTTGACGGCTTGTCCAACATACTGGACACTAAATCCACCATGGAAGATCCGACGCCCAACTCCCTCAACGACCGCATCGCCCAACGCGTGCGCGATCTGCGCGCCACCAGCGGCCTGTCCCTCGAGGCGCTGGCCATCCACTGCGGGATCAGCCGCTCGATGATCTCGCTGATCGAACGCGGCGAGAGCAGCCCCACCGCCGTGCTGCTCGAGAAGCTCGCCAGCGGCCTGGGCGTGCCGCTGGCGGCGCTGTTCGATGCGCCGCAGCCGTCGGCCAATCCCGTCGCGCGCGCCGCCGACCAGCCGTCGTGGCGCGATCCGCATTCGGGCTACGTGCGGCGCAACGTGTCGCCCAGCGGCGTCGGCTCGCAGATCCAGATCGTCGAGGTGACGTTTCCGGCCAAGGCACGCGTGTCGTACGAGACCGGGCCACGCGAGCCGGTGATGCACCAGCAGGTCTGGGTGATCGAAGGTGCGATCGACATCACGGTCGGTGACGAGCGCCACCAGCTGCGCGCCGGCGACTGCGTGGCGATGGTGCTCGACAAGCCGATCATGTTCCACAACCCGCACAAGGTCGACGCGCGCTACGCCGTCGTGCTGGCCTCCATGCCCTACCCCCTGCCCTTGCGGAGATCCCATGGCGACCAGCGCCCCAGCCTCTTCCCTTGAACTGCGCCGTCTCGACAGCGTCGACGAATCGCAACTGCAGGCCCTGGCCGACTTGCTGATCGACTGCGTCGAAGGCGGCGCATCGGTGAGCTTCATGTGGCCACTGACGCGCGCCAAGGCGCTGGCGTTCTGGCGCCAGGTGGCCGACGGCGTCGGGCGCGGCGAGCGCGTGCTGCTCGTCGCGCAGGACGCGCAAGGCATCGTCGGCACCGTGCAGGTGATCCTCGACCAGCCCGAGAACCAGCCGCACCGTGCCGACGTCGCCAAGATGCTGGTGCACCGTCGTTCGCGGCGCCAGGGCGCGGGCGCGGCGCTGATGCACGCGGCCGAGCAGGCGGCCCGCGCCGCCGGCAAGACGCTGCTGGTGCTCGACACCGCCGACGCCACAGCCGCCCGCCTCTACGCCCGCTTGGGCTGGCATGCCGCCGGCGTCATCCCGCGCTACGCGCTGCTGCCGGCGGGCGGCGAGTGCGCGACGACCTACTTCTACCGCGACCTGGGCCATTGAATCGTCGGCGAGGTACGCCGTCAGCGCGACGCTGCGATCAGGCCGACTTCGCGTGCTCGACCAGCCACGCGTCCAGCGCTTTCACGGTGTCGCCGTAGAACGTGCGATAGAGGTCATCGGCCACGTAGCCGATGTGCGGCGTGCCCAGCACGTTCTCCAGCGAACGCAGTGGGTGGTCGGCGGCCAGTGGCTCGGTGTCGAAGACGTCCAGCGCTGCGAGCGCGATGCGCCGCGACGTCAATGCCGACACCAGCGCCGCCTCGTTGACCAGCGGCCCGCGCGAGGTGTTGACCAGCAGGCTGCTGGTCTTCATCAGCGCGAGCTCGTCGGCGCCCAGCAGGCCACGCGTGCTGGGGCTCAGCACCATGTGGATCGTCAGCACGTCGGATTGGCGCAGCAGCTCCTCCTTGCTGACCGCGATGGCCCCGCCCTCGGCGGCGCGCTCGGGCGTCATGTTGGGACTCCACGTGATCACCTTCATGCCGAACAGCGCGCCCACTTTCGCGACGGCGCCGCCGACCCGCCCCAGGCCCAGCACGCCCAGCGTCTTGCCGGCCAGGCCGATGCCGATGCCCTGCTGCCAGCTGCCGCGCCGGAACGCGAGGTTCTCGGCGACGATGTGGCGGCTCGCCGCGAGGATCAGCGCCCACGTCATCTCGATGGTCGGGGCCGACGTGTAGCCGGTGAACGCCAGCGCGACGCCGCGCTCGGCCGCCGCGGCGACGTCGATGGCCGCGTTGCGCGCACCGGTGGACACGATCAGCTTCAGGCGCGGCAGCCGTTCCAGCGTGGCGCGCGGCAGCGGCGTGCGCTCGCGCATCACGCACAGCACGTCGAAGCCCTTCAGGCGCTCGACAACGGCGTCGGTGTCGGACAGGTGGTCGTTGAAGACGCTGACGGCGGCACGCGCGCCCAGCACGGCCCAGTCGGCCAGGCGCAGCGCGGCGTTCTGGTAGTCGTCCAGCACCGCGACCGTGACGGGCTTGTTGTTGGCTGCCATGGGAGTTCTCCTGCCTGCGATGCGGCTCACTGTAGTCGCAACGCGGCGACCGTGCGGATCGGCGGTCTTGCCGCGCGCGGCACGGTACGCCGACGGCGCAGGCTGGTTGGAACCTGGCATCCCGTTTGCCATGGCGGAACAGATCAACCCACCACTCACAAGAAGGCCCGCCATGTCCGAAAAATCCAGTGCCACGCACGCCCCCCTCAAGCTCGACCTGGGCGCCCTCGACGCCGCGAAGAACCACCTCGAGCAAGGCGCCATCACGCCGTCCTACGGCCCGTGGCGCGAAGACATCGTCAAGCTGCTCAATGACTCGCTCGCCACGGAGCTCGTCTGCATCCTGCGCTACAAGCGCCACCATTACACGGCCAAGGGCCTGGCTTCGCCGGCGATCGCCGAAGAATTCATGGTGCATGCGACCGAGGAAACGGAACATGCCGACATGCTGGCCGAGCGCATCGTGCAACTCGGCGGCGAGCCGGACTTTTCCCCGGCCACCCTGCTGCAACGCAGCCACGCCGACTACGACGAGTCCAAGGATCTGAAGTCGATGATCCGCGCCAACCTGGTGGCCGAGCGCGTCGCCATCGAAGCCTATTCGCAGATGGTCAAGCTGATCGGTGACAAGGATTCGACGACGCGCCGCATCATCGAACACATCTTGTCGCAGGAACAGGAACATGCCGAGGAACTGAGCGACTGGCTCGACAAGTAAGTCGCGCCGCTTGCAGCAAATGGCCCCAGCCGGGGCCATATTCTTTGTCCACTCGAGACGCAAGAAAGCCCCGCAGGTCGTGAAACCGGCGGGGCCTGCTCCTTGCGGCTCGGCGGCAGCGTCAGGGCCGGCGCCGAACCGGCGGAACTTACTTGGTCACGGCGTTGATGTCCTGCTGTTCCTGCTTGTGGACCAGCTTGGCATCGGCCTTTTCTTTCTCTTCCGTCGCGCGGGCATCAGCCTTGCACGCGCGCTCGACGGCGCCTTCCGTGTTCACCTTGCAGTCGGCCTTGTTCAGGTCGTGGTGGGCTTCGGCGATGTTCTTGCGGGCCTTGTAGTCGGCCTTGGACTCGATCTTGAGGTCCTTGGCTTGCGACTTGGTGACGCCCGGGGCCGGCACCATCTTGGTCTCGATGGTGTCGGTGGTCACGGTCGTGGTGGTCGTGGTGGTGCCGGGCGTGCCGGGGGCCGGCATCGTGTCCGAGGACTGGGCGTAGGCGCCCAGGCTGAAGGTGGCGGCAGCGGCGGTGGCGAGCAGTGTGGCGAGGGACTTGTTCATTTGTATTCTCCAAATCATTGAAACGACCCGGAGGACAGGGCAAACAGCGGTCCCGCTCGGCTTTGCGTGCCCTTTCAGCTCGACAGCGACGCCACCGCGTCGTCGACGCTGCCAGCCTCCAGCCGTGTCGTGGCCTGCCCGGCCATGGCCGATTGCAGCAACGCGAGCACCGGATCCTTCAGCCGCGCGAGCACTGTCGAACGGCCCGCAGCGGCCTGCTCCGCGGTGAACGCGGTCAGCGCCTCGATGGTCGTGCCGTCGAGATCGGGCGTCTCCTCCAGGCTCAGCACGAACGCGCGCGGCGCCTTGGCCGCGATGCGCGTGCGCATCTCGCTGAGCATGCGTTCGACGTTGGCGAAGAACAGCGGCGCCTCCGGGCGCAGGATCAGCACGCCGGGCACCGGGACGACGTCGTCATGCTGCAGGCCCAGGTAGTCATGGCCCGCGCGATGCTGGCCCAGCTCGCTCATGCGCGGCTCCGACAGCCCGCGCAAGGTCATCGCGAGGCTGATCGCGATGCCGGCCAGCAAGCCGTTCAGCACCCCCAGCACGACCACCGCGACCGCCGCGGCCACGACGACGAAGCGGTCGCGCCGCCACGCGAAGTACGGGCGGAACGCGTCCAGCGACAGCGTGTGCGAGACCGCGTGGATCACCACCGCGGCCAGCACGGGCTCGGGCGTCAGTTCGATCCACGGCAGGCACAAGGCCACCAGCGCGAGCACCACCGCGCCGGCGATCCAGGCCGACTTGGAGCTCGTCGCACCCGCCGCTTCGTTGGCCGCCGTCGCCGAGAAGCCAGCCCCGACCGGCAGGCCGTGGATCAGGCCGGACAACAGGTTCGAGGCGCCCAGAGCCAACAGGTCGCGGTTGGGATCGACACCGTCGCCATGCTTGAGCGCCATCGTGCGGATCGCGCCGTAACTCTCGGCGAAGACCAGCAGCAACAGCGCCAGCGACAGTTCCAGGAGGCTCAGCCACTGGCCCTGCGACAGCACCGGCAGCGAGGGCGCGGTCAACGCGAGATCGATGCGCCCGACGACGGCGACGCCGCGAGCGCCCAGGTGCAGCGCCTGCGCCGCGAGGATGCCGAGTGCGATCACCAGCAACGCTCCCGGCAGCCTGGGCAGGCGCGCGAGCAAGGCCAGCGCCACCAGCGACGCCCCGCCCAGCGCGATCGCGCTCCAGTTCCACTGTGCCACCTGTGCCAGCAACTGCCACGCGAGTGCCAGCGCCGCGTCCGCGCGCGGGTGCGTGCCGGTCAGCTTGGGCAACTGCTTGAGGATGATCACCAGCGCCAGGCCGAACGAGAACCCGCGCAGCACCGGCTTGGAGATGAAGCTGCAGATCGAGCCGAGGCGCATGCTGCCCGCGGCCAGGAACGCGAGGCCGGTGGCCAGCACCAGCCCTGCGGCGAGCGCGGCGCGCAGCACGGCGTCGTGCCCCGCCAGCGACAGCATCGCCGCGCCCAGCACCGCGGCGGATGACGACGTCGCCGACACGAGCGCGAAGCGCGAGCGACCGATCAGCCCGTAGACCAGCAGCCCCGCGAACAGCGCGAGCACGCCGGCCTGCGGCGGCATGCCGGCGATGCCCGAGTACGCGACGGCCTCGGGCAGCAGCAGGCCGGCCATCGAGACGCCGGCGATCAGGTCCGCGGCGACCGACGCGCGTGCGCGGGCGCTGCCGTCCGCGTCCGTCATTTTCGGATGTCGGCCATCGGCACCGTGACGCCGGACCAGCCCGGGAGATAGCGTGCCAGCGGGCTCTTGGCCAGGCCTTGCGCCTCGCGCAGCGCCAGCGCGATGCTCTTGCGGATCTGCGCGCGCGTGATGTGCGGGCGCAGGTAGTCGGCCCACAGGAACTCGGCGAACGGCGACGTGTCCTTGGCGAAGCCGCCGGCAGTGCGCAGCATGCCGGCCAGGCTGCGGTACGGGTCGTCCTTGAGCTCGGTGATGCACCTCGGGACGTCGGTGCAGGGATGGCGCTTGCCCGTGTCGTCGAACGGGTGCACCCAGTTGCGCTGCTCCATCACGCGCCAGAACACGGTCGGCACCAGGTAGGACAGGTCCTCCAGCACCATCAGCTTGACGCGCTCGATGCCCTCCTCGTGCAACGCGAGGCCCAGGTGGTGGTGGTCGACGATGTAGCTGCGGCCACGCGGCCCGAGCACCGCGGGGAACCAGTGCGACTGCAGCAACCGCTTGCGCTCCCTCTTCGACAACGCGGCCCACTCGCGCCGCTTGAGCGCGACCTCGGCGAATCCCGCGGTCATCTGCGTCGGACGCAGATCGAGGAGGCCGGCTTCGACGAAATGGTGATGCGTGGCGGGCGACATGGGCGACGAGGGCCGGGGTCGCCAGGCAGGTGCCTGATGCTGCAGCCCCTCAAGTTGCGGGGCATTGATTGTGGCGCCGAACGCTGCGGTGCTGCGGCGCCGGTCTTGCGGGCGCCTGACGCGCGCACCCGAGAGATGTCGAGGCTGGTTCAGCCGAAGAAGATCTGGAAGATGTCCGGCTCGCGCACTTCGCGCACCGACAGTCCCGGCAACACTTCCTCGAACGGATCCGAGGCCTGTGCCATGTCGAACTCCGACACCACCGTCTCCATCCAGGCCGGTTGCGAACGATGGCGGCGATGGCCCAGCATGTTCAACAGCGAGGGCAGCAGTTCCCACTCGACACGGGGGGCAGAAAGCGATTGGATGTTCATGGGGGCGGTGATGCGTTGAAGGTGGCCGGCCACCGATGAACCGTTATCGTCGCCCCCCTGGAGAGCTGTAACCAATTGCTGCCCCAGGTGTGACATCTGCACACTTGCGCCGCTTGACGCCACCCCGAAAGCAAGACGCTGGACTCCGGTGCGGACGTCAAGTCGCCGTGCCCTTGTGTTGCACGCCCATCGGCGATGGCGTTGATGCCGGAGCCGCCAGGCCACCTCGAAGGATGATTTGTCTGAACTAGCAACCTCTTTGACGGCCGAGCCGCCTGCCCCACCTCACCGGAGAGCTTCTTCTCCATTGCGCAGGATCGGATCCGGATCGAGTTTCGCGACACCGGACCCGGCCTGTCACCCGACAACGTGCTTCAACTCTTCCAGGCGTTCAACCGCCTCGGTCAGGAGGCCGGTCGCAAGGAAGGCACCGGGATCGGCCTGGTCGTCAGCAAGCGACTGGCGGAGCTGATGGGCGGCGCCATCGGCGTGGAAAGCGAGGTCGGCGTCGGCAGCGTCTTCTGGGTCGAGCTCGCATCGCCCGAACTCGACGACCTCGCCACCGCCGCCATTCCCGTGATCGCGTTGAGCGCCAATGCCATGCCACGCCACGCGGAGAAGGGGTTGGCCGCCGGCTTCTTCCGTTACCTCACCAAACCGATCAAGGTCGACGAGTTCCTGAGCACGCTGGATGTGGCGCTCGGGCTGTCGAGCCAACGGAACCTGCTCGTTGACCAGGCAGCGAAATGACACTCGACGACTCGGAGATCCTGTGCGCGAACATCCTCATCGTCGACGACCAGCCGGCCAACGTGCGCCTGCTCGAACGCCTTCTCCGCGACGCGGGCTACAGCAACGTATCGGCCTCCTCGTCACCTCGCGATGTCGCGGCTGCGCATGCCGCGCGCGGTCGTCAGGCTGCACTGCGTGACCGAATCCGGCGCCTCGGCCGAGACGAGCGCCGTGGGCCGGGAAGGCGTCGTGGGCGCACCCGTCTTCCTGGGCGGCGCCTCGACGTCGAGCTCCGCCGTCGTCTCCCGCGCGGGGATGGCGTACCGGCTGTCGCAGCAGGCCACGAAGCTCGAATTCAACCGGGCGGGATCGCTCAGGCGGTTGCTGCTGCTGCACACCCGCTCGACGATCATGCAAACCGCCCAGGCGGCGGGCTGCAACCGACACCACAGCATGAGCCAGATCCTCAGCCGGTGGCTGCTGAGCACGCTGGACCGCAGCGCCGAAGGCGAACTGGCGATGACGCAGGAGTTGCTGGGCGGCATCCTGGGCGTGCGGCGCGAAGGGATCACCGAGGCCGCCGGTCGGCTGCAGAATGCGGGCTTCATCCGCTATCGGCGCGGTCATATCCTCGTCACCGATCGCGCGGGGCTGGAGACCCGCGCCTGCGAATGCTACGGCGCGATGAAGCGCGAGATCGGTGGCTTGTTCGCGTGAGAACACGCGGCAGCACAGCGCCGTCCGTGCGCTAGCGTGGCGAGCCGCCAGGCGCGGCACCGTGGGCATAGAAGGTCGCGACCGCCGAGATCTCGTCGGACGTCATCTCACGCACCATGTTTCTCATCTGCGCGTGGCTGTCGTTGCGCCGGGCGCCCGACTGGAAATGCATCAGTTGAGCGATCAGGTAAGGCTTGGGCATCCCTTCGAGCCAGGGCGCGCCCAGCTTCTGGTCGACGCTGCCATGGCACGTGACGCACGGTGCGACGTTGCGCATCGGCGCGCCGACGCGCACGAGCGCGGGCAAGGCCTCGGCGTAGGTCGTCGGCGCATTGCGCGCCTTCGGCAGGAAGGCGTAGTACGCGGCGAGATCGGCGATGTCCGCGTCGGACAGGCCCTTGGCCAGGCCCTGCATGATCGGACTGTCACGCTTGTCGGAGCGAAAATCGTGCAGTTGCTTGATCACGACCTCGGGGTACTGCCCCGCCAGGTTGGGTGCGTCCGACACGCTCATGCCCTGCACGCCGTGGCACATGGTGCAGTTCAGCGCGAGCGTGGCACCGTGGCCGACGGCGTCGTCGGTGCCCGGCGCCGCCATTGCCCGCTCCAGGACGACGTCCGTCGGCCGCGGCGTCGCGACAGCGATCGCGTCGCCGCCGCCCCACTTCGACGGGACGCCGGCCGCGCGGCAGATGCTGGCCCAGAGTCCTTGCGTCGAAAAGTCGTCCGAGGCCGACGGCAGCCACACGAAGCCGACGACCAGGGTGACGACGATCAGGCCCGCCAGCGCGAGCACGCTGGTACGAAACCAGGCGTTGCGCCAGGAATAGAGCGGCGAGCTGTCCATCATCGTTCCCCGATCGGAATCACCGGCACCCAGGCCTGCTTCAGCGACGCCAGTTGCACGATCGGATAGCCGTAGTTGACGAGGGTCAGCGCGATCATCATGGCGATCCAGAGTCCGAGGCCGTTCAAGGCTTTCGGAATGCGAGTGCCCTCATGCACGGCGCGACTGAAGGTGTAGGGCTCGGCTGGCACCGCGCTGCGTCGTGCCTTGCCGCTGGCGCGCGCCAGGATGCAGACGAACAGCACGGCCGATGCCATCACCAGCAGGCCACCCGCCGCAGAGGCGATCACCGTCCAGCCCTGCGACGCGATTGCGGGGTCGCTGTAGTCGTAGTAGGCCATCCGACGCGGCATGCCCATCAGGCCGACCAGGTGCCACGGCAGCGTCAGCACCAGCATGCCGATGAACCACAACCACAATTGCGTCTTGACGAGCGCGGCGGGCAACGGCGGGCAGCCCGTCAGCGTGGGCCACAGGTCGTACGCGATCATGAAGTACATGATGACGATCGCACCGCCGAAGATCAGGTGGAAGTGGCCGGTGATCCATTGGGTGTTGTGCACCGTCTCGTTCATCTGGTAGCTCATGTTGATGAGCCCGCCCGCGCCGCCGAGCCCGAGCATCAGGAACGAGAACGCCAGCGCCAGCATCATCGGGTTGCCCCAGGGCAGCGCCTTGACCCAGCCGAAGGCGCCCTTGCCGCCACGCAACCGCGCCACGATCTCGACCGAGGCGACGATGGTGAAGACGGTGAGCAGCGTGGGCAGCGACACCATCGCGGTCATCGCGGCATGCACGAACTTGAAGCCCGCCCCCACCTCGGGATCGGCGAACAGGTGATGGATGCCGATCGGCATCGAGAAGACCAGGAACAGCGCGAAGGCGATGCGTCCCATCGTGTCGCTGTAAAGGCGCGAGCCGATGGCGCGCGGCACGATCGCGTAGAACGCGATGTAGCAAGGCATCAGCCAGAAATAGACGATGGCGTGCAGCGACCAGGAAAACAGGACGCGGGCGAGACCGGCGTTGATCGTGTCGGTCCAGCCCAGCGACGCGGGCAGGATCAGCACGAGGATCTCGCTGGCGGCGCCCACCGATGTCCAGGCCCACAGGAAAGCGCCGGCGCAGTTGCCGTACATGGCCAGCGGCACGGTGGCGCCCGGGTTGTCGCGTTTCCAGGCGTGCAGGTTGATGGCCATCAACGCCACCCAGACCCACGAGCCGACGACCACCAGCACCACGCCCAGGTAGTAGAACGGGCTGGCCACCATCGGCGGGTAGAACGTGTACAGCACCGACGCCTTGCCCAGGGCGACGGTGGTCGCGGCCATCGCGGTGCCGGCCAGCACCAGCCCGAAGCCGGCCCAGGCCCAGCGCAGGCCGATGAGCGGCCGCTTCAGCGCGAGCTCGGTGATCGCATAGCCGAAGCCCATCGCGACCAGCGTCGGCATCACGTAGCCCATCACCGTGCCGTGGGCCGTGACGGAGCGGTAGTAGTGCTCGGGGTTGTTGATCCAGTCGCTCAAGGGCGAGCGCACGATCATCTGCCATTCGCCGAGCACGATCGCGCCGAGGAACGCGATGAACGCGACCCAGAAGTGCGCGAGGACCAGGCGGTTAGCGCGCAACACAGCTGAGCCTTTCCACGCCATGGGATCGCGCATCGAAGTCCGCCGCGGACAACACCTGCAAATGCGCCCACATCGCCTCGTGGCCGGTGCCGCAGTATTCGTGGCAAGGCATCAACACCTCGCCGGTGGTGTGGAAGCGGGTGGTGAACGTCGAGACGAAGCCCGGCACCAGCATCGTGTTGGCGTTGGTGGTGCCGATGACGAAACCGTGGATCGCGTCGGTGCTCGTCGCGCGGAAGGTCACGGGCGTGTCGGCCGGCACCACGATGCACTGCGGCTCGAAAGAATACTGCTGCGCGATCAGCCGCACGGTGACCTTGCCGTCGGGCGCGACCGCGGTGCCCAGGTTGCTCTCGACGAACTCGCCCGAGATATGCAGGGTCCGCACGTCGACGGTCTCGACGCGCGACGGCGGCATCGCCGCCCAGTGCAGGCCGGTGATCACCATCATCGCGACCAGCAGCAGGAGCACTGCCCCGACGACGCTGGCCCAGCGCCTTTCGGCCGCCATGGCGACCGCTTCGGACAGGCTGCCCTGCGCGCCGTCGACACTCATTGCATCACTCCGCGCGGCAGGTAGGCGAACACGTAGAACGCCACCCACAGCAACACGACGATCGCGGTCGCAACCCCTGCGACGGCGTAGGCGCCCGTCGGTCCGCGCTCGACGATGGCGTCGATGAACGCCTGTTCGCCGACTGCTTCGTCGTCCTTGTGCGGCATGTCGTGGCTCATTCCGGGAGCAGCTTGCGCAGCTCGTTGACCTGGGTCGGCGTCACGGGCGTGCCGTCGTTGCCCCAGGCTTCGCGTACATAGGTCAGGACGGCAGCGGCGTCGCTGTCGCTCAGTACCTGGCCGAACGGCGGCATGCCGTACGGGCGCGGGTTCTTGAAGGTGCCGGGCGCGTAGCCGCCGTTGAGCACCATGCGGATGGCGTTGACCGGGGACGCCATCGTGATCGACCGGTTGCCGGCGAGCGGCGGATAGGCCGGGGCCTGCCCCTTGCCCTCGCCGCCATGGCACACCGCGCATTGGGCGGCATAGACCTGGCGTCCCGACTCCAGCACGGCCGGGTCGACCAGGCGGGACTCGCGCGTCGGCACCGGCGCCGCATCGCGTCGCGGCAAGGTCTTCAGGTAGACCGCCATCGCCGTGGCATCGTCGTCGGTCAGGTATTGCAGGCTGTCGTAGACCACCTCGGCCATCGGGCCATAGGTGGTCGCCCGGTGCGAGGCACCGGCCTGCAGCAGGTCGGCGATCTCGGCCACCGGCCAGTCGCCCAGCCCCGCCTCGCGGTTGGACGTCAGCGACGGCGCGTACCAGTTCTGGTTGGGGATCATGCCGCCCTCGAACGCCTTCGATTCGCTCGAGCCGCCCAGCGCATTGATCGCCGTGTGGCACATGGCGCAATGCCCGAGCCCCTGCACCAGGTAGGCGCCGCGGTTCCACTGCACCGACTGGCTCGCGTCGGGCGCGAACTCGCCTTCGCTGAAGTACAGCGTGCGCCAGCCGACGAGAAGCTCGCGGTTGTCGAACGGAAACTTCAACTCGTGCGGACGGTTCTTCTGGTGCACCGGCGTCACCGACTGCAGATAGCTGAAGAGGGCATCCGAATCGCTGCGCGTCACCTTGGTGTACGACGCGAACGGCATGGCCGGGTACAGCAGCGCGCCGTCGCGCGAGACGCCGTTGTGCATCATCCGGTAGAAATCGTCGGCGTTCCAGCGACCGATGCCGGTGTCGTCGTCCGGCGTGATGTTGGGGACGAACAGGCTGCCGAACGGCGTCGGCATCTCGCGACCGCCGGAGAACAGCCGGCCATTGGGAACGGAGTGGCAGGCGATGCAATCGCCCGCACGCGCCAGGTATTCGCCGCGCGTCAGCGTCTGGGGGGTCGCTGCCGTCTCCCTGGCGCCCGGATTGGGCGGCAGCTTGCCGGGATGCACGGCATACAGGATGGCCGCCGCGATGCCCGCCAGCAGCAACAGCGCCATCAGGATCCGGACACCGAGCTTCATCGGTCGCCCTGCACCTGGCTGCCGCAGGCCAGCGGCAGGCGCGCCGCCGGCTGGGGCTGGGGCGACGGGTTCTTGGGCGCCTCCTGCTGCGACAACCACGCGGCGACCGACGTCATGTCGGCGTCCGTGAGGCGTGACGCGATGCGCTTCATGCAGTCCGGCTCGATGGCATGGCGGTCGCCCACGCGCCACCGCGTCAGTTGACCGACGATGTAGTTGGCGCGCAAGCCGACGAGCCCGGGGATGGCGGGCTGCGTGCCGGTCAAGGCGGCGCCGTGGCACGCGATGCAGGCCGGGATGCCGAGATGCGCGTCGCCGCCAGTCGCCAGGAGTTGTCCGCGTTGCAGCGACGCGTCGTCCACCGTCTTGGCCGGCACCGCCGCGAACGGCGGTCGCTGGGCGGCGAAATCGGCGGCGATCTCGCGCAGGTAGCTGTCGGGCATGTAGGCGAGCAGGTAGTTCATGGGCGGGTACTTGCGCGTGCCATCGCGAAAAGCCGCCAGTTGATGGAGCAGGTATCCCGCAGGCTTGCCCGCGATGCGCGGAAAGCGCCCGTCGGCCGACCCCTCGCCGTCGCGACCGTGGCAGGTCACGCAGCCTTGCAGGCGGGCCTCCATCGAATCGAGATCCTTGAAGGACGGGATCATGCTTTCCGCCGGAGCGGCCTGCGCCCAGGCCGCGAACGACATCGACAGGCAGGTCGCGGCCACGATGCGCACCAGAAGCGAGCGAGCGGTGGAAGATTGAACGTTGGTCACTGGACGAGAGTCAAGGGGTGAGGCATGGATCGTGCGAAGTCTCGTCTTGCTGCCTGGCGTTGTCGGTGCGCTACCGCACGCTCGCGCGAAAGTGCAAAGAATGTTCGATACCGTACAGACGCAGCGCCGCGACGACGCGCACTGTCGTGGCATGAAAAAGGATCAGCCGCCCGCACGCAACGCCCGAGCGGGCAGTGCCGAGGCCGTGTTCACGTTGACCTTCGGCGTGCCCAGCCACGCGGTCGACGCCCTCGTCGCCGCCGTTCGCGCAGAGCAGGCGCAGGTGCAACGTTGGCAATCGACGTATTTCGACACGAGCGACCGGCGACTGGCCGCTCGCGGCGTGTTCCTGTCGCTGTGCAAGAGAGGCCGTGACTGGAAGCAGGTCGCCTCGGCCACCACGGCGGACTGCATGCGATGCCTCGTGCACGAGATCGACCTGGGAACGCGGCGCAACGGCGCCGTACCGCCCCTCTTGCCGGCGCTTCACGACGGAACCGACACGGGCGCCGCGATCCAAGCGGCGCTCGGGAATGCGCTGCACGAGGAGGATGACGAAACTCCGCTGCTCGAATCGTTCACGGTCGACGCGACGCGCCTTGCACGGACGGTGCGCGCCAGCGAGTCGGTCATCGAGCTGGCGCTGAGTCGCGGGACGATCACCACGAACGACGCGGCGATGCCGTTTTCCGACTTCGAACTCCGGCTGTCGGCCGGCCCGACGGCGCAACTGTTCGCGCTGGCGCAGGACTGGTCGGCGCGGCATGGGCTCTGGTTGAGCACCGCCTCGGTGGGCGAACGGGGTTCGCGCCTCGCGGCCGGCCAGCCCGAAGGCTTCCCGACCACCGCCACGGCACCGGTAGTCGCCACCATCGATGACGGCGTCACCTTTCTCGTCGCGACCCTGGCCAGTTGCCTCGACCAGATCGTGGGCAACGTCAGCGCCATGGACGAAGACGTTGCGGATCGGCACGTGATCGACCAGTTGCGCCACGGTCTCGAGCGGATTCGTACCGCCCTGTCCGAACTGTCATCGATGGCCCCGGACATCGATGCGGGCTGGGAGACTGTGTTCAAGCGAACGCTCCACGAACTGGCATGGCAGCGCGGCGCGGCCGCCCTCAGCGCCCCCTTGATCCAGGAAATGCGCGCGGCGGGCCTGGGCTACGCCTTCGCGTGCGCGCACCCGCGCGAGCATCGACGCCCCGGCGAGATCGTGCGGGATCCGGAATTCCAGCAGGCCCTGCTCGCAGTGATGGCGTTCTGCCATGGCTTGCCGCCACCGATGCCGGCGGGCAAGCACAGCCTGAAGCAACTGCGCAAGCGCTTCGGTGGCGAGCTCGCGGTGCGCCACGCGAAAATGCTGCGCGATGCCGGCAACCTGGACTCGGCGTCACGCCGTCGCCGCGCCAGCCGACACCTGGATCACCTGGTTCGCCTCGCCGCCTTCGCCGGCCCCTTGTACGACGTGCGCCGCGTCCACGCGTTCCTGGTGCGCTGCCGCGTCGCTCAAGATGCATTCGGCATCGACCGCGAACATCGCGCCGGCCTCGATTCGCTGATGGACGATGGCGCGACGGGCGCCGACGTGAAGCTCGCGCGTCGATGGCTCGCCGTGCGCCTCGACGACGACCGGGGACATTGCGAGGCGCTGCTCAAACGCGCAAGCAAGGCGCGCCGGTTCTGGGCCGACTGAAGCTCGCTATTGCGCTCAGTGCATGCGCGGCGTGGCGGCCATCTCGCCCCGCTGCACGAAGAACTCGCGCGCCAGCTTGAGCACCTCGGCTTCGGTGGGATGGTCCACCGTCTTCCACGCGACGACGTGGAGCGCCAGCGCCGGGCGATGCTTGGAGATGTACTGGCGAAAGGCAGCTTGCGGCGCGTGCTGCCCCACGACCAGCACCGACTTGAACTCGCGCAAGGCCTCGGTGATCTCGCCGAAGAATTCATGTTCAGCGCGCACCTGGCTGCCATGCTGGCGGGTGTAGTGGACATGCTCTTTCACCGTGGACTCGGTGACATGCTCCGAGTCGAACTGGAGCACATGCGCGCCATGGTGTTCGATCCAGACGGCGGCGTGGGCGAAAGCCATGGGAATACTCCTTGAAGCGTCGATGACGGAGCGCACGCGCTGGCACGCCGCGCGCGGTGTTCGAACAGCATGAGCGACACGCAGGCGCCAGTCTGTACGGCAGCGAACCGCCAGGAATCGATCACGCGACAGGCGCGACCTCCCGGTTGTCCTGCGAACCGAACTGCGCGGCGTAGACCGCCCGATCACTGGCGTAGCAGCTGCAGGCGGCATGCGCCAGCCCGGCGCGATTGACGATCGTCATTTCACCGCGCTCATAGGCAATGAGGTGCTGGCGCTGCAACGCGCCGGCGGCCACCGTCACGCCCACGCGACGCACGCCCAGCATGTAGGCCAGGAACTCCTGCGTCACCTTGAATTCGTCCGACATGGCACGGTCCTGGCTCATCAACAGCCATCGCGCCAAACGTTGCTCGATCATGTGAAAGCGCAGGCAGGCGGCGGATCGGGCATGCTGGGAGATCAGCACGTAGATGTATTTGTCCAGCGTGGCGCGCAGTGCCGGATTCGCCGCGAGTTCGCTTCGAAACGGTGCAGCAGCGATCCTCAGCGCCTGTCCTGCGCCCTGCACCAGTGCCTTGAGCGGCTCGCCCACGACCCCGAGCGCGAGCTGGATCCCCAGCATGCCCTCGCGGCCGACCATCCCCACTTCGATCGCATGTTCGCTGTCCACCTGTGCCAGCAGCGAGATGAATCCATCGATCGGAAAGTAGACGTGCCGCGTCGGCTGGTCGGCTTCGCCGAGCACCTCCGACAGATTCAGCTCGACGACCTCGCCGATTGCACCAAGGCGTGCACACGAGGTCTTGGACAACCGCGCGAGCAGTTGGTTGGAGGAATGGGCCAATGAGCAACTCCGCTGTGCTGCGCCCCTCGATTGATGCGGGCGATGGAACGGATTCGTCTCGACTGCCCACGTCGAACGAGCCCGCACGGCACTCTGGCACGATGCGCAGGCACGCACCGTGCTCTGGCGCACACAAGCGCCTCGCGTCTCCCTATCTCGCGGTGACGGCCGGCAGCAGTCGGTCGTACTCTTTCTTGACGACCGCATAGCACTCGCAACTGCGGCTTTCGAGTCCGGCCCGGTCCAGCACGGTGATGTGGCCGCGGCTGTAGCTGATCAGGCCGGCGCGCTGCAGCTTCAACGCGCCCTCGGTCACGCCTTCGCGGCGAACGCCCAGCATGTTGGCGATGAGCTCCTGGGTCATCACGAGCTCGTTGCCCTGCAGTCGGTCCAGGCTCAGCAACAGCCAGCGGCACAGTTGCTGGTCGAGGGAGTGGTGGCGGTTGCACACCGCCGTCTGGGCCATCTGGGTCAGCAAGGCCTGGGTGTAGCGCAGCAGCAGGTGCAGCACCGGCCCGGCCAGGTTGAATTCCCTCTTCATGCGCTCGGCACTGAGACGGTAGCCGCGGCCGGCACTTTGCACGACTGCGCGGCTCGGCGTGGTCTCGCCGCCCATGAACAGGGAGACGCCGACGATGCCTTCGTTGCCGACGACGGCGATCTCGGCCGATGCGCCGTTTTCCATCACGTACAGAAGCGAGACGATCGCCGTGGTCGGAAAGTAGACGTGGCTCAGCGCGCTGCCGGATTCGTACAGCACCATGCCCAGCGGCAGGTCGACCTTTTCGAGCAGCGGTGCCCAGCGCTGCCACTCCGCCTCGGGCAGCGAGTTGAGCAGGTGGTTATTCTTCGGATTGGGCATGGGATCGAATGGATTCGCGCGCGCCTGGGCACTGGAATCGGGAATGGAAATTGGAATGGGCGGCTCACGATTTTCGAGGCGACTCTACTCGCTGCCGCACGTTCGATCTGTTCGCTATCGCACACAAAGCCAGTCAGCGTTTGCGCCCGGCGCGTCACGCCTCATCCGACGCTCGAAGCGACCTCGTCGTCGATCTCCCGGTGCAGCGCCGGCAGCGTGACGACGAACTGGCTGCCGAAGCCATGGCCGGCACTGGACCCGACAATCGACCCCCCGTGCGCCTCCACCAGTTCGCGCACGATCGCGAGTCCGATGCCCAGCCCGTCGCCATCGTGCGCGCGGGCGCGCGACTCCTGCACGAAGAGGTCGAAGACATGATCCAGCGCCTCGGTGGAGATACCGATGCCGTTGTCCGCGACACTCACGGTCACGGCGTCGTCCAGACGCTCGACCGCAACGCAAACGCGTCCGCCCGCGGGCGTGTACTTCGAGGCATTTTCCAGCAGGTTGTTGAACACTTGCGCCAACCTGACCGGATCGGCGTAGATCACGATCTCTTCCGTCGGCATCTGCGCGACGAGCGTCTGGTGTCGGCGCGCCAGCGTGCGCTGCATGGCCTCGATCACCGGGCCCAGTACATCGCCGAGCACGACCAGGCTGCGCTCCAGCCGAAACTTGCCGCTGCTCGCTCGCGCGCCATCGAGCAGATCGTCGACCAGGCGCGCGAGGTGTCCCACCTGGCGTCGCAGGATCGTCTGCACCCGGGTCAACAGGCCTTCGTTCACCTGCGCATGTGCAAGCAGTTCCGCGGCGGTGCGAATCGGATCCAACGGGTTGCGCAGTTCGTGGGCCACCATTGCCAGGAATTTCAGCTGGCGCTGGTGGAGATCCTCGGCCCGGGCCTGCAAGCCCTGCGCCGTCAGCGCCGCCAGCACGAGGTGCTCGTTGGCGTCGCGCAGGTCGGCCACGCGCGCCTCGTGCCATTCCTTGGTGAGCAAGGCCGCAGTCGCCAGCGCAGGGGGCGGCGGCGCGGCGTCCACGGGCGACACGCTCGACGCGCCGTCGTCGTAGAACTCGACACGGCCGGGCCCGAGCGACTTGGCCCGGTACATGGCCTTGTCGGCGTGCGCCACCAGATCGTCGGCGCACAGGCCGTCCAGCGGATAGATCGCCACGCCGATGCTGGCAGATAGCGGCGGCAGCAAACCGCTCGCGGGTTCGAGCGCCGCCATCGCCGCAATCATCTTCGTGGCGACGCGCGAGGCTTCCACGGCGCCTTCGACGTCGGGCAGGATGACCAGGAACTCGTCGCCGCCAAGCCGCCCGACGGTGTCCGACTCGCGAACGCTCGCGCTCAGGCGGGAAGCGGCCACGCGCAGGCTGGCGTCGCCCGCCGCATGGCCGAGGGTGTCGTTGATGGACTTGAAGGCGTCCAGGTCCACGAACAGCACACCCAGTCGGTGTCCGCTGCGGCGCGCAGTGGCGATCGCCGTCTCCAGGCGATCGAGCGTCAGGACGCGGTTGGGCAGGTTCGTCAGCGCATCGCGCTGGCCCAGCCGCTCCAGTTCGTCGAGGTCGGCGCGAGCGACCTGCTCGGCGGTCTGTGCATCGAGCGCCGACAGCACGAGGCGCTCGTTCGCCTGCAGCAGTCGGCGGGCGTGTCGGCTCAGGGGCCGTCGCTGGATCCCTTCGGCGACCGTCTTGTCGAGTTGCGCAAGCTCATCGCGTGCCGCCGCGATGCGCGCATCGAGCAGGAACAGCGTGCGCAGCCGTTGTGCGACTTCCAACTCGGCCGGGAGATCGGTCATGCGAATCCATTGACTTGGACGTCATCGCGCGGTACCACGCGGTCACCCGTGGCCAGGACCAGCTGCTGGTTCGGACGGCCCCCCAGAAGCCCGGTGTAACCGATCGGCATGTCGTCGACATGGATCCCGTCGTCATCGATGTGATAGAGCCGAAACTCATGCGAATGCGCGCTGGCACGTACTTTGACGACGGCGAGAATGCGTTGCAGGCGGCACTCCATCTCGACGTAGCGCTGAACCACGATCACGTCCGTCAGGAAGGCCGTGCCGTACGGGCTGAAGCGCAGGTCGGTGTAGCGATCCTCGAGTTCGGAGGTCATCAGCGTGGTGACGCCCGCGCCGGCCAGGGCCGATACCAGCCGGGCCAGCGATTCGCGAAAATCGTCGCGAAAGGTGGGTGCCAGCGCCAGCTCGAATCCGGAGAGCGAATCGATGACGACGCGCGTCGCCTTCAGCCGGCCGACCTCCGCCAGCAACTGCATCGCGATCTCGTCGACGGACAACTCCGTGTCCTGCGTGCTGATGACGCCGACCCGCCCTTTGGCGATCAAATCAGCCAGTTGCGGCCCGCGCGAGCGCGTCGGGCGCTGCTCGAACGCCGCCAGCACGCTCGTCTCGCCTTGGCGCGCCCCCTCCAGCAGGAAGGCAGCGGCGAGGATGCTCTTGCCCGACCCCGACGGCCCGGCCACGAGCAGCGAGTACCCGCGGGGGACGCCGCCCCCCATCATCGCGTCGAGGACAGGGATGCCCAGCGAGATGCGCTGGTCGACATCCTGCGTCCGGCCGATGGCCCCGGCCGCCTGTGGCTGCGCCGGTGCGAAGACATGGACGCCGCGCAAATCGATGCGAAAGGTGTGCAGGCCGGGCAAGGTGGCCTGGCCGCGCATCTTCATGACGTCGAGCTTGCGCACCACCGAATTGCGTTGCACGCTCTGGCTCATCCAGATCAGGCCGTCGGCGACCGTGAAGACCGGATTCGGGTCGGCCTGGGTCGTGTATTCGCCGATGAGAAACGTCGTCGCCTGCCAGCTGGTCATCAGCATGGCCAGCGATTGCGTGAACTCCAGCAGGCCCGTCGACGCCCCGCCGACCTCCAGCGTGGCGAGCATCACGGCCCGGAAGGAATCGACGAAGACGAAGCCCGGTCCGTGCTTCATGACCTCGTCCGAGATGCGCGCCAGGATCTTGTGGCGATCGCCGGCGGCGGCCTCTTCGCCGAGATTGACGAAATGCACGGACGAGCCGATGCGGCCCTGGTCGAAGAACGCGAACTGCTGCTGGTAGCGCAGCATCTTGAGCGGCGGCTCGCCGAGCACGGTGAAATACAGCGCCGGTCGCTCGGGCGTGGCGAGCGCGAACATCATCTGGTGGGCGAGCGTCGTCTTGCCGCTGCCGGGCGGCCCGGCGATCAGGTTGAACGAGAACTCCGGCAAGCCCCCGCCCAGGATCTCGTCGAGCCCGGACACACCGGTGGACAGACGTCGCAGGACTGGCTTGGCTGACGTCATGGGGATCCGTCGGGAGTGGTGCCGCTGGCGGATCGCAGCGACCAGGCGGAGCGCAGCAGTTGAGTGGTCAACCCGGCGCCGATCAAGGAGGCGAGCAGGTCATGGAAGGTCTGCTCCAGTGCCAGCGCAGCCGCATCGGCATCGACGGCGGAGCGCGTCGCCAGCGTCTGGGCGAGTTGGGTCAAGCAATCCTGCAAGCTGTCCTGATCCGTCGGATCCGGCAACCAGGCGATGTGGACACGGGTGAGGAACAAGGCGCGACGGTGCAGCGCCAGCGTGGCGCGCCGGCCGAGCACCGGCGACAGGTCGCCCTCCACCGCACGCCACAACGCCACCGCCCGGTCGGCGATGACGACCTGGGGGCTCGCGGCTGGCGGGGTGGGAACTTCCGCCCGGGAATCACGCATCGATGAGCACTCCTCGTCTCGCGGAAACAGGTCGAAGTAGGCGGGCATCCGGGCCGCAAAGGCGCCCTGCGGCCAGTGCGACTGCGGGTGCGGATGGCTTGCAAGCTTCACGACTTGGCGCCGACCGGCGCACCGACGACCCGTCGGGAACCTTCGAAGAACTCAGGCACAGATGTCGTGAATTCCATGGGAGTCCTGCAACAGGTGGAAAGAGCGAAGCGCTCGGGCGGCAAGTCGAGTCTTTCGCGAGCGTGGCGGGCCGTCTGTGCGCCAACGCACTTAGGGAGGCGAAACGCACCGGCCTTGCCCGTCGGCGGCTCCGGCCTCTCAGTCCCAATACCCGGTCCGGTCATAGGCATCGTAGAGCCGCCTTTCATAGTCGCGATGCACCGGCTCACCCTCTTCGTAGACGGGGCTGGATTTCACCTGGCTCTTGGTGATCTTGACGTGCACGCTCCGCTGCGCCCAGTCGACGCTGGCGATCCAGTGCGGCGCGATGAGCACGCGGGTGCCGCCCGGCCACCAGTTGCGGGTGTCGACCACGAAATAGCGCAGTGCCCAGGTCTCGTCGTCGAAGAGGAAGTCCGTGACGTGCCCGATGTTGCCGTCGGTGGCATGGATGTCGTAGCCCTTGACGTGGGCTGCGCTGCGCAGGCAACCGTCCGCCGACGCCGCCCGGGCCGCGCGGGCCGCCTTGTCGATCGCCAGTTGCTCCGCGGTGGGCAACGCCACGGGGAAAATGGGGTAGCCGCCCATGCCCCAGAGGCCGCCTGCACCCCAGTAGTCGGGGTATCCATAGTAGGCGACGACTTCGCTCTCATGCTGACGGGACACGGGCATGTGGACGTCGACGTCGGGGCTGCCCGCGATCTCTTTGCGGGTCAGTCGGACATCGATGTTGCTTGCAGCGGAAAGTGGCGACTTGACCGAATAGGGCGAGATCAGGACCTGGCGGCCGGTCAACCATGTTCCGGTATCGACGACGAGATAGCGGATCGCCCACGCGGCATCATCGAAGAACACGTCCTTCAAATGGCCGATGAGGCCGTCGCTCGCGGTGACGGTGGCGCCGTCGAGGTGGTGGACACGGTTGAGCACGGGAATCTCCTTGGATGGTGCATCTTGCGCATCGCACGCGTCTCAGTCTGTGCGCTGACGAACGTCCAAAGTCTCCGACAGGCTGTCTTCAACAGGCAAGTCGATTGCGTCTGCCATCGCACAGACCGCGGCGCTCTCGGCGCGCACGCTCCGGAGAGAAACCGCTTCCTCAAAACGCGACGGAGAAATCAAATGCAACTCGGAATGATCGGCCTCGGACGAATGGGTGCCAACATGGTCCAGCGCCTGGCCCAGCAGGGACACGCCTGCGTCGTGTATGCGCGCCAGCCCGCAGTGGTGGCCAGCGTGGTCGCTGCCAGCGGCGGCGATACGGTCGGCGCGGCGTCGATCGCGGAACTGGTCTCGAAGATGACGCGGCCGCGCGCCATCTGGTTGATGGTGCCGGCCGGCACGGTGGACGCCCTGCTGAAGGACCTGCTCGCCTGCATCGCCCCTGGCGACATCGTCATCGACGGCGGCAACTCCTACTACCGCGACGACATCCGCCGCGCGGAGGGGCTCACCGCCTCGGGACACCACTACGTCGACGTCGGCACCAGCGGCGGCGTCGTCGGGCTGGATCGCGGCTACTGCCTGATGATCGGCGGCGAACCCGCGATCGTCGAACACCTGAGGCCGATCTTCGAATCGCTCGCCCCCGGCGTGGGAACGGCCGAGCGCACGCCCGGCCACAGCGGGCCGGTCAGCGCCGCGGAACAGGGCTTTCTCCATTGCGGCCCGCATGGCGCCGGCCACTTCGTGAAGATGGTCCACAACGGCATCGAGTACGGCATGATGGCGGCCTACGCCGAGGGCCTCAACATCCTGCGCCACGCCAACATCGGCAAGCTGTCCGACGAGAAGGCGCGGGTCGGCGACGCCGAGACCACGCCGCTGCGCGACCCCGAGTTCTATCGCTACGACATGGACCTGCCGCAGATCGCCGAGGTCTGGCGCCGCGGCAGCGTCGTGGCCTCGTGGTTGCTCGACCTGACGGCCAGCGCGCTGCACAGGGAGCCCACGCTGGCCAGCTACAGCGGCCGTGTCTCGGATTCGGGCGAAGGCCGCTGGACCCTGCTGGCGGCGATCGACGAGTCGGTACCCACCCCCGTACTGAGCGCCGCGCTGCACGAGCGCTTCTCTTCGCGCGGCGAGGCGGGCTTCGCCAACCAGGTGCTGTCGGCGATGCGACACGAGTTCGGCGGGCACGTGGAGCGGGCCGCGCTGAGCTCGAAGTAGGCCGCATGCGGACTGCGGCGCGCCGGAGTCCGCCGGCGATCAGCGCGTCGTCGCGATCGCCTCGAAATCGGCGTGGTATTCGTCGAGCACCTGGCGCGTGAAGCGGCCGATCGCCGCGTACTCGAACTCGGTGAGGTTGGCCAGCGAGACGCGGGCGGACGTATTCACCACCTCGAACCCGTTGCCCGGCAACAGCACCACGCCGGTTTCCTCGGCCAGCCGGAACAGGAAGCGCGTGCCCAGGTCCTGCTCGACGAACCAGGCCGCGAACGCCGCGCCATACAGCTTTCCGCCGATCTCCTGCAGGTCGATCAGCGTGTAGTAGTCGACGTCGTTCGGCGCATGCGACGGTGCGACACCCATCGCCGTGAAGAGCGTTCGATAGCGGTTGCGCACCAGCTGCTTCGCGCCCGCCTTGTAGCGGTGTTCGCGATCCATCAGGCCGTTGAGCGCGAACAGCGCCATCTGCAATTGCTGCGGCACCGACAGGCCAGCGGTGTGGTTCAACGCGACGGCGCGACTGTCCGCGACCAGGCGATCGAGGAAGCCCAGCGCTCGCGGCTCGGTCGTCAGCGTGGCGTAGCGTCGATCGAGCTCGAGCAAGGCCATGTCTGGAAGCTTGGCCAACGACGCGTCGAACACGTTGTCCGCGTGCAGCGCGATCGCACCAAGACGCCAGCCGGTGGCACCGAAGAATTTCGAGAATGAATAGACGCACAGCGTGTTGCGCGGACACTTGGCGAACAGCGACACGAAGTCGTCGGCGAAGGTGCCGTAGACGTCGTCAGTGACGATCATCAGGTCGGGCCGCTTCTCGCTCACGAGCCGTGCCAGCTGGTCGAGCACGCCGTCGGACAGCTTGGTCGACGGCGGGTTGCTCGGGTTGACGAGACAGAAGACCTTGATGGCCGGGTCCAGGAGCTTGTCGATCTCGGCCTGAGGCAGCTGCCAGTCGGCATGCTCGTCCATGCGGATGTCGACAATCTCCAGCGCGTATTCGGCCAGCGTCGGGATCTCCAGGTAGGGCGAGAAGATCGGCGTGGAGATCGCGATCTTGTCTCCTGGCGCGATCAGGCGATTGACGCGCAGGCTCTGGAAGATGTAGGTCATGGCGGCGGTGCCGCCTTCGGTGGCGAACACCGAGAAGTCGCCGCTTGGCGCCACGGTGCCGAACATCTCCTGGCGCAGGTAGGCCTTCACGATCTCCTCGACGTGCACCAGCATGCGCGGCGGAGTCGGGTAGTTGCAGCCGAGGAAAGCACTCACCATCTCGAACAGGAAGCCTTCCTGGTCTAACCCGAGTTGATCCTTCACGTAGGACAGCGCCGAGCGCAGGAAGCGTACGCCGTCAGTCGCGCGGTGTGCGGTCGCATAGGCGCCAAATCGCTGGACGATGCCTTCGGCCTCGGGAAGGCCACCGAAGCCGCTGTCCAGGTAGGAGTACGAACGCTCTGCCTCGCGCATCGAGAAGTCGCCGAGCGAGAGAAACGCCCACCGGGGCAGCGTCGCGAGGAAGTTCGGGTTGCCGCGCCCGGCGTTGAGCATCAATCGCTGGGCGTCCGAGCTGGCAACCGCGATGAGCCTGTCCTTGAGTTCGAACGGGCTGAGGGAAGCGAGCTGGCGGTAGTCGGGTCCTGTCATGAGGGAGTTCCGGTGAAAGGCGGTGGGATCAGTGGCCGGCGTTCGTCTTGACGATGCCGACGATCACGGGCCCCCAAAGGGTCAGGAAGACATTGGCCACGGCATAGGTCACCGTGAAGGCGACGACCGGCGTCGCATTGCCGGCCTTGGCCAGCAGCGCTGCAAACGCCGGGTTCGCACTGCGTCCACCGGCCACGCAGGCGAGCGCCTCGATCGGGTTGCGGATGCGCAGCACGAAGTACGAGAAGAAGAACGTGACGACCTGCGGGATCAGCGTGACGCAGACTCCGAGCATCAGGAGCGTCAGCCCGGATTTCTGGATCGCGACGAGCGCCTGCGGGCCCGCCGAGATGCCCACGATGCCGACGAAGACCGCGAGCCCGAAATCACGCAGGAACGTGGACGCGCCGATCGGCAGCGCGGCGAAACTCGGGTGCACGCTGCGCAACCAGCCGAAGAACAGGCCCGACAGCAGGCAACCTCCGCCGCTGCCGATGGAGATGGGAATCCCTGCCAGCCTGAACTGGATCATCCCGATGAGCATGCCCACCAGCATGCCGATGCTGAAGAAGACGAAGTCGGTCGCCGCGGCGGCGGAGATCTTGTAGCCGATCTTGCCCTGCACGCGATCGAGATCGCGCGGGCTGCCGATGAAATGAAGCTCGTCGCCGCGGTGCAATTCCAGCTTGCTCACGATCGGCAGTTCGATGCCCATGCGCCTGACCAGCGTCAGGAAGACGCCGTGGCGCGTCGCAGCGTTCGCGCTGTCATGGATGTCGCCGACGGTACGGTGGCTCAAGGCGCGGTTGGTGAGCACGAGTTCGCGGCTCTCCTGGATGAGCCGCATTCCGGCGGGCGCATCGACCTCGCGTCCCAGCTTGATGGCGAGGCTCTCAAGGACAGCCGGCATCCCGGTGATCGCCAAGCGGTCGCCGGCGCAGATCGGCGTCGTGTCGCTGATCTCCAGGGACTTGCCGTCGCGCAGGATGGCTTCGACCGAGGCGTCCGACATCTCGTCGTCGAGCGCAAGCGTCGTCTTGCCGACCGCCGAACTGCTGGCCGCGATCGCGTAGATCCGCGTATCGACGGCGCCGATCGCGTCGAACTGCCCCGGATCGAGTTCCGGCTTCCCGCCGGACATCGAGGCCGCCAGCTTCACGGCCTCCGCGCGGATGTCCCACTTCATCACCATCGGCAGGAACCAGGTCACCATCAGGATCGGGCCGAGCGAGCCGAAGATGTAGCAGACCGCATAGCCGACCGCCACGTTGGTCTGCATCGTCTTCGTCAGTTCCGGCGACAAGCCCAACCGCGCGAGCGCATCACCTGCGGTGCCGATGATCGCGGACTGCGTCAGGCCCCCGGCCGCAAGACCCGCAGCCAGGCCGCGGTCGAGGTCGAACGCCCAGGCCGCCAGCAACACACACACCAGGCCCGTGGCGCACATCACGAAGGCCGACGCCAACTGGTTCAGCGAGCGCCGGTTGAGCGCGTGGAAGAACTGCGGCCCCCCCTGGAAGCCGACGGCGTAGATGAACAGCGCGAAGAAGATGGCCTTGATGCCCGGGTTGATGCTGACGCCGAGCTGTCCGATCACGACGCCGACAAGCAGCGTCCCGGCGATGCCGCCGAGCGTGAAGCTGCCGACCTTGAGGCGACCGACCAGGTAGCCCAGGCAGATCGTGAGAAACAGCGCGAGCAGAGGCTCGGCTGCGAACAGGTGATGCAGGAGTTCCATGAGTCTTTCGGGTGGCCAGAACGGGTCCAGCGGCGGCTGTCCGCGGGTCGCGCGACGAAGGCCTGAATCGTGCGGATCGTTCGGGAGGATGTCTGTGCGATGGCGCACATGGCGCCGCGCCATTCGCGGCGCCGCCTTCTTTGCACTTCGACACGGCGCCTGCGTTCGTCAACGCACAGACCTTGCCCACCAGTGCGCGCACTGTGAAGCATCGAAAGCGCGGCCCTTGCATCACGTACCGCTTCGCTGTCCAGCCTGCGCGGCCCGTCCGTGTCATCCCCGAAGGAGACTCCATGTCCTACCAAAGCATCGACCCGAACACCGGCAAGGTACTCAAGAGCTTCGAGCACCTGAGTGCCGCGCAGCTCGAGAAGTCCATCGCCACCGCCGAGAGTTGCTTCCAGACCTGGAGGCACACCAGCCATGCCGATCGCGCCGCCGTCTTGAGCCGCGCGGCCGTGCTGATGCGCGCGCACGTGGACGACTTCGCGCGGCTGGAGACACTGGAAATGGGCAAGCGCATCGAAGAGGCGCGCGGCGAGGTCAATTTCAGCGCGGACATCCTGTCGTACTACGCGCAGCACGGCGAGTCCTTCCTCGCGCCCGTGAAGCTGCACCCGCAGCGCGGCGAGGCGCACATGGAAAGCCATCCGTTCGGCGTGCTGTTCTGCGTCGAGCCGTGGAACTTCCCGTACTACCAGCTCGCCCGCGTGGCCGGGCCGCAGCTGATGGCCGGCAACGTGCTCGTCGTCAAGCATGCCGGCTGCGTGCCGCAGTGCGCGATCGCGTTCGAGAAGCTGCTGCTCGATGCCGGCGCCCCGCTGGGTGCGTACACCAACCTGCTGATCTCGCACGAGCAGGCCAACAAGGTCATCGATGACCCGCGCATCAAGGGCGTCGCGCTGACCGGCAGCGTGGAAGCCGGACGCAGCATCGCGGGACGCGCCGGCCAGATGCTCAAGAAGACGTCGATGGAGCTGGGCGGCAGCGATGCGTTCATCGTGCTCGAGGATGCCGACCTTGAACGCACGGTCCCGTGGGCCGTGTGGGGACGCATGTACAACGGCGGCCAGACCTGCTGCGCGGCCAAGCGCTTCATCGTCCAGGAGTCCATCGCCGACAAGTTCCTCGAACAGTTCAAGACGGCGCTGTCGGCTCTGAAGCCGGGGGACCCGATGGACAAGAAGACGACGCACGGCCCGCTGTCATCGGAAGCGGCCTTGCTGCAGTTGATCAAGCAGGTCGACAGCGCCGTCGCGCACGGCGCGAAGCTGGTGATGGGTGGCAAGCGCATCGATCGGCCAGGCTCGTTCATGCAGACGACGATCCTCACCGACATCGCGCCCGGCAACCCGGCCTTCCGCGACGAGTTCTTCGGTCCGGTCGTGTCGTTCTACCGCGTCAAGGACGAAGCCGCGGCGATCGCGCTCGCCAACGATTCCGACTTCGGCCTCGGCGGCTCGGTGTTCACGCAGGACATCGAACGCGGCAAGCGCGTGGCCAGCCGTGTCGACACCGGCATGATGTTCATCAACAACATCGACTGGTCGGACGCGGAGTTGCCGTTCGGCGGCATCAAGAACTCGGGCTACGGGCGCGAACTGGGCAACATGGGCATCCATGAGTTCGTGAACAAGAAGCTCGTGCGCAGCGGCGACTTCCACGCTCCCGCCTGAGGCGTGACGATGTATGTCAACGTCGCCGTGCTGGCCGAGACCCGCGCCCACGAGGGCCGGGTGGCGCTCGTGCCGTCGCTGGTTGCCCGGCTGGTCAAGCTGGGTGCCCGGCTCCATGTGCAGGCCGGCGCCGGTCGCAGCCTGCACCTCATGGACGCGGATTTCGCGGACGTGACCATCAGCACGGACCGGGACGCGATGCTGCGCAATGCGGACGTCGTCCTGGCGGTGCAGGCGCCGAACCTGGACGTCGTCGAAACGATGAAGCCAGGCGCGCTGCTGATCTGCTTCGTCTACGCGGACAAGGAGCCGGCGCTGGTCCAGTGCCTCGTCGACAAGCGCATCACCTGCTTCGCGATGGAGCGCGTGCCGCGCATCACGCGCGCGCAGGCGATGGACGCGCTGTCGAGCCAGTCGGCACTCGCCGGCTACTACGCGGTGCAGCTCGGCGCCACGCTGATGCGCCGCATGCTGCCCAAGATGACGACGGCCGCCGGCGCGATCGGGCCGGCTCGCGTTCTGGTGATGGGCCTCGGCGTGGCCGGGCTCGAGGCGATCGCGACGGCGCATCGGCTGGGCGCGGTGGTGCAAGGCCACGACGTGCGGCCCGAGACAGCCGAACAGGCGCGCTCGCTCGGCGCGACATTCGTCGAGACCGGCGTGGATGCGCGCGGCGAAGGCGGCTACGCGCGCGCCCTCAGCGTCGAAGAACAGGCCGACGTCGCCGAGGTTCTCACCCAGCATCTGCAGCAGGCCGACCTCGTCGTCACCACCGCCGCCATTCCCGGCAAACCGTCGCCCAAGCTGATCAGCCACGCCCAAGTCGCGCGCATGAAGGCCGGCGCGGTGATCGTGGACCTGTCCGCAGAAGGCGGTGGCAACTGCGACGACACCCAGCCAGGCAGGACAGCGCAGGTCGGCGGCGTGACGATCGCTGCACCGTTGAACGTGCCGTCACTACTCGGTTCGGATGCCAGCGAACTCTACGCAAAGAACGTCTTCAACCTGCTCGCGCTGATGCTCAAGGAAAACGTGATCGAGATCGACTGGAGCGACCAGGTGCTGGCGCAGACGGCGTTGACCCATGCCGGAAAACGAATGGACGGGCCCGACTCGCATCCGTCCCCTGCCCCACTCGCGACGCCGACGAAGCGCAGGCACGCCGCCGCCGTCAAGGCCGGCTGAACGACATCCACCGGAATCCCCATGCAAAACGCCATCGCCATCGACGGGCTCGTCGCCCTCTATATCTTCGTGCTCGCCGCTTTCGCGGGCTGGGTGATCATCGGCCGCGTGCCGGCGATCCTGCACACGCCGTTGATGTCGGGATCGAACTTCGTCCATGGCATCGTCGTCGTCGGCGGGCTCTACGCGCTGCTTGGCGCGAGCACGGTGCAACAGCAGGTGATCGGCTTCTTCGCCGTCTTGCTGGGTGCGGGCAATGCGGCCGGCGGCTATGCCGTCACGGATCGCATGCTGGCCATGTTCCAGACCAGCGACCACAAGGCGGCGGGCCACGACAACCGATCGGCGCGCGTGAAACACCTGCACGCGAAGAAGCACTGAGATGCTCCCGTCATTCCCTGCCCTGGTGATCGGCGCGGCGGGCCTGGTCGCCGCCTCTCTGTTGCTGTTCGGCCTGCTGCGCATGTCGTCGCCAGTCACCGCCCCGTCGGGCATTCGCGTGGCCGGCGTCGGCATGGTGGTCGTCGTGGTCGCCAGCTTCCTGATCGTGCTGAACGTCGACGCAGCGGCGCGACCGCACCTGGGCGTCAACATCGGCCTGGCCCTGCTCGCACTCGCGCTGGGGGGCGGCATCGCCTGGTGGAGCGGCCGCACCGTGGCCATGACATCGATGCCGCAGATGGTGGCGCTGTACAACGGCGCAGGCGGCGGCGCAGCGGCGGCCATCGCCGCAATCGAACTGTTCGGCGCCAAGGTGACGGGCTATACGGCACTGATCGTGACGCTGGCGGGCGCGCTCATCGGTGCGATATCGCTGTCCGGATCATTGATCGCCTGGGCGAAGCTGGACGGCGTGATCGAGCGGCCGCTGCGCGTGAAGGGCCAGCAGGCGATCAACGGCGTCGCGATGGCGGCCACGCTGTCGCTTGGCGGCTGGATCGTGGGCATCGCGACCGGCCTCGCCGAGCCCGTCGTCGCGCTGCCGACGCTGATCTACGCGTTCTTCGGCTGCGCCCTCGTCTTCGGCGTGTTGATGACCCTGCCGATCGGCGGTGCCGACATGCCGGTGGTGATCTCGATCTACAACGCGTTCACCGGCCTCGCCGTGGGCCTTGAAGGCTACGTGCTGCAGAACCCGGCGCTGATGATCGCCGGCATGGTGGTGGGCGCCGCTGGCCTGTTGCTGACCTTGTTGATGGCGCGTGCGATGAACCGTTCCGTGAGCAATGTCGTCTTCACCCACTTCGGCGTGGCACCTGGCCACAAGCAAGGCGCCATCCGAGGCGAACTCAAGCCCATGGCCCCCGGCGATGCGGGGATCGCGATGCGCTACGCGAACTCCGTGATCATCGTGCCGGGTTACGGCCTTGCCGTGGCGCAAGGTCAGCAGAAGCTGTTCGAGTACGTCAAGCTGCTGCAGGCGGGCGGCGTTCGCGTGCGGTTCGCGGTGCACCCGGTGGCCGGACGCATGCCCGGACAGATGGACGTGCTGTTGGCCGAAGCCGGCGTCCCCTACGACATGATCTCCCAGCTGGAAGACATCAACGGCGATTTCCCGGACACCGACGTCGCGCTGATCATTGGCGCCAACGACGTGGTGAACCCCGCGGCACGCACCGACAAGTCGTCGCCGATCTTCGGCATGCCCATTCTCGACGCCGACAAGGCCAAGAAGGTCTTCGTGGTCAAGCGCGGCGAAGGCAAGGGCTACGCAGGCGTCGTCAACACGCTGTTCTACGCCGACAACTGCAGCATGGTCTACGGCGATGCCCAGGCCGTGCTCGTGCAGATGATCGAAGCCGTCAAGAGCCTGGGCCTGCCCGTGGCGGCCTGAGCGGCATTGCACTCGATTTCTCAACTCACCAAGGACACTGACATGCAAGCCCTCGTCTACAACGGCCCCGGCCGCAAGAACATCGAAGATCGCGCCAAGCCGGTCATCTCGATGCCCGGTGACGCGGTCGTGCGCATCACGCGCACCACGATCTGCGGCACCGACCTGCACATCCTCAAGGGCGACGTCGCCACCTGCAAGCCAGGCACCGTCCTCGGGCACGAAGGCGTCGGCGTGATCGATTCGGTCGGTGCCGCTGTCACCAGCTTCAAGCCGGGCGACCATGTGCTGATCT
>JBDSDD010000054.1:0-30606 GCA_039920745.1 Burkholderiaceae bacterium | reverse complement strand
AGCGCCGGCGTGATCCCGTCGACCAAGGGCAGCCTGTGACGCGAACGGTGGCCGTGGTCGACTACGGCATGGGCAACCTGCGCTCGGTGTCGCAGGCGGTGATGCATGTGGCGGCGGGCAGCGGCCTCGAGGTGCGGGTGACCCAGCGGCCGGAAGAGGTCTTGGCGGCAGAGCGCGTCGTGCTGCCCGGCCAGGGCGCCATGCGCGACTGCATGCGCGAGCTGGGCGAATCGGGGCTGCGGGACGCCGTGCTGCATGCCGCGGCCAACAAGCCCTTGTTCGGTGTCTGCGTCGGCATGCAGATGCTGCTCGACCACAGCGAAGAGCAGGACACGCCCGGCCTGGGCCTGATCGCCGGGCGCGTCACGCGCTTTGCCCTGGCAGGCGCACTGCAGCCCGACGGCAGCCGCTACAAGGTGCCGCAGATGGGCTGGAACCGGGTTCGGCAGGCAGGCAGTGGCGATGAGCGGCACGCTTTGTGGTCCGGCGTGCCCGACGGCGCCTGGTTCTACTTCGTTCACAGCTACTTCGCCGAGCCGTGCGACCCGCGCCACAGTGTGGGCCAGACCGAGTACGGACCCGGCTTTACCTCGGCCGTGGCGCGCGATAACATTTTTGCCACCCAGTTCCACCCCGAGAAGAGCGCCGACCACGGTCTGATGCTGTATCGAAACTTCCTCACCTGGAAGCCTTGATCGCGCGCCACCCGCTCTGACCCCATGCTGCTGATACCCGCCATCGACCTCAAGGACGGCCACTGCGTTCGCCTGGAAAAAGGCGACATGAACGTGTCGACCACCTTCGGCGAGGACCCGGCGGAAATGGCACGGCGCTGGCTCGCCGCCGGCGCGCGGCGCCTGCACCTGGTCGATCTGAACGGCGCTTTCGCCGGCAAGCCGGTCAACGAAGCGGCCGTCAAGGCGATCGTTCGCGCGGTCGGCGACGACATTCCGGTGCAGCTCGGTGGCGGCCTGCGCGACCTCGACACGATCGAGCGCTACCTCGACGACGGCCTGGCCTACGTGATCATCGGCACCGCCGCGGTCAAGAGCCCCGGCTTCCTGAAGGACGCCTGCAGCGCTTTCGGAGGCCACATCATCGTCGGCCTCGATGCACGCGACGGCAAGGTCGCCACCGACGGCTGGAGCAAGCTCACCGGACACGAAGTGATCGACCTCGGCAAAAAATTTCAGGACTACGGCGTCGAAGGCATCATTTACACCGACATCGGCCGCGACGGCATGCTCACCGGCATCAACATCGAGGCCACCGTCACGCTCGCCCAGGCGCTCACGATCCCCGTGTTCGCCTCCGGCGGCCTCGCCGGCATCGCCGACATCGAGAAGCTTTGCGCCATCCAGCGCGAAGGCGTCGAGGGCGTGATCTGCGGCCGCTCGATCTACACCGGCGCGCTCGACTTCACCAAGGCGCAATCGCGCGCCGACGAACTGCTCGCCGGCTGACCCCGGGACACCATGCTGGCCAAACGAATCATTCCTTGCCTCGACGTGACGGGCGGTCGCGTCGTCAAGGGCGTCAACTTCGTCGAACTGCGTGACGCGGGCGACCCGGTGGAGATCGCCGCGCGCTACAACGAGCAGGGCGCCGACGAGCTCACGTTCCTCGACATCACCGCCACCAGCGACGCGCGCGGGCTGATCCTGCCCATCATCGAGGCGGTGGCGTCCCAGGTCTTCATTCCGCTGACGGTGGGCGGCGGCGTGCGTGAGGTCGCCGACGTCCGACGCTTGCTCAACGCCGGCGCCGACAAGGTCAGCTTCAACTCGGCCGCGGTCGCGAACCCGCGGGTCATCAGCGACGCGTCCGACAAGTACGGCGCGCAATGCATCGTCGTGGCGATCGACGCGAAGCGCCGCAACGCCGAGGACGCCGCCGCGCGCGGTCCGGGCTGGGACGTCTACACGCACGGCGGGCGCAAGAACACCGGGCTGGACGCCGTGGCCTGGGCGCGCGAGATGGTGGCGCGCGGCGCCGGCGAGATCCTGCTGACCAGCATGGACCGTGACGGCACGCGCGCCGGCTTCGACCTCGAACTGACGCGCGCCGTGTCCGACGCCGTGACCGTGCCGGTGATCGCTTCCGGCGGCGTCGGCACGCTGGATCACCTCGCCGACGGCATCCAGCAAGGTGGAGCCGACGCGGTGCTGGCTGCCAGCATCTTCCACTACGGCGACCACACGGTGGGCGAAGCCAAGGCCCTGATGGCGGCCCGCGGGATCCCGGTCCGGCAATAAAAGCGCCGGGCTGCGACAATCGCGGGTTATGTCGAGAAAGCTCCCGTGAAGAACCCCACCCGTCCCGCGCGCCCCAAGTCGCCGCAAGGCCCGCGCGCGATGCGTGACGCCTACACTCCTGGCGCCCCCGATCCGTGGGACGACGACGCCGTGCCCGTGCGCAACACGCGTGCTGCCCGCGCCGCGCGCGCGCAGGCCGCTGCCGCCGCTCCGGTCGAGCTGACGCCCGCGCAGAAGATGGCCCAGAAGCGCGAGCGCCGAGCCGCAGTCAACGCCTCGCACGAGATCCGCATCATTGGCGGCACCTGGCGCCGCAGCCTGCTGCCGGTGCCCGACCTGCCCGGCCTGCGTCCCACGCCCGACCGCGTGCGCGAGACGCTGTTCAACTGGCTGGGCCAGGACCTGAGCGGCTGGAGCGTGCTGGACGCGTTCGCCGGCACCGGTGTGCTGGGCTTCGAGGCGGCGTCGCGCGGCGCCATCACGGTGCAGATGCTGGAGCGCGAGACCAAGCTGGTAGCCGGCCTTTCCGCCAGCAAGACCAAGCTCGGCGCGTCGATGGTGACGATCACGCAAGCCGATGCGCTGGCCTGGATGAAGCGTGCCCCGGCGCAATTCGACCTGGTCTTCCTGGACCCGCCGTTCGCCGCCAACATCTTCGAGTCCGCGCTGGTCGCATCGCTGCACTGCGTCGTGCCGCAGGGCTGGATCTACCTCGAGACGTCGGCGCCGTTCGACGCTGCGTCGATGGCCGAGCGCGGGCTGGAGCTGTACCGGCATTCGCGCATGGGCGCTGTCCACGCGCACCTGATCCGCAAGATCTGAGCGACGCTCGCCCTACGCAAATTCGCGTAGCCTGCGCGCATCTCGACTGTGGAATGATCGAGCCAAAGCCGCATGCGTGCGGCGACGACACGAAGACCTGAGACAACGCGGCCCGGCCGCGCCCAGCAAGGCCCCTCATGCCCAAGTCAAACCTGACCGCCGTCTATCCTGGAACCTTCGACCCGATGACCCTCGGGCACCAGGATCTGACGCGGCGTGCCAGCAACCTGTTCCCGCGCCTGATCCTGGCCGTCGCGGCCGGGCACCACAAGCGCACGATGTTCTCCGTTGAAGAGCGGCTGGACATCGCCCGCGAGCTGGCGGCGCCCTACAAGAACGTCGAAGTGGTGGCCTTCCGTGGCCTGCTGCGCGACTTCGTCGTGGAGAACGGCGGCAAGGTGGTGGTGCGCGGCCTGCGCGCGGTGAGTGACTTCGAGTACGAGTTCCAGATGGCCGGCATGAACCGCCAGTTGATGCCCGACGTCGAGACGCTGTTCCTGACGCCGTCCGACCAGTACCAGTTCATCAGCGGCACCTTCGTGCGCGAGATTGCCGTCCTCGGCGGTGATGTTTCCAAGTTCGTGGCACCCTTGGTGTTGTCCAAGCTGAAAGAGCGCATCTCCCAGCCGCGCGAGAACGAGTAGCCCCATGGCCCTGATGATCACGGACGAGTGCATCAACTGCGACGTCTGCGAACCCGAATGTCCCAATGAGGCGATCTCGATGGGCGTGGACTACTACGTCATCGCGCCGGACAAGTGCACCGAGTGCGTGGGCCATTTCGACGCCCCGCAGTGCGTGCAGGTCTGTCCGGTGGAATGCATCCCGATCAATCCGGCCCACGTCGAGACCCCGGGCCAGCTGATGACCAAGTACCGCGGCCTGCTGGGCCTGGACGCGCCGGCCGTCTGACACGCCGACCGCGCTGAGCCCGCTCAGCGCTTCGCAGCCAGCGTGGCGCTGGACGCCGTCGCCGGCATCGACACCACCCGCCGCAGCGGCGCCGCCTTGGGCTTGCAATGCTTGCCCGGCTTGTCGACACAGACCGACGTTGAACCTGCCCCGGCCACCTGTCGCGGGGCCGATGCCGCGGCCTCGCGACCCCGTCGCTCCGCCTCCAGCCACGCGGCCATGCGCTTGTCGCGCGCGGTGAGGTCTGTGGACTGAAGCCGCTGCGCGTCGGAGCGCGCGTCCTGCACGTCCAGCGGCTTCGCATCGCCGCAGGCCTGCGGCGAGTACGTGTTGCCGCAGCGGTAGATCAGCTTGTCGGGCGGCAGCGCGTCGGGCACCGTGGCAGCCGACGGTGCGAGGATCTGCGCGGTGGTCGGGGTGGACGCGGCGCGCGGCGGCCGGGATGTTCGAGCGGCTGCGGCGTCCGCCCAGAGCGTGCCCGCGCACAACATCGCGGCGCACAGCACGGGGCCGTGCCGGCGTTGCCTGCGCGCGCGCCACGCGTCCCGCGCGAGGGAGCGCGCGCGCGAGGCCGGTGCGGGGAAGGAAAGTGGGTGAAATCGGGTCTGTGTCGTCACTCGGCGGGCTCCTGCGTGCCGGCCGCAGCCGGCCCCGCAGGGCTCGCAGGGTGGGAAGGCGACGGCGTGGCCGTCGGCACCTTGGACATCATCGCCTTCAGCAACGGGTTGAGCTGCGGAGGGCGCGGCGGCTTGGGGCGCGGCGGCTTGGCGTGGATCTTCATCATCGCCTTGTCCATGTCGCCCGCCAGCAGCAACTCCAGTACTTTCAGGCTGTCGTCGACATTCTTCTCGACAAGCTCGCGTTCGGCGCTCGGCGGCTTGCGCAGCACGTAGTTGGAGACCTCGTTGCGGTCGCCCGGATGGCCGATGCCCAGGCGCAGGCGCCAGAAATCGGGCGTGCCGAGCTGGGCCTGGATGTCCTTGAGCCCGTTGTGGCCGCCGTTGCCGCCGCCCTTCTTCAACTTCATCTCGCCGGGCGGGATGTCGAGCTCGTCGTGCACCACCAGGATCTCTTCGGGCAGGATCTTGAAGAAGCGCGCGAGCGGCGACACGGCCTTGCCCGACAGGTTCATGTAGGTCAGTGGCTGCAGCAGCCACACCGGGCCCTCGGGCCGGTTCACGCGCGCCACGAAGCCGTGGTACTTCGGGTCGTGCACCAGCGAGCCCTTGAGCTGGCGCACGGCGGAGTCCACCCACCAGAAGCCGGCGTTGTGGCGCGTGGCCTCGTATTCCGCCCCGGGGTTGCCGAGGCCGACGATCAATCGAATCATTCCTGGATTATCCCAGCCCGCCTGGGACGTCGTCCGTCCACACCAGCGACGCGATCTTCCAGTCGCGCGCGGTGCGCACGAACTGCAGCGACTTCGTGCCGCCGCCTTCGAAAGGCACGCCGTCCAGCGTGCCGCGCTTGACGTAGCGCAGCCAGCGTTGCGCGATCGCGCCGCGGATCTCGGTACGCGATTCGGTCTCGTGTTCCTCGAAGTCCTTGAGGCGGCCGCCCGCCAGCAGTTCGGCGCGTGGCGCGATGAAGCCGTGCAGGTCGGTGGTGGAGACGGTACCGAGCGAGTCGGCCACGCGCACGGTGGCGTCCAGCATGAAGAAGTGCGGCAGCGCGGGCAGCGTCGGGATGGTAGCGTCGCGGTTGGTGAACGCGCCCAGGAAGCGGTGCGTCAGGGCGTTGATCTGGGCCCGGTCATCGCCGACATCGACGCGCCGCGACTTGAACATCCACGTCTCGCGCTCCTCGCCGACCAGGCGCGTGACGCCCGCGTCCTGCAATCCGATCTGCTGCAGCACGGCCGCGGAGCCGGCGTTGTGCGGGCCGGTGATGCCCCATACCTCGGGCAGGCCCAGCACGTCCTGCCCGTAGCGCACGCAGGCCGCGGCAGCCTCGCGCGCATAGCCCTGGCCGCGGAAGGCGGGCATCAGCGCGTAGCCGACGTCGGTCTCCAGCAGCGTGTCGCGCTTGATCAGGCCGCACATGCCCATGAGCACGCCGTCGGACTTGCGCTCGACGGCCCAGAAGCCGAAGCCCAGCCGGCCGTAGGTCGCCGTGTGACGCGTCGCGATCCAGGCCCGCGCCTGGCGCCGCGTGCGCACATTGCGCTCGCCGATGTTGGCGAGCCAGCCCGGGTCGTTGAGCAGGGCGCGCAGGAAGTCGGCGTCGATGTCCGTGCCGGTGAACCAGCGCAGTCGCAGTCGGTCGGTCTCGAGGATCAGCATCGTGTCATTTTCAGGGTTGCAGCAGCGCCGCGCGTGCGCCGGCGATCAGCGCCTGGCCGATCTGCTCCATCAGGCTGGAGCGGGCGATGGGCGCGCCGCCTTCTACGGGCGTGTCGGTGCCGCCCAGCTTCCATTGATGCCAGTAGAGCGCGACGTCGATCGTGACCTCGGGCCGGATCGCCACCAGCGCACCGGCGTCGAGGTGCGCCCGCGCGAGCAGTTCCGGGATCACCGCGACGCCCCAACCCATCACCGCGGCGCGCGCGCCGGCCTCGCTCGAAGGCACGAAGCGCTCCTTCAGGCGCGGGTCGCGCACGCCCATCGCGCGGGCGACCCACTGCGCCTGCATGTCGTCCTTGCGGTTGAACACGATGAACGGCAGGCGCGCGAAGTTGGCCTCGTTGAGGCCGACGGGCATGGCCGCGGCCATGAAGGCCGGGCTCGCGACGGCGATGTAGCGCATGTGGCCCAGCGGCTGGCAGGTGCAGCCGCGCAGCGCCATCGCGACCGTCGAGACGCAGCCCAGCACCTCGCCCTCGCGCAGGCGGTCGTGCGTGAAGTCCTGGTCGTCGACGATCAGTTCCAGGCCGTAGCCCTCGCGCTGGCCCGCGTGCACCAGCGCGTCGAGCGCGCCCAGCACCCAGGTGGCGAGGCTGTCGGCATTGATCGCGATGGGCAGGCGCTCCTCGCGCATCTGCGTCGTGCCGAGCTCGCGCGCGGCGTCGGCGCGCAGTGCCTGCAGCTGGCGCGCGTAACGCAGCAGCACCTTGCCGGGCTCGGTCATGCGCAGCGGGCGCGACCGCACCACGAGCAGCTGGCCGACCTGCGTCTCGAGCGCGCGCAGCCGCTGCGACACGGCCGACTGCGTGACCGACAACAGTTGGGCGGCGCGCTCGAAGCTGCCGGCCTCGGCCAGCGCGGCGAGGGACTCGAGCGCGGCGGGATCGAGCAGGTTCATAAGTAACGCTACTGTAATCGCAGTATTTGCGATGCAGCTTCACAGTTTCCCGAGGTCGGCCTACGCTGGATTTTCAGTATTCCAATCACGGAGACATTCCCATGAAGATCGGCGTTCCGAAGGAAATCAAGAACCACGAGTACCGCGTCGGCCTGACGCCCGCCAGCGTGCGCGAGTTCGTCGCGCACGGCCATTCGGTGATGGTGCAGGCGGGCGCCGGCGCGGCGATCGGCCTCGACGATGCGCAGTACCGCGCGGCCGGCGCCACGCTGGTCGACTCCGCGCAGGAGGTGTTCGCGTCCGCCGACATGATCGTCAAGGTCAAGGAGCCGCAGCCACAGGAGTGCGCGATGCTGCGCCCCGGCCAGTTGCTCTACACCTACCTGCACTTGGCGCCGGATCCGGAGCAGACGGCCGCGCTGGTGAAGTCCGGCGCGGTGTGCGTGGCCTACGAGACGATCACCGGCGCCAACGGCGGCCTGCCGTTGCTCGCGCCGATGAGCGAGGTGGCGGGGCGGATGTCCATCCAGGCCGGTGCGGCGCACCTCGAAAAGAGCAAGGGCGGCATGGGCGTGCTGCTGGGCGGCGTGCCGGGCGTGGCGCCGGGGCACGTGGCCATCCTCGGCGCGGGCGTGGTGGGCACGCACGCGCTGCAGTGCGCGGTGGGCGCCGGCGCGCGGGTGACGGTGCTGGACAAGAACGTCGACCGCCTGCGCCAGCTCGACCTCGTGTTCGGCAACCGCATCACGACGCTGTATTCGAACGCGCAGTCGGTGGAGGAGTCGGTGCTCGCGGCCGACCTGGTCATCGGCGGCGTGCTGATCCCCGGCGCGGCCGCGCCCAAGCTGGTCACGCGCGACATGATCTCGCGCATGAAGAAGGGCGCCGTCGTCGTCGACGTGGCGATCGACCAGGGCGGCTGCTTCGAGACCTCGCACGCGACGACCCACGCGGAGCCCACGTACGTCGTCGACGGCGTCGTGCACTACTGCGTGGCCAATATGCCCGGCGCCGTCGCGCGCACCTCCACGTTCGCGCTCAACAACGCCACCATCGGCCCCGGCCTGGCGCTGGCCGACCAGGGCTGGCAGGCGGCGATGCGCGGCAATGCGCACCTGAAGGCCGGCCTCAACGTGGCGCACGGCAAGGTGACGTTCGAGGCCGTCGCGCAGGCGCTGGGCTATGACTACACCTCCGCGAACGCACTGCTGAACTGATGGACTGAGAGCGGGTTGCGGCGGCACTCGTTCGAATCGGGTGCCGCCGGATAAAATCGCAGGCTATGTCCCGTCTCGCCGTCCTGCCCCAGTACTTCTATCCGAAGCGCCTCCTCACTGCCTACGCCGGCTTTGTCGCGCGCAACCAGTGGGGGTGGTACACGAAGCGGATCATCCGCAACTTCATCCGCGACTACGCCGTCGACATGAACGAAGCGGTCGAATCCGACCCCACGAGCTACAAGAGCTTCAACGACTTCTTCACCCGTGCGCTCAAGCCCGGGATGCGTCCCATCGCGCAGGCCGACCTGATCTGCCCGGTCGACGGCGCGATCAGCCAGTTCGGCCGGATCGACAAGCACACGATCTTTCAGGCCAAGGGCCACGCGTACACGACCCGCGCGCTGCTGGGCGGCGACCCGGCGATCGCCGAACCGTTCCTGGACGGCAGCTTCGCCACCCTCTACCTGAGCCCCAAGGACTACCACCGCATCCACATGCCGTGCGACGGCCGCCTGACGCGCATGATCCACGTGCCGGGCGACCTGTTCTCGGTCAACCCGGTCACCGCGCAAGGCGTGCCGGGCCTGTGGGCGCGCAACGAGCGCGTCGTGTGCATGTTCGAGGGCCCGCGCGGGCCGTGGTCGCTGGTGCTGGTGGGCGCCACCATCGTCGGCAGCATGCAGACCGTGTGGCACGGCGTGGTCAACGCGAAGCGTCCCGGCAAGATACGCGAGTGGCGCTACGACGACCGCAACATCGTGCTCAAGCAAGGCGAGGAGATGGGTCGCTTCCTGCTCGGGTCGACGGTCATCATGACCTTCCCCAAGGACGACATCGCCTTCAATCCCGCGTGGGCGCCGGCCAAGGGCGTGCGGCTGGGCGAAGAGATGGCGAACTATCGCGCCTGAGTCGCGTCGGGCCGCCGTCCGGGCAAGCCCGGTGCAGTGCGTGGCGCTCGATGCGTGTCAGAACCCGAACAGCGATCCCAGTGCGCGCATCGGCCACGAGCGCGTCTCCGGCGTGAAATAGCGGACCTGCGGGCGTTCCTTGAGCGTCCAGGTGTCGGCCGCGCTCCTGCTGCCGTCGCTGCGGCGCATTGGCAAGCCGCCGCCGCACACGCGGGGGTAGGGCTTGCGATCGGACATCGCGGGCTGGCCTGGCACCACGACCGCGGTGTGGCCGGCGTTGGCTGGCGCGGCCAGTCCGGCGATGACCAGCACGCCCCGCGTGGCCAGGACGGCCGCACGGGCGCCGTCCACTTCGCGCCACGTCGAACGCATCGTCGCGACCTGGTCGTTCGCGGACTGGCCGTCCAGTTCGGGGTGGCCGAATTGATCGGCGACCTCGGCGGTGGATTGGTGGCAGAAGTCGGGATGCAGCGTGTACGCGCGCAGTGCCGCACGTTGCAGCGCCCGACCTTTCGCTGTGACGTCGCCCCGTCCACCGTCGCTGTTCGGCACGTCGTCATCGTCATCGTCAATCTGGGCCAGGTTCCATCCTGTGCTCGAAGACATGCCCCTCGAACCTGAAGCGACAGGCGCAGGCGCGTCCCAGCCGCCGGTCGTCGGGCTGTCGGCTTGCATCAGCGACGCGGCCATGGCCAAGGCCTCCGTGCCTGCCAGCGACGTGCCGGCAGCGTCCGATGCGGAGGACGGGATGTCGATGTCGACGTCGAGTTCGCTGTGGTCGAAACTGCCGTCGGAGTCATAGGCCATGGTTGCTTTCGAGGGGCGTTGCAGGAGTGTTGGCGGGGAGGGCCGGGGCGGTCAAGCCGGTGGCTTCGAGATAGCCGGCCACCATCCGCTCGACCGAGAACCTCGCCAAGGCGCGTTGGCGGGCGCGCTCGCCGCAGGCGTCGAGTGCTGCGGGGTCGTCCAGCACGTCGCCCAGCCGCGCCGCAAGCGCTGTCGGGTCGCCGCGTGGCGTCAGCCAGCCGGTCGCTCCTTCGACGACCTGTTCAGCCATGCCGCCGACGCGCGTCGCCAGCACGGCCAGGCCGGCGGCCATGGCTTCCAGTGATGCGTTCGGGCAACCCGCAGGCTCGGCGACGAGCACGAACAACGCGATGCGATCGAACAGCGCAGCCGGCTCGATGTGGCCCAGCCAGCGGATGCGCAGGTGCGCGCTGGCGCTCCGCAGGGCCTCGGCGTACTCGGCATGGCCCTTGTCGGGCGCGCCGCCGATCAGCAACTCGAGTTCGGGGCGGTGAACGCTGGCCCGCTCGAAGGCGGCGATCAGTTCCTCGAGCTTCTTGTCGGGGTTGATCCGTGCGAGCGTGCCGATCACGGAACCGCGTGCCGCAAGCGAGCGCTGCGGGTGGAGGGGAATGAGCAGCCCGTTGGGGACCACGTGCACCGGCCGCTCCAGGAGTCGCAGTGCCTGGTCGCGTTCGTCCGCGTACTTGACGACGACGCCGCTCAGCAGCGCGCCATAGTCGCGCGCCTCGAAGTACGGCAGGTCGGAGGCGGGCTTGGTGAAGTAGCGCGTGAGTTCGGCGAAAAACATCTCACCAGGACTCACGTCGAAGAGGGCCATTCCCGCCAGTGCATCGGCAACGCGAATCTTCACCTCGACGTTCGCGTTCCAGAAGATCACGATGGAGGGTGCGAAGCGGCGCACGTGCTCGGCCACCGCGTCCGACAGCGTGCGGGCGTTCGTGCGTTGAGCCAGGGACGGCGCGAACAGCGGCACGCCAGCCGATGCGATCTCGCGGCTGCCTGCCGACAAGGCGTCCGTTGTCTCGAACAGCACCGCGACGCCGCAGCGCCGGCCCTGCGCATGCAGCGCGAGCGCGAAGCGCCGCGCACTCGACTGCGCGCCGCCCGTGAACTGGTTGTTCGAGATCACGAGCACGCCTTCGCCGGCGCCGCGCCGCGCGCGGACGGTGGCGCGGTAGAGCGCGGCGTGGCGTGCCGCCATTCGTCGCGCGGAGAGGGCGTCGACGATGCCTGGTGCAGGCAGGCGCGCCGCTGCAACGATGGCGTCCGCGAACGTCGCGGGCGAGGCTTGCGCGGCGACGGCCACGAAGCCGGCCGACAGCCGCGACAACTCTGCGTGGCCGCCCACCGCGGTAGCGACGACGGGCAGGCCGGCCGCGAGCGCCTCGAGTTGCGCGAGACTCAGGCCTTCGTGCGCACTGGTGCTGACGAACACGTCGGCGGCCGCGAGCCAGCGCCCGATGTCGCCGCTTGCGCCGAGATGGTGGAGTTGCGGGTGTTCGCGGTCCGGCAGTGTGCGCAGCGTTTCTGGCAGCCGGACGTCCGGCCGGTGGCCGACCTGGATGCAAGCTGCACCGGGACGCAGTGCGTCGAGCGCGTCCAGGATCGGCGCGAGCAGGTGCAGGCGCTTCTGCGGACGGTCGTTGGCGATCGATACGATGACCAGCGCGTCGGCCGCAATTGCGAGTTCGCGCCGGACGCTTTCGCGGGTTCCCGGCGCCGGCGGACGCGGCTTCGCGATGCCGTTCCAGGCGGTGCGGATGGCAGGCCGCGGCGCCGCAGTCGTGCGCTCGACCGACGCCGAGTGCAGCGCGCGCGTGACGTCGATCGCGCAGCCCAACACGAGTGCCGCGTCGGCGCGCGTGAGCGCGTCGTGACCCGCGGGCCAGCCCGCGCGCGCGTTGTGCACCGTCGTCGCCACGCAATGCCCCTGCGCCGTCAGCCGCCGCAGCGCGCGCGACTCGACCAGGTGGGCATGGACGAGATCGGCGCCCCAGCGCTTGAACGCACGATCCGCGCCTGCGATCACGTCGTCGCGCACGTCGGGCTGGCGATAGAGGCAGACCGTGCCGGCGGGGGGCGCCAACGCGTCGCGCTTCGGCTCGAAACACGTGACCAAGGTCGTCGCGATGCCCTGCGACGGCAGGTGCGACGCCAGGTCCAGCGTCACCTGCTCCGCACCGCCGCGATGCAGCGTGCCGATCAGCAACCCGACGCGTACCTCCGCTGACCAGCGCGCCCGGATGCCGGAGGCGACCACGGCACGTTGCGTCTCGCACGCCTGGGCCAAGGCTTGCTGGATCGAATGGCCTTGCCGAAGTGGCTGCGCCAGCGCTGCGGGTTGCTCGACGAACGCGATCACCCAGCGCGGCAGGCCAGGCGTGCCCGGCGCCAATCGCCCGCCATATTCGGCGATCAGCGCGTGCCATCCAGGCGCCATCTCGCCGCGGTCGTCGACCTCGACGCCCAGGTACACCACGCCTCGCCCCGAGGCTCTCGCGGGCAGCGCCGGCAGGCGGTCGGGCAGGGCACCGGCCCGCAGCAGCCAGGCGGGGCGAGTCGCATCCAGGCGCTCGGGCAGCGCAGGGGTCGTCACGATGTCCGCGGCGATCCCGCGCTCGCCGAGCGCGCGCAGCGTGCGCTCGGCGAGCCAGCGCTCGTCGTCTTCCTGGACGATCCAGCAGGCGACAGGCGGGGTCATTCGGGTGGGTGTCGGGACGTTCGCATGGCGACCGCGATATTACGGTGTCGCGGGGCTTCGAACGCGGCGATGGCGATCCCGGCCGATGAGTTGTGCGCTGGCTTGATGAGGGGTGGTGCGAAAGCCCCAGAAACGAAAAAGCCCCGCCGAAGCGGGGCTCTCCAGAGAAATCCCGACGCGGCCGTCGCCGCGCGAGATCACTTCTTCTTGGCGGGTGCAGCAGCAGCGCCGGCAGCCGGCTTGGCCGGGGCGGCCTTGCCCTTGCCCTTGGTGCCACCCGTCGCGGCGGCGGCGGCGGCAGCGGCGGCAGCGGCGGCGGCTTCTTCAGCGGCGTCAGCGGCGTTGACCTTCGGCTCGGCGACCGAGACGACGACCGGGTTCTGCGTGCCGTGCTTCACAGCCTTGATGCCGGCCGGGAACTTCAGGTCGGACACGTGCAGCGACTTGCCCTTGACGAGGTCGCTCAGGTCGACGGTGATGAACTCCGGCAGCGCGGTGGCCAGGCAATCGACTTCGACTTGGGTGGCGACGTGGTTGACGACGCAGGCGTCGGTCTTGACGGCCGGCGAGTTTTCTTCGCCTTCGAAGTGCAGCGGCACCTTCTTGCGCAGACGCGTGTTGGCATCGACGCGCTGGAAGTCGATGTGCTGGACGAGTTGCTTGTACGCGTGCATCTGGAAGTCGCGCAGCAGGACCTGGGAGACCTTGCCGCCGAGTTCCATCTCGAGGACGGACGAGTGGAACGCTTCCTTCTTCAGTGCGAAATAGAGGGCGTTGTGATCAAGTTCGATCGTTTGCGGCTCTCCGGCGCCGTAGACGATGCCGGGAACCTTGCCAGACAGACGCAGGCGGCGGCTCGCTCCGGTCCCCTGCAGGCTGCGCTCAAATGCGGTGAACTTCATGTGAAAACTCCATATTTGGGCCCCGCGACCAGGCGCCCGGTAAAAACGATCCAGCCACCGCTTCTCCGCTCGTGGGCGGACGGCCGAAGGATCGGGAAATGCGGATCAGAAGTTGTTGTTCTGTTCCGCAAAGAGGGAGGTGACCGATTCGCCGTCAGAGATGCGGCGGATGGTCTCGGCGAACAGGAAGGCCACCGACAACTGGCGGATCTTCTTGCAGGCCTTGCCGGCGTCGGACAACGGCAGCGTGTTGGTGATCACGACTTCGTCGAGCGCCGAATTCTTGATGCGCTCGACGGCCGGGCCGGAGAACACAGGGTGCGTGCAGTAGGCGTAGACGCTCTTGGCGCCGCGGTCCTTGAGCACCTCGGCGGCCTTCACGAGCGTGCCGGCGGTGTCGATCATGTCGTCCATGATCACGCAGTTGCGCCCGTCGATGTCGCCGATGACGTGCATCACTTCTGAGACGTTGGCCTTCGGACGGCGCTTGTCGATGATGGCCAGGTCGCAGCCGAGCTGCTTGGCCAGCGCGCGGGCGCGCACGACGCCGCCGACGTCCGGAGACACGACCACGAGGTCCTGGTAGTTCTTCGACTTGACGTCGGTGAGCAGCACCGGCGACGCGTAGATGTTGTCCACGGGGATGTCGAAGAAGCCCTGGATCTGGTCGGCGTGCAGGTCCATCGTGAGCAGGCGCTCGACACCGACGGTCTGCAGCAGGTTGGCGACGACCTTGGCCGAGATCGGCACGCGGGTGGAACGCGAACGGCGGTCCTGGCGGGCATAGCCGAAGTACGGGATCACGGCCGTGATGCGGCGAGCGCTGGCACGCTTCAACGCATCGATCATGATCAGCAGTTCCATCACGTTCTCGTTCGTCGGAGCCCCGGTGGACTGGATGACGAAGACGTCGCGGGCCCGCACGTTCTGGTGGATCTCGACGTCGCACTCGCCGTCGGAGAAGCGGCCGACCTTGGCCTTGCCCAGCTCCGAACCAAGTTGGGTGGCGATTTCCTGCGCCAGCACAGGATTCGCGTTGCCTGTGAACAGGACCGTGTTGAACAGCACGTCGGAGACTCCGTTGGGGGCGGGTGCGCAGCGAGACCGGGTGCCGGTCATTGCGACCAGCTTTTCAAACCGCGACCATCACCGGGAACACCAGTAACGCCGGGCAGGGACATTTGGCAGGGGAAGAAGGATTCGAACCTTCGCATGTCGGAATCAAAATCCGATGCCTTAACCAACTTGGCGACTCCCCTACACAGGATCCGGCTGAAGGCCGAACCCTAAAACTTTCTCAGTCTGCCCAGGCCCGCAACGGGTGGTGGGCAAGACTGTGACACATCCGACTTGTCCAGCCACCGGGTAGATCACCCTCGGGCCACGACGCGTCTTCTGCATCGACTCTCGCGAACACCGCACTGCCCGACCCGGTCATCCGGCTGTTGCCGAACCTGCGATCCAGCCATTGTGCGACTTCGGCGATGGCCGGGCACAACGCCTGGGCTATCGGTTGAAGATCGTTATGGCCAAACGCCGGGTAAAAAACGTCGGACTCAAGCTCTGCATTCATGTGCGCAAGAGAGCCTACTAGTGTAGCAGGCTCCGTGTCGCGTGCCAAGTCCGGATGAGAAAAGATGCCTGCGGTTCCCAGGCTTTCTGTGGGCTTCACCACGGCGTAGCGGCGCGGCGCCCAGTCGATCGGCGTCAGTTTCTCGCCGATTCCTTCTACAAACGCGTTGTCGCCGCCAACGAAGAACGGCACGTCGGCGCCCAGTGGCGTGGCCAGTTCCAGCAGGCGCGAGCGCGGCAGATCGAGGTTCCAGAGCCGGTTCAGCGCCAGCAGCACGGTGGCGGCGTCGGAGCTGCCGCCGCCCATGCCGGCGCCCCAGGGCACGTGCTTGAGCACGGAGATGTCGGCGCCGAAGGTGCAGCCGGTGGCCCGCTGGAGGGCGCGGGCAGCGCGCAGGCTCAGGTCGTCGGCGGGCAGTGCGGGGCCCAGGTCGTGCCGGCGCAACAGGCCGTCGTCGCGGCGTTCGATGTGCAGCGTGTCGGCCCAGTCGATCAGGATGAAGACCGACTGCAGCAGGTGAAAGCCGTCGGTACGGCGTCCCGTGATGTGCAGGAACAGGTTCAGCTTGGCCGGCGCGGGCAGGTCGTAGAAGGCTTTGACGGCCATGGCGTTCGACTCAGGAGGCGGCGGTGGACGCTGCAGGTTCGGCGGCGTCCAGCTTGACGCGCACGTGCAGCGCCGGCGCAGGCAGGGCGCGTTGCGCGTCGATCAGGCGGTTGTCGCGCAATTGCGAGAGGTCCACGTGCCAGCCGAGCTGGTCGAAGGAGCCCGTGGCGCCGCCGCCTTCCACCGGCACGTTCGGCCACGGATGGCCGGACAGCCAGTCGAACATCGCCGGCAGCGGCAACTGGTCGCCGATGGCGCGCTGCATCATGTCCTCGAGGGTCGCGTAGTGGGTGGTGGCGCCGTCGGCCTCCAGCTCGATCCTGGAGGGAATGCCCTGCGTGCCGACCGGATCCGACCAGCGCGCACGCGCCACCGTCGTGCCGAGCGGGCTCGTCAGGATCAACTGGCCGCTGGACGCGTTGCCGCTCAGTTCGAACTGGCCACTGACGGCCCGTGCGGGCCGGTCTGGCGTCGCGTCGGTGCGCACCGCGAGCCTGCCCGCGTAGACGTGGCCCGGCAACGGCGGCGGATGGCTGACGCAGGCCTGCAGCAACAACGCCAGCGCGAGCGCGCCGGCGCCGCGAAACTTCAGGCTCACGGAGCGACTTTCAACCGGTTCATCGTCTGCTTGAGCACCTCGTTGCCGGCGTCCAGCTTGTGCGCGTCGCGCAGCACGCGCGCCGCCTCGTCGTGCTTGCCGTCGGCCCACAGCGCCTCGCCCAGATGGGCGGCGATCTCGGTGTCCTTGCGCGACGAGTAGGCCTGTGCCAGCAGCGTGGCCGCGGCCTGGTAGTGGCCCATGCGGTACTCGACCCAGCCGAGGCTGTCGACGATGAACGGATCGGCCGGCGACAGTTCGTGCGCCTGGCGCACCATCGTCAGCGCCTCGTCCAGCCGCACGTTGCGATCGGCCAGCGAGTAGCCGAGCGCGTTGAGCGCCTGCGAGTTGTCGGGCTGCAGCACGAGGATGCGCCGCAGCAGGCGTTCCATGTCGTCGAGGCGGTTCAGGCGCTCGTCGACCATCGCCTCCTGATAGACCAGGTCGACGTCGTCGGGCGATTCGGTGTTGGCCTGGTTGAGCACCTCACGCGCCTCGGACAGCCGCTTTTGGTCGAGCAGCAGCTGCACCTCGGTCAGCAGCTTGTAGCGCTGTTCGGCGGGCGTCGCCGCGCTGGCGGCGCGCACCAGCTTGAGCGCTTCGGCCACCTTGCCCTGGCGCGCCAGCAGGCCGGCGCGCAGCGCGACCACCTGGAGATCCGCGTCCCTGGCGTCGACCTGTGCGAGCCACCTGGCGGCCGCGGCGTCGTCGTGGCGTTGCTCGGCGGCGCGTGCCAGCAGCAGTTGCACGTGGGCCAGGCGCACCGGGTTGGTCTCGGCATCGGCGCTGGGCGGCGCCAGGTCCGACGCGTCGTCATCGTCGCTGGCGCCCGCGGCGGCCGCCGCCTTGCGCGCGGCGCTGTCGTCGGCGATCCGGGCGGTGACGAGCGCCAGCGATTGCTGCAGGTCGGCGTCGGCGGTGACCGGATCGCGCAGTTCGAGGTCGATCTCGCCGAGCGCCAGCCACAACTGGGCCTGCTTCGGCTTGGCCTTGAGCGCCAGCCGCAACTGTTGCGCGGCGTCGGTCAGGCGCTGCTGCGTGGCCAGCACGCTGGCGTACGCCTGGCGCACCACCGGCTCGGCGTCGGGCAGGGCCAGGTAGCGCTGGACGACGGCGTCAGCCCGCGCGATCAGCTCGGTGGACGGCGCCGTGCCCTTGGCCGGGGGCGCCGCGGCGCTCGCGGGTGCGCTGGGCGCCTGCGCGGCCGCGCTTGCGCGTCCTTGCGTGCCGTCGCTGGCCGCGTTCATCACGTCGAGCGCCAGCAGCACCGGCTGCAGCATCTTGGGATCGTGTTCCTGGGCCTGCGCGGCGAGGTCGAGCGCGTAGACCGGCTGGCCCTGGTTCAGCCGGATGCGGCCGAGGGCGACGTGCGCGGCGACGCGCGTGTCGGGCGAGTCCATGTACGGCAGCAGCAGCAGCCGGAACTGCTCGGCGGCCGCGGTCTTGTCCTTGGCGCGCTGCTGGGCACGCGGCAGGCTGCCGATCAGCGCCGAGCGCTCGGCGGCCGTGCTCATCTGCAACAGTTGCTTCAATGGCTCGGCGGTTTCGGGTACGCGGTCGAACGCGATCAGCAACTGGATCTCGGTGCGCAGCGCCTCGGTGGAGCGCGGCATCGTCTGACGCCAACTGCGCGTGATCGTCAGCGCCTTGTCGCCGGCGCCGGCCTCCACCGCGATCTGCAGTGCGCGCCGGAACAGCGCGTCGTCCTTGTTGTGGCGCGCGGCCTCCAGCATCAGTTCGACGGCGTCGCCCGGCTGGCTTTCCCGCAACGCGAACTCCGCCAGCAACAACTGGTACAACAGCTGGCCGTCGAGGTAGGAATTCTCGACGACCGGCCCGCTCTCCGGCGCCATCGTCGGCACCGAGGCCGGGCCGGACGGTGGCAGCGCGGCGTTGTTCTGCGGCTGCGTCCAGGCACTCGCGGGCAGCAGCAATGCGAGGCCGAGACCGAGCAGGGCGCGGCGACAAGCCACTCCCGTTGCCCGCGTCGATGCCGCGACGCCGCCGCGTTTCCAGCCTTGTGGTTGACTCATTGCCGCTCCATATCAGTCCATTCTAGGCCCCGAGAAATCACCATGCCCGAGTTGCCAGAGGTAGAAGTCACACGCCGCAGCGTTGCGGCCGCATTGCGGGGTGCACGGGTGCGTGACGTGCAGATGGGGCTGCCGCTGCGCTGGCCGCTCGGCCGCGATCCGCAGGCACTGGTGGGCACCGATTGCGGCGAGATGTCGCGCCGCGGCAAGTACTTGTGGCTGCCGTTGTCACGTTCGATCGGTGACCAGGCAAGTCGCCTGCCGGGCCTGCCGCGCGGCGCGGCAGAGGCGGGCGACGAGCCGGCCGGCGGCCTGCTGATCCACCTGGGGATGTCGGGCGCGCTGGCGTTCGGCGAGGTGCCGGACGAACGCGGCCGCCACGACCATTTCCGCCTGCACACCGACCGCGGCTGCCTGTGGCTGAATGACCCGCGCCGCTTCGGTGCGGTCGTCTGGTCGTCGGCACTGGACGCCGAGCCGGCGCGCAAGCTGCTGTCCGTGCTGGGCCCGGAGCCCTTCGATCCGGCGCTCGACGAGGCCGGCTTCCATGCCGGGCTGCAGGCGCGCCGCACGCCAGTCAAGACCGTGCTGCTGTCGGGCGAGCTGGTGGTGGGCGCCGGCAACATCTACGCGTGCGAAGCCTTGCACCTGGCGCGGATCGACCCGCGCACGGCTGCCAACAAGATCAGCCGGCCGCGCGCGGCGCGGCTGCTGTCGGCGGTGCGCCAGGTGCTGCGCAACGCGATCGAGGCCGGCGGATCGACCTTGAAGGACTTCAGCGCCAACGGCGCGGCCGGCCACTACCAGGAGCAGGCGCAGGTCTACGGCCGCGCCGGCGAGCCCTGCAATACCTGCGGCGCGAGCGTCCGCCGTATCGTCCAGGGCCAGCGCTCGACCTTTTTCTGCGGGGTTTGCCAGAAGCGCTAGCCGCATATTGCGGCGACGAAGCTAGGGATACTCTGTTTCGGTGAGTATTTGCCGAGAATGTATCGGGACGTTTCTGTCGAGTTGCCGCAGGAGCGTTCGCGCAGGCTCCGAGGTCTCCCTGATGCGACATACTGCGCATTTGGCCGGGTTATCTGGCGATTGCCCGCCGGCAATCGCGCTACGATCTCCGGGCAACTGGTCAATATATGAACCAGATTCCGCCGCCATCGGCGCCGACTATCGAGCGACGCATAAAGAGCTTGGGCATGACGACGAAAGATCAATCGCTGGTACCCGCCCTCGACGCCCTGGCCAACTGGCGCCAGTCGCTGGCGCGCGAACTGTCGGGCTTGACCAAATTCTTCACCAGCAACGACTTGCTGTCGGCCCCTTCGGCCGAGATCTCCGAGTCGCTGCGCCAGCGCATGTTGGCGGACAAGCTGGTCGTGGCCTTCGTCGCCGAGTTCTCGCGCGGCAAGTCCGAACTGATCAACGCGATCTTTTTCGCCGACACCGGCCGCCGCATCCTCCCGGCCTCGCCTGGCCGCACGACGATGTGCCCGGTCGAGCTGGCCTGGGACGACAAGGACCAGCCGATGCTGGACCTGTTGCCCATCGACACCCGGCGCGACGGCCAGTCGCTGACCGAGCTGCGCGCCTCGCGCGAGGGCTGGAAGCGCGTGCCGCTCGACCCGGCCGATCCCGACGCGCTGGCTGCGGCGCTGTCCGAAGTCACCCATACCCGCAAGGTCACGCCGGACGTCGCCCGCGAGCTGGGCCTGTGGTCGGACACCGACCCCGAGGACAACCCGCCGCTGGACGAGAACGGCCACGTCGAGGTGCCGGCCTGGCGTCACGCGATGATCAACTACCCCCACCCGCTGCTCGCGCGCGGGCTGGTGGTGCTCGACACCCCGGGCCTGAACGCGATCGGCACCGAGCCCGAGCTGACGCTGGGCCTGCTGCCCGGCGCGCATGCCGCGCTGTTCCTGCTGGGTGCCGACGCCGGCGTCACCAAATCCGACCTGTCCGTGTGGAACGAGCACCTGGGCGGCCAGTCGATGGCCTGCTTCGTCGTGCTCAACAAGGTCGACATGCTGGCCGACCCGCTGCTCACCGACGAGCAGAACGAGGCACTGGTGCAAAAGCAGTGCGAAGTCACCGCGCAGACGCTGCAGATGCCGCGCGACCGCGTGTTCCCCGTGTCCGCGCGCATCGCGCTGCACGCGCGCCTGAACAACAACGAGGCCGACCTCGCCAAGAGTCGCCTGCCGGCACTCGAGGCGGCGCTCACCAACGAACTCTTGCCCGCGCGCCAGCAGGTGCTGACGCACGCGCTGGTGCAGGGCGTCGAGGCGCTGCGCGCCCAGGTCAACGCCCGCCTGCGCGACCAGCGTCGCCAGAACTCCGAACAACTGCTCGAGCTGCGCGGCTTGCGCGGCAAGAGCGGCGCGCGCGTGCGCCACCTGCTCGACCGCGTGCAGGAAGACGCCGCCGAATTCGAGCGCTGCGTCACCCGCCTGACCGCGTTGCGCGCCGTGCAGACGCGCCTGCTGCGCGACACGCAGAACCAGCTGTCGAGCGAGCGCATCCGCGCCGAGGTCAAGCAACTGCAATCCGCGCTCAATTCCGGCTGGCTGCACCTCGGTGCCCGCCAGGCCTTCCTGGGCATGTGCGACAAGCTGCGCCACGCGCTGTCGGACGCCGAGGTCACCACCTCCGAGGCGCGCGAGATGCTGCAAGGCACCTTTCGCCAACTCAACGCCGAATTCGGCTTCTCGCTGTCCATCGCACTGCCGCCCGAGCTCGCCAACCATCGCGAGGAACTGGCGGCGATCGAGCGCGGCTACAACCGCTACTTCGGTCTCAGCGAGACGCTGCGCATGGCGTCGTCGGCCTTCAAGGAGCGCTTCGTGCGCATGCTCGTGTCCAAGCTGCGCGTCGTCTTCGAGACGGCCGCGCGCGACATCGAGCTGTGGCACCAGGCCGCCAGCGCGCAGATGGAGGCGCAGCTGCGCGACCGTCGGCGCAGCTTCCGCAAGCGCCGCGAATCGCTGGAGCGCATCCAGCAGGCCGCCGGCGACCTGGAAGAACGCGTGACCGACGTCGAAGCCCAGTCGGGGCGCATCGAGGCGTTGATCACAGACGTTGCGCTGCGCTGCGAGACGCTGGCCGTCATCGCGCGCCGCGGGCCAGTGGGCATCGAGTCCGAACACATCGAGATCCCGTTCGACGCCGCCTCGGCCGCCGCGACGGTTTGACTGCCTGAATCGTTGCCTTGCTCCGGCAAGGCATGATTCGATATGGATCTCTTTTCGGCCGACACGGATCGGCGCCCCTTCATCGCCCGCGAGGTCGAGCCCGAGTGGAACGCGCTGCCGTTCGCAGAGCGCGTCATCGCGTGGCAACGCTCGCACGGACGCGCCGGCCTGCCGTGGCAGCTCACCCGCGATCCGTACCGCGTGTGGCTGTCCGAGATCATGCTGCAGCAGACCCAGGTCACCACGGTGTTGGGCTACTACGAGCGCTTCCTGCAGCGCTTTCCCACCGTCGCCGCGCTGGCGGCCACGCCCTCGCAGGACGTGCTCGCGCTCTGGAGCGGCCTCGGCTACTACGCCCGCGCCCGCAACCTGCATCGCTGCGCGCAAGTTGTCGTCGCCGAACATGGCGGCGAGTTTCCGCGCAGCGCCGAACGTCTCGCCGAGCTCCCCGGCATCGGCCGGTCGACCGCCGCGGCGATCGCGGCGTTCTGCTTCGGCGAGCGTGTGGCGATCCTCGACGGCAACGTCAAACGGGTGCTGACGCGCGTGCTTGCCTACGAACGCGACATCGGGCAGTCCGCGTCCGAGAAGGCGTTGTGGACGATCGCATCCGACCTGTTGCCGATCGCGCCGGCCGGCGAGCCGCTGCACGCCGCGATGGCCACCTACACGCAGGGACTGATGGATCTCGGCGCCACCGTCTGCACGATTCGCCGGCCGGCCTGCGACGCGTGTCCCGCATACGCGATGTGCGAAGGCCGGGTCTCGGGCGCGCCCGAGAAATTCCCGGTGAAGACTCGCAAGTTGAAGCGCAGCCAGCGCGCCAACGTGCTGCTGTGGCTGCAGCACAAGGATCGCGTCTGGCTGGTGCGTCGCGCCGACGCCGGTGTGTGGGCGCAGCTGTGGTCGCTGCCCGAATTCGACACGGCCGTCGCGCTCGAGCGCGCTGTCCAGGCGTGGCCCGGCACGCTGGAATGGATGGCGCCGTTCAAGCACGTGCTGACGCACTTCGACTGGATGCTGCAGCCGCTGAAGCTGGAGTGGCACGGGTCGCTGTCGTCGGCGCACCAGCGCGAGATCGACGGCCTGCGCGCCGTCAATGTCGGGGGCGACGCGGTCAGCGAAGGGCGCTGGTTCGCGCGCGCCGATCTCGATGGCGTAGGCATCGCGTCGCCGATCCGCAAGCTGCTCGACGCCGCATTGCCGGACTGAAGCCTTGTCGCCGATCAGAGGCGCAGCGACAGCGTCCGCTCGACGCCTACTCGGCCGACGCGTCGCTCGCCGCATTCGATCCAACCGGCCTTCTCGTAGGCACGGATGCCGGCGGCGTTGCCATCGTCGACGCGCAGCACCAGCAGCGAAGATTGCGGCCAGACACGCCCGACCCAGCGCGCCATCTCGATGAGCGCGATGGCGCCGATGCCACGCCGCTGGTGTTGCTGGTCGACCCGCAAGCCGCTAACGACCACGGCGCCGGCCTCCACCCAGCCTGGCGCGGACGCGCCGCGCTTGAGCACGACCCAGCCGACGACGTCGCCGTCGACGTGAATCGCCAGCCCGGCGACTTCGTCCGGGTTCGCGCTTTCGCAGGCCGCGATGCTCCGGGCCATCGTGCCGGCAAATTCGACCTGCTCGGCGCTGATCTGCAGTGCCGCCACGGCGTCTCGCAGTGCGGGCGCGAGATCCTGCCATGCGACGAGCGCGACGACGCTCACTCGATCGTGTCCAGCTCGCGGTGGCGCAGCAGGGTCGACACCGTGGACGCGAAGCGTTGCGCCAGCGTCTCGGCCATGAACACCGAGCGATGCTGGCCGCCCGTGCAGCCAATGGCCACCGTGAGGTAGCTGCGCTGGTCGTCTTCGAAGTTGGGCAGCCAGCGGCGCAGGAACGTCTCGATCTGCTCCAGCATTTCCATCACCTCGGGCTGTTCGCGCAGGTAGTTCGCGACGTCCTCGTCGCGGCCGGTGAGCGGGCGCAGCTCGCGCAGGTAGTACGGGTTGGGCAGGATGCGCACGTCGAACACCATGTCGGCGTCCAGCGGCACGCCGCGCTTGAACGCGAAGGACTCGAAGACCAGCGACAGTTGGCTGGCGTGCGCGCCGACGAGGTCGCGAATCCAGCGGCGCAGCTGCACTGGGCGCAGCTGGCTGGTGTCGACGATGGTGGAGCGTACGCGGATGCCGGCGAGCAGCTCGCGCTCGAGCTCGATGGCCTCGATCAGCGCGCGGTGCGTGTCGCTGTCGTCGTGGTCCTTGGACAGCGGGTGCGGACGGCGCGTCTCCGAATAGCGGCGCACCAGCGTGTCGGTGCTGGCGTCGAGGAAAACCGGCCGCACCTTCACGCCGTCGCTCTTCAGGCTCTCCAGCAGCGGCACCACGCGCGGCAGCGAGCCGGCGGTGCGCACGTCGACGGCCACCGCCACGCGGCGCACCGAGCGTTCGCTTTCCAGGCGCAGGAACTCGGGCAGCAGCTCCGGCGGCAGGTTGTCGACGCAGAAGAAGCCGGCGTCCTCCAATGCGTGCAGCGCGATGGACTTGCCGGAGCCGGAGATGCCGGTGACCAGCACGATCTCGCGCGTGCCGAGCTGGCCGGCAGTCGCCGCATCGGGGATCGCGCCTGGCACGAGTTCGTCGAAGCCGGAGCTCATGAACCGTCCTTGGGCAAGAGGTGCTGGAGGCCGCGCATCACCGCGAACCCGAACGACCGCGCGGCGCGGGCTTGCCATCCACCGCGACCGCCTGGGCGATCAGCTCCTGCGCGTGCGCCAGGCTGGTGCCCGAGCTGCGTTCGCCGCCCAGCATGCGCGCCACCTCGGCGACGCGCGCCTCGCCGGCGAGCGGCGTGACCTGGCTGGTGGTGTTGCCGCCGACGCTGCGCTTGGCGACGACGAAGTGATGGTCGCCGCACGCCGCGACCTGGGGCAGATGCGTGACGGCCATGACCTGCACGTGACGTCCCAGGCGCTTCATCAGCCGGCCGACCGAATCGGCCACCGTGCCGCCGACGCCGGCGTCGATCTCGTCGAAGATCAGCGTGGCCACGCGGGTCGCCGCGTGGTCCCCCGTGGCACTGTCGGCGACAGCCGACTTCGCCGCTGTACCGGCCAGCGTCGACTGCGCCGCCGTGACGGCGATGGCCAGCGCGAGTCGCGAGAGCTCACCGCCCGACGCCACCTTGGCCAGCGGGCGCGGCGTGCTGCCCGCGTGGCCGGCGACGAGGAACTCCACCGTCTCTGCACCGTACGACTGCGGCGACTCCTGCGGCACCAGCGCGACGTCGAAGCGCCCGCCAGCCATGCCCAGCTGCTGCATCGCTTCGGTGATGCGGCCGGCCATCAGCGGCGCCGCGGACGCGCGGCGCGCGCTCACGCGCTTGGCCTCCGTGCGCCAGCGCGCGAGTGCGTCGCCGACCTTCTTGTTCAGGCTGGCGAGGTCGGCCTGCGCATCGAGCGCGGCCAGTGCCGTCTTCCACTCGCCCCACAGTGTGGCGAGATCCTCGGGTGAGCGGCGGAAGCGCCGCGCCAGGCCCATCCACGCGGACATGCGCTCGTCGAGCTCGGACAGCCGCTGCGGGTCGAGATCGGCGCGGTTGAGATAGCTGGCCAGGCTGTGGGCGGCGTCCCGCAGCTGCAGCTCGGCGCCGTCGAGCGCCTCGATGACTGGCGCCAGCGCAGCGTCGTAGCCGGCGACCTCGCGCAGCGCGCTGGCCGCGCGCGACACCAGCTTGAGCGCATTGAGGTCGCCGTCCGACACCTCTTCCAGCGCCTGCTGCGTGGCCGTCATCAACGACTGCGCGTGCGCCAAGCGGCCGTGCTCGGCGGTGATGGTCTGCCACTCGTCGTCCGACGGCGACAGGCGCTCGACCTCGGTGAGTTGCCAGGCGAGACGCTCGCGCTCGGTATCGAGCTCGCCCTGGCGCGCGCGCGCAGCGGCCAGCGCGGCCGTGGCCTGGGCCCACGCCGCGTGTGCCGCGGCCACCGGGTTGGCGTCGATGCCAGCCTGCTCGTCGAGCAGCGCGCGCACCGCGGCCGGGCGGGTGAGGCTTTGCCAGGCGTGCTGGCCGTGGATGTCGATCAGGTGGTCGGCCACCTCGCGCAACTGCGTGAGCGTGGCGGCGCTGCCGTTGACGAACGCGCGGCTCTTGCCCTGGGCGTCGACAACGCGGCGCAACAGCAGCATCTCGTCGACAGCGAACCCGGCCTCGTCCAGCCAGCACGTCAGCGACGCCGGCGAGTCGAATTCGGCCGTGATCTCGCTGCGCGCGCAGCCCTCGCGCACGACGCCGCCTTCGGCGCGCGCCCCGAGCGCCAGCTGCAGCGCGTCGATCAGGATGGACTTGCCGGCGCCGGTCTCGCCGGTCAGCACGGAGAAGCCCGCGCCGAACTCGAGTTCGAGCGCGTCGACGATGACAAAGTCTTTCAGAGACAGACGGCGCAGCATGATGTCAGTAAACGATGAGATGGCTTGCGAGCATGCGGGGCAACAGGCTCATGCCGTGCGCCAATGGAGTTCCACCGTCCCGGCGCTGCCGCTGGGACGTTGCCTCGAAATACAAGGGAGCGGTGGATCCGGCTCTGCCGGGCCACCCGCGGTCGGCCCCTCGGGGGCAGGGAGCGCCAGCGACCGTGGGGCTCCATTTCATGCCGTGCCCTCGTGCCAGTGCAGCTTGTTGCGCAGCGTGGCGTAGTAGCTCCAGCCGCGCGGGTGCAGGAAGCGCGCCTTGTGCTGCGAGCGCTGCATGCGCACGGTGTCGCCCAGCAGCATGCTGGCGAGGCCGTGCATGTCGAAATTGGCGCTCGCCTCCTTGCCCTGCACCAGTTCGAGCAGCACCTCCTGGTCGTCGGGCAGCACGATGGGGCGGTTGGAAAGCGTGTGCGACGCGACCGGCACCATCGTCCAGCCGCCGATGCCCGGATGCAGGATCGGCCCCCCCGCCGACAGCGCGTACGCCGTAGAGCCGGTCGGCGAGGCGATGATGACACCGTCGGAGCGAATGTTGGCCACGTGCTGGGCGCCCACCGACACCCGCACCTCGATCATGCTGGACGTGCTGCTGCGCACCACGACGTCGTTGAGCGCGAAGCCCTGGAAGATCTGGTGCCCGTCGCGCCAGACCCCGCCTTCGATCATCGGACGGCTCTCGGCCTCGTAGTCGCCCTTGATCATCGGCGCCAACGCCTCGCGCCAGCCGGTGGCCGCGATGTCGGTGATGAAGCCCAGCCGGCCCTGGTTGATGCCGATCAGCGGGATGCCGTGGCGCGCGAGCTCCCGGCCGATGCCCAGCATGGTGCCGTCGCCGCCGACCACCACCGCGAGGTCGCAGACCTGGGCCAGCTCGTCGATGCGCATCGCGCCATAGTCGAGCCAGTCGCTGTTCATCGCGGTGTCGTGGTCGACCGACACCTCGACGCCGCTGCGCACCAGGAACTGGGCGATTTCCTCCAGGATGGGACGCACGCCCTGGGCCTGGTACTTGCCGAAAAGCGCCACGTGACGGAAGGGGGTCGACATGCGTCGAATTACACCACAGCACCCCCGCCAGGGGCAGCCGTTCGCCCAGGCGAACTGCGCCGTTCGCGCCGGGGCAGGCGAAGGCCGGCGAGGAGGTAGGTTCCGGGCAGGTTTCACGTTGCGGGCGGACACGTTTCGACCATCGACCGCGCATGACGGCGCCTTCTCCGTACAATTGACCTCATGCTCGACGAGCGCGCCAAGACACTGCTGAAGACCCTGGTTGAACGCTACATCGCTGACGGCCAGCCGGTGGGCTCGCGCACGCTCTCGCGCGCCTCGGGCCTGGAGCTGTCGCCGGCCACCATCCGCAACGTGATGGCCGACCTGGAAGAGCTGGGCCTGATCGTCAGCCCGCACACCTCGGCCGGCCGGGTGCCGACGTCGCGCGGCTACCGCCTGTTCGTCGACACGATGCTCACCGTGCGCCCGGTCGACGCCGAGGCCACGTTGTCGCAGATGCTCACCGACATCGGCGGCTCTCGCGAGCTGCAGCCGGACCAGCCGCAGCGCGTCATCGCGCAGGCGGCGTCCATGCTGTCCAGCCTGTCCACCTTCGTGGGCGTCATCACCACGCCGCGCAAGGCCGGCGTGTTCCGCCACATCGAGTTCCTGCGCCTGGGCGAGCGCCGCGTGCTGGTGATCCTCGTCGCGCACGACGGCGACGTCCAGAACCGCGTGATCATCACCGCCAGCGACCACACGCAGGCGCAGCTCATGGTGGCCACGAACTATCTCAACGCGCACTACGCTGGCATGTCGATCGACGACGTGCGCGAGCGCCTCAAGACCGAGGTCGAGGCGCTCAGCGCCGACATCGCCGGGCTGATGCGCGCCGCCGTGCAGGCCGGCAGCGACGCCATCGCCGAAAGCGACGAGCAGGTGGTGGTCTCCGGCGAGCGCAACCTGCTGGGCGTGCAGGACCTGCACCACGACATGCGCGGCCTGCGCGACATGTTCGACGTGTTCGAGCAGAAGACGCAGCTGATGCGCCTGCTCGAAGGCTCGAGCCGCGCCGAAGGCGTGCGCATCTTCATCGGCGGCGAGAGCCGCGTGGTGCCGTTCGAGGCGCTGTCGGTGGTGTCGTCGCCCTACGAGGTCGACGGCCAGGTGGTGGGTACGCTGGGCGTCATCGGGCCGACGCGCATGCCTTACGACCGGATGATCCAGATCGTCGACATCACGGCCAAGCTCGTGGGCAACGCGCTCTCGCAGCGCTAGTCTGCGCGCAGGTCGGCCACGACCTGGCGGTCCAGCCCTGCCAGCCATCGTGCGAACTTGCCGCCGTCGCGCACAGGCCGTTCTGGCGCGCGAACGCTCAGAACATCGCGCCGATCATCTTGATCGGCGACGTGCCGGTCAGTGCCGCGACGCCCGCGACTGCCGCGGCCACCGTCGACGCGTCGCCCAACGCGCCGTTCGTGACTTCGGACACGTCCGAGGCGATCGCCGCCGGCAGGTCGACCACGATCGCGTGCGCCGCACTCGCAACGCCATGGGCCACGGCCTGCGCGCCGTCGATGGCGGCATGCACACCGCTGGACAGCATGTGGATGCCACCTTCGACCGCGTGCTCCGCGCCGATCGCCGCATCAGCGGCCATCTCGAACGGGAACGAGACCACGTTCTCGACGCCGTGGACGACGGCCAAGCCGCCTTCGGCCAGCGCCTGCATCGCACGGGCGCTGAACGACACGGTCGCGCTCGCGACCTCGCCCACTGCCTCGCCAATGTCCTCGACTCCAGACACGATCTTGCCCGGCACCTGCTCGATCGCCCGCAGCACGCCCCCGCCACCGGCGCAGCCGGGATTCACGGCCGCGTAGGGCGAGCCCGTCGAGGATGCGGTGGACAGAGACATCGGTGCCATTCTCCAGATATGTCAGCCATGCTAAGCGGCGCGACGATGCACCAAGCGGGGAACAGAAGTGGAAACAAGGCCGATATCCAGGGCTCGGAGCGGACGCCGCGCCACCGGGTCGCTACCGGCTCGTTGACTCGTCCGTACAATCGCCGGCTCGTGGGCCGTTAGCTCAGTTGGTTAGAGCAGAGGACTCATAATCCTTTGGTCGTTGGTTCAAGTCCAACACGGCCTACCATGTAAATCAAGTACTTAGGCCAGTCCGTCGGGGCTGGCCTTTTTGCTTTTTGATTCCGTGTAGGCGTGGTGTAGGCATCCTAGATCAATGGTGATCCATGAATCTGCGGCGAGCCTTGCCCATCCGCCAAGGCCGTGAATCCGTCCGTGACGGCGGTGGGTTGCGAAGCGACTCGTGGCATTTTTGGCGAGAACTGCCCTGGTGTTGAACTGCACGTGATCACAGGGACGGACGTCCGGCTTAACCTCGAGGGATGAAGACCACGCGTCAGGGCCTGATGGGCAATTTCGTATCGCTCCACGAGGTAGTGAAAGCGGTAGCTGATCGCATCGCGATCTCGGATGAGGAGGCAGATCTCTGTCGAGGCCCGAACCGGCTGCGTGCCGAGTCGGCCTTTGAGGTGCAGATCGTGAGATCGCAGATAAAGAGCGCAATGGCGCAGTCTAGGGCGGCGGGAGTGCTTCTCGAGCCCTTGAACCGGCCGGCGGCGCAGAGGCCGGCTTGGTACGACTCCACGCCTGGATATCCGAAGTTGAAGGATGCTGTCTCCGATCGCGGAATGGACATCCTTATCGACCTATCCGGGTCTGAGGCGCGGCTTCGTCGACGAGAGCGACTTCCACAACAGGTTGAATCTCACGCGGGTGATCAGGCACTTCTTCCGGCGCACAGCATCGGATTTGAGATCGACGAGCTCATCTCGCACCTCAAGTCCGCGAAAGTGCCCCATTCGTTGAAGTTGCGGGGGCAGACTCGTCGGCGATCCCCTGCACCGGAACCGGCGTTCATGATGGGTGAGAGCGTCGTAATAACGCCTTTGGCGCCTCAGTACCCCGTCGGCCTTAAAGAGTCTGAATCGCTGACGGATTACCTTTCAAGAACAATGCCGCCTCCTTTAGTCTTTGTTGATCGGCTCGACGATCAACTCGAAAGCCCGAACGATGTGAATCTCGTCGGCGCGATAGCCGGCGACACTCTTTCGGATGAGGAGAGCAGTGCTGAGCGCCAATCGCAAGGGCACCCTGTCGAGGCATCGCTGGCGGATGAAGTGCTGCTAGAAGCCGCTTGGCAAAAATTCGAAGCATGGCAGCGCCGTAGTCGTTCGTACGCGGTCAATGAACGACGCCCTTGCCATCACGATAGTGGCCGGGTAGGAAGCGCTCAGGCCGCGGCGAGGTCGATGCGCCAGGGCAGCAGCGCGGCGTAGTCGTCGGCGGTTCGCGCCTTCG
>JBDSDD010000053.1:0-44159 GCA_039920745.1 Burkholderiaceae bacterium | reverse complement strand
AGTGAAACGCCTCTGCGCCGATGATAGTGCGGGTTCCCGTGTGAAAGTAGGACATTGTCAGGCTAATATCAAGTAGACCGCCCGAGCTAGTAATAGCTCGGGCGTTTTGCTTTGTGCGCTCGAATATTCGCACGCTGAATTGCAAGGAGGCTCCCGGTGAGCGGCATCGGCGGCCGGACGAGCATGCCCAACGAATTCGAAGGGCTGCTCTGCGCGCAGACCATCGACAGCGAGACCGGAGGACTGAACGAGCACACGCGCGACGTCACGACCCTGCCGCGCAACATGTCGATCAAGGGCTGCTGCGCCGCATTCGATCCTGAGAATGACGCAGACGTGCAAGCCGTGCTCTGCGCGCGCATGCCGCTGGAGGCAGCGAGACGCTGCCTGACGGGCGACAGCAAATGCCGCCAGAGCGCGTAGATATCAACTGAGCGCCACGCCTTCACGCTGGCAGCCCGAGCGCGCGGTTTCAGCCGCGCAGGTCGCTCGCCGGCTTGGCCTGCGCATGGCGTTCTGCCAGCGTCTGCGGTCCGCAGGTCAGCATGAAGAAATCGTAGGAATCGACTCCGCCACGCCCACGCGGCGGACGCAGATATTGCAGATGCATCTCGCGCCGATCTCGCCGCATCGCCGCGAACTGCATCGCGCCTGACACGGTCTTGAAAGGCGGCGATGCCTGGTAGCCCTTCAATAGCGCCGGCTCAGGCCATGGAGGAGACTGCCAGAACGCGGCCCGATCCGACGACGATGAATAGTCGTGCCAAGTCAACATCGGGCTCTCGGCCAGTACCTCGAGTTCGTGGCGAAAGCGGCGCGCCTCCGGCCACTCCGCGGCGATCGGTATGCACTGCCCCAGGGTCACGAGCGATAACGTCGTGCCTTTGTTCGTGCGTCGGCTGTCGACGACGTCCGCCAGCTTCGGCATCGCGCGAGCCAGCACCGAGGCGGCCATGATGGAGCCCGAGCTGTAGCCGATCACCATGATCTCCTTGAGAGGCGCCGCGCCGGGCTGGCGCATCCGCGCTTCGACGGCCTCGACCAGGCGCGCCGACATGTCGTCCAAGCGCGCATCCAGCGCTGGCACTTCCCCGATAGCCTGCTCGCGCATGAACGCATACAAGCGCAGCAGCCATTCGCAGTCGACCCAGCGAGCCATCGCACGCCACGCGAGCGCGCCACCGAGAAAGCCGACAGCCAACGCGACCCAGATCGAAAGCAGGCCGGTCAGGCCCAGCAGCCCGCCGACCAGCAATATCCCTGCCGCGATCGACAGCACGCCCACGACCAACGGGAACATCGCCATCCAGAACGCCGCTGGCGCGGTGCGCCAGACACGCGTCAGTACACCCGTCTTCAGCCCGCCGACATAGACATTCCAATAGTCGCGCGCCAGCGTCATCGGCGTACGCCGCCAGTGGCGTCGCACGATGTCGTCCCAGCGCATGAAATGCACACGGGTGCGCATGGTGACGGGCCGGCCGCCCAGGGCCGATGAGGCACCGCGCCACAGCGATGTCCACACCGATGCCCAGCGCCCGATGCGGTGTCGCTGGCCGAGCGCCAGTGTCTCGTCGTGCGCGGCATTGCGCTGCGCGATGCCGCTGCGAAACAGGCGGTGATAGAACGTCGCGCTTTTCGGATCGAAACCACTGAAGAAGAAGACAAGCCGATCGGGCGCATCTGACTGCGTACGAAGGTCCACCTGGGGCGCGATCGGCGGCGCGGGCGCCAGCGTGTCGATAAAATCCTCGCCTGGAACCGTCGTGTCGTCCGGATTGGCCATGGTGCGCACGCTATTGGGCCTGTGGCCGGACGGCCACGCGCCCATCGTGTTCGAGCAGCACGCCATCGTCGACCAGCCGACGCACATGCAAGGCTGCCCACCCGGTCGCACCCGCCTCGTCCAGCCCGGCGCGTCGAACAACGGTGCGGTAGATCGGCGTGCGGCACATCCACGCCACCAGGTCGTCGACCCCGGCGTCACGCACCTCCAGCAGATGAAACATCAGCAGCGCACGCGCCGCATGATCCGCGTGGCGCTCGGGCTGGCGCTCGAACGCGGCGACACGCTCGCGGCTCGAGGCAAGTGCCTGCGCCACATCGTCGAACACGCGGCCGTGGCCCGGCAAAACCGCCCGCGGCTGCAGGCGCTCGATCAGTGCCAGCGTCGCCCGCGCCGGCCCGAAGCCATCGTCTCCGACCAGCTCGGGAAAGATGATCGCTAGACGCTCCTCCCACAGCGCGTCCCCGGCGATCAGGGTTCGCGTCTGCGGCTCGAACAGCATCACGGCGTCCATGTCATGGCCCGGCGCAGCGTGGATTTCCCAAGCGGCCTCGCCGAGCACGATGCGCTCGCCCGGCACCAGCGCCCGATCGGCGCGGAAGCGCGGGCAGGGTTGATCGGTCAGGCGGTAGCTGAGCGCATCCTCGTCCCAGCGACCCACCACGGCCATGCTCGGCGACGGGATCCAGGTCTCCACGTTGGCACGACGCTGCAAGGCTCGGTTGCCGCCGCAGTGATCGGAATGCAGGTGCGTGTTGACGATGCGGCCCAGCGTGTCGCCGGCGAGCGCATGGTCGAGCAGCGCAAGCGTCTGCTCGCAGTGGCCGCTGAAGCCGGTGTCGACGACCGTTGCCGGCGCTGCGCCACTGGCGCCAAAGACGGCTTGGTTGGCCGAAAGCCAGCCGCGCTCCAGAACGGTCAGCCCCAGGGTCCGTCGCAGTGCGGACGCGACACCGCCCAACTCCCCAGATGCACGGGCGGGCATCGCGGCAGAAGAGGAGGCTGGAGGCGCGATGGCTGGCACGGTACTGGCGGAACCCTTCAGGAAGCAGGAGAGCGCAGTTCGCGCCGCAGGATCTTGCCAACATTCGACTTCGGGAGTTCGTCGCGAAATTCGATCGACTTCGGACGTTTGTACCCCGTGAAATTCTCGCGGCAATACGCCGCAATATCTTCTTCCGCAAGTGCCGGATCGCGACGAATGACGAACAACTTCACGGCTTCGCCGGATCGTTCGTCCGGTACGCCGATGGCCGCGCATTCGAGTACGCCTGGGTGCAGGTTGACCACCTGCTCGATCTCGTTCGGATACACGTTGAAGCCCGACACCAGGATCATGTCCTTCTTGCGGTCGACGATGCGCACATAACCCTGCTCGTCCATGATGCCGATGTCGCCGGAGCGAAAGAATCCGTCGTCGGTCATCACCTTGGCCGTCTCGTCCGGCCGCTTCCAGTAGCCCGCCATCACCTGCGGCCCGCGAATGCAGATCTCGCCAGCCGTGCCGAAAGGCACGTCGACGCCGTCGTCGTCGCGGATCGCGATGTCGGTGGACGGGATCGGCAGGCCGATCGTGCCGGTGAACTCGCGCTTGTCCAGGCGGTTGCTGGTGGCCACGGGCGAGGTCTCGGACAAGCCATAGCCCTCCACCACCGGACACCCGGTGATCTTGAGCCAGCGCTCCGCCGTTGCCTGCTGCACGGCCATGCCGCCGCCGTTGGAGATGACCAGGTCGGAAAAGTCGAGCTTGGCGAACTCCGGGTCGTTGGCCAGCGCATTGAACAAGGTGTTCACCGCCGGAAACATGTTCACCTTGTAGGACTTGAGCGTCTTGATGAAGCCCGGAATGTCGCGTGGATTGGGCACCAGGATGTTCATCGCACCCAGGCGCGCACCGAACATGTAGCAGATGGTCAGCGCGTAGATGTGATAAAGCGGCAGCGCGCAGACGATGGACAGCGGCTTGTCGCCAAGTTGCTCGAACATCGGCTTGAACCAGGCCTCGCTCTGAAGTATGTTGGCGACCACGTTGCGATGCAGCAGCGTCGCGCCCTTGGACACGCCGGTCGTGCCGCCCGTGTACTGCAGGAAGGCGATGTCGTCGCCGCTCAGGGCGACCGGCTTGAGCGCGCTGCGCGTGCCCTGCGCCACGGCCATGTTGAAGCGCGTGACGCTGCGACCGCCATCCAGCGGCAACCGGAACTCGGGCACCATCTTCTTGATGTGGCGCAGGACGAAGTTGACCAACTGACCCTTCGCGAAGCCCAGCATGTCGCCCATCGATGCCAGCACGACATGGCGTACGTCAGTCTTCGTGATGACGCTTTCGAGCGTGCTCGCGAAGTTCTCCAGCACGATGATCACCGTCGCGCCCGAGTCGGCCAGCTGGTGCTGCAGTTCACGTGGCGTGTACAGCGGATTGACGTTGACGACGACGCCGCCCACGCGCAGCACCGCACCGATCGCGACGAGGTACTGCGGCACGTTGGGCATCATCACCGCGACGCGATCGCCCCGCTTGACGCCTTGCGACTGCAGCCACGAACCCAGCGACTTCGAGCGCTCGTCGATCTCCGCATAGGTGATGCGCACGCCCATGCAGGCCGCGGCGTCGCGTTTGGCATGCGTGGCCCACGACTCCTCCAGCAATGGCACCAGAGAGGAGTAGGTGTCCACTGCCACGTGGCTGGGCACGCCCGGCGGGTAGGCCGTCAGCCAGGGACGCGGCGCGGAGGTGGCGGGGGCGGGGGAAGCGAGGGCATCGGTCATGGTGAAACATTGTGATCCACACCGGGGCCTCTGCTAACCGGGGAAACCGGCTATGGCAACTGGCCCAGGACGTCGTCCGCTGCGAGTGGCACTGTCGCGGCCGCGACAGCGGTGGGATCGAAAAGGCGCTTGGCGAGCGCCGTCTCACGCGCGTGGATGATCGCCAGGAACTCCTTGGCGCCGCCCATCGCGCCGAACGCGTCGAAGCCGGCTTCCAGGAAGGTCTGCAATGCCCCCATGCCCGCGGCGCGCGCCGGCCCGCGCATGGCCTTGAGGCTGGCTCGCAGCACAAAGCTGCGGGTGTGGCGATCCAGCGCCTGGCCGACGCTCATCACCAGCTCGATCTGCTGCGCCCGTGCTGCCGGCTCGCCCGTGCGCTGCCAGGCGCGCACGTAGCTGCTCCGACCGGGCAGTTCGGCGCCCAGATGGATCGCCATCGCCGTGTCCAGCCGTTCGGACAGCGCGTGCACCGCTGCCAGCGACGCCACGGTGCCGACGGTGTCAGCCGGGAACAGCCGCGCCAGCGCAGGCACGATGCGGCTGAACTGGGCGTCGCGCTGCGTGAAGTCCTGCGGCCCATACAGCTCGTTGAGGAAGAAGTTTGCCGCGCGACCGTAGCGCGGGTGCGCGAGCAACGCCGCGTGCGTGCGCGCGAAGCGTTGCTGCTGGTAGGTCTTCAGGGCATCGACTGTGTCCGCGAGCCCCGGCGTCGCAGCGCGCTTGCGCCGCTCGACGTCGACGGCGGACAGGGACTGCAGGATGCGGGCGGCGATGTCGGGCATGCGCCAAAGGGTATCAGCCCCTGTCCCATGGAGCCACGCCGCCCTGCGCCAAGCCGGTCTGCTCGGCCATCGAGCTCGGCCGCGAACTTGGCGGGGCGCGCGGGCCTGCGTGATACTCGGAGCATGCTCGCACGCGTCACTCGACTGCTGTTCGTCGCCTGGTTCGTCCTCCTGGCGGTGCTGCTGGCAATCGGACGGGTGACCGGGTGGACCACCGGCTGCTGGGCCGCGCTCTACGCACTGGTGCTCGGACACCCGACGCTGCTGGCCATCGAGATGCTGCTGGCGCGCCGGGTAGCCGCGCGCAACGCGGCCCCCGTGGCGCGCTGGCGCGACATGCCGCGCGCGCTGATCGGCGAATGGGTGGAGTCGACCGCCATCTTCGGCTGGCGCATGCCCTGGCGTGCGCACGCGATCGAGGACCACCTGCCGCGCAGCTCCCGAGGTTTGCGTGGCGTCGTCTTCATCCACGGCTACATCTGCAATCGCGGCCTGTGGAATCCGTGGATGAAGCGGCTGCTCAAGCTCGATCGCGCGTTCGTCGCGGTCAACCTGGAGCCGGTCTTCACCAGCCTGGACGACTACATCCCGCTGCTGGAACGCGCCGTCCGCCGCATCGAGGCAGCCACCGGGCTCGCGCCAGTCATCGTCGCGCACAGCATGGGCGGGCTCGTCGCGCGCGCATGGCTGCGCTCGCGGGCGACACACCGCCGCAGCGACGGCACCGAAGAGGCCGCGCGCCTGATCACGATCGGCACGCCGCACCGAGGCACCTGGCTCGCGCACCTGGCGCTGGCGGCCAACGCGCGCCAGATGCGCGTGGACAGCGATTGGTTGATGGCGCTGGTCGCCTGGGAGCCGCCGACGCTGCCGGGCCTGATCACGAGCTGGTGGAGCGAGTGCGACCAGATCGTCTACCCGCCACCGACAGCCGTATTCCCGGGCAGCGAGGCCAAGCAGCTGCGCGGCGTGGGGCACATCGCCTTGACGGCGCGCGAAGAAATATGGAACGAGATCCGCTGGCGAATCGAGTATTGATCGCCACAGGGCAGCGGTTGTCTCGCGTCGTCTGACCTGACGGTGCCAGGTCTGACGTCTTGCGCGGTGTGCGCGTCGCCTTCGAGCGTGGTCCGGGCGCGCAAGACGCCAGACCCGGTGCCGACGAACTAATCGCTATCGATATCCAGCAGCAGCTGGCGCGTCGGCTCGATGCCCAGGTGCAGCAACGCGGCGATGTCGCGGATGTCGTCCGGCAGCGCCGGGTTGTCCCAACCGTTCATCGTGTGGCGCGCGACGCGGATCGCGAGCAGCACGTTGCGCACTTGCGAGTTTTCGGCGTGGCTATCGTCGGTGATGCGCACGAGGATCTCGGGCAGGCGCCACAACTGCATCAGCACGTGCTGGATGTCGTTGAGCTCGGCGTTGAGCACGTCGCGCTGCACGACGCACGAGCGCAACGCCGAATCGGCGCGCTGGCGCAGCTGCAACTCCAGCGCCAGCTCGGGCGCGTGCAGCCATAGCAGCATCTCGGTGAAGTCGTGCAGTTGCGCGGCCTCGTGCAGCACGATGGCGTCGTGGTCGGAGCGGTGGATCGCGAAGCTCGCTGCGAAGCGGGCCGCACGGTCGGCCCGCAGCAGCACGTGCTGCAAGCCGGCCAGGGCCTCGGGTTGTCCGCCGAGGTGCGCCTCCACCGTCGGCTGTGGGCCGAAGGTGCGGAAGAAGGGCGTGATGCCCATCAGCACCAGCGCCTCGACCACCGTCTCGGCGTCGGTCAACCGCCGGTTGGAACCCTGTGTCGAGGCATAGACGAGCAGCTTGAGCGTCATCAACGGGTCGCGGCCGATGACCTCGGAGATCCCGCGCGCGTCGATGTCGTCCTCGATCGCCCGCATTTCCTCGATGGCGGCGGCGGTGCTCGCGAGGACGGGGATCTCCAGCAGCCGGAAGTAGCGCACCCAGCCGTCCACGTCGCGGGGCGTGCGGAACGGGGTGGCGGTGGGCAAGGCGCTCATGGCGGGGATCCGGGACTCGAAAGTTTGGCGCCCCAGGGCTCAGGGACATCCAGTTACTCGGGTTATCGGACGCCGGCGCGTCGACTTGAGTTCCCGCGCCCGCCGGGCTCACGCGAGCCCGGCGGGCCGGAACTGCTTCACAGTCGCCGCACGTCGATGTAGCCGACGAGTTCGCCGTCGACGTACAGCGCGCCTTCCGGGGCGCCGGCCTCGGCATGGAACTCGACGCTGACGTCGTGCTGGCTGCGGCGCTGGCGTGCATGCAGCGGACGCGCGACGTCGCGCGCCTGGCGGGCGAGCGCGGCGCTGGCGCTGCGCAGCAGGCGCGCCGCGAGGCGGCGCCACGAATCGCGAAAGGGGGGCCGTTGCGCGGGGCGGTGGCCGGTCAGGACGGGGGACATGGCGTTCTCCGGGGCGGCGCGATGGCCGCACGAATCGGTTCAGAGGCTGGGCGGTTTGCTGCGCACGTTGCGCGGCAGGTCGAGAGCAGAGAGTTCGCGCTTCAGGGCCTGGAGGCCTTCACGACGTTCGGCGCGTTCGCCGCCGCCGTGTTGGCCGGCTTGGCGAAAGCGCGCGGCCGCGACGAGCGGATTGCGCGGTTTGGAGGCTTTGACGATCAACTTGGACATGGACTTTTCCAGACGATTTGAGGAGCCGAAAATGGCGAAGGCCCGGGGGTTTCAGCAACCGCCCGGGCCTTCGCGAAGAGAATGGTCTCGCGGACTCAGAGCGGAATCGGGAACGGGGTCGCCGCATTGCGGGCTGCCAGGAAACGGGCGACGCGGGCGCTACGCAGGGCCGTCGTGGCGGCTGCGCAGGCATGGCGGGATCGATTCGGGGCTTGGCGCATGGAGGCTCGTGAGAGGTGGCGAGGCGGGGTGTCACGTCGATGCGGCGCAGCCCCTGGGGGTGATGCGACCGCTTTCAATGCTTGTTGCAATGATAAACAACTCTTGATCTTGCGCAAGTGTTTTATCAATCAAATGATCTGAGGGCGTCGCGGGCACGCATCGCGGCCCCAAAGCGGGTGCGCGCCTCGGTGGACGCGCGTCGGGCGGTTCTCGAAGATCGCAGCCAGGGCTTCCGCGCCATCAGGTTCCCCATGCAGCTTGCTGGACTGTTCGAGCTGCCAACCGCTCTGCGGCAAAGGCGCGGCAAGGACCCGGGCGGGCACTGTGCCCTGACATGCGACCGCTGCGCTTGTATTGAGCAACGCAGCTTGATCAAGCAGTCAAACGCCCGTCAGCGCTTCTTCTTCAGCGGGGCGATGCCGGACTGCGCGGAATGCCACAGCGCCATCGGATCGTCCGGCGGCGGCGGCGGCGCGGGCGGCTTGGCCGTGACACCGGGCGCGAACTTGCGCGCCGGTGCGACGGGGGGCGCGGGCGCAGGCGCTTCGGCCTCGGGCATCAAGACCTCGCCGAGCAAGTCCAGCAGCCGCGTGCGCGCGCGCTGCGGATGTCGCCGGTAGTAGGTCAGCACGAGGCCCGTGATGAAGCGCTCGTCGTCGTCCTGCGGCAATGGGCTGTCAGACGGCGGGGACGGTGCGGCGGCGCCGCTGGCCAGGGCGCCACCGTGCTCGGCGTCCATCCAGCCCGCAGGCTTCTGGCAGCACTGCTCGAACTGGCGCGCGAGGCGCTCGCCGATCAGGCGTGAGCGGCTCTTGATCTGGCTCCAGTAGCTCGGCTGTATCTGCAGTCGCTCGGCGAAACGGCGTTCCAGGCCCCGAAGCGTCGCGGCGTCGGGGTGCTTGATGGTGTTGCGGACGAATTCGTCGAACAGCGCGAGTGCGTTGTCCAGGCGGATAGAGGCCACGTCTCGGGGGGCGTGCATGGGGAGCAATGATAAAGGGTCGTGTCCCTTCTTGCCTTTTGGCGGGTTCCCGGGCCTGCTTCGACGGCGGCCCCAGAACTGCGGTGTGCGCTCGGGTACGATGGGTCGATGCTCTTGAACAGCCCGCTCAGCCGTCGCCCCGGACGCCTTCTCGCCCTGCTGCTGGCGGTGGTCTTGGCGCCTTGGGCGCAGGCCACGTCGCCGGTCGCGCATCCGCCCGCGCCGATCTCGCCGCTCGCCAAGCCGACCAGCGCCGCGGCGTCCGCCGCCGCCGCCGACCAGGACGCCGAAGACAGTGGCAATCTGTCGGCCTCCGCGCGTCGGATCTACGACATCGGCCGCCCGCGCCTGCTGCAGGTGCGCACGCTGCTGCGCGACCAGGACAGCCAGGCCAGCGTCGGCTCCGGCTCTCTCGTGGGTGCGGACGGCCTGATCCTGACGAACTATCACGTGGTCAGCCAGGTGGCGCTCGAGCCGCAGCGCTATCGCCTCAACTACCAGACCGTCGACGGCGCCAAGGGCGCACTGCAGTTGATCGCGTTCGACGTCGTGCACGACCTCGCACTGGTGCGCATGGCACAGCCGCCCGCGGATGTCGCGAGCCGCGGCACCTTCGAGTTCCGTCCCGCGACGACGCCGCTGGCCCAGGGCGAACGCATCTTCTCGCTGGGCAATCCGCTGGACGTCGGCTTCGCCGTCGTCGAGGGCACGTACAACGGCCTGGTCGAGCGCAGTTTCCTGCCGCAGATCCTGTTCTCGGGCTCGCTCAATCCGGGCATGAGCGGCGGGCCGGTGCTCGACGACAAGGGCCACATCGTCGGCGTCAACGTGGCCACGCGGCGCGACGGCCAGCAGATCAGCTTCCTGGTGCCGGCCGAGTTCGCGCAGGCGCTGATCGCCCGCGGCGCGCACGCCAAGCCCATCACGACGTCGGTGGAGGCCGAGATGGCGCGCCAGTTGATGCAGCACCAGCAGCAGCTCACGACGCGCTTCGTCGCGCTGCCGTGGCGCGAGATCAAGCATGCGCACTACAGCGTGCCAGTGCCGCAGGAGGACTTCGTGCGTTGCTGGGGCTCGTCGAATCCGTCGGAGTCCAAGGGCTTGTCGTTCGAGCGTTCCGACTGCCAGATGGACACGGCCATCTTCATCAACGAGTCGCTGCGCACCGGCGATCTTGCGGTGCGCCACGAGGTCTACGACGGCGGCAAGCTAGGCGCGCTGCGCTTCGCGGAACAAGCCGGCCAGAGCTTCCGCAACGAGGGCATGGGCCGGCGCACGCACGATCTCACCGCCCCCAAGTGCCAGGAGGACTTCGTCGAGAACGCCGGCCTGCCGATGCGCACCGTGATGTGCCTGCGCGCATATCGCCACCTGCCGGGGCTGTACGACGTGGCGGTGCTGACGCAGTCGGTCGACGCCAGGACCGAAGGCGTGCAGGGCCGCTTCGATGCGCGCGGCGTCAGCTTCGAGAACGCGATGCTGCTCGCGAGCCACTACCTCAAAGGATTCGCATGGAAACGCTCGCCCTGATCGAGATGCTCGACCGGGACGGCCAGCCGCGCCAGGTCCTGCGCGTCTCGCAGTGGCCGGTGCGCATCGGCCGGGCGATCGACTGTGACCTGGTGCTCGACGACCCGCACGTGGCCGCGCACCACGCAACGCTGCATTGGCGCGAGGACGGCCTGCATGTCGAACCCACCGACACGCTCAACGGTGTGCGCCTGGGCCGCGCGGCCATTGCGCCGGGATCGACGCCGCAACTGCCCGCGTCCGGCCAGCTGACGCTGGGCGCGACGACGCTGCGCGTGCGCCTCGCCACCGAAGTGCTGGCGCCGGAGCAGCGCCTCGTGGATCTGCACCAGCATGAACGCCGGCACGCGATCGTGCTGGTCGCGCTGATCGTGTTCGCGTCGGTTTGGAAGGGTTTCGAGCTGTGGCTCAGCGCCACGCCGGGTGCGCAGGGCTCCGCGCTGGCCTGGAGCTATCTGTCCGCGCCGGCAGGCCTGGTCATCTGGTGCGCCGTGTGGGCCATCGGCTCGATGCTGTTCCAGCGGCGCTTCGCGTTCTGGGCCCACCTGCGCGTGGCGCTGACCTGGCTGCTGATCGCCGTCGTCACCGAGGCGGTGAGCGCGCAGGTCGCGTTCGCGCTGTCGATGCCAGCCATCGAGAAGTTCGGCCGCCTGGTCTTCGTCGGCGCGATCGCGATGATGATGTGGCACCACATGGGCCTGCTGCTGCCCGCGCGCCGGCGTGCGTTCGCCCTCGCGATCGCGAGCGCCGTCACGGTGGGCGGCGGACTGCTGTTGATCGACCGCTCGATGCAGCAGGAGCCGCTGGTGGGCAACCTGTACCTCGGCACGATCTCGTTGCCGGGCATGCGCCTGGCCAAGACGGTGCCGGCTGACGCGTTCGTGAAATCGGCGGCGCCGCTGGAGAAGACGTTGTCGCACTGGGCCAAGCCTGGCGACGATGACGACGATGCACCCAGCGGCGACGACGATTGAGCGAGTCGGCTCAGTCGACGTCGATCGGCTTGTGCTCCTTGCGCAGCGCGTTCTGCACGCTCAGCGGCGCCGCCTCGTAGTGCGAGAACGCGACCGTGTAGTGGCCTTCGCCGCTGGTCATCGCGTTGAGTCGCGTCGCATAGGCGATCAGCTCCGCGGCCGGTGCCTGGCCGCGCACGATCATCGCGCCGCCCAGCTGGGCCTCGGTGCCGTTGACCTGGCCGCGGCGTGACGCGAGGTCGCCGGTGATGTCGCCCATCGCGCTGGCCGGAGCCAGGATCTCCACGTCGACGATGGGCTCCAGCACGATGGGCCGCGCCTCCATGATCGCGACCCAAGTCGCCTTGCGGGCGGCGGTGGCGAATGCGATGTCCTTGCTGTCCACGCTGTGGCTCTTGCCGTCGTGCACGGTGACGCGGATGTCCTCCACGGCGTAGCCGGCGATCACGCCGGCGGCCAGCGCTTCGCGCACGCCCTTCTCGACGGACTGCATGAAGCTGCCGGGGATCGCGCCGCCCTTGACGACGTCGACGAATTCGAAGCCCGCGCCGCGCGGCAACGGCTCCACGCGCAGGAACACCTCGCCGAACTGCCCTGCGCCGCCGGTCTGCTTCTTGTGGCGGTGATGACCTTCGGCCTTCGCAGTGACGGTCTCGCGATACGCGGTGCGCGGCGGGCGGGTCTCGACCTCGAACTTGTGCACGTCGCGCAGCCGCTCGAGCAGCATGCGCAGGTGCAGCTCGCCCAGGCCGTTGACGACCGTCTCCTTGGTGGCCGCCACCTGCACGATGCGCAGGCACGGATCTTCGTCGACCGAGCGCTGCACCAGGTCCCACAGCCGCTGCTCGTCGCCGTGCCGCTTGGGCTCGATCGCGATGCCGTGCACCGGCACCGGGAACGCCTGCGGCTTGAGGCGGATGTGGTTGTCCTCGGCCGCGTCGTGCAGCACCGCGTCGAAGTGCAGCGCGTCGACCTTGGCGATGGCGCAGATGTCGCCCGGGACCGCGCGCGCGATCTCCACGTGCTCGCCGCCCTGGAGCCGGAACAGGTGGCCGACCTTGAAGGACTTGCGCGCGTCGCCGACGAACAGCTGGCTGTCGCGTGTGATCGTGCCCTGGTGCACGCGCAGCACGCCCATCTTGCCGACGTACGGATCGACGGCGACCTTGAACACATGGGCCAGCACGTGCTTGCCCGCGTCCGGTGAAGCGTGGATGAGCTTGGCGTCCGCGCCCTCGCCGTCGAGGAAGTCGGGCGGGTTGCCCTCGGTCGGGTTGGGCAGCAGCTTGGCGATGATGTCCAGCAGCTCGCCCACGCCCGCGCCCGACTTCGCGGACACGAAGCACACCGGGATCAGGTGGCCTTCGCGCAGCGCCTGCTCGAGCGGCGCGTGCAGCTCGGTGGCCTCGACGTCGCCCTGGTTGAGGTAGCGGTCGACGAACTCGGCGTCGACCTCGACCACCTGTTCGACCAGCGCCTCGTGCGCGGCCGCTGGCGACGAAAAATCGGTCTCGCCGGTGCGATTGAAGAAGCAGTCGACGACGCGCGTGCCGCGGCCCGCGGGCAGGTTCAGCGGCAGGCATTCGCGGCCGAACACCTCGCGGATCTGCGCCAGCACCGCAGCGCAGTCGGCGCCGGGCACGTCGATGCGGTTGACGATGATCATCCGATCGAGCTTGCGTTCGGCTGCGTGGGCCATCATGCGCTGCGCGGTCGAGTCGACGCCGGTGGTGGCGCTGATGACGATGGCCGCGGTCTCGACAGCCTCCAGCGCGGGCAGCGATTGCCCGATGAATTCGAGCGCCCCGGGCGTGTCCAGGAGCTGGATGCGCACGCCGTCGTGCAGGCAGTTGACGACGGCGGTGTTGAGCGAATGCTGGACCCGCTTCTCGAGCGGATCGTGGTCGCTGACGGTCGAGCCGCGTTCGACGCAACCGGCTGTCTTGATCGCGCCGGCGCGCAGCAGCAAGGCCTCGGTGAGTGTGGTCTTGCCGGTGGCCGAGGCGCCCACCAGTGCCACGTTGCGGATCGCCGCAATATCGGTGGATTCCAGGATCGTCATGGCGCGTGTCTCCACGGGCCGAGACGCCAATCGGCACCGCGGCGACCCGAACCGCGTCACGGCCGGCCTGGCTTGATGCGCACTAGCCTACGCCGCTGCGCGGCAGTGTGCAAGCGGCGCACATTCGACTATTGAAAAGCGACTTCGGCGAAGCCTCTGAGCTTGCGGCTATGCAACTTGTCGCCCGAGCCACGCAGCAGCTCCAGCGCGCGGATGCCGATGCGCAGGTGCTGCTCGACGCGTGCGCGGTAGAAGTGGTTGGCCATGCCGGGCAGCTTGATCTCGCCGTGCAGCGGCTTGTCGGACACGCACAGCAGGGTGCCGTACGGAACGCGGAACCGGAAGCCGTTGGCCGCGATCGTGGCCGACTCCATGTCCAGCGCGATCGCCCGGCTCTGGCTGAAGCGGCGCTCCGGACCCGGATGCGGCAGCAGTTCCCAGTTGCGGTTGTCGGTGGACGCGACGGTGCCGGTGCGCATCACGCGCTTGAGGTCGAAGCCGGCCAGCTGCGTGATGTCGGCCACCGCCTGCTCGAGCGCGACCTGCACCTCCGCCAGCGGCGGGATCGGCACCCACAGCGGCAGCTCCTCGTCGAGCACGTGGTCTTCGCGGACGTAGCCATGCGCGAGCACGTAGTCGCCCAGCTGCTGCGTGGTGCGCAGGCCGGCGCAGTGGCCCAGCATGATCCACGCGTGCGGCCGCAGCACGGCGATGTGGTCGCTGATGTTCTTGGCGTTGGAGGGGCCGACGCCGATGTTGACCATCGTGATGCCGCTGTTGTCGGTGCGCCTCAGGTGGTACGCGGGCATCTGCGGCAGGCGCGGTGGCGCGCTGCCCGCCGGGCCCGCGGGCGGGGCGAGGCCGGTGCGCGTCGCGACGACGTTGCCGGGCTCGACGAACGCGTCGTAGACCGAGTCCTCCCTGGCCATCTCCCGGTGGCCCAGCGCGATGAACTCGTCGATGTAGAACTGGTAGTTCGTGAACAGCACGAAGTTCTGGAAGTGGTCGGGCGCAGTGCCGGTGTAGTGGCGCAGCCGGTGCAGCGAGTAGTCGACGCGCGGCGCCGTGAACAGCGCCAACGGCAGCGGGTCGGCGGGCCCCGGCTCGTAGGTGCCGTTGGCGATGCCGTCGTCCATCGCGGCCAGGTTGGGCAGGTCGAACAGGTCGCGCAGCTGCAGGCGTTGCGTGGCCGTCAGCGTGCCTTCGACGTGGTCGTGCTCGGCGAAGCTGAAGTGCAGCGGCATCGGCTCGCGGCTGACGCCGACCTCGATCTTGACGTCATGGTGCTGGCGCAGCAGGCGGAACTGTTCACGGTAGTACTCGGCGAACAGCTCTGGCCGCGTCAGCGTGGTCTCGAAGGTGCCCGGCCCGGCCACGAAGCCGTAGCTCGACACAGAGTCCGCGCGCGCCACGGTGTCCGTGTGTACGCGCACGCTCGGGTAGCAGGCGCGCACATGGGACGCAGGCGCCTGGCCAGCCACGAAGTCGTGCAGGTGCTTGCGCAGGTGATCGACGCCCGCCTGGTAGATCTGGCGCACGCGCTCCACGGCGGCATCGGGATCGTCGAAGGATTCACGGGGGACGAGCAGCGGTTCGATCATGCTTCATTGTGGATGAAACGCGTGACGCCGGCGCGTCCGGGGCCACCGTCGCGGGCCGGTCCGCGCCGCGTTGCCTACACTGGCGGGTCGAAAGGGGTGAAGAACAACGTGATCAATGCATTCCGCGGCCAGTCCGACCGTGAGGCGGCCGCCTCTCTCCCACGCCTGCGCCGCTGGGGCTTGCCGGGCGGCGCCGCCTTGCTGGCGCTGACCTTGGTGCCCGCGCTTGCCAACGTGTACCGCAAACCGGTGGCACCGGCCAAGGCCGCACCCCAGATCGTCGTCGCGGCGTCGGCCGCCTCCGCACCGGCCGTGGCCGCCTCGCCGACGAGCACCGACCTGACCCTGTGGTGCGCCCGCATCGCGCCCGAGGTTCAGGGTGTAGCCCCATCCGCCTGCCAGGCCTCGGGCCTGGTGGCCGGCACCGGCCGCTCGGTGCGCGGCGTGCCGCTGTGGTCCAACGACGTGATCCCCACCAGCGGCGCGCCGCGCTTCAAGGTGCTGCTGCTGGGCGGCATCCATGGCGACGAACTGGCCTCGGTGACGCTGGCGTTCGACTGGATCGCGCGCTCGCACGGCGTCAAGGCGTCGGCGATGCCGCATCCGTCGAAGACGGCCAAGCCGACGATCGCCGACGTCGCCTGGCGTTTCGTGCCGCTGCTCAATCCCGATGGCCTGCTGCATTCGCCGTCGACGCGCGTCAACGCCCATGGCGTCGACCTGAATCGCAACTTCCCCACCGCCGACTGGGCACGCGATGCCCGGCCTTACTGGATCAAGCGCACGAAGAAGGATCCGCGCCGCTTCCCGGGCCTGCAGCCTTTGTCGGAGCCGGAATCGCGCTGGCTGCTGGAGCAGATCGACCAGTTCCATCCGGACCTGATCGTCTCGGTCCACGCGCCGTACGGCCTGCTCGATTTCGATGGCCCGCCGCCCGCGCCGCGCCGCCTGGGCAGCCTGCAACTCGACCCGGTGGGCGTCTACCCGGGCTCGTTGGGCAACTACGGCGGCCTGGTGAAGAACGTGCCGGTGATGACGCTGGAGCTGAAGAGCGCCCGCGCCGTGCCGCCGCAGGAGTTGACGGCGATGTGGAACGACTTGCAGCGCTGGCTCAGCGAACAGATGACCAATCCGGGCGTGCAGGCGAGCGCGCAGCGCAGCCTGTTGCCGGGGACGAAGACGATCGGCGCTGGGCGCCGGACGGACTGACGCGGTCGCTGCCCCCGCTTCGGGGGTTTTCGAGCGCGCCGCGACGGCGCAGAATCCGTGCCACTCGTCACCCGACTTCTCTGGAAGGATCCGCCCATGAACGCACGTCTGCGTCTCTCCGTCGCCTGCGCCGCTGCGCTGTTGGGCGCCGCCGCCCAGGCCCAGAGCCACCTCAAGCCGGGCCTTTGGCAGGAAACGGTCACGTCCAAAACCGACAACGCGCAAGCCAACGCCGCGATGGAGCAGATGAAGCAGCGCCTGGCGGCGATGCCGCCCGAACAGCGCGCCGCGATGGAGAAGATGATGGGTGGCCACGCGCTGCCCGGCAGCGGCGCGCCGAACGTGATCCGCGTGTGCATCACCGCGGAACAGGCGCAACGCAACTTCGCGCCAGACCACAATGGCCACTGCACGCGCAACAACGTCAACACGTCGGGCAACACGACCCAGTTCGACATGAGCTGCGTGATGGCCCACGGCACCATGACCGGCCACGGCGCGTTCACGAACATGGGCGACTCCGCGTTCGCCATCACCTCTACCGCCGACGTCGTGGACACCAAGATGACGATGCACATCCAGAGCGACATCGCCGGCAAGTTCATCTCCAGCGACTGCGGCGACGTGAAGCCCTACGTCGCGCCGCCCGCCAAGTGAGCGGCAGGCGGGCGCGTCGCCTGCCATGAGGTCGGGCCGTGCGCCCGGTGCATCCATTCGGACGCCGGGCGCGTAAACCCCTCATGCGCCGCGACCCGCGGCGACCACCTGCGCCGCCATGACCGAGTCGTTCCACCCCGTCTCCCTTGACCCCGCCCGTCCGCGTCGCCTGTGGCGCTGGGTCGCCGGCGCAACGCTGATGGCCGGCGTCGGCTCCGCGATGGCCGGCGCGGGGCTGGGCGCGATCAACGCCGTCGCCACGATCCGCGGCCATCAAGGCCCCGCCGACGTCGCCTACGGCACGTCGCCGCGCCAACGCTTCGACGTCTACCTGCCCGGCAACTCGCTGGCCGAGGCCGACAAGGTCGGCGGCTCGCCGCTGGTGATCTTCATCTACGGCGGCTCGTGGAATTCGGGCAGCCGCTCGGACTACCGCTTCGCCGGCGAGGCGCTGGCGGCGCAGGGCTTCACGGTGATGGTGGTGGACTACCGCCTGTATCCCGAGGTGCGCTACCCGGACTTCCTGCAGGACTGTGCAAAGGCTGTCGCCTATGGCCTCGAGCACGCGCGCCAGCTCGGTGCCGACCCGCGCCGCGTCTTCCTGTACGGCCACAGCGCCGGTGCCTACAACGTGGCGATGCTGGCGCTCGATCCGCGCTGGCTGCGCGCGGTGGGCCATGCCCCGGACGAACTCGCCGGCTGGGTCGGCCTGGCGGGGCCGTACAACTTCCTGCCGATCGAGGACCTGGACGTGAAGCTCGTGTTCGACTGGCCCGCTACGTCACCGGACACCCAGCCGATCCAGCACGTCGACGACCTCGCGCGGCCGCTGCCGGTGTTCCTTGGCGCCGCGGTGCACGACAAGCTGGTCTATCCGGACAAGAACAGCGCACCGTTGGCCGAGCGCATGACGGCACGCGGCACGGACGTCACGTTCAAGACCTACGAGCATGTCAATCACGGTTTGCTGATCGGCTCGCTGCAATGGCCGCTGACGGCTTTCTCGCCGGTGCTCGACGACACCGCGGCGTTCATGCGCCGCGTCGCGCCCGTGACCGCAGCGCCCGCACCGATGGCCGCGCGCTAGTTGTTGCGCAGCTCTCGCCACGCGATCGAGAGCGCGCCGACAGCCATCAGCACGGCCAGCGGAGCCCACTGCAATGGGTCCGGGATCTCGATCGACACGCGACCGGGCGACACCACCACCACGCCGATCATCAGAAAGAAGCCGACGCCGACGCCGACCATCGCCCAGCGCCACATCCGCGCCTGTTCGGCGTGGCGGCGCTTTTCCGCCACCAGTGCGCGTGCGATCGTCAGCGGTGCGACCGGCGTGGCCCGGGGCGGGGCGGGCAGGCTTCGCGCAGCCTGGTCCACCGCCGCCATCGTGCGGGCGACGAAGCCGTCGTCGAACAGTGGTTCGGGGGCGCCTGCGCGCAGCAGGGCGTCCAGCGCGTCGTCGTTGCGTTCGGATTCGTTCATGTGGCGGACTCCGGATTCCAGGCGCCCAGCAGCTCGCGCAGCCGGATCTTGGCACGATCGACATGGGACTTCAGCGTGCCCAGGGGCAAGCCCAGCACCTGCGCCGCCTCGGCGTGCGACAGGTCGAGATGGAAGCAGTGGACGACGGCCAGGCGCTGGATCTCGCTGAGGGCCTGCAGTGCCCGTTCGACGTCGTGGCTCAGGTCCTGGGCCGCGCGCGGGTCGTGGCCGGGCTCGTCCGCGGCGTCGACCACGTTCCATTCCAGCGGCATCTGCGGCCGGCGCACGTGCTGCAGGAAGCGCGTCAGCGCGATGCGGTGCAGCCAGGTGGCCAGGCGCGCATCGCCGCGGAACTCGTTCAGGTGCAGCCAGGCCTGCACGAAGGTCTCCTGCGCGAGGTCGTCGGCGAGCGCCGCGTCGCCATGCGCCAGGCGCCGCAACTGCAGCCGCACGCGCGACTGGTGCGCGCGCACGAGACGCGCGAACGCGTGGCGGTCGCCCTGGCGCGCACGCGCGAGCCAGGCGGTGAGCTCCGCCTCGGCGCGTTCCGGCTCGGTGAAGACCATGGGGCCTCGGGCCACGTCAACGCGTCACTGGAGGTCGATGGTGGACGGCGTTTCCGGTTCGGGGCGCTGCGGCTCGATCTTCAGCGCGATCAGCTGCGCGACGCCGATGCACAGCGGAATCAGGCCACTGGCCCAGAGGCCGTGATCGAGGCCGAACATCGCGCCGAGGAAGGCGCACGTGCCGATGCCGATTCCCACGAGCGTCAGCGCGCGCATCAGCGCCGAGCCGGCGCGCTGCGGCGCACGCAGCATCTCGCGCGGCACGGGCAGGCCCTTTTCGAGCAGGTCGACGATTGTCTTGTGCTTGCGTTCCTGGTACTTGTGGGCAAAGTTGAGCGCGACGATGACCACGACCAGCGGCATCAGGATGGCGCACACGGGAATCAGCAGTTCGGGCCTGAACAGGAGTGACAAGGGATCCATGGCGTTCGTCCGGTTGAGCGATATCCCTTGGATGCGCGCTGCACGCCGACCGGATGCACCTGGCGCAAGAATATTTCAGCAGTTCTGGTACTTCCAGTTCCGTGTCTTGCCTTCGGCGATCCATTCGACCGCTTGCGCGATGCGCGCCTCGCGCGTCGTCTCCCGCTTGGCCTCGACGATCCACTCCACGTACTCGCGTTGCTGGCTGGGCGTGAAGGCGTCGTACTTCTGGCGCGCGCCCTTGCGCGCGTGCAGCGCCACGCCGAGATCGTCCGGCAGGTCCGGCGCCTCCCGCTTGGGCTTGGACGCCGGGGGCGCGCTGGCCTTTTCCTCCTTCTCGGCCAGCCATGCGGTGCGGGCGTCGACGATCACCTTGCGCAGCGCCGCGGCCTTGGGCAAGTCGGCCAGTGACTCGATGCGCCCGAATTGGCCCATCGCCTGGTCGCGCGGTCCGGCCGCCGCTTCGGCCAGCGGCCGGCCGCCTTTCCAGAAGCCCAGGCTGCAATGGCCCTTGAACGCCGCCATGTTGGCGAACGGCTTGCCGTCCAGCAGGTAGAACGGGTGGCTCCACTTGATCGCCTCGGTGACGTCCGGCAGCGCGGCGTGCATGGCGTCGCGAACGAACACCAACGGAGCGCGCGCGAAGTCGGCGGCATTGGTGATGTAGTCGTCCACCCGAGGGTCGCGGGCGTGGTCGGTGGCTTTCTTGGTGGGCATGGCGCGCGGGTGAGGCCGGGGTTGCGTCGACTGTAGGTCCGCGACTGGTCCGTCCGCAAGAGTGGTTCAACGGGGACGCTGTGCCATCCGGCCGGCAACTGTGCCTCGCGGAGGATCGCCCATGTCTTTCTCGGCAACGCCATCGTGCAACCGCGCGGGATTCGCGCGCAACCGTGTCTTGCCGCCGCCGCGGGCTATTCGGCCAGCCAGAAGAACGCCAGCGTCAATCGCCGTTCGCTCGGCGACCGGCCGAAGTAGCTTGTCGCGCTGTGCACCAGCGCCGCCTTGTAGACCAGCATGCGATTGAAGACGTTTTCGACGCGCTGTTCCTCGACCCAGGCACCGGGCGGCAGCTTGGTTACGCGCAGGGCCTCGACGAGGTTGTCGTGCGGCGGCGAACAGGCGTTGCCGCCCAGTGCGCCGTTGGCGTAGCGCAGGCGGTAGAAGCTCGTGCCCGCGCCAGTGGGCGGTTGCGGATTCAGGTAGAGGACCGCGGCGTAGCGGCACAGGTCGCGTCGGTCGGTATGCGGACGCGCGCCGCTCTCGGCCGAGCCCACCAGTTGAGCGACGTTGCAATCGAGGCGTGCACCGCCCGGCGCCATCCCGACCCACAGGCGTGAGCAGCCCGTCGCCGCCTTGACCCAGGATTCGACAGCGGCCAATTCGTCCCGCTCCAAGGCTCCGGCCAGCCGCATGCCAGGCCATGACTCTGGCCGATGCGGATAGCCGAGATTCCACTTCGGGTGCGCGAGCAACCGCGCCCGCACCGCGTGCGGGTCCGCCAGCGCGCCGTCGCGCACCCAGAAATTGCGGCCTTCCTCGAGCGGCTCGCGCGTCAAGCGCGGTGCGCCTGGAGGAATTTCGAGAGGGTGCGCGGCAACGGGAATCCGGATCGTCATCGCCACAGGCTACACGCGTTCGCGCCAGCACGAGGCAGCGTTTTCGTCAGGTCCGCGATGCGCGCCCGCCGTGAACGACTTCTTGGCTAGACAAGTCGCCACGCGCACGGGTTTTTCCTGTGCATGCGCACCGATTTCCCCCCCGAGGCGGGGGGGCCTGCTGGCGCTGGCCCGGCCTTAACGTGACAGCCACATGACGACGACACCCGTTCGATGCGTGCGGCCGCCTCGGTTCCGCAGCAGGGGTGGGATCGCGTCTCGAATGCAATTCATCCGGTCGTCAAACCCAGAGCCAGGATCCATGAAACTCACCGCGATTCTCATCCCACGCTGTCCTCATCGACCGCGGCCGGTCGTGCTTGCCGTGGCCCTTTCGCTGGCCGGCGCCGGCGTGATGGCCGCCACGCCGATGAAGCCGCCAGACCCCAAGCGCGTGGCGCAGTCCCTCGCCAGTGCACGCGACAGCCTGGCCACCGATCTCGTGGCCCGCTCATCCCTGCGCAACGCCCGCAACTCGACCATCGTGCATGCGTCGCAGACCTGGCAGGGCCACCGCGTGTGGGGCGCCGAGGCCGTGGTGCACAACGACGCCGCAGGGCGCATGCGCATCGCGGCGAGCAGCGTCGGCCACCACCCCGAGCCGGCTGGAACCGCAACGCTGACCCAGGCCCAGGCGGTCGCGATCGCGCGCAAGGCGCTGGGCCTGAAGGGCACGGCCTTCCCGCCGAAGGCCGAGCTGATCGTGTTTCCGACGAAGTACCGCGGCGGCATCAAGTTCGCGTGGGACCCAGCCTCGAAGCAGTACCGGCTCGATCGCCCGAACAGCGTCGTCGGCTTGGCGCCGGTCGATCCGTACGTGTGGGCCTGGGAAGTGGAGATCTTCGCCAAGAACACGATCGACGGCATCCGCGACATGAAATACCTCGTGGACGCTCGCAGCGGCGCGCTGTTGCGCGTGGACACCTGCAACCAGACTCTGGCTCCGGCCAACCCGCCGGCGCTGGACGCCTCCGACGTGGCGGTCATGGGCACCGGACTGAGCCAGTACAGCGGCACCGTGCCCCTGTCGACCACGCGACGCGCCGACGGCACCTTCATGCTGATCGACCAGACCCGCGGCTCGCAGTGGAACCCCTGGCTGCACGACTACTTCTGGGACTCGGACGGCAATCCCATCTACGACCCGAACGGCAACCCGATCGCAGTCATCGGCCTGCAGACGATGACCGAGACGCACGAAGGCGACGGCAACGACTGGACTTGGACAGCGAGTTACCACTGGTTCGACCAGAACCCGACGAACGCCTGGGGCGACGGCGCGCAGTTCGCCATGTACCCGTACGGCAACGAGACCAGTCTCAACGGCCAGACCGCCGCCGTCGACGCGCACTGGGGCATGGCCGTCACCTGGGACTTCTACCGCAACGTCTTCGGGCGCGACGGGGTCGACAACCTCGGCACGTCGCTGGTCTCCGAGGTGCACGCCCTCGGCCCGTTCGGCTACTACTACGACAACGCGTTCTGGAACACGTTCACGATGGGCATGTTCTATTCGGACGGCACGCTCAACGTGGGCGTCGATCCGAACACCGGGGGGCCGACGCTGCCCGACCCGCGGGGCTTCAACACGCTGACGGAGATCGACATCATCGGTCACGAGATGACGCACGGCGTCACCGCGTTCTCCTCGGGCCTCGTCTACGACGGCGAGTCCGGTGGCATCAATGAATCGACGTCCGACTTCATGGGCTCGATGGTCGAGGCCTATTCCACGCGGCCGTCCGGCACCGACTCGACGATCCCCGAGACCGGCACCGACTGGCTGATGGGCGCCAGGGTGGGCCAGACGGCATTGCGCTCGATGATCAACCCGAACAGCGACGGCCTGAGCCCGAACTACTGGTATTCGGGCATCGAGTACCTCGACGTCCACTACAGCAGCGGGCCGATGAACCGCTTCTTCTATTTCCTGTCGCAGGGTTCGTCGTCCGACAGCGCGTCGCCGTCGTACAGCGCCTACCTGCCCGGCGGCATGACGGGCGTCGGCAACGACAAGGCCGCGCGCATCTGGTACACGGCCATGACCGAGTGGATGACGCCAGTGGACAAGTACGCCGATGCGCGCGTGGCAGCGGTCAACGCCGCTGTCGAACTCTACGGTGACGGCTCCGCCGAAGTGCAGTCGGTCAAGAGCGCGTTCGCGGCGATCAACGTCGGCACGGTCACGGACGACCCGCGCGTGTCCATCCGCTTCTCGGTCACCCAACCGGACGGCAACGTGTTCAATCCGGACGGCGACGGCGTGATTGCGCGCATCCCGATCGTGGCGATGAACACCACGGTGCGGCTCAGCGCCGACGTGCAGAACACGGACGACACCAGCGTTACCTGGAAGCTGGGCGGCATGCCTGGCGATTTCAACAACCCCGGCTTCCGTGCCGTGGGCGGCAAGGTCGGTCCGGACGGCATCTGGTCGCCCGACGACCTCTGGGGCTTCCATTCGATGACGGTGGTCAGCAACGCCGATCCGACGCAGTTCGCGGAGGGCGCGATCTGGGTCGTCAGCGGCGATGCGGACGCGGACAACGAGTTCGACGCGATCGACCTCGGCGCCGTCGCGCTGTCCTGGGGCCTCATCGGCTGGGTGAACTCCAGCCACAGCATCGTGCACGACAGCTACGTCGACAGCTTCGACGTCGAAGCCATTTCCCAAGCCTTCAAGAACGCCTTCGGCGGCGCCTGACACGGACATCCACACCATGAACACCAAGCTTGTATTCACACTCGTTTTTGCCACCTCGCTGGCGGCCTGCGGCGGCGGCGACCGGACTGATCCCCATCTGCCCGTGCAAGGCGCCGCGACCGCCGTGACGCCTGCGCATCTGGCCTACGTTGATCCGACCAGCTCGGGCTGGCGCCTCGTCAAGGACGCGTCGAGTACGGACACGCGTCTCGTCCTGAACCTCGTCGGGCCCGCAGGCACGCAGACGCGCGGCGTCGGCTTCAACCTCAAGCGCGGCCTGGGCCTGGCGTTCGCCGCGTTCCCGAATGGCGCCTGGGCCCACGACACCGGGGTGTACCAGCTCAAGGGCACCAACACCAACTGGGAGTCGTTCGCCGGCTCGGAGGCCGATCCGGTGCTGTTCGTCTCGGCGCCGCTGAAGTCGGGCGACGTGCTGTCGACGGGCATCTTCCAGAAGGATCGCACCAACGCGGCGAAGGATTCCAGCGTGCCGTTGGTGCAGGTGGCCGTCACGCTGGCCGACTTCGCGAAGATCAGCGCCAGCGCGCTCGCCGCATCGAGCGATCCCTACGGCCTGCACGTGATCAAGGCGCGCATCCTGCCAGCCGACATCGGTGGCATGGACTTCGCGTTGAGCGTCGACGTGATCAAGAAGGCCAAGATGATCGACATTGCGGTCGACGCTGGCGCCATCACCGCCACGCCCTGACCCGCGCGGCGCCGACATGAACCTGCATGCGTCCCAGGCCGAGATCGATGCGCTCGAATGCGTGTTGCACCGGGCTGCGCCTGGCGAGGGCGTGGTCGCGACCAAGGTGGCGCTCGCCTGGCACCTGCGCCAGCGCGACAGCGCGCGCACGCTGCACCTGGTGCAGGAGGTGATGCCGGTGGTGCGGGCCGCGCGCTCCACCACGCACGGCGACGCCATCGCCAGTTGCCACGCCCGTGCCGCGCTCGCGGCAGCGGAGGCGTCGGCGTTGTATGACGACGTGGTCGAGGCCGAACGTTGCCTGCTCGACGCGCGAGCCCACTTGAACACGGTGTGGGATCCGCAGGCCGAGGGCGACATCTGGATGGTGGAGTCGCTGGTGGCGCGAAGCCGTGGCCAGGGCGATCGCTCGATGGCGGCGTTGCGACAGGCGAGCAAGTCCTTCGAGCGTGCCGAGGAGCACGAGCGGCTGGAGATCGCGCGCGCCTGGATCTTCTTCGAGACCACGCTCCAGCATCCCCAGCGCAAGCCGGGCGAGGAAGCGCTGCTCGCGCCTTCGGGGCCTGCCCACGCTGGCACGGCCCGCGACGCCATCCGCGGCGCCGCACGCGCGCTGGCGCTGTCCAGCCGCAATCCGGCCGCCGCGACGCGGGCGTTCGGCGACGCCGGCGAACTGGCGCGGGCGTGCGGCCTGGTGTTGCTCGAGGTCACCTGCATGCTCGAGGCCGGCGCCGCGATCCACGAGCTTGGCGACTACGATCGCGCGGCGCGCTGCTTCGACGCTGCCGCGCTGCGCGCGCGTGCCACCGGTTGGCCCACACTGATCGTCACCTGCGACATGCACTTTGGCGCGCTGCTGTGCGACCTCGGTGCGCTCGACGAGAGCCGACGCATGCTGGAGGGCGCGATCGATGCCTTGGCGGCCCGCGCGCGCGGCCCGCTGCTGGCCAACGCGCACGCTGCCCTCGCCAGGACGCTGCTGGCCACGAAGAGAACGTCCGGTTCGCTCGCTCAGATGGATGCGGCCATGACTTTGCTGCACGCCGCCGACAGCCCGCGCGATCTGGCGCTGAACCTGATCCTGCAGGCGCGCGTGCTGGGCGCGGCGGCACAGCCTGCACGCGCTGTCGAAGCGCTGGCCGAAGCGCAGGCGCTGGTGGACGCGCGCGGCTTCGACTCCATGCGCGTGCGCCTGTGCCAGGCACAGGCCGACCTGCACCACCGCTTCACGCTGCCGCCCCCGCCGGGCATGACGCTGCCCACCGGAGCCCTGCACTTCGCCGAAGCCGCGCTGGTGCACGGTCGCCGCCTCACCGGCTGGAACGCGCGTGCGGCGCTGCATGACTTCCTCGCGGAGCGTTGGGCCGAGACGGGCGACCACCAGCGCGCCTACGCCTGTGCGCGCCAGGCGCTGGCCGCCAAGGAAAAGGAGACGACGCAGAAGATGAGCTATCCCCTCGCGCTGTTGCGCGTGCGGCGCCACGCCGAGGTGCGCGCCGGCCCGCAGCGGGCATCCGAATCGAACACGCATGGCGTGCCATGGAACCCGGGCGACAGGCCGCGGTTCTCCGCCCGCTGAGTCCGCATCCCACGACATCAACCCAGAGCCAGTCCCCATGAACTCTTCATCGCATCCCCATCCGCGCTGCCCCCATGCCTTGCGACCGCTCGCCCTGGGCGTGGCGTTCGCGTTCTTGAGCCTCTCTGCCGGCGCGACCAGCCGCCTGCATGCGCCAGACGCGAAGCGCGTGGCGCAGGCGCTGAGCGCGGCACGCGCCAGCGCCGGTGTGGAACTCATCGCGCGCACGGCGCTCGTCAACCAGTTCGGGCAGACGATCGTGCGCGCCAGCCAGGCCTGGCAAGGCCATCGCGTGTGGGGCTCGGAGGCGGTCGTGCGCTCAGAGACATCGGGCCGGACCAAGATCGCCTCAGCCAGCCTCTCCAGCCATGCCGCGCCGGCTGGCGCGCCGAAGCTGACGCAGGACCAGGCGGTCGCCATCGCGCGCCACGCGTTCGGGCTCAAGGGGCGTGGTGCACCGCCCAAGACCGAGTTGATCGTGTTCCCGACGCAGTACCACGGCGATGTCAAGCTGGCCTGGAACGAGGCCACCCACCGCTACGGTTTCGACCGCGCCAACAGCGTGATGACGGTGCCCCCCAGCGACCCCTATGTCTGGGCCTACGAAGTGCACCTGTTCGCGAACAACCGTATCGACGGCGTGCGCGACGCAAGCTACGTCGTCGACGCGCGCACCGGTGCCATCATGCATATCCAGGACGGCAAGCGCAGCATCGCACCGCTGAATCCGCCGGTCCAGCTCGACACCGACGTCGCCGCGATAGGCACCGGCTACAGCCAGTGGAACGGCGTCGTCGCCGTCGACACCACGATGCATGCGGATGGCACGTTCGCCATGATCGACCGCACCCGCGGCTCGCTGCCCAATCCATATCTGCGCGAAGACTACTACGACGACCAGGGCAACCAGATCCTCGGCCCGGACGGCAATCCGATCTCCGTCGTGGGCCTGCAGGCGATGACCGAGACGCACGACGGTGTCGACGCCACCTGGACCGCCAGCAACTGGTGGTTCGACGGCAACCCGTCCAATACCTGGGGCGACGGGCGGCAGTTCGTGATGTTTCCCTACGGTGGCGAGACGAGCACCAATGGCCAGACGGCCGCGGTGGATGCGCATTTCGGCATGGCCACGACCTGGGACTTCTACATGAACGTCTTCGGTCGCAACGGCATCGACAACCGCGGCACCTCGCCGCTCTCGGTCGTGCACATCGTCGACGACTACGGCTACTACTACGACAACGCGTACTGGAGCGACTACGTGTTCGGCATGTTCTATTCCGACGGCACCCGGCACCCGGGCGTCGATCCGAACACGGGCCTGCCGACGACCGCCAATTCCGCTGGCTTCGATTCGCTGACGTCAATCGACATCATCGGCCACGAGATGACCCACGGCGTCACCGCCAACTCCGATGGGCTGGAGTACGACGGCGAGTCGGGTGGCCTGAACGAGGCGACATCGGACATCATGGGGTCGATGGTCGAAGCCTACGCCACACGCCAGCCCGGCAACGACCAGGTCATCCCCAACACGGGCACCGACTGGCTGATGGGCGCCCAGATCTCCGATTCGCCGCTGCGCTCGATGATCCACCCGAGTGTCGACGGCGTCAGCGCTGACCACTGGTATGCGGGCATCCGGTACCTCGATGTCCACTTCAGCAGCGGCGCGTTGAACCGCTTCTTCTACTTCCTGTCGCAGGGCGCGTCGTCGGACAAGAATTCCGACTCGTACAGCCCGTACCTGCCCGCGGGCATGACCGGCATCGGCAACGACCACGCGGCACACATCTGGTACACGGCGATGACCGAGTGGCTGACGCCGCTGGCCCAGTATGCCGACGCGCGCAACGCTGCGATCAACGCCGCCGTCGAAGACTACGGCCCCGGCACGCCGGAGGTGGACGCGGTGAAGCAGGCGTTCGCGGCCATCAACGTCGGCAGCGCCACCGATGCCCCGCGCGTCATGATCGACTTCCCCGTGGTTCATCCGCGGGGCGTGCTCAATACCTACGGCAACAGTTTGTTCACCCGCATGCCCATCGTGGCGATGGGCACGACCGTGCACCTCGGGGCCGAGGTCCACAACACGACCGACACTGCCGTGACGTGGCGGGTTGGCGGCAGCGACGGCGCATTCAGCAACCCCGGCTTCCAGACGCGCGGCGGCAGCGTGACCGCCGACGGCGACTGGTCGCCCGATACCAACTGGGGCTTCCATTCGATGACGGTGGCAAGTCATGCCGACCCCCTGCAATACGCGGAAGGTTGCGCGTGGGTCATAGACGCGGACGCCGACGCCGACACCGAGTTCGACGCCATCGATCTCGGCGCCGTGGCGCTGTCCTGGGGGCTGGATGGCTGGGTCAATGCCAGCCACAGCATGGTGCAGGACGGCTGGGTCGACAGCATGGACGTGCAGGCGATCGCCGAGGCCTTCCGGAACGCCTACGGCGGTGCCTGACCCCATGCAGGCGCGTGCGTCCGCGCCGGCCGGATCAGGAGCTGAAGCTGATGAAGCCCAAGGTTCGTGCCCGCGTGACGGCGTGCTTTCGCGAGCCGGCCTCAAGCTTGTTGAACAGGTTCTTCAGGTGCCATTTGACCGTCTCGTCGCTCATGTCGATCGCCTTGGCGATCTCCTTGTTCGAGAAGTTCCTTGCGAGCAGCAGCAAGATGCTGCGCTCTTTCGGCGTCAGCGTGTTGCCCGGCTGCCGGCGCTGGCGGCCATCGCCCGCAGCCGCCGCCAGTGCCGGCTCCGAGGTGGCGTCGCTCGTGCGCGTGGTGCGACGCCGCAGCCGCGCCAGGGCCAGCGGATAGTTCATCTTCTGGGTCGACTCCTGCTCCTTGGCCTGCAATGCATGGCGTGCATGGTCGTAGGCGCGCGCATGCTCGCCCACCTCGGCCCAGCGTTCCGCGAGAAAGGCATGGAGGCGGGCCGGGGCCTTCCAGCCCTCGAGCTCGAGCCCGCCGGCCAGTGTGGCTTCGGCGAAATGCAGCGCGGCCGTGGGAAGCACCATGCCTGGCGGCGAAGGCAGGTCGAAACGGTGGTGAAGATCGGCCAGGACGTCGTCGATGCCCACGCGCAGGGAATGCAACTCGAACTTTCCGATCATCTCCTGTGCCTCGTCCAGGGCGGCGATCGCTTCGTCGGCGCGTCCTGCGGCGGCCAGCCCGCGCGCCTGGAAGATCAGGTTGAGCGCGAGGCTGTGGCTGAAGCCGCCTTCGCGAAGCATCCCGACCGCCTCGGCCATGGGCTCGAGTGATTCGACGGCACGATCCATCGCGAGCAGCGTCTGTGCGAGCGCAGCGCAGGCAATCGCCACGTACAGGGTGCGCGGCACCACGGACAACTGCAGGATGGCCTCGCTGAGCATGGCACGGCTTTCCTCCAGCGCCCCGAGTGTCTGCAGCAGTTCGCCCACGCGCGTATTGGCCGCGCCGATCATCATCGGCCAGCCGGCAGCATTGGCGCGCGAGGCGGCGAGGTCAAAGCAATCGCTGGCCATGTCGTAGTCGCCCGTGCCCTGGCGTGCGGCGCCCGCATTGATCATCGTCACGATCTCGAGACGCACCATGCCCACCTGGCGCGCCTGACTGGCGGCGTGCTCGAACACGCTGGCGGAGGTGGCGGGATCACGGTACGACAGAGCGAGCGCACGGGCGGCGCTCCACAGCGCATCCCAGGCGATGCAGGCCGCGGGCCACGCCTGCCCGGGTGGCTGCAGGCTCAGCAACGACTCGAGATCGGGTTGCGTGTACGAGCGCTCGTAGCTCGCCCACATGCGAGCGATCGACAGCCGCTCCGGCGCGCCGCTGCTGGCGTAGAACTCGATCGCATGGTCGTACGCTTGAAGCTCCCGCGCGCGTTGACCGCGCGACTTGGACAGCAGGCTCTCGACCATGAACGCATCGCCTTCGACTTGCGCATCCGAGCCTGGATCGACATGCGCCCGCGCGTCAGCGAGCCAGCGCTCCGCGGACTCGAATTCGCACAGCAGCGACTTCGCCTCGCTTGCGGCCAGCGCGGCGCGTGCGCGATGGGGCACCGCCGCCACGGCGTCATCGCCTGGATCTCCCGGCGCGCCGCCCAGCATCGGGATCACGCCATTGACGAGGCGCAGCGCGCGCTTGCTGTCGCGCTGGCGGAGATGCCAGGCCAGGGCAACGGTCGCAGCGACACGTGCATCGCCGCGCAGCTCGCTGAGCGAACTGTCGAGCGCGTCAACGGCATCGTCGGAGACGAAAATATGCATCTGGCAATTCTAGGTTCGCAGGCTGCGAAAGCGCCTCCGGTTCAACGCTTGATTGGCGAGTAAAACTGCAACAAGTTGCGGTGCATCCGCCAAGCATCGGGAGCCTGGCGCGGCTTCACGCCATCCGCAATGGCGGCCAGACCCGGTCGTCGCCGACGGGCCAGCACAGCGACCCGGTTGGCGGCGCGTGCGGGCTGCTGCCGGTGAACGCGCCGAAGGCCGGCAGCACCAGCACCCGGTCGACCAGGCAGAAGCACGCCAGCCTCTGGCGATCGCGGGCCGGGCCGCGCAGCGTCACGGCCGGATGCCAGTGGCCGGCCAGCACCGTGGCTCCAGCGGCACGCTGTGGGTGGTGGCAGGCGACCAGGCCAGGTGCGCCATCCACCGGCCAGGGCTCGTCGACGACATCGAAACCGAGCGCGCGCGGGGGGTCGCCGGCATGGGAGTCGTGGTTGCCGCGCACGAGCACGCAACACAATGTCGCGTGCGCAGCGCGCCAGGCCTGCACGGGTTCGACCACTGCGGCCTGTTGCGCGTGACGCGAATGCAGCAGGTCGCCCAGGAACACGAGACGCGTCGCGCCGTGTTGCTGCACCAGCGCGCCGAGTCGCTGCAGGTTGTGCCGTGTCGTGCCGGACGGCACCGGGAGGCCGTGCGCACGAAATGTGGCCGACTTGCCCAGGTGCAGGTCGGCGATGAACAGCGTGCGCGAATCGGCGTGCCAGGCGGCGCGCTCCGGCAGGAGCAGCAGCCGGTGGGGGCCGAGGTCGAGCGCCTGCGAAGAATCGAGGCGCGTCATGGGCGTGATGCGGGCCGGCGTCGCGCCCGCGTCCGCGGCGGGGCCTTGGCGTCCTCGCGATCGAGCGCCATCGCGTCCAGCGCGCGCTCCTGCACCGTCGAATGCGCGAAGGCGAGCTTGGCGTCGGCGCCGGCCGTGCCCACCGCAGTGCCGCCCGCGCGGCCTTCGAGGTCGGCGACCATCCGAGTGATGCGTTCGGACAGCGACTCGTTGCTGAGCTTCTCGCGAAAGCGCTCCACCATCAACGGGAAGGCGAGCGGCGAAGGTCGCGCCAGGGTGACGACGGTGAGCCGCTGCTCGCCCATGCGCGCCAGCGCCGCGGCCAGTTGCGCGACGTCCAGCTCCTGGCTCAGCAGCTCGCTCTCGGCCTGCGCCAGCAGGCGGTTGCCGGGATCGTATTTCTGGAAGACATCGAAATACAGGCCAGCCGACGCCTGCAACTGCCGGTTCGACTGGCGCTCGCCCGGGTGCGACTGGAAGATCAGTCCGGCGATGCGTGCGATCTCGCGAAACCGTCGACGCGACAGCTCGGTCGCGTTCAGGCTGGCGAGCACCTCCGCCAGCAACGCACCGGGTTGCGGCGGCACGGCGAGCAGCGGTGGCAGGCGGTCGGCCCAAGCGATCGCGCGGGCGCTGAGCAACTCCAGGCCGTAGTCGTTGATCGCGATGGAGAACGTCGCCCGATCCGGCTGCGCGGCGCGCCAGGCGAGCAGGCTGGCCAGGCCCAGGTGCACCTGCCGACCCGCGAATGGATAGACAAACAGATGCCAGCCCTCGCGGCTCTTCCAGGTCTCGGCCACCAGCGTGGCGGGCGTGGGCAGCGCCGACCAGGTACGCTGGATCTCCAGCAGCGGCCGCACGCAGCGCATCTCGGGGCTGTCGAACCGGCCGTGGTCCGCCGCGTCGAGCTCGCGCAGCACCGCGTCGGCGAGCGTGTTGGACAAGGGCATGCGTCCGCCGTTCCAGCGCGGCACCGCGCCGCGGCCGGCGGGCGCCTTCTTCACGTAAGCGGTCATCTGGTGGAGGCGCACCAGTTCGAGCAGCCGACCGCCGAACAGGAAGCAGTCGCCGGGCTTCATGCGCGCGACAAAGCTCTCCTCGACACTGCCCAGCGCGCCGCCGGTGACGTACTGCACGTTGATGCTGGCGTCGCTGACGATGGTGCCGATGTTGACGCGATGACGGCGCGCGAGGCGGGCGTCGGGCACGCGCCAGACGCCCTGCTCGTCGGGTGCGACGCGCTGGAAGTCCGGGTAGGCGGCGAGGGTCGGGCCGCCCTGGCGGACGAAGTCCAGGCACCACTGCCAGCTGGCCTCGCTCAGGTCGCGGTATGCCGTCGTGGTGCGCACCTCGGCCAGCAACTCGGACGGCACGAAGCCTCCGCCCAGCGCGATGGTGACCAGGTGCTGGACGAGCACGTCCAGTGGCTCGTGCGGCGTATGCCGCGCCTCGACCTGGCCGGCCTGCGCCGCGTGGCGCGCCGCGGCCGCCTCCACCAGCTCGAGGCTGTGCGTGGGCACCAGCGTCACGCGCGACGGGCGACCGGGTGCGTGGCCCGAACGGCCGGCGCGTTGGAGCAGGCGCGCGATGCCCTTGGCCGAGCCGATCTGCAGCACGCGATCGACGGGGAGGAAGTCCACGCCCAGGTCGAGGCTGGACGTGCAGACCACGGCGCGCAACGTGCCCGACTTCAATCCGATTTCCACCCACTCGCGCACCTCGCGCGCCAGCGACCCGTGGTGAAGAGCGATGACGCCGGCCCAGTCGGGACGCGCATCCAGCAGCGACTGGTACCAGCGTTCGGCCTGCGAGCGCGTGTTCGTGAACACGAGCGTCGTGCCGCTTTGCTCGATGGCCTGCACCACCTGCGGCAGCATGCGCAGGCCCATGTGGCCGCCCCACGAGAAGCGCTCCGCGCGCTCGGGCAGCAAGGTGTCGATGACGATGGTCTTGGCGACGTCGCCGCGCACGATCGCGGGCGCGGGCGCCACATCCGAGGGCGGGCGCACGCCCACCAGCGTCGCCAGCGCCTCGTCGAGATTGCCCAGCGTGGCCGACAGCGCCCAGGTCATCAGCTCGGGCCGACGCTGGCGCAATCGTGCGATCGCGAGCTGCAGCTGCACGCCGCGCTTGTTGCCCAGCAACTCGTGCCATTCGTCGACGATCACCAGCTGGACGTGCGCCAGGGTGTCCAGGGCGTCGGCACGCGCCAGCTGCAGCGTCAGGCTCTCGGGCGTCGTCACCAGCACGGTCGGCAGGCGCTTGTCCTGCGCGCTGCGTTCAGCCGACGGCGTGTCGCCGCTGCGCAGGCCGATCGTCCACGTCGGAGCGAGTTCGGACAGCGTTTCGCGCAGCGCCCGGGTGGTGTCCGCGGCGAGCGCGCGCATCGGCGTCAGCCACAGCACCGACAGCGGCGGCGCGACGACGCCCTTCGTGCGACCACGCCCCGGCTCGGGCGCGGGCACGCGCAGCGCCTGCAGCGCGCCCAGCCACGCCGCGAGCGTCTTGCCGGTGCCTGTGTTGGCGTGAAGCAGCCCGTCTCGACCTTGCTTCATCGCGGACCACACCTCGCGCTGGAAGGCGAACGACTTCCAGCCGCGCGAGGCCAGCCAGCGCTGCACGGCGGCGCCGGAGACGGGCTTCATCGCCAGGCTCGCCATCGCTCAGGCCGCGGGCCGGGCGGCGAGCGATTCGGCGATGAAGCCTTGCAGCGCGCGCAGCGTGTCGGCCTCGTCGACTGGCTTGTCCCAGCGCAGCCGCAGCATGCGTGGAAAGCGCACCGCGATACCGGACTTGTGGCGCGGCGACGCCTGGATGCCTTCGAAGCCGAGCTCCACCACGAGCGTCGGCGTGACGCTGCGCACGGGGCCGAACTTCTCGGTGGTGGTCTGGCGGATGCGCTGGTCGACCTGGCGCATCTCGTCGTCGGTGAGCCCGGAATAGGCCTTGGCGAACGGCACGAGTCGGCGCGGATTGGCCTCGTTGCCGGCCTCGCCGTCCCACACGGCGAACGTGTAGTCGGTGTACAGGTTGGCGCGCCGGCCGTGGCCGCTCTGCGCGTAGATCAGCACGGCGTCGACAGTGTACGGATCGATCTTCCATTTCCACCAGGTACCGACATCCTTGGTGCGGCCAGCGCCGTAGCGACCTTCGCGCTGCTTGAGCATGAAGCCTTCGACGCCGCGGGAGCGCGACTCCGCACGCAGGGCGGCGAGCGACGCCCAGTCGGACGCGTCGACTAGGCGGGGCAGCTGCAGCGGGCTGGCGACGTCGCGCGCAGCCTCGGCCACGACCTGCTCGAGCCGTTCGCGGCGCTGCCATTGCGGCCAGGCGCGAATGTCGGCACCGTCGGCCTCGAGCAGGTCGTAGGCCAGAAACGCGACGGGCAGATCGGCGAGGATCTTCTTCGTGACAGTCTTGCGGCCGATGCGCTTTTGCAGGTCCGCGAACGGCTGCGCGCGGCCGTCGCGCCACACCACGATCTCGCCATCGAGCACGGTGTGGTCGGGGAGTTGCGCGTGCATCGCGTCGAGCTCGGGAAAGCGGCCGTTGAGCAGATCCTCGCCGCGCGACCACAGCCACGACTGCGTGCCGCGACGCATGAACTGCGCGCGGATGCCGTCCCACTTCCATTCGACCTGCCAGTCGGCGCGGTCGCCGAGCGATTCCACCGGCGCTTGCAACGGATGCGCGAGGAAGAACGGGTAGGGCTGACCCGATTCGGCCTGGGGCTGGTGCGTGGGGTCGATCAGCAGCGCGTAGCGTGCGGCGTCGGGCGCGTGGTGCTTGTCGGTGTAGCCCATGAGACGTTGTGCCAGCAGCTTCGCATCCAGGCCAGTCGCCTCCGCCAGCGCCCGCAGCACCAGGCTGCGCGCCACGCCCACGCGAAAGCTGCCGCCGATCAGCTTGGTCAGCAGGAACCGGCTCGGCGTGTCCAACTCACCCCAGTACGCCTTGATCGCCGCGGTCATCGCCTCGGGTGACTGTCCGCGCAACGCGAGCAGCCGCTCCTGGATCCACACGTGCAACGGCAGCTCGATCGTCGCGGGCGCCGGCGGCAGCACGTGGGCGATCGTCTCGGCCAGGTCGCCGACCACGTCATGGCTTTCGTCGAACAGCCAGGCCGGGATGCCGGCGAGCTCGCGCGCGGCGACGCGCAGGAGGGCGGTGGGCACGGTCTGGCGCGGCTTGCCGCCAGCCAGGAAGTACAGCGCCCACGCTGCGTCGGCGGGCTGCGCGCGGCGGAAGTAGGCCAGAAGCGCATCGGTCTTTTTCTTGGTCGACGTGGTGCTGTCCAACGCGGAGAACAGGGCGGCGAACTCCTTCATGACGCGGCGACCGGCGCCGTTTCGTCCGCCTCCTTGACGTCTTCGTCGCCGCCGTATTGGGTCTTGAACGCGCCCGACTCGAGGCCTTGCTCGGCGAAGTAGCGCACCAGCGGCTCGACGTAGCCGTGCGTGACGATCACGCGTGACGCGCGCGACGCGTCGACGGCCTCGAGCAGGCCGGGCCAGTCGGCGTGGTCGGAGAGGATGAAGCCGCGATCGACGTTGCGCCGCCGCCGTGCGCCGCGCAGCAGCATCCAGCCGGACGCGAACGCGTCGCTGTAGTCACCGAAGCGCTTTGTCCAGGCGCTGCCCTGGGTCGACGGCGGCGCGACCACGAGGCAGTGGCGAAGCTCCTCGGGCGATGCCTCCAGCACGCTCTTCGTCGGCGGCAACGCGACGCCCGACTGCCGATAGGCCTCGTCCATGGTCGCGACTGCGCCGTGGACGACGAGGGGGCCGATGGACGGGTCGATGCCCGCGAGCACGCGTTGCGCCTTGCCGAACGAGTAGGCGTAGACGATAGAGGCGCGGCCGGCCGCGGCGTTGTCGCGCCACCAGGCGTCGATGGCGTCGAAGACGTCCTGCTGCGGCGCCCATCGGAAGACGGGCAGGCCGAAGGTCGACTCGGTGATGAAGACGTCGCAGCGCACGGGCTCGAACGGCGCGCAGGTGGCGTCGGGGCCGGTCTTGAAATCGCCCGAGACCACCCAGACCTGGCCGCCGTGCTCGAGGCGGATCTGCGCGGAGCCCAGCACGTGGCCGGCCGGATGGAACGATATCTTCACGCCGTGGTGCGTGATGATTTCACCGTAGGGCAGGCCCTGCAGGTCGACGGCCCCGACCCGCGTGGTGACGACGTGTCGACCCGCCTCGGCGGTCAGGTAGCGGCCGTGGCCCGGTCGCAAGTGATCGCCGTGCGCGTGTGTGATGAGCGCGTGCGGGACCGGCTGCCAGGGGTCGATGAAGAAGTCGCCCGCCGGGCAATAGAGGCCTTCGGGTCGCGCGACGACGAGGTCTTTCGAATGCGGATCCAAGCGATGTCCGAAGGGTGTTGCGGGGCGCCTCGGCCGAGCAATCGATGGACCCGTGTGGGCGACGCTCACGCGCCATGAGGAGCGCAGCGCAGTGTCGCATTCGACAGATTGGATATATAGTGGTACTAAAGTGGTTCGAATGAATCGAGCTGCGCCTGCCCGGAATCTCCACAGCCTCCATGACGCCGAACCTCATCTCCACCGCCCGCACCCTTCGTCGCCTGATGCTCGCGGTGGCCGCCGCGGGTACGCTGCTGTCGCTGCCCGCGCTCGCCGCCAAGCCAGCGCCGCCTGGCCCGTACCCGCTGTTCGGCGGCAAGCCGCTGGAGTTCGAGCGCAGCGGCGGCCGGATCGTCGGCGTCTATACGCCCAACTGGCAGCCGACGGCGCTGGTGGACGCGCTGCACGGCGACAGCGTCACGCACGTCATCTACGCGTTCCTGCATGCGTGCGGCCCGGGCCAGTTGCCCGACGACGCGCCCAAGTGCGCCGGCAAGAGCGACTACCAGCTGGGCACGTCGGCCATCGACGACCACTTCAACGACGCCTTCGCTCGCCTCAAGGCCCGCGCGCCGCACGTGAAGGTCGTGGCCTCGGTGGGCGGATGGGGCGGCTCGGACCCGTTCTTCCACATCGCCAACGTGGCTGCCGCGCGCGTCGCGTTCGCGCAGTCGGCGGCAGATTTCCTGCGCGCGCATCTGGCCTTCGACGGCATCGACATCGATTGGGAACATCCCACCAACAACGGCGCGGCCAATGGCGTGCAGCTCGGCTCGCCGGCCGATGGCCAGGGCTACGTCGACCTGATGGTGGCGCTGCGCGCCGCGCTCGACACGCTCACCGCCGAGAACGGCCACAAGTACCTGCTGACGGCGGCGATCAACACCGATCGCGCGCTGGTCGGCAAGGTGAAGTACGGCGAAGCCGCGAAGTCCATGGACTACATCTTCATGATGACCTACGACTTCTACGGCGGCTGGACCAAGACCGCCGGCAACCACGCCGCCCCGCGCGCGAGCGGGCCTGACGCGCAGGACGGCCTGGACGCCGCAGTCAAGACGATGACCTCCGCCGGCGTACCGGCCACCAAGCTGGTGGCCGGTGTCGCGATGTACGGCCGCGGCTTCACCGGCGTCGCCAAGCCCGACCCGGGCAAGGGCTTCAGCGGCGCAGCGCACACCGGCACCTACCCGGCCCCCGAGGGGGCGAGTGACTACCGCGAGCTCGCCGCGCGCTACATTGACCGCAACGGCCGCGGCCTGCACGGCTACCAGGCGATCCACGACCCCCAGACCCAGGCCTGGAACCTCTACAACGCGCACAGCGCGCTGTTCATGGGCTACGACGATCCGCGCGCCGTGCTCGTCAAGGGCGCCTTCGTGCGCCAGGCCGGGCTGGCCGGCGAGTTTGCCTGGGAGCTGTCGCAGGACAACGGCGACATCCTCAATGCGATGAACTTCGGCCTCGGCAACACACTGCTGCAGCCGTAGATTGACGCGAAGTCGGCGCGAGCGCCCGCTTCGCGGCATCGATGAACGCCCGCGTACCCGCCAGCTGCAACCGGGCGCGTGGATAGGCGATGCAGACGGGCTGGCGTCGGCGGCGATCTGCAGAAGGCCTCGATGGCGCGGCGCTTGTCCATGCCGGGATATTGATCCGCTGGACGCCACAACGAACTGCGACGAGCGTTGTTTACTGCGCCCCATGTTGGCGCGATGATCCGGCTTCGACATCTCCGGAGGGCCGCATGGCCGGAACCCAACACCTGTGGTTGTTCATCGTCTCGGGACTGCTTCTCAACATCACGCCCGGGCCGGACTCGCTGTTCATCATGGCGCGCAGCGCGACCCAGGGCTGGCGCGCCGGCTTCGTCGCTTGCTGGGGCATCGGCGCCGGCACCTGCGTGCATGTGCTGGCCGCGGCGCTGGGGCTGTCCGCGCTGCTTGCGACGTCGGCGACGGCGTTCACGGTCGTCAAGATCGCCGGCGCGGCCTACCTCGTGTGGATCGGCATCGGCATGCTGCGCTCGCGCGGCGGCGGCGAGTCCACGCCGGTCGAGGCGGAGGCGCCGCGCGTCGTCGCGTACCACGACATCTTTCGCCAGGGCTTCCTCACCAACGTGCTCAACCCGAAAGTCGCGCTCTTCTTCCTCGCGTTCGTGCCGCAGTTCATCGCGCCCGACGCGTCGTCCAAGTCGCTCGCGTTCATCTTGCTGGGCGTGATCTTCGACATCAACGGCATGCTGTGGTGCCATTCGCTGGCGCTGTTCACGGCCTTCGCCAGCCATCGACTGGACGTGGGCCCGGCGGTCGGCCGCTGGCTCAACCGCACGATGGGCGCCGTATTCGTCGCGCTCGGCGCCAAGCTCGCGCTGGCGTCGCGTTGAAAAGGTCACCCATGGCCCACCTGCACACCGCCCTGATCCGCTGGCAAATCGGCGATGCCGACTTTGTCGGCAAACGCTACAGCCGCGCCCACACGTGGACGTTCGACGGCGGCGCCGTCGTGCCCGCGTCGTCTTCGCCGCACGTCGTGGCTCTGCCCATGTCGGACGCCGCCGCAGTCGACCCGGAGGAGGCCTTCGTCGCGGCCTTGTCCAGCTGCCACATGCTGTGGTTCCTGGACATCGCGTCGCGCGCCGGTTATGCCGTGGAGAGTTACGAAGACGCGGCCGATGGCCGCATGGGCCGCAACGCCGCCGGCAAGCTGGTGGTGGACCTCGTCACGCTGCGCCCGCGCACACGTTTCGCCGGAGCACGCGTGCCCGACCCGGCCGCACTCGCGGCGCTGCACCACGAGGCGCACGAGGAATGCTTTCTGGCGAACTCGGTGCGTTGCACGATCCACTGCGAACCGGTGCTGGCATGAGAAAGGGGCGTGACTCACGTCGCGCCCCTGCGTCTGTCGAACGGTGACGGATCAGCCGATGCGCTGGTCGCTCGTCGCGTCGAACAAGTGGACCGATTCCGGCGTCCACGTCACGTGCACGGCGTCGCCGATCTTTGCGGCCATGTAGCCTGGCACACGCAGCGTCAGGTTGCCCACGCTGGTCTCGACGGTGGCGTAGGTCTCCGGGCCGGTGGGCTCGGTGAAGCGCAGCGTGCCCGGCATGCCGCTGTCGGCGAAGCGCACGGCCTCGGGACGCAGGCCGTAGGTCAGCGAGCCGGCAGAGCTGGTCTTGAGCGCTTCGCGGTGCATGTCGGTCAGCGCCAGGTCGACGCCGCCCGCGCTGGCGCCGGTGCCCGAGCGCACGGCCGGGATCAAGTTCATCGACGGCGAGCCGATGAATTGCGCCACGTAGCGCGTCGCCGGGCGCGAGTAGATGTCGTCGGGCGTGCCGAGCTGCAGCACGCGGCCGTCCTTCATCACGGCGATGCGGTCGCCGAGCGTCATGGCCTCGATCTGGTCGTGGGTGACGTAGACGGTGGTGGTCTTGGTGCGCTGGTGCAGCAGCTTGATCTCGGCGCGCAGCTCGACGCGCAGCTTGGCGTCGAGGTTGGACAGCGGCTCGTCGAACAGGAACAGCTTCGGGTTGCGCGCGAGCGCACGGCCCATCGCGACGCGCTGGCGCTGGCCGCCCGACAATTGGCCCGGCTTGCGCGCGAGCAGCGGTTCGATCTGCAGCAGCTTGGCCACGCGCTGGATGGCTTCTTCGCGCTGTGCCTTGGGCACCTTGCGCATCTCGAGGCCGAACGCGATGTTCTGCGCCACGTTCATGTTCGGATAGAGCGCGTAGCTCTGGAACACCATCGCGATGTCTCGATCCTTGGGCGGCAGGTTGGTCACGTCCCGGTCGCCGATGTGGATGGTGCCCGCGGAAGGCACGTCCAGGCCCGCGATCATGTTGAGCAGCGTCGACTTGCCGCAGCCCGAAGATCCCACCAGGATCAGGAATTCGCCCGCTTCCACGTCGATGTCGATCCCTTTGAGGATCTCGATGTTGCCGAAAGTCTTGCGTACGTTGGCGATCGTCAGCGCACCCATCTCATCATCCCTTCACCGCGCCGGCCGTCAGGCCACGCACGAAATACTTGCCAGCAACAACGTAGACGAACAGCGTCGGCAGCGCGGCGATCAATGCCGCGGCCATGTCCACGTTGTATTCCTTGACCGAACTGGTCGTGTTCGCGAGATTGTTCAGGCCGACGGTGATCGGCTTGGAATCCGCGCCCGAGAAGACCACCCCGTACAGGAAGTCGTTCCAGATGTTGGTGAACTGCCAGATCAGCGTCACCACGAGAATCGGCGTCGACAGCGGCAGCACGATGCGCCACAAGATGCGCCAGAAGCCGGCGCCGTCCAGCATGGCGGCCTTGATCAGCTCGTCGGGCAGGCCGATGTAGTAGTTGCGGAAGAACAGCGTCGTGGACGGGATGCCCGCCAGCACGTGCATGACGATCAGGCCGACGATGGAGCTCGCGATGCCGAAGTAGCCCAGGATCTGGCTCATCGGCAGCAGCACGACCTGCATCGGCATGAACACCCCGAACAGCAGCATCGCGAACATCACTTCGCTGCCGCGGAAGCGCCACTTGGACAGCACGTAGCCGTTGATGATCCCGATCGTGGTGGAGATCGCCACCGCGGGCACCACCATGTAGACGCTGTTCAGGAAATAAGGCTTCAGGCCACCGCAGTCGGTGCCGGTGCAGGCCTGGTCCCAGGCCTTGGCCCACGACGCGAAGTTCGGGCTGGTCGGCACGGACATCAGGCTGCCCGAGCGGATCTGGTCCATGTCCTTGAGCGACGTGACGACCATCACGTACAGCGGCGTGAGGAACCAGAAAGCGAACAGGACCAGCACCGTCCAGAGAATGACCCGATGCCAGGTCAGGGCGCGTGGTGACATCGAACTCACTTCTTGGTCCTCAATTCGGAATACAGGTAAGGCACGACGATGGCCGCCACCATGCACAGCATGATGGTGGCGCTGGCGGCGCCGAGTGCGACCTGGCCGCGCGAGAACGACATCGCGTACATGAACGTGGCCGGCAGGTCGGTGGAGTAGCCCGGGCCGCCGGACGTCAGCGCGATCACCAGGTCGAAGCTCTTGATCGACAGGTGGGCGACGACCATCAGCGTGCTGAAGAAGACGGGCCGCAGCGATGGCACGACGATGCGCCAGTAGATGCGCGGCAGGCTCGCGCCGTCGATCTGCGCCGCCTTGATGATGGAGTCGTCGATGCCGCGCAGGCCGGCGAGGAACAGCGCCATGACGAAGCCGGAGGCCTGCCAGATGCCGGCGATGACGATGCAGTAGATGGCGTGCTTGTCATCGACCAGCCAGTCGAATTCGAAGTTCGGAAAGCCCCAGCCGCGCACGAGATGCTCGATGCCGAGGCCCGGGTTCAGGATCCACTTCCAGGCGGTGCCGGTGACGATGAACGAGATCGCCATCGGGTACAGGTAAATGGTGCGCAGCACGCCTTCGGCGCGGATCTTCTGGTCCAGCAGGATCGCCAGCAGCAGGCCCAGGACCATCGAGCCGCCGATGAACAGCACGCCGAAGATGCCCATGTTGACGAGCGCGACGTGGAAGCGGTCGTTGTCGAACAGGTCGGCGTAGTTGCCGAACCCGACGTACTCGTAGTTCGGCAGCATGTGCGACGCGGACAGCGACAGGTAGCCGTTCCACGCGATCAGCCCATAGATGAAGAAGAACGACAGCAGGAAGCTGGGTGCGACGACCAGCTTGGGCAGCCAGGAGGCGCTGGGGACTTTGGGACGGGACATGGAAGCTTTGAAGCTTTCTTGACGCGGGCGGACCGGACTTGTGCAACGACATCGCTGCACGCGAGGACGGTACCCGAGGAGGCGAATGCTCGACCCAGGCCGCGACCCAGGGGAGCTTAAGTGCAAAAAGCGCCACGCGCGCTTGGACGCGCGTGGCGAATGCCCATAGGAGAAGAAAAAAGTGCTCGTCGGCTGACGATTACTTCGTCTTGGCCGCCTTCAGGATTTCGGCTTGTGCATCCTTGGCCGATTCCTTGTCGTCGTTCCAGAACTTGCTGACGGCGTCCTTGATGGCGCCTTCGGCGGCCGGCGGGACGGCCATGCCGTGGGCGATCGACGGCAGCAGCGTGTTGCCCTTGGAGGCAGCCACGAAGTCCTTCGACGATTCCTTGGCGCAGTCGTCGAACTTGTCCAGCTTGACGTCCAGGCGAACCGGGATCGAGCCCTTGTTCAGGTTGAACAGTTCCTGGAACGCCGGCGACATGATCGCCTTGGCCAGGTCCTTCTGCGCCGGGATGTTGGCCGTGTTCTTCAGCTGGAACATCGCGAACGAGTCGATGTTGAAGGTGTAGTTCTTGCCCGAGCCCGGAGCCGGCGAGCAGATGAAGTCCTTGCCCGGAACCTTGCCTGCGGCCAGGAATTCGCCCTTGGCCCAGTCGCCCATCAGCTGCATGCCGGCTTCGCCCTTGATGACCATGGCGGTCGCCAGGTTCCAGTCGCGGCCGGGAGCATTCTTGTCGGTGTAGCCGTGGATCTTCTTGAACGTCTCGAGGATCTTGAGCATCGTCGGGCTGCTGATCGCGGCGGGGTCGAGCTTGACCAGCGCATTGCGATAGAACTCCGTGCCACCGACGCTGACAGCGACGTCCTCGAACACGGTGAAGTCTTGCCAGTTCTGGCCGCCGTGCGCCAGCGGGATGATGCCCGCGGCCTTGAGCTTGTCACCGGCGACGAAGAACTCGTCCCAGCTCGTCGGAACCTTGGCGCCGGCCTTCTTGAACGCTTCCGGGTTGGCCCACAGCCAGTTCACGCGGTGCACGTTGACCGGTGCGGCGATGTAGTGGCCCTTGTACTTCATCACGTTGGCGACGACCGGGGGCAGGACAGCGTCCCACTTCTCGGCCTTGGCCACGTCGTCGATGTTGGCGAGCACGCCTTCGGCGGCCCATTCCTGCAGGGCCGGGCCCTTGATCTGCGCGGCGGCCGGGGCGTTGCCCGAGATCACGCGCGACTTCAGGACGGTCATGGCGGAATCGCCGCCGCCGCCGGCCACCGCGAAGTCCTTCCACGTGTGGCCTTCGGCCTCCATCGTCTTCTTCAGTTCGGCGGCGGCCTTGGCTTCGCCACCGGACGTCCACCAGTGAAGGACTTCGAGTTCGTCGGCTTGCGCGGCATTGACGCCGAGGATGGCGGCGACGGCGATGACGGTCAGGCGCGGCAGGGCGCTGAAATTCTTGGACATGTGTTTGTCTCCGTACAGATTCGTGGTTTTGCAGATTTGCAATGGTGCGCCGCGACCGGGTGCGGTCGCGGCGGGATTACACGCGGATCAGAACCAGATTTCGAGCTGCGCGCCGTAGGACACGGCGCTGGTCTTGCCTTGCGGCAGGCCGTTGGCCAGGTCGGCCGCGGCGGCGTTGTTGAAGGCCGCGTAGGTCACGTACAGGCGCAGT
>JBDSDD010000052.1:0-67587 GCA_039920745.1 Burkholderiaceae bacterium | reverse complement strand
ACTGCGCCTGTACGTGACCTACGCGGCCTTCAACAACGCCGCCGCGGCCGACCTGGCCAACGGCCTGCCGCAAGGCAAGACCAGCGCCGTGTCCTACGGCGCGCAGCTCGAAATCTGGTTCTGATCCTGCAGCAAGAGGGGCCGGGCGTGTCCCGGCCCCGACGACGATCGTGAACATGACTCCTGCTTTCATCGGCATCGATTGGGGCACCACCCACCGCCGCGCGACGCTGATCGGCGCCGACGGCGCGGTGGTCTCCGAACGTGTGGACGGCGAGGGCGCGCTGGTGTGTGGCGGCCGCTTTCGGGCGTCGCTGGAAGGCTTGATCGCCGGCTGGCCGGAGGCCGATGCGGCGCTCCCTGTCGTGATGGCCGGCATGGTGGGCGCCGCGATCGGCTGGCAGGTCGTGCCCTACCTCGAAGGCGAGACACCCCTGTCGGCGCTCGCCCACCACCTCGTTCGCGTGAACGAGGCGCCAGCGGGCAGGCGCTGGTTCATCGCGCCGGGTTACTGCCTTCGCGGCGAGCACAACAACCAGAGCGTGGACGTGATGCGCGGCGAGGAAACGCAGCTGTTCGGCGCGCTCCAACTGCTGGGCCCGGAAGCCGCCGACGGTTGCTACGTGCTGCCCGGAACGCACAGCAAGTGGGTGCGGCTGCACGCCGGCCGCATCACCGAACTGCGCACCTACATGACCGGTGAGTTGTTCGCGCTGTTGCGTCAGCACGGCACGCTGGCCAGCGCGATGCAGACCGCCGGCGCGAGCGCGACCGTGGGCCTGCAACACGCCGACGTCGCCGACGATCCCGACTTCCTGCGTGGCGTCACCGACGCCGCCGCCGGCCCGGTGCTCACGCATGCGCTGTTCGGTGCGCGCGCCCGTGTCGTGACGGGCGCGCTCGCGCCGGGCGCGGCGGCCGCCTACGTCAGCGGCCTGCTGATCGGCGCCGAGTGGGCCGACGCGCAGCGCCTTGCGTCGCGCGACGAGCCCGTGCGCGTCATCGGCGAACCGACGCTGGCCGCACTGCACGCCGCGTGCGCCCGCCACCATGGCCGACGCCTCGAGTCGCTCGATGCGCGTCAGATCCAGCTGGCTGCCTGGCGCGCGCTGGCCACCGAGGACTTTCCAACATGACCGAATCCACTTCCCACACCGCAGCCTGGCCGCCCCGGATGCCCCTCGTGGCGATCCTGCGCGGCCTGCAGCCGGAACGCGCGGCCGACGTCGCGCGCGTACTGTTCGACGCCGGGTTCCGCGCGCTGGAGGTGCCGCTCAACCGGCCCGGCGCAATCAGCGCGATTGCCGCCATCGTGGCGCTGGCGCCCGCCGACGCCTGGATCGGCGCCGGCACCGTGCTGGAGACGGCCCAGGTCGACGCCGTCGGCGACACCGGCGCCGCGCTGATCGTCTCGCCGCACTTCGACCCGGCCGTCGTGTGCCGCGCCCGCGAGCGCGGCATGCGCACGGTGCCCGGTGTCTTCACGGCCTCCGAGGCCTTCGCTGCCTGGCGTGCCGGCGCCGACGCGCTCAAGATCTTCCCGGCCGAGGCGATGTCCCTCGCGGGCCTCACCGGACTGACCACCGTCCTGCCCAAGGCGCTGCCGCTGTGGCCGGTCGGCGGCATCGTGCCGGACAACATCGCCGCCTGGCGCCGCGCTGGCGCCACCGGCTTCGGCCTGGGTGGCGGCCTGTTCAAGCCCGAGCTGAGCCTGGCGGACATCGCCACGCGGGCGCGGGCGTATGTGGACGCCTGGGGCGCGAGCGCGAAGGCGTGAGCCCGCGCGCGAGGCGGCTGCGCATGGCGACCAGCGCGCCGGCGAGCGTCGAGGCCTCGGAACGGTCACCATCGAATTCAAGTCCCGTGGATACCCCGGCTTGAACCGCAAGACGGCGACCTCAGGTTCGACGCATCGGGCGGCACGCCCGCCCGCCCGGAGTGCGCCGTGTTCTTCTTCAAACATCCCCAGCCCGTCGGACGGCGGCGTGCCGTTGCCGAAATGACCATCGGGACCCAACCGGCGGCACCCATCCTGCCCGGTCACCTGCTCGAGGTCCCGGCACCCATCGCGCCGGAGCCAGCCCCGAATCAAGACGTGTCGCGCGGCGACCACGACACCCCAATTTGAAGGACGCGCGGCCAGGGCCGCGCCCCTAGACTCGGCCGCGCTTCATCAACAAAGGGCGCGCCGCCATGGACGTCATCACCCGCCTCGCGGCATTCCTCATCGCCCTGTTGCTGGCGATCGACGCGTACTCGGGCGAGCGCAACGAGACGCTGCGTGTCGGCGGCCATTCGCGTGTCCTGCGCTGGCATCGCGACGACGTCTACCGCCTGCATTTCACCGGTGGCCGGGTCGAATCCTGCGCGGTCGCCAAGACCGTTTTCGACGCGCTGCGCGACGGCGACGAGGTGGCGGTGGCGACCAGCCGCGTCTTCAAGTCCTGCGACGCCATCCGCCGCGGCGACGCGCTGATCACCGAGGCGCACCTGCGCAAGTGGCTGGTGCTGCTGCCGATGGCGTTCCTGCTGGCGGCAGCGGTTGGCTGGATCCAGTTCACGGGCCGCGCGGACGACGACCCGCGCGACGCCCGCGGCGGGTGGTTCGGCTGGTAAGGCAGCGATGGGCTACGACTTCATCCTCGCCCGGATGCGCCAGGACCTGGCGCCGTTTCCCACGCGGATCCCGGATCCAACCGGTGAGGCGGTCTCGCCGCTCGGCGATATCGCGCCGCTGTACGACGCCATGCGCGGCAGCGCCGTTCTCGCGCAGGGAATGCTCGATTTCACCCGGGACGGCTGCGTCGTCTGGAGCACGCCCGACGGCGGCACGCTGGATCTCAACCCGACCTCGGGCGAGGCCATCAGTGTCGACACGCACGCAGGATGGGTTCATGTCGCCGAAATGTTCGATGTCGTGCGAAGCGTGTGGCCCGACGCGGGCCTGATGGACTTCCAGACCGGCCATCTGCATGATCCGGCCAGCTTCCGCGCGTTCGTCAAGCGCACCGGCGAGGACAAGGTCAATCGAGCGGCGCTTCTGGCGGCCGCCAGGGCCGCCAAGGACGCGCAGGCCTGACCCTCAGTGCCCTGCGCGCTCCGCCGCCGGGCGCGTGCGGAAGAAGGTCATCGGCACGGCCAGCGCCTCGTTCATCACCTGCTTCTTGATCTTGCCGACCACGTGCATCTCGCACGGCTTGCAGTCGAATCGCAGCGTCAGTTTCTCGCTGCCGTTGTGCAGCACCAGCGGCTCGGCGCGCACCGTGCCCTGCACGCCGGTGACGCCCTTGGCCTGCTTGGGGCACAGCGACATCGACCAGCGCACGCAGTGCTTGGTGATCATCAGGCTGACTTCGCCCTGTTCCTCGTGGCTCTCGTAGGCCGCCTCCACCACCTTGACGCCGTGCTTGACGTAGAAGTCGTGCGCCGGCTGGTTGTAGACGTTGGCGAGGTAGGTGAGGGCGTCGTCGGGGTAGACGGCGGGCGGATCGATCGGTTCGGCGCGCGCCAGGATCTCGCGCTGGTCGAGACGCGCCTGCTCCAGGCGTTCGAGTGCGTCGCGGCGCAGCGCGTTCAGGCGGCTGGCCGGCACGAACCAGGGCTGCGAGGTGGCGAGCACGAGTTCGCTGAGTGAAAAAATCGTGCCGCCGACCTTGGACAGGTGCTCGCGCAGCGTGGCCGTGCCGCGCTCCACGTCGCGTGCCGGCTGCAGCGCCAGCAGCGCGTCGGCATGCGCCGTGACGCCGCGCTCGTCGGTGACCGACAGGCGCAGGCCGCCCTCGATGTCCGACAGCGTCATCCACACACCGATCGTCCGCTCGGCCGACTTGCGCTCCAGCAGGCGATCCCACTGCATGTCGCGGTTGCGGTGCAGTTGCGGCTTGGAGCGGATGTCCTTGAGCTCGGTCATCGCCTGGTTCGGCTCGATGCGCCAGCGGTTGGCCTCGCCCTTGAGTCGCGTCACGACGTTGGCCTGCAGGCCCACCAGCTCCTTTTGCAGGTCCAGGTAGGTCAGGCCGTCGCCGTTGTTGAGCTGCAGCGCCGCGTCGTCCAGCTCGACTTCGAAGTGGTCGGCTGCCACCTTGGTGACGTGGCCGACGAACAGGCCCGCGTGCTTGGGCGTGTCGAACGCGCCGATGTCCATCTTGCGGCCGGTGACGAAGTAATCCGTCGCCTCGCGATTGAAGTTCCGGTCGGGGTCAGGCGTGAAGTTGAAGCTTGCCTTGCCGGCCGACGACGCGCGCAGCTCGGGGCGGCGCTCCAGCATTTCGTCGAGCTGGCGGCGGTAATGGGCGGTGATGTTCTTCACGTAGCCCATGTACTTGTAGCGCCCTTCGATCTTGAAGCTGCGGATGCCCGCGTCGACCAGGGTGTCGAGGTTGGCGGTCTGGTTGTTGTCCTTCATCGACAGCACGTGGCTGTCGTGCGCCACGATGCCGCCCTTGGCGTCCGTCACCGTGTAGGGCAGGCGGCAGGGTTGCGAGCAGTCGCCGCGGTTGGCGCTGCGGCCCGTGTGCGCGTGGCTCAGGTAGCACTGGCCGCTGTAGGCGACGCACAGCGCGCCGTGAATGAAGAACTCGAGCGTCGCGTGGGGCGTGACGGCGGCGATGTCGCGGATCTGGCGCAGGTCCAGCTCGCGGGCAAGCACCATCTGCGAGAAGCCGACGTCCTGCAGGAACTTCGCCTTCTCGGGCGTGCGGATGTCGGTCTGCGTGCTGGCGTGCAGCTGGATCGGGGGCAGGTCCAGCTGCAGCAGGCCCATGTCCTGCACGATCAGCGCGTCGGCGCCAGCCTCGTAGACCTGCCAGGCCATCTGGCGCGCGCCTTCGAGCTCGTCGTCGCGCAGGATCGTGTTCAGCGTGATGAACACCTTGGCGCCGTAGCGATGGGCGTGGCGCGTGAGGCGCTCGATGTCGCCGACCTCGTTGCCCGCGGACGCGCGCGCGCCGAACGCGGGGCCGCCGATGTAGATCGCGTCGGCGCCGTGGTTCACCGCCTCGATGCCGATGTCGGCGTTCTTGGCCGGGGCGAGCAGCTCGATCTCGGCCGTCACGGCCGGCGCCACGGAGGTGAAGTTGAACGGGGTCGAATGCATGGCGGCTGGCTCGAAATGGTGCTGAAAAGGCGGCTGGACGGTGCCTCATGGGCGGCGGCAGCGGGCGCGGCGAAGGCGGCGGCGGGGGCGGCGAGAAGTTCGTCAACCCGGCAACAGGGCGCGCTTCGACGGCAAGTGGGCCAGTGGCGCGCGCAACGTCGAATTGTCGCAGGATGGGGCCATTCGTGCACGTGGGTTCGTGTCGGAAGTCCGGTGGCGGGCTTGCGTGGCCTTAGACTGCGCGGCCGTGACCCATCCACTCCTTGCCCGCCTGCGCGACGCCGCGCGCCAGAACGCCGTCCCCTCGCTGGTGCTGCAGGCGTTGACGCTGGCGTTGCTGGTGTCGTATTACCGCTGGGCACCGGCGCACGAACTGCTCGAGCGGCTGCTGCGCCTGAAGCTGGCCTGGGGCGTCGGCTACTCGTTCCTGGCCGGGGCGCTGTTCGCCGGCCTGCTGCCCCGCCTGGTGCTGGCCTGGACCGGCGCCGCCCGCGGACGTTTTGCCGTCGAGCTGGCCTTCGCCTGCGTGTTCTGGGGCTGGCGCAGCGTCGAGGTCGACCTGATGTACCGGCTGCAGGCCTACTGGTTCGGCAGCGCCGCCAGTTGGTCCACCGTGCTGCGCAAGACGGCGTTCGACCAGTTGCTCTACAGCCCGCTGTGGGCCGTGCCCGTGATCGCGCTGGCCTTCGAGTGGAAGGACGCCGGCTTTTCTTGGCGCGCCGCGCGGGCCCGGCTGGACGCCGACTTCTTCGCGCTGCGCCTGCCCGCGGCCATGCTGGGCAATGCGATGGTCTGGCTGCCGGCGGTGATCGCGATCTATTTCCTGCCGACCGCGCTGCAACTGCCGGTGTCCAATCTCGTCGGCAGCTTCTGGGTGCTGCTGATGATCATGCTGCTGCAACGCAAGGATTCGGACGACCAGGCCAGGATGTAGGACGCAGCGCCCGTCGCGATCAGCACGCCGTCCTCGTTGACCCGCCGCATCCGGGTCAAGCCGACGCGACCGCCCAGCCCGGTCGCCTCGGCGCTGGCGCTGGGCAGGACGGCGAAGCAGGCCTGTTCGGCCTCGCTGCGATGGGAGGGGGACATGTCGTGAGGACAGTGCGGCATGGGCGCGATGCAATCCATCCGACGCGTAAGGTATGGTCCCGCCCGTGACAGCCAGCTCCTCCTCCCAACGCTTCGACCGCCTCGACCTCTGGCGCGGCCTGGCGATCGTCTGGATGGCCGGCTTCCATTTTTCATTCGACCTGAACCAGTACAAATTCATCGCGGCGCAGAACTTCTACGCCGATCCTTTCTGGACGCAGCAGCGTTTGTGCATCGTGTCGATGTTCCTGCTGGGCGCCGGCGCCGGCCAGGCCGTCGCCGTCGATGCCGGCCAGACCTGGCGCCGCTTCTGGCGTCGCTGGGCCCAGGTGGCTGGCTGCGCGCTGCTGGTGTCGGTCGGCTCGCTGTTCATGTTCCCGCGCAGCTGGATCAGCTTCGGCGTGCTGCATGGCATGGCGGCGATGCTGCTCCTGCTGCGCCTGCTCGGCACACGACTGCCGCCCGCGCGTCTTGCGCGCGCGCCGCTGGCAGTCGCAGGTGTTGCCGCGCTCGCGGCCGCCGCCTGGATGCTGCCGCACTGGGTGCGCGATCCGTTGTTCGACACCCGCCTGACCAACTGGGTCGGCCTGGTCACGCACCTGCCGCCCACCGAGGACTACGTCCCGGTGCTGCCGTGGCTGGGGATGATGCTCGCCGGCTACCTCGTCGCCAGCCTGGCGCTGGTGCACGCGCGCACCGCGTTCACCGGTGCGGTTCCCTTCCTCGTGCGACCGCTGGCCGTCCTCGGCCGCTGGTCGCTCAGTTTCTACATGATCCACCAGCTGATCCTGATAGGCTCGCTGGAACTTTTGAGAATGGTGTTTCCATGAGCAGCCCGCGCATACTTTTTGGCTTCCACGCGATCACGGTACGTATCAAGACGGCGCCGAAGTCGGTCATCGAGCTGCACGTCGAATCCAATCGACGCGACGCGCGCATGCGCACGTTCGTCGATCGTGCACGGGACGGTGGCATCAAGATCATCGAGACCGACGGCGAGCGCCTGGACAAGCTGGCCGGCACGTCGCGCCACCAAGGCGTGGTCGCGCGCGTCGAGTTCGTGGCGATGCCGCATTCGCTGGACGAGGTGGTCGAGTCGATCGAAGGGCCGCCGCTGCTGCTGATCCTCGACGGCGTGACCGACCCGCACAACCTCGGCGCCTGCCTGCGCGTGGCCGACGGCGCCGGCGCACACGCGATCGTGGCCCCGAAGGACCACGCTGTGGGCGTCAATGCGACGGTGGCCAAGGTGGCCAGCGGCGCGGCCGAGACCGTGCCCTACATCATGGTGACCAACCTGGCGCGCACGCTCAACGAGCTCAAGGACTTCGACATCCGCGTCATCGGCACCAGCGACGACGCCGAGCAGGACCTGTACGACCTCGACCTCACCGGCCCGGTCGCCTTCGTGCTGGGCAGCGAGGGCGACGGCATGCGCCAGCTCACGCGCAAGACCTGCGACCAGCTGGTGCGCATCCCGATGGCCGGCGCCGTGGAGAGCCTGAACGTCTCCGTGGCTGCGGGCGTCTGCCTGTTCGAGGCGCTGCGCCAGCGCACCAAGGCCGCCGGCTGATTTTTCACGCCCGGCTTCACCCCGTTCGCGTCCGTGCCGCGTTGAACCCGCATCGACTTTGAACAGGGAGGCTGGAATGCGGCAAGCAAGATGGATCGTGGCGGCGGGGCTGTGCCTGGGCGCAGCCGGGGTGATGGCGCAGGACGTGTCGGCACCGGCCGGCCGACTCCGCCCCGAGGCCGGGCTGGTGCAGATCAGCGGCGGCGAGCAGCCGATCCGCCTGGCGCGCGCCGGCGTGGACATCTACGTCGAAGGCAGCCTGGTGCACACGGTCATCGACCTGATGCTGCTCAACCCGAACGCGCGCATTCTCGAAGGCGAGCTGCAGTTCCCGCTGCACGCCGGCCAGACCGTCACCGGCTTCGCGCTGGACATGGGTGACGGCGCGATGCGCGCCGCGGTGCCCGTGCCCAAGGCGCGTGGCCGCGAGGTGTTCGAGGAGGTCGTGCGCAAGGGCGTCGACCCTGCGTTGCTGGAGCAGACCGCCGGCGAGAACTTTCGCCTGCGCGTGTACCCGCTGCGCCCTGGCGCGGCGCGCCACGTGCGCGTCGCGATCACCGAGTGGCTGGCGCCCGGCGCGCAGCAGCGCCTGAGCCTGGGCCTTCCGCTGGATTTCGCCGGCACTGCCGCCGACCAGCTGGATCTCCACGTGCGCCTGCACGCCACGCCGGCCGCCGGCGTCAAGCTGGGTGACGGCCTGGAGGGTGCGAGCATCAAGGCCGACGGCGACGACAGCGACGTCACGCTGCGCCGCACCGGCTACCGCCCGTCCGCCGAAGGCCGGCGCGCGCTCGGCCTGAGCTGGCCCGCGCCGCAGGGCGACACGCTGCTGCGCGAGCGCGTCGACGGCCAGGGCTACTTCCACGCCGAACTGCAGGTGCCCGACCAGCCGGCACCGCGCGCCAAGCCCGATGACGTGACGCTGATCTGGGACGCCTCCGGCTCCGGCGCCATGCGCGACCACGAGGCGGAGCTGCGCCTGCTGGGCGCGCTGTTCGCCTGGACGCCGGATGTCAAGGTGCGGCTGCGGGTGGTGCGCGATGCTGCCGAGCCGGATCGGATGTTCGACGTCCGCCGCGGCGACTGGCGGGCGCTGGCCGACGCGCTCAAGCAGATTCCGTACGACGGCGCGAGCAACGCGTCGCTGTGGATCGCGCCGACGAGCCGCTCGCCGCGCACCAGCCTCGCGCTGCTGTTCTCCGACGGCCTGGGCAACTGGGGCGCGCCACCGGCCGCGGCCGCTGGCAACGTGCCGGCGTACGCGGTGCAGTCCGGCAGCGGGGGCTCGGCCGTGTTCCTGCGCCAGTGGGCCGAGTCGCGTGGCGGCCGCTTGCTGGACCTGGCGACGCTGTCCGTCGACGACGCGCTGCGCCTGGTCGCGCAACGCGGCACGCGCCTGGTGCGCATCGACGGCGAGGGCTTCGACGAGGCTGCCGTCGCGTCCTGGCGTCCCGATGCGGGTCGCCTCGTGTTGGCCGGCCGCTTCACCGGCGCGGCCGCGAAGCTGGACCTGGTGCTGGAGTCTGGTGACGGCGCGCCGCTGCACAAGACCGTCACGTTGATGGCGCCGCCTCTGACCGACAACGTCGATGCCGGCTTCGTGGCGCAGCGCTGGGCGCGCCTGCGTGTCGACGAGTTGCTGGCGCAGGCCGACCTGCACCGCACCGAGATCGTGGCGCTGGGCAACCGCTTCGGCATCGTCACGCCGCAGACGTCACTGATCGTGCTCGAGGCGCTGGCCGACTACCAGCGCTACGACATCGTGCCGCCCGTGGGCCCGCTGCGCGACGCGTACAACGCGACCCTGCGCACGCAGGCAGCGACCAAGGCCGCGCAGTCGGTCAGTCACCTGGCTTCGCTGGCCAGCCGCTACAGCGAGCTGCAGGCATGGTGGGACAAGGACTTCCCCAAGGATGCGCCGCAGCAGGTCTCGCAACTGCAGAACGCGCCGGTGCAGGCCGTCGTGACGGCCGGTGCAATGCGCGCCATGGCGCCGCCGCCGGCACTGGGGGCGCTGCCCCCGCCGCCGCGCAACAGCGCCCCGGCGCCGATGGCGCCGGCGGCGGACCATGCCTACTCGGCCGCCGCGTCGCCATCGCTCGAGCGCAACGAACAGGCCGACAAGCGCGTCGCGGTCACCGGCAGCAGCGTCGCCCGGGTCGGCGAGGTGGCGAAAGCGAAGAAGGCCGTGGCCGCCGCCGAGCCTGCGCCCGAGATCCACATCGCCATCTCGGCCTGGTCGCCGGACGCCGCCGGCACGCGCCGCCTCGCCCAGGCCGCCGCCGCTGATCGCTACGCGGTCTACCTGGACCAGCGCCTGGGCGCATCGAGCAGCCCCGCCTTCTACCTCGATGCCGCGCAGGTGTTCGCCACGCACGGCCAACGGGCACTCGCGCTGCGCGTGCTCTCGAACCTGGCCGAACTGCACATCGAGGATCGCGGCCTGCTGCGTGTGCTCGCCTACCGGCTGCAGGAGATCGGCGAGACCGGCGAGGCGATCCGCCTGCTGCAACGCGTGACCGAACTGGCGCCCGACGAGCCGCAATCATGGCGCGATCTGGGCCTCGCGCAGGCCGCCGCGCTCGCCTGGCAGCCGGCCGTCGATGCGCTTTGGATGGCCGCGTCGGGCAACTGGAGCTCGCGCTTCGGCGACATGGACATCATCGCGCTGAGCGAGCTCGACGCCATCGCCGCGCAGCACCCGGTCGACGTCACGGCCATCGATCCACGCCTGCGCCGCAACCTGCCGCTGGACGTGCGCGTCGCGCTCGCCTGGGACACCGACAACACCGACATCGACTTGTGGGTCAAGGATCCCAACGGCGAATGGGTGAGCTACCAGCACCTGCTGAGCCGCCAGGGCGGACGCAACACGCGCGACGTCACGCAGGGCTACGGCCCCGAGGTGTTCTCGCTGAAGAAGGCCATCCGCGGCAGCTACGAGGTGCACGCCAAGTACTACGGCTCGCACCGCCAGGCGCTGGGCAACGGCACCAGCGTGATGATGCGGCTGACCACCGGCTTCGGCACCTCGGCCGAGAAGCACCGCGACGTGATCCTGCGACTGGAAGAAGCCAAGGACGACCTCCTCGTCGGCTCGTTCGACGTGAAGTAGCGCGGGTGGACGTGCGGTACTTACCCGAGCAACGCGCCCACCAGGCCACCCGCCGCGATCAACCACAGCGGGCTGACCTTGGTGCGCACGCAGACGACCACGGTGAACACCATCGTCGCCAGCAGCCACAGGTTGTCGTAGGCGGGCTTGCCGAGGATGAACCCGGTGGACAGCACCAGGCCGACGGACAGCGGCGCCATGCCCATCACGAAGGCCTGCACGCCGCGCGTCGAGCGGCGCGCCTCGCCCCAGCGGGCGGCGGCCAGCGTCAACGTGGTGGACGGCAGCAGGATGCCGGTCATCGTGACGCACATGCCGAAGAACCCGCCGATGCCCCAGCCCAGTACCGCGACGAAGAGCAGGTTGGGGCCCGGCGCGGCCTGGGCGATCGCCACCGACGCGCTGAACTGCTCGTTGGTCAACCAGTGATGCTGCTCGACGAGGAAGCGGTGCATCTCGGGCGCGGTGCCGATCGCCCCGCCGATCGACAGCAGCGACAGCAGCAGGTACTGCGCGAAGACGGAGCCCCAGTCGCTGCCAGACAGGGTGGGCGCGACGACTGGCGTCATGGCTTGAGCCGGCGCCAGGCCGCGCCGCAGGCGGCCGCGCCCAGCCCGGCCAGCATCCAGAGCAGCGGCACGCGCAGCAGCGCGATGCCGGCGAACATCAGCGCCGCGAGTGCGACAGCGGGTGCGGCGCCCAGCACGTTGCGGCGCAGCGCCGGCATCAGCTTCAGGCCGGTCGAGAAGATCAGGCCGGCCGCGACCGCGCCCATGCCGCGCAGCGCGCCGGCCACGACCGGATGCTGCGCGTAGTGCGCATAGACGACCGTCAGCGCCAAAACGACGCACCACGGCGCGAGGATCATCCCGCCGAGCGCTGCCAGCCCGCCGCGCCAGCCGAACGCGCGGTCGCCGAACATCAGCGACAGGTTGACCACGTTGGGCCCGGGCAGCACCTGCGAGACGGCCAGCAGCTCCAGGAACTGCTCGCGCGTCAGCCAGCGCTCGCGTTCGACGAGTTCGCGCTGCGCGATCGGCAGCACCCCGCCGAAGCCTTGCAGCGCCAGCCGGGTGAAGACGCGAAAGATCTCGCTGGGCGACTTTGGCGAGCGCGGCGCCTGGTGGTCGAGTACTGAAGGGAGACCGCCGGCCTCCGCGGTTTCGGCAGCACTCGCCACGCCAGACATCACGCTCGGAGCCTCGTCGGGTGCCGGCATCTTCGCGGGTTCGGCCGCGGGATCGAGGGTGGTTTCTGAGGGCGCCATGGCTTCTCGAAGGAGATGCCTGAGCGTACTCCCGCGAACTGAACCTGGGAAGTCTTATGTCTTATATAAGACTAAAGAAATCGGGCTTTCACATCCGGTTCAGGAACGCCACGGCCTTAGCGGAGAACCTTGAGGGCGTCTGGGTTGACGATGTTGGTCGGCGTGCCGTTGATGAAGTTGACGACGTTGTCGAACGCGGCGCCGAAGTAGGACTCGTAGCTGCTCTGCTCGACGTAGCCGATGTGCGGCGTGCAGACCGCGTTCTCCAGGCGCAGCAGCGGGTGGCCGGCGAGGATGGGTTCGCTCTCGAACACGTCGACCGCCGCCATGCCAGGGCGGCCACGGTTGAGCGCGGCGACGAGGGCCGACTCCTCCAGCAACTCGGCGCGCGAGGTGTTGACGAACAGCGCCGTCGGCTTCATCTGCAGCAGGTCGTTGAGCTTGATCAGGTGCTTGGTCGCGTCGCTCAGGCGCAGGTGCACGCTGAGTACGTCGGCGCTGGCGAACAGCTCCTCGCGTGACGCGACGGCACGGTAGCCGTCGGCCGACGCGCGGCCGCGCGACTCCTCCGATCCCCACACCGCCACCTCCATGCCGAAGGCCTTGCCGTAGCCGGCCACAAGCTTGCCGATGCGCCCGTAGCCCCAGATGCCCAGCGTCTTGCCGCGCAGCGTCACGCCGAGGCCGAAGTTGGGCGGCATCGACGCCGCCTTCAGGCCCGATTGCTGCCAGGCGCCGTGCTTCAGTGCGGAGATGTACTGCGGCAGGCGCCGCATCGAGGCCATGATCAGCGCCCAGGCGAGCTCCGCCGGCGCGTAGGGTGAGCCGACGCCCTCGGCGACCGCGATGCCCTGCGTGGTGCAGGCGTCGATGTCGATGTGCTCGCCGACCTTGCCGGTCTGCGCGATCAGCCGCAGCTTGGGCAGCTTCTCGAGCAGTTGGCGCGGGAAGCGCGTGCGCTCACGGATCAGCACCAGCACCTCGGCGTCGCGCAGTCGCACCGACAGCTGCCCGATCCCCTTGACGGTGTTGGTGAACACCTTCGCGTTCAGTTCGGTGAGCTTGGCGGCGCACGGCAGCTTGCGCACCGCGTCCTGGTAGTCGTCGAGGATGATGATGTTCACGCGGTCGATTATGGCCCCCGCGACACGGCGTCCCCGGCGTGCAACGAGCGCAAAAAAGCCGCCCGGAGGCGGCCTGTGCGGCGGATGCAACGAGGCGTCACGGACGCGGGGTGCTCAGCGTGCTGACCTCGGCGCTGCCGAAGGCCTCGGGGAACGTGCGGTCGAGCGTCCTGTAAAGCGCGGCGCGCATCGTCCGGGTGGCGACGTCATCCTCGCGCAGCGTGGCCAGCAGCGGCCCGCGCAACAGCCACAGGTCGATCGGGTCATCGGCGCCGCGCACCTGGGCCCGCAGCCACGCGCCCTTGCGGTGCTCGAGGTTTTCCACCGCGCGCATGAACAGCTGCTTCATCTCGACGAACGCCCGACGCGTCTCGATGCGCGCGGAACGCGTCGCGGGGAGGCCCATCTGGTCGGAAAATATCGACTCCGGCGCCAACTGGGAGTCGAGCTCGGCGAGGCCGAGCAGGTCGATGCGAGGGTTAGTTGACATCGGCGGCTTCCGTGGCGGGTGTGCTGGTGCGCTGGGCACGGGTGGGAAAGTGCTGGTTGACGCGGGCGAGACGGGCATTGGCTTCCACCTGGCTGACGCGGCGGGCGATCAACGTGTAGAGCTCCGAGCGCAGATGCCACAACTCGCGCAGCGAGCGGGCGTGCTGGGCGCGCTTGAGCAGCCCGTTGTGATCGATCTCGAGCAGCCCGTCGAGCGCCGCGACGAACTCGCTGCGCGCTTTTTCCAGCGGCGTGCGCAGGGCCGGCACGGCCTCGACGTTGCCGCCCACCAGCCAGCGCAGCGTGGCCGACCACAGGGTCTCGCTCTGGGGGCAGACGTCCGGCGGGCACACGTTCATCCGCAGCGTGGTCGGCGCGGCGGGTTTGCGATTCAGGAGGCGATGGAGGAGGGCAGTGCTCATGTTTGGGATTTCGGCCCGCGAAGGCTGAAACATGAGCTGATTGTTAGAAATTGCAGCTTTGGGTAACCGTTGATAAGCAAGCGTCTTCCCGACAGTTCAATGTCGGTAAAGGCAGCCCACTTCTCGCCCGAGGCCCTGGGGGCCCCTCAAGTTCCTGGAAACGCGGCCGCCCGGGCGTCTCAGTGCGCTGCGCTGGCCGGCTTGGCCGCCGGGACAACCCGCTGCGGCAACCCGTGGCGCGCTCGATCTATCGCCACGCACAACTCGCGGGCGCCATCGACGAAGCGCGGGCCGCTGCGGGCGATCAGGTCGCCGTCGATGCGGCCGAACCCGGCGTGCCGGGTCGCGCTGACTTGCGCGAACTCGGCCCAGCGACCCGGCTTGGCCGGCTCGCTGGGGCTGCCGGCCGTCATCACCAGCTCGGGGTCGCGCTGCACGGCCACCTCCCAGCTGACGGTGGCCGTGAGCGTCGGCAGCTCGGCGAACACGTTGGTTCCACCGCACGCGGAGATGGCGCTGGAGATCAGGTGCTGGCCGCTGAGCGTCATCAGCGGCGCGTCCCACAGCTGGAAGAACACGCGCACCGGCTTGCGGCCCGCGTAGCTCGCCTTGAGCGCGGCCCAGTCGGTGGTGATCGCCTGCGCACGGGCCTGGGCGACGCCCTCGGTGCCGGCGAGGCGGCCGATGCTGCGCAGCGTGTCGGCCAGGCCGGCGACGTTGCGGATCTCGATCTCGTAGACCGGGATGCCCAGCGTGCGCAGCTTGGACTTGATGCGCTCGGGCGTGCCGCTGCCCCAGACGAGCACGAGGTCGGGCTTGAGGGTCGTCAGCACCTCGTAGTTGACCGCGAACGCGTCGCTGATCACCGGTTTGGTGGCGGCGTCGGCCGGATAGTCGCTGTACCTGCCCACTGCCACCAGCAGCTTGCCCGCGCCCGCGGCGTAGACCAGCTCGGTCAGGTGCGGCGCCAGCGCGACGATGCGCTGCGCCGTGTGCGCGAGCGCCACCTCGTGGCCGCCGTCGTCGGTCAGGCGCAGCGCGGCCGCCTGGGCGTGCACCGACGCGGCGGCGGGCAGCAGGCAGGCGCACAGGGCGCAAAGGAGGCGTCTCGTCATGGCGTGATTCCGGCATCGCGCAGCGCGCGGGCGTTGGGCGCGGCCTCGCCCGGCTTCGGGCGGGCCGCGTCTGGCAGTTGCTTGTAGAAGTCGCACTGGGCCGAGACGGCGCAGCGGCCGCACTGCGGCATGCGGGCCAGGCACACGTAGCGGCCGTGCAGGATGAGCCAGTGGTGCGCGTGGTCCCTGTACCTGGCGGGCACGCGTGCGAGCAGCTTCATCTCGACGGCGATCGGCGTCTTGCCGGGCGCCAGGCCGGTGCGGTTGGAGACGCGGAACACGTGGGTGTCGACCGCCAGCGTCGGCTCGCCGAACGCCACGTTGAGGATCACGTTGGCCGTCTTGCGGCCAACGCCCGGCAGCGCCTCCAACGCGGCGCGCTCGCGCGGCACCTCGCCCCCATGCTGCGAAATCAGGATGCGGCAGGTCTCGAGCAGGTGCTTGGTCTTGTTGCGGTACAGCCCGATGGTGCGCACATGCGCCTCGACGCCTTCGGTGCCGAGTGACAGCATGCGTTGCGGCGTCGGCGCGGCGACGAACAGGGCGCGCGTGGCCTTGTTGACGCCGACGTCGGTGGCCTGCGCCGACAGCAGCACCGCGGTCAGCAGCTCGAACACGCTGGCGTACTCGAGCTCGGAGGCCGGGTGCGGGTTGGCGGCTTGCAGCGTGGCGAAAAAGGTGTCGATGTCGGACGAATTCATTGTGAAACCTGCGTCCTGCGGACTTGGGTGCGAGCACCTGCTGGCGGCCGTGCGGTGCTCATGCGGCCTGCGGTCGAGAGTCGGCGAACCAGCGCCAGACGATGGGCTGCAATTGCACCAGCAGCACGCAGCCGAGGATCAGCGCGCAGCCGGCCAGGCCGGCGCCGCCGATGCGATCGCCCATGAACAGCGCGCCGAAAGCAGCGGCGAATACGGTCTCCGACGACAGCACGATGGCGGAGTCGGCCGCGCGCGTGTGGCGTTGCGCGACCACTTGCAGCGTGAAGCCCAGGCCCACCGACAGGATGCCCGTGTAGGCGATCGCGCCGAGTGCCTGCCGGATGCCGTGCGCGTTGACGGGCTCGATGGCCAGCCCGATGATCAACGCCAGCACGGCGCAGGCGATGAACTGCCCGCAAGCCACCAGCATCGCGCCGTGCAGCCGATTGGCCGCGCGGCCCACCAGCATCACGTGCGCCGACCATGGCAGGCTGCTGGCGATGACCCACCAGTCGCCGGCCTTGAAGTTCGAGAAGCCCATCGATCCGCCGCCGGTCAACAGCCATGACCCGGCCAGGCAGCCCGCGGCGCCCAGCCACGTCGTCCAGTGCGGCGCCTGGCGCTGCACCAGCCAGCCCAGCACGGGCACCAGCGGGATGTACAGCGCGGTGAGGAAGCCGGCGTTGGTCACCGACGTGGTGAGCATGCCGATCTGCTGCATCGCCGAGCCCAGGAACAGCAGCGTGCCCAGGCCCGCGATGTGGGCGATGTCGCGCGGCCGCGGCTCGCGACGGCGGGCGCGCAGTTCGCGCCACTCGAGCCAGGCGAACGGCGCGACGACCAGCGCGCCGAGTGCGAAGCGCAATCCGGTGAACATGAACGTACCGACGCTGCGCGTGCCGATCGCCTGCGCGACGAAGGCCGAGCCCCAGATCAGCGCGACCAGCAGCAGCAGCAGGTTCGAGCGGGCACGCGTCAACGGCACATGGGTGGAGGAGGGGATGACGACATCGTCGAAGGTCGACGCGTCGGCCTGAACCGGCTGCGTCACGGCGCACGTCCTGTCGCGCGCAGGCGGGCGCGGGCCAGCGCGGCCGCAACGGCGGCGCGCTTCGGGTCTGGCGTGGCGTCGACATCGACCGCCGGCGGCGCCAGCGTCGCGTTGAGTCGGTCGTCGTTCTCGCGCTCGTCCCGTGCGAGGCGCGCCTGCCGGCCCACGTGACGCGCGCGCGCCGCCTCGGCCTGCGCGGGCGACCACGCGGCCCACCCGGTGGCGCCGGCGCTGACCTCCTCCAGCGCGATGCAGTCCATCGGGCACACCGGCAGGCACAGCTCGCAGCCGGTGCAGTCGGCCTCGATCACCGCGTGCATGCGCTTGGGCGCGCCGATGATCGCGTCCACCGGGCAGGCCTGGATGCACAGCGTGCAGCCGATGCAGGTGGCCTCCTCGATGTAGACGATGCGGCGCGGGCCTTCGTCGCCGAACTCGGGATCGAGCGGCAGTGCGGGCTGCCCCAACAGGTCGGCCAGCAGGCGGATGCCTTCGGCGCCGCCGGGCGGGCATTGGTTGAGCTTGGCCGCGCCGCTGGCGACGGCGTCGGCATACGAGCGGCAGTCCGGATAGCCGCAACGCGTGCACTGCGTCTGCGGCAGCAGCGCGTCGATGCACTGCGCAAGCGACGCGACGCCCGAGGAGGGCGTCGCTGTCAGGGGAGGAATCGGGACGCTGGGGCTCACCGTCCGATTATCTCTTCGCTCAGGCCGTGACTTTGGCGGTCCTGCGGGCCGCGGCCCGTGCGCTCTTCGCTGCGACAGCGGTAGCGCGCGCCTTCTTCACGGCGACGGGGGCGACCTTGGCCTTGACGGCCTTCGTCGCGGCGGTCTTGCCGGCGCGTTCGGTCTCGAAGCGAGCGATGAAGTCGCGCACCTGCGGGTAGACGATGTCGCGCCAGCGGCGGCCCGAGAAGATGCCGTAGTGGCCGGCGCCGACGACGTCGTAATGGAACTGGCGCGTCTTCGGGATGCCGGTGCACAACCCGTGCGCGGCCTTGGTCTGGCCGGCGCCGGAGATGTCGTCGAGCTCGCCTTCGATGGTGAGCAGCGCGGTGGTGGCGATGTCCTGCGGACGCACGAGTTCGCCTTCGACTTCCCAGGTGCCCTTGACCAGCGAGAAGTCCTGGAACACGGTCTTGATGGTGTCCAGGTAGTACTCTGCCGGCAGGTCCAGCACCGCGTTGTATTCGTCGTAGAACTTGCGGTGGGCGTCGGTGGAGTCGTCGTCGCCGCGCACCAGGTCCAGGAAGTAGTCGTAGTGGGCCGTGGCGTGGCGATCGGGGTTCATCGCCACGAAGCCGGTGTGCTGCAGGAATCCTGGGTACACGCTGCGTTTGGCGCCCGGATAGTTGTCCGGAACGCGGTGGATCACGTTGGTCTCGAACCACTCGTAGCTGCGCGTCGTCGCCAGGTTGTTCACCGACGTCGGCGACTTGCGGGCGTCGATCGGGCCGCCCATCATCGTCATGCTCAGCGGCGTCGGCTTGCCCTCGCTGGCCAGCAGCGAAATTGCAGCGAGCACCGGCACGGTGGGCTGGCACACCGAGATCACGTGGACGTCCGGGCCGATCAGGCCGATGAATTCCTTGACGTAGGCGATGTAGTCGTCGAGGTGGAACGGGCCGGCTTCGGCCGGCACCATGCGGGCGTCGGTCCAGTCGGTGATGAAGACCTTGTGATCCTGCAGCAGGCTCTTGACGGTGTCGCGCAGCAGCGTCGAATGGTGGCCCGACAGCGGGGCGACCACCAGCACCGAGGGCTGTTCCTTCATGCGGTCCAGCGTGGGTGAATCGTCACTGAAGCGCTTGAAGCGGATCAGGCGGCAGAACGGCTTGGCCAGCGCCACCTGTTCCTGGACGGCGACGTCGACGCCGTTGCTCGTGACGGTGGTGATCTCGAACTGCGGCTTCTCGTAGTCCATGCCCAAGCGGTGCAGCAGTTCGAAGCCGGCCGACAGGCGCTGCGCGCCCGGCACCTGCTTGAACGGCGACATCGGGTGCTTGTAGAGCTTGGCGGTGGCGGCGGCGAAGTCGGCAAAGGGCGCCATCAAGGCGCGTTGGGCTTCGTAGAGTTGGTAAAGCATGCGCTTTCAGGCCTTTCGAGGCTCGGTCGTACCTGGCTGCGCGACGGCAAGCGGTCGCGCGTCGCGAATTCTCAACGATTCCTGAACAAAAGCTTGTCGCTTAGGTTCTCGATTGGATTGCTGCAGTGCAGCATCCATCTGATACTACGCCCATTTCCGGGAATGCGCTCGCCGAGGCAACGCGGGGTCCCGTCTTCGGGCGGGGCTTCGGACGTTGTCATGATCATGCGACCTGCTGCAATGCACCAATCGGGTGAACAGGCAGAAGAAAACGCGGCAGTCGTGAAGTCCGGGCACAAAAAAGCCCCGGAGCGCAAGCACCGGGGCTTGTCGTGGAGCAGGGCGATCAGGCCGACACGGCAGCGATCGACTTCGCCACGTAGGCCAGGTTGCCATCGTTGAGCGCGGCCACGCAGATGCGGCCCGAATCGACGCCGTACACGCCGAACTCGGTGCGCAGGCGCTGCATCTGGCTGACCGACAGCCCCGAGTAGCTGAACATGCCGTTCTGCTTGACGATGTAGCTCAAGTCGCCCTTGACGCCGGCATTGGTCAGCTGGTCGACCAGCGCGCTGCGCATGCGCTTGATGCGCTCGCGCATGCCGGTCAGCTCGCCTTCCCACTGCGCGCGCAAGGGGGGCGTGGTCAGCACCGTGGCGACGATCTGCGCGCCGTGCGTCGGCGGGTTGGAGTAGTTCGTGCGGATCACGATCTTGAGCTGCGACAGCACGCGCGTGGCTTCGTCCTTGGTCGAGCACACGACGCTCAGCGCACCGACGCGCTCGCCGTACAGCGAGAAGCTCTTGGAGAACGAGGTCGAGACGAAGAAGTCGAGGCCGGCGGCCAGGAACTGGCGCACGACGGCGCCGTCCTCGGCGATGCCGAAGCCGAAGCCTTGGTAGGCCATGTCGACGAAGGGCACCAGGTCGTAGCGCTTGATCGTGGCGATGACCTGCTCCCACTGCACGGCCGACAGGTCGACGCCCGTCGGGTTGTGGCAGCAGGCGTGCAGCACGACGATGGTGCCGGCCGGCGACGCGGCCAGCGTGGCGATCATCGCGTCGAACGCGACGCCGCGCGTGCTGGCGTCGTAGTACGGGTACTGCTCCACGGTGAAACCGGCTTGGGTGAACAGTGCGCGGTGGTTCTCCCAGCTCGGGTCGCTGATTAGCACCTTGGCGGCCGGGTGCAAGCGCTTGAGGAAATCGGCGCCTACCTTGAGGCCACCGGTGCCGCCGAGGGCCTGAACGGTGGCGACGCGGCCTTGCTGGACGACGTCGGAGTCGGCGCCGAAAACCAGGGCTTGCACGGCCTTGTCGTAGGCGGCGATGCCGTCGATGGGCAGGTAGCCGCGGGCCTTCTGCAGGTCGACGAGCTGCTTCTCGGCCGCGGACACGCAGGCGAGCAGCGGCAGCTTGCCGTTCTCGTCGGTATAGACGCCCACGCCCAGGTTGACCTTGGCCGGGTTGGTGTCGGCATTGAACTGTTCGTTCAGGCCGAGGATGGGGTCGCGCGGGGCGAGTTCGACGGAGGCAAACAACGACATGGAGTCAGGTTCCTGGCAAGGGCTTGAAAAGCCCGGGGAGTGTCGGCAAATGAGGGCGTTGCGCCACGGCCAGGAGCGTTCTCCTTCTCGTTGCGCTACGCTGTCAGGTTGGTCGTCGCCGGACCAGCGACGAAATGAACCACCGCCGGCAGCCCGCCGATTTTAGGCCAACTGCCAGGGATTACCCGATGCCGATTGATTCTGACCTCATGCCGGAGCCGACTGCGGCCGGCTATGCGCACGCCGCCCGTGCACCGATCGCCGAAGGCGAAGTGGCGAGCGACCAGCCCGAAGGCGAGTTCGTTTCCTTTCCCGATTCGCCGTTCCAGCTGTTCCAGCCGTACCCGCCGGCGGGCGACCAGCCGACCGCGATCGCCAAGCTCTGCGAAGGCATCGAGGACGGCCTCACCTTCCAGACGCTGCTGGGCGTCACCGGCTCGGGCAAGACTTTCACGATGGCCAACGTCATCGCCAAGATGGGCCGCCCGGCGATCGTGTTTGCGCCTAACAAGACGCTGGCTGCGCAGCTGTACAGCGAGTTCCGCGAGTTCTTCCCCAAGAACGCGGTGGAGTATTTCGTCAGCTACTACGACTAATACCAGCCCGAGGCCTACGTGCCCCAGCGCGACCTGTTCATCGAGAAGGACTCGTCGATCAACGAGCACATCGAGCAGATGCGGCTGTCGGCCACCAAGAGCGTGCTGGAGCGGCGCGACACGGTGATCATCGCCAGCGTGTCGGCCATCTACGGCATCGGCAAGCCCGAGGACTACACGCAGATGCGCTTCATCCTGCGCAACGGCGACAAGATGGGCCAGCGCGACGTCATCGCGCAGCTCATCCGCATGCAGTACACACGCAACGACACCGACTTCTCGCGTGGCTCGTTCCGCGTGCGCGGCGACACCATCGACGTGTTCCCGGCCGAGCACTCGGAGCTCGCGATCCGCATCGAGCTGTTCGACGACGAAGTGGAATCGCTGCAGTTGCTGGATCCGCTCACCGGCCACATCCGCCAGAAGGTGCCGCGCTTCACGATCTACCCGTCCAGCCACTACGTGACACCGCGCGAGCGCGTGGTCGCGGCCATCGAGACGATCAAGGACGAGCTGCGCTGGCGCCTGGACGAGCTCGTCAAGCAAAACAAGCTGGTGGAAGCGCAGCGACTCGAACAACGAACCCGTTTCGATCTGGAGATGCTGCAGGAGGTGGGCCACTGCAAGGGCATCGAGAACTACACGCGCCATCTGTCGGGGGCCAAGCCGGGAGACCCGCCGCCCACGCTGGTGGACTACATGCCCAAGGACGCCATCATGTTTCTCGACGAGAGCCACGTGATGATCGGCCAGATCAGCGGCATGTTCAACGGCGACAAGGCGCGCAAGACCAACCTCGTCGACTATGGCTTTCGCCTGCCGTCGGCGCTCGACAACCGGCCGCTGAAGTTCGAGGAGTTCGAGAAGAAGATGCGCCAGTGCGTCTTCGTGTCGGCCACGCCCGCCGACTACGAGAAGACGCATACGGGCAATGTGGTGGAGCAATTGGTGCGGCCGACGGGCCTGGTCGATCCGACGGTGGAGATCCGCCCGGCGACGACGCAGGTCGACGACGTGCTGCAGGAGATCCGCGAACGCACGATCAAGGGCGACCGCGTGCTGATCACCACGCTCACCAAGAAGATGGCTGAGCAGCTCACCGAGTACCTGAGCGAGAACGGCGTCAAGGTGCGCTACCTGCACTCGGACATCGACACCGTCGAACGCGTGGAGATACTGCGCGACCTGCGCCTGGGCGTGTTCGACGTGCTGGTGGGCATCAACCTGTTGCGCGAGGGCCTCGATATTCCCGAGGTCTCGCTGGTGGCCATCCTCGACGCCGACAAGGAAGGCTTCCTGCGCGCCGAGCGCAGCCTGATCCAGACCATCGGCCGCGCGGCGCGCAACATCAACGGCCAGGCGATCCTCTACGCAGACAAGATGACCGAGTCGATGCGCAAGGCGATCAGCGAGACCGAGCGCCGGCGCGAGCGCCAGATCGCGCACAACCTGGCCAACGGCATCGTGCCGCGCGGCATCCGCAAGACCATCCGCGACCTGATCGACGGCGTCGCCGCCGAACGATCGGGCAAGGATGACCTGAAGTTCGCGCAGCAGGCCGCCGAGGTCGAGGCGATGAGCGAGAAGGACCTGGGCAAGCGCATCAAGCTGCTGGAGAAGCAGATGCTGGAGCACGCCAAGAGCCTCGAGTTCGAGAAGGCGGCGCGCGTGCGCGACCAGTTGGCGTTGCTGCGCGAACAGGCCTTCGGCAGCGCGGGACACGACACCAACCTCGTCGCGCCGGCGGTTGCGGTTCGCAAGGCATGAGCGCGGTCACCCAGGCCGGCGCCTCGGTGCGCCTGGAGTGGGGCGCGTGCGCGGTGGCGCAGCTGGGGGCGGAGGTCGACCGCGTGGTGGTCGTCGACGAGGCGCGCCAGCACGCGTCCCCGATCCAGCAATTCTCGCCCATGGTCCACGCCGCATTCGCCCACCCCGTCGAGGCCCGCATCCACCCCGCCCAGTTCCAGCGCTGGCAGGATGAGTCGGCAGTGTTCATTGACAGGATCTGATCCATGTGTGCGCGCTACACCCCGCCACGCTGGGACGAGATGCACGCGTTGCACCGCGCGCTGCCGCCCGAGAACCTGCCGGTCGGCTCGGTGTTTCCGCGCGGCAAGGGCGCGTTCATCCGCCGTGTGCCGGCGCCCGAGGCGCAGACCGAGGTCGAGCGCGAGCTGGTGGTCGGGCAGTGGGCGTTGATCCCGTCGTTCGCCAAGACCGCGAAACTGGTCTACAGCACCAACAACGCGCGCTGGGAGACGGTGCCCACGGCGGCGAGCTTTCGCCAGCCCTGGGCGCGCGATCAGCGCTGCATCATTCCCGTGCAGGAGTTCTTCGAGCCCAACTGGGAGACCGGCCGCAATCGCTGGTGGGGGTTCCGCCGCGCGGACAAGCAGCCGTTCGGCCTCGCGGGGCTGTGGAACACCTGGCTCGATCGGGAGAGCGGCGAACTGGTGGAGAGCTACACGATGCTCACGATCAACGCCGATGCGCATGCGCTGATGGCGCGCATGCACAAGCCCGATCCGAAGCGGGGGCCGCACGAGCAGGACAAGCGCTCGGTGGTGGTGGTCGAACGCAGCGACTGGGATCGCTGGCTCGTCGGCACCAAGCCGGACGCGGTCGACCTGCTCAAGCTCGCGCCGGCGGAGGTGTTCGACCACGGGCCGGAAGAGCCGGAGCCGATGGGGTCGCTGTTCTGACGCGGGATACTGCGTCCATGCCGGCCTCCTCGAACAAGATTCGCGTGCTGATGGTCTGCCTGGGCAACATCTGCCGCTCGCCCAGCGCGGAGGCGATGCTGCGCCTGAAGGTGCACGAGGCGGGGCTGGACGACCGCGTCGAGGTCGATTCGGCCGGCACCGCGGACTACCACGTCGATTCGCCGCCGGACCGCCGCGCGATCGAACACGGCGAACGGCGCGGCTTGAAGATGCAGCAACTGCGTGGGCGCCAAGTCGAGCGCGAGGACTTCGATCGCTTCGACCTCGTCCTGGCGATGGACGCCGACAACCTGGCCAACTTGAAACGCATCCAGCCGTCCGGCTCACGCGCAAAGCTCGCTTTGCTGATGTCCTATGCGCCGCAGGCCGGCTCGGCAATCGTGCCAGATCCCTACTACGGCGGTGCGGACGGGTTCGAAACGGTGCTGGACCTGTGCGCTGCGGCGGCCGATGGTGTCGTCGCCGAAGTGCTTTCAGTTTGAGAGTTTCGGAGTCCCGAATACCGCTTTCCGGAGAGTGGGTTTTCGGACTGCTCCACCGGGCGTCAGCCGCAAGAAGCGCATGCTGTGCGGCGCTGCAGCAATCGCGCGTTTCAATCTTGACAAAAACGCTCGGCTTCTGGCATAATCGACTAAAACGCTCGGAATCAACCAAGGGTTATCACTCCTCTCCGACCTCCAGCCGCCTCTACGGCACGGACCGAAGCTGATTGCCCAAAACACCCCCCAGGAGAGCACCCCATGCGTCTGACCACCAAAGGCCGATTTGCTGTCACGGCAATGATCGATCTGGCCCTCCGTTCCAGCAATGGTCCGGTCGCCCTCGCTGCGATCTCGCAGCGTCAGCAGATCTCGTTGTCGTACCTGGAACAGCTGTTCGGCAAGCTGCGCCGCCACGAGCTCGTCGAGAGCACGCGTGGCCCGGGCGGCGGCTACTCGCTCGGCCGCGGCGCCGAGTCCATCACGGTGGCCGACATCATCGTCGCCGTCGACGAGCCCATCGATGCCACCGGCTGCGCCGGCAAGGAAAATTGCATGGGTGACGACACCGGCCGTTGCATGACGCACGACCTGTGGGCGAGCCTGAACGTCAAGATGATCGAGTTCCTCGATTCGATCTCGCTCAAGAAGCTGGTCGACGAGCAACTCGCCAAGGGCATCTCCATCGAGGAAGTGCCGGTGCGCCGCGCGATCTCGTCGCAGCCCGTCGTCAAGCCGATCAAGATCAACGCGCCGAACTCCGTGTTCGCGCTCGGCAACGCGTTTTCGAAGTAATCCAGCGTTGCGTTTTTAGCTTCATTCACGACTCATGACTCCGCATCTCCCGATCTACATGGACTACGGCGCGACGACGCCGGTCGACCCGCGCGTGGTCGATTTGATGATTCCCTGGCTGCGCGAACACTTCGGCAACCCATCTTCGCGCTCGCACGCGTGGGGCTGGGAAGCCGAAGAGGCCGTCGAACGCGCGCGCGGGCAGATCGCCGCGCTGATCGGCGCCGATCCGCGCGAGATCGTCTGGACGTCCGGGGCCACCGAGTCGAACAACCTGGCCATCAAGGGCGCGGCCAATTTCTACAGCACGCGTGGCAAGCACCTGATCACCGTCAAGACCGAGCACAAGGCCGTTCTGGACGTGATGCGCGAGTTGGAGCGCCAGGGCTTCGAGGTGACCTACCTCGACGTCGAGGCCAACGGCCTGCTGGACTTCGAGAAGTTCAAGGCGGCGATCCGTCCCGACACGATCCTGGCCTCGGTCATGTTCGTGAACAACGAGATCGGCGTGATCCAGGACATCCCGGCCCTCGGCGCGTTGTGCCGCGAGCGCGGCATCATCTTCCACGTCGACGCCGCGCAGGCCACCGGCAAGGTCGACATCGACCTCGCCACGCTGCCGGTCGACCTGATGAGCCTGGCCTCGCACAAGACTTACGGCCCCAAGGGCATCGGCGCGCTGTACGTGCGCCGCAAGCCACGCGTGCGCCTCGAGGCGCAGATGCACGGCGGCGGCCACGAGCGCGGCATGCGTTCGGGCACCTTGCCCACGCACCAGTGCGTCGGCATGGGCGAGGCGTTCCGCATTGCAGGCGAGGAGATGGGCGCGGAGCGCGGGCGCATCCGTGCGCTGCAGCAGCGTCTGTACGCGGGCCTGCAGGGCATCGAGCAGGTGTTCGTCAACGGCGATCTCGAACGCCGCGTGCCGCACAACCTCAACATCTCGTTCAACTACGTCGAAGGCGAGTCGCTGATCATGGGCGTCAAGGGCCTGGCGGTCTCGTCGGGCTCGGCCTGCACGTCGGCCAGCCTGGAACCCAGCTACGTGCTGCGCGCCCTCGGCCGCAGCGACGAGTTGGCGCACTCCTCCCTGCGCATGACCATCGGCCGCTTCACGACCGAACAAGAGATCGATGCCGCGATCGTCATGCTCAAGGAGACGGTGGCGCGCCTGCGCGAACTGTCGCCTCTGTGGGACATGTACCGCGACGGCATCGACATCAGCTCGATCCAGTGGGCTGCCCACTGATCCATCCATAAATTTCGTTGAGGGCACAACAACATGGCATACAGCGACAAGGTCATCGACCACTACGAGAACCCGCGCAACGTGGGCGGCTTCGACAAGGGTGACGACACCGTGGGCACCGGCATGGTCGGCGCGCCGGCGTGCGGCGACGTGATGAAGCTCCAGATCAAGGTCAACCCGGTCACGGGCCTGATCGAGGACGCGCGCTTCAAGACCTATGGCTGCGGTTCGGCCATCGCCTCGTCGTCGCTGGTCACCGAATGGGTCAAGGGCAAGTCCCTGGATGAGGCCATGGCCATCCGCAACACGCAGATTGCCGAGGAGCTGGCGCTGCCGCCGGTCAAGATCCACTGCTCGATCCTCGCTGAAGACGCGATCAAGGCCGCGGTGAGCGACTACAAGGCCCGCCACGGCGCCGCTGCGGCACCCGCCGTCGAAGCCGCATCGTTGAACGCCTGAGGCCGCGACGATGACGGTGACCCTGACCGAACGCGCCGCAAAACACGTGACGCGCTACATCACCAAGCGCGGCCGCGGTGTCGGCGTGCGCCTGGGCGTGAAGACCACCGGATGCTCGGGCCTGGCCTACAAGCTCGAGTACGCGGATGACTTCGCGCCGGAGGACGTGATCTTCGAAGGCCACGGCGTCAAGGTGCTGGTCGACCCGAAGAGCCTGCCCTACATCGACGGCACGGAGCTGGACTTCGTCCGCGAGGGCCTCAACGAGGGCTTCAAGTTCCACAATCCGCGCGAGAAGGACAAGTGCGGCTGCGGCGAATCCTTCCGCGTCTGAAACGCCCGTTTCCCGCGGACGCCTCCAAGGCGCGGCAGCTGTCGCGCCTTTTTGTTGGTGAATCCCGTTTCCCGAGGGCTTTCGTCGTTCCCATGAATCTCGACATTCGACCCACGCCGCCCCATCACCCGCAGGTGCTCGCGTTGATCGCCGAGCTCGATGCCTACCTGTCGACGATCTATGCGCCTGAGCAGAACTACCTGCTCGACGTCGCGGCCCTGCAGCACCCATGCGTGACGTTCCTGGCCGCCTGGCAGGGCGACACGGTCGTCGGCTGCGGTGCGGTGCGGGCGATGCCGGCCGAGCCGGCGACAGGCCATCGACCCTACGGCGAGATCAAGCGCATGTTCGTGTCGCCTGCGCAGCGCGGTGCGCGGCTGGGTCCGCGCATCCTAGCTGCGCTGGAGACGGCGCTGCTCGCGCAAGGCCTGGACCGTGCGTTGATGGAGACGGGCGAGGAGCTCGTCGCGGCGGCGCGCATGTATCGCGCGAACGGCTACGCCGAGCGCGGCCCGTTCGGCGAGTATCCGGACAACGGGTCGTCGCTCTTCCTGGAGAAGCAGTGGAAGACGGCCTGAGCATCGCTGCGACCGATTTCGAGCTGTTCGCTCTGACCGAACGGTTCGCGCTCGACCTCGCGCAGCTCGACACCAAGTGGAAGCAATTGCAGGGTGCCGCGCACCCTGATCGGTTTGCGACGGAGACGGCCGCGGCGCAGCGCGTCGCGATGCAGTGGGCGATCCGCATCAACGAGGCATACCGCCGGCTGAAGGATCCGCTGGCTCGCGCCGCCTACCTTTGTTCGCTGCACGGCGCCGACATCGAAGCCGAGAGCAACACCGCGATGCCCACCGCCTTCCTGATGCAACAGATGGAATGGCGCGACGCGCTGTCCGACGCGAAGACGCTGGACGCCGTCGACGCGCTGTCCCACGAGGTCGTGGCCGCGCGCCAGGGCACGCTGCAATCGCTCCAGGCCCAGATCGACGCCACTGGCGCCGTGGACTGGCGCGCCGTCGCCGGGAGCGTGCGCGGCTTGATGTTCGTCGACAAGTTCATGCGTGACATCGACAAGCGCGTCGACGCGCTCTCATAAAGACAATTCGAAATCCACGACCAATGGCATTGCTCCAGATCTCCGAACCCGGCCAGGCGCCCGATCCGCACCAGAGGCGCATCGCGGTGGGCATCGACCTCGGCACCACGCATTCGCTGGTGGCGGCGGTGCGCCATGGCGTCGCCGAGTGCCTGCCCGACGACGACGGCCGCGTGATCCTGCCGTCGGCCGTGCGCTACCTGGAGGACGGCGGCCGTCAGATCGGCCACGCGGCGCTCGAGTCACAGAGCGACGACGCCGAGAACACCGTCGTCTCCGCCAAGCGCTTCATGGGCCGCATGCTGGCCGACGTCGCGGGGCACCAGCGCCTGCCTTACCAGTTCGTCGACCAGCCGGGCATGGTGGGCGTGCGAACGCGCGATGGCGTCAAGACGGCGGTGGAGGTGTCGGCCGAGATCCTGGCGACGCTGCGCTTCCGCGCCGAGGACACTTTCGACGATGACGTCTTCGGCGCGGTCATCACCGTGCCCGCCTATTTCGACGACGCGCAACGCCAGGCCACCAAGGACGCCGCGCAGTTGGCCGGTCTCAACGTGCTGCGCCTGATCAACGAGCCAACCGCCGCCGCGATCGCCTATGGCCTCGACGAGGGCGTCGAAGGCCTGTACGCGGTCTACGACCTGGGCGGCGGCACCTTCGACATATCGCTGCTGCGCCTGGCGCGCGGCGTGTTCGAGGTCGTGGCCACCGGCGGCGACTCCGCGCTCGGCGGCGACGACTACGACCAGCGCCTGGCCAGTGCGCTCCTGCAGCGCGCCGGCTTGAAGACACTCGAGGAACTCACCCCGCGCGAACGCCGACGCGTGCAGACCGAGGCGCGTCGCGCCAAGGAAGCGCTGAGCGAGGCGGATGAGGTCGGCGTGGCGTTCGAGGTCGACGGACAGGCCCATGAGTTGGATGTCGATCGCGCCGAATTCGAGGCCGCCACGGCCGAATTGACGGCCACGACGCTGCGCCTGCTCAAGCGCGTGCTGCGCGATGCCAAGGTGCTGGCCGAAGACGTGCAGGGCGTCGTGATGGTGGGCGGCTCCACGCGCATGCCCGTCGTGCGCGAGGCGATCGCCACGCTGTTCGGCAAGCCGGCGCTGACCAACCTGAACCCGGACGAGGTCGTCGCGCTGGGCGCCTCGATCCAGGCCAACGCGCTGGCCGGCAACGCCACCAGCGGCGATCTGCTGCTGCTGGACGTGACGCCGCTGTCGCTGGGCCTGGAGACGATGGGCGGGCTGGTGGAGCGCGTGATCGAGCGCAACTCGACGATCCCCACCGCCAAGGCGCAGGACTTCACCACCTTCAAGGATGGCCAGACCGCCATGGCCGTGCACGTGGTGCAGGGCGAGCGTGAGCTGGTCTCCGAATGCCGCTCGCTGGCGCGCTTCGAGCTGCGCGGCATCCCGCCGATGGTGGCCGGCGCGGCGCGCATCCGCGTCACGTTCCAGGTCGACGCCGACGGCCTTCTCAGCGTCAGTGCCAAGGAGCTGGGCTCGGGCGTGGAGGCGGCGATCGTCGTCAAGCCCAGCTACGGCCTGAGCGACGAGCAGGTGGCTGGCATGCTCAAGGACGGCTTCGCGACCGCCGAGTCCGACATGGTCGCGCGCAGCCTGCGCGAGGCCCAGGTGGACGCCGAGCGCATGGTGCTGGCGACCGAATCGGCGCTGGCCGCCGACGGCGACCTGCTGCAAGCACAGGAGCGCACGGACATCGACGCGCTTGTCGCGCGCGTGCGCGCCAGCGCGCGTGACGCGGGCGAGGCGCGCGCGATCGAGGCAGCCGTCGAGGCGCTTGCCGATGGCACCGAAGGCTTCGCCGCCGCCCGCATGAACCGCGGCATCCGCGACGCGCTCGCAGGTCGCAACGTCAACGAGATCTGAACCAACCCATGACCGTCATCAGGATTCTTCCCCACGCCGAGCTCTGCCCCCAAGGCAAGACCATCGAGGCCGCGCCTGGCACGTCCGTGTGCGAGGCGCTGCTGGAAAACGGCGTCGCCATCGAGCACGCCTGCGACATGAGCTGCGCCTGCACCACCTGCCACGTGATCGTGCGCGAGGGCCTGCGCTCGCTGGGCGAAGCCGACGAGACCGAGGACGACCTGCTCGATCGTGCCTGGGGCCTGACGCCGCAATCGCGCCTGTCCTGCCAGGCCATCGTGGCCGCGACGGATCTCGTGATCGAGATTCCGAAATACACGATCAACCACGCCAGGGAGAATCACTGAGTCGGTCACCGAGTTGTCACATTGGCGTCAGTGCCTCGGATGACAAATGAAAAAGCGGCCCGGAGGCCGCTTTGCGTGGACAGGCAGGGGAGGCTGCCGTCAGCGCGCTTTCATTGAACTTTCAGCGCCACTCGCGAACCATGCCGCGAACGGCGGCCACCGGCCACCACTGGCGCCAGGCGCCGGCCTGGTTGACAGACTGCGGCGTGGCGCGGGTCATCAACATGCCGTCCTTGTCGAGCTTCGCGACGAGCTCCTCGATATCGCGGCCAGCGGCACCGCTGCTGCGAGCGAGATCCCGGACGCTGACAAAGCGTTGGGACAACTCGCTCACGACGCGGCGCATCGCGGTGGATTGGAATCGCGGAGTGAGGTCCGGCCAAGCAGTGAGTTTGTATTGCTTCATGTTTCCCAACGACAGTCTACGGCTCTGTTTGAATGGTCTGATCTCGACGATCTGACGATTGTCGATCCAGGCGGTGAGGCCGAATATCACCACAAGCCCAATTAAAACCGGCCAATTCATTTTGCGGAAGCGAACTGGCACCTGGGTTGTAACCAAACGAGTCGATTAATGCACACTTACACTGCCTCATGATCGTTTTGGGTATCGAATCTTCATGCGACGAGACCGGCGTCGCGCTTGTCGAAACAAAGGACGGCGGCGTGCCGTTGTTGCGGTCGCAGGCCTTGCATAGCCAGATCCGGATGCACCAGGCCTATGGCGGCGTGGTGCCGGAGCTGGCCTCGCGCGACCACGTGTGGCGGGTGTTGCCGCTGCTCGAGGAGGCGCTCGCGGACGCGGCGCTGACCAAGGCCGACATCGACGTCGTCGCGTTCACGCGCGGGCCCGGATTGGCGGGTGCGCTCCTCGTGGGCGCGGGTGTCGCCTGCGCGCTCGCCGCCTCGCTGGGCAAGCCGACGCTCGGCGTCCATCACCTCGAAGGCCACCTGATGTCGCCGTTCCTGTCGGCCGATCCGCCGGAGTTCCCGTTCGTCGCGCTGCTGGTCTCGGGTGGCCACACGCAGCTGATGCGCGTGGATGGCGTGGGTCGCTACGAGCTGCTCGGCGAAACCATCGACGACGCCGCCGGCGAGGCCTTCGACAAGTCCGCCAAGCTGCTCGGGCTCGGCTATCCGGGCGGCCCGGCGCTGGCCGCGCTCGCGCTGCTCGGCGACCCCGACGCCGTTGCATTGCCGCGACCCTTGCTTCACAGCGGCGACCTTGACTTCTCGTTCTCGGGCCTGAAGACGGCCGTGCTGACGGCGATGAACCGGCTCGGCCCGCTGCCCACGGATCCACAGCGCGCTGACCTCGCGGCGAGCACGCAGGCCGCGATCTGCGACGTGCTCGTCAAGAAGTCGCTGCGCGCGTTGCAGCAGACGAAGCTGTCGCGCCTCGTCGTGGCCGGTGGCGTGGGCGCCAACACGCGCCTTCGCGAGCAACTCAACGCCGCCGCTGCGCGCCGCGGCCTGCGCGTGCATTACCCGGAGCTCGCGCTGTGTACCGACAATGGCGCGATGATCGCGCTGGCCGCAGCGATGCGGCTGCAGGGTGATCCGTCGCTGGCGCAGGCCAACTACGCGTTCGACGTGAAGCCGCGCTGGCCGCTGATGCAGGCCTGAACCGGGCGGCGCATCGAGCCGGCCTTCACCATTGATAGAGGTGCAGCGCCCGCTCGGTGGGCTTGGGCGGAATGTTGCGCAGCAACTCGCGGTGGTCCTGGAAGTTGAGTGCGCTGCGCGAGAGCAGGTTGTCGATGGTGGCCGGGTCGTACTGCGCTTCCGCCGCAGTCGCCGGCCGCAGGCCTTCATCCGGGAAGACGCCGACGCCGGCCAGCAAGGCGTACCACGACATCGTCGAGAAGCCATAGCCGAAGCGCCCCTTCTGCAAGCCGCCGATCAGCGGTTGCCGAGCCAGCCACGTGCCCAGCAGCTCGCGCAGCGGATCCGACAGGTTCGTATTGGCCGCGTTCGCCCGCCAGTAGTCCGTGTCGGTGCGCGAATTCGTCTTGTAGTGCGCGACGATGAAGTCGCGCGTGCCCTCGAAGTGGCGATGGATGGCGGCGTTGAAGCGCGTCTGCGCGGCTTCGCTCAGGTCGCCCGCTTCAAGTGCCTCGACCAGCGCCATCGCGGTGCGCTGCACGAGCAGCAGGGCGGTCGCTTCGAGGGGCTCGATGAACCCCTGCGCCAGGCCGATGGCCACGCAGTTGCGGTTCCAGTGCTTGGCCATGCTGCCCACGCGCATCTTGAGGTGCACCGGCTTGACGTCGGCGTCGAGCAGCCCCAGGTGCTGGCGCAGTTCGGTTTCCGCCTCGTCTGCCGAGCAGTGCGCGCTGCTGTAGACGTAGCCGTTACCGTAGCGGTTGGTGAGCGGGATCTTCCAGGCCCAGCCGTGCTTCAGGGCGGTGGAGACAGTCTGCGAGCTGAGCGGTGCGTCGATCGGCGAGGGCAGGGCGATGGCCGAATCGTTGAACAGGTTGTCCGAGTAGGACTTGAACGGTGTCTCCAGCGCCTTGCCGATCAGCAGCGAGGAGAAGCCGGTGCAGTCGACGAAAAAGTCAGCGGCCAGCGTCTCGTCGCCATCGAGTTGCAGGCGGTCGATGTCGCCGTGTTGGTCGAGCAACACCTGCGTGACGTGGCGCTCCAGGTGGCGCACGCCGCGCTCGACTGACTTGCGGCGCAGGAATTGGCCCAGCAGCGTCGAGTCGAAGTGGTAGCCGTACCAGACGTCGAACGGGAACTGGTGCGCAGGCTTCGGGCCCTTGTCGGTGCGGGCCAGTTCCGCGGCGATGAAATAGCGGTCGGGATGGGCATGCACGTCGGCGTTGTTCAGCCGCGCGTGGACGTTGTGGATGAACTGGCCCATCGTCATGTTGTCCAGCATCGACGCGAACGGATGGAAGTAGCTCTCGTACCCCGGCTTGGTGGACCAGTCCTTGAAGGTGACCCCGTTCTTGTAGGTCGCGTTGCAGGCCGGCATCCACTCGGCCTCTTCGATGTCGACGCTGTCGAAGAATCCACGCAGCCAGGGCGTGGAGCCTTCGCCGACGCCGATGGTGGCGACCTGGGGCGACTCCAGCACCGTGACCTGCAGCCGCGGGCCGTAGCTGGAGCGGGCCAGCAGCAAGGCCGTCATCCAGCCCGCCGTTCCGCCGCCGACGATGCAGACGTGGCGCACCGGCGGCTCGGCATCGGTCGAGCCGCCGACGGGCCGCGCGGCGACGGTCTGGGTGAACTGGTTGGTGGTGGAGGTGTCGGTCATGGTGGGGTGCCAATCGAGGTCGTGCACCAAAGTGGTACTTAATTGGCATCATATCTTGCGCGATTCGCGGCCGGGCGGAGTTCGCCCCTCGACCGCTTTGAAGCGGCCCGGCCACCGACGAAAAAAAGTCCCTCGCACGAGATCGCGCGAAGGACTGCGGGCAGCGGAGCGGTTGGGAGCCGCCGCCAGGACCGGGGTGGCCGGTTGTTCAACGACCTCAGTTGACCGAGATCTGGGTCGACACCGGGTCGCGCTTGACCAGCGTCAGCGTCAGCACGCCGTTGTCGAGCTTGGCTTGCGAGGTCGACTGGTCGATCTCCGATTGCAACGTGAAGCTGCGGGCGTAGCTGGCGACCGCGCGTTCGCGCAGGAGCACCCGGTCGCTGGCCTTGGCGGTTTGCGTGGCGGCGGCGTCGACGGCCGGCGCGTCGACCGCGACTTCGGCGGCGCGGGCTTCGGCGACGATGCTCACACTGCGGCCGTCGATGGACACCTTGACGTCCTCGCGGGTCACTCCGGGCACATCCAGCGTCACGATGTAGCCGCGATCGGACTCGCTGACGTCGATGGCTGGGCGGCGCACCGGCGCCGAGTTGGCGGCGGGCTGGACGAACAACTGGTCGAAGGCGGTGTCGAGCAGGCGGTCGAAGTGATGGGCGCGGGCAGCGGAACGACGGGAAACGGGGACGATGAACATGATGATTCCTTGGTTGGGAGGGTTCGTGGACGTCGTGCTGGCCGGAAAGTCGGCGTCAGGTCAGCGTCGCATGACTTCCAACTTGGCCTCGCTCGAAACCGTTTCAAGAGGCGATATTTTTCCGCCGTGCGCATTGAAAATCCGGCGCCCGAACCCACGATTGGCGCCCGCTGCCGGGCCGGATCCGGTGGCTGGCGCGACGGTGGCGGGCCGGGCGCCCCGGCCCGACGGGCACGGACATTGGCGTGTCGACCCATCCCTGGGCTATAATCTTTTGCTTGTCTGGTTGCGGCTTTCCTTTGCAGGAGCGCGGCAGCGAAGGCAGTCCAGCACGCCCCGGGTCGGTTTCACTCGGGTGCGCAAGTCGTCAAGGAAACCGAGCAGGCCACCCGCACCTTGCGGTCGCGTCGTGGCTGCGAGTCCGGGAAATCCGTCCCGGGTCAGCACTGCCGGTTTCCGATTCAACATCACAGGAAATCCGCATGACTGAATTCATCAAGGCAGACGTCGTCGCCGCACACGCTCGCGGCACGGGCGATACCGGATCCCCGGAAGTCCAGGTCGCTCTGCTGACCGCGCGCATCAACGCGCTGACCCCCCACTTCAAGCTGCACGCCAAGGACCACCATGGTCGCCGCGGCCTGCTGAAGATGGTCAACTCGCGCAAGAGCCTGCTGGCCTACCTGAAGAAGACGGATGCCAGCCGTTACCTCGCGCTGATCGGCAAGCTCGGCCTGCGCAAGTAAAGCACTGATGAGCAAGAAGAGCCTGTCTGGAATCGTCCCCGACAGGCTCTTTGCGTTTGGAGTTTGCACCGTTGCCTTGCCGGCGCCGATGTGTCATTCCACCGGAGCTCGCCTGAGCTTCGCTGGAATGGCATCACGCCACTGAACGGTCGCCTCCCGTCTTCCCCGCCACGATACGGCGTCATACAACATCGGAGAGAGAACCAAAATGAGCATGTTCAACAAGGTCACGAAGACGTTCCAATGGGGCGAGCACACCGTTCGCATGGAAACGGGCGAGATCGCGCGCCAGTCCACCGGCGCCGTGCTGGTCGACATCGAAGGCACCGTGGTGCTGGCCACCGTCGTCGCCAAGCGCGAAGCCAAGCCGGGCCAGGACTTCTTCCCGCTGACCGTCGACTACATCGAGAAGACGTACGCCGCCGGCAAGATCCCGGGCAGCTTCTTCAAGCGTGAAGGCCGCCCGAGCGAACTCGAGACGCTGACGTCGCGCCTGATCGACCGTCCGTGCCGGCCGCTGTTTCCGGAAGGCTTCTTCAACGAAGTGCAGATCGTCGTGCACGTGATGTCGCTGAACCCGGAAGTCGATGCCGACATCGCCGCGCTGATCGCTTCGAGCGCCGCACTGTCCATCTCCGGCATCCCCTTCGCCGGCCCGATCGGCGCGGCGCGCGTCGGCTTCGTCAACGGCGAGTACGTGCTGAACCCGGGCAAGACCGCCCGCCTCGAATCGAAGCTGGACCTCGTCGTCGCCGGCACCGAAGCCGCCGTGCTGATGGTCGAGTCCGAAGCCGACCAACTGCCGGAAGACATCATGCTCGGCGCCGTGGTCTTCGGCCACGATGCTGGCAAGGCCGCCATCAATGCGATCCACGAACTCGTTCGCGACGCCGGCAAGCCGCTGTGGCTCGAGACCGGCGAGTGGGCGCTGCCCGCCAAGGACGACGCCCTGATCGCCAAGATCGGTGGCCTGGCCCAGGCCAAGATCGAAGCCGCGTACCAGATCCGCAGCAAGCAGGCCCGCACGCACGCCCTGCGCGCCGCGACGAGCGAAGTCAAGGCCGCCCTGGCCACCGAAGAGACCAAGGTCGACTCGGTCAAGGTCGACTCGATGCTGTTCGACATCGAAGCCAAGATCGTGCGTGACCAGATCCTGGCCGGCGAACCGCGCATCGACGGCCGAGACACCCGCACCGTCCGCGCCATCGAGATCCGCACCGGCGTGCTGCCGCGCGCTCACGGCTCGGCCCTCTTCACGCGGGGCGAAACCCAGGCCGTCGTCGCGACGACGCTGGGCACCGAGCGCGATTCGCAGACCATCGATGCACTCGCCGGCGAGTACTCCGAGCGCTTCATGATGCACTACAACATGCCCCCGTTCGCCACCGGCGAAACCGGCCGTGTCGGCAGCCCGAAGCGTCGCGAAATCGGCCACGGCCGCCTCGCCAAGCGCGCACTCGTCGCCGTGATGCCGTCCAAGGAAGACTTCCCGTACTCGGTTCGCGTCGTCTCCGAAATCACCGAATCCAACGGCTCGTCGTCGATGGCCTCGGTGTGCGGAGGCTGCCTGTCGCTGATGGACGCTGGCGTGCCGCTCAAGGCGCACGTCGCCGGCATCGCCATGGGCCTGATCAAGGACGGCGCCCGCTTCGCGGTGCTGACCGACATCCTTGGCGATGAGGATCACCTCGGCGACATGGACTTCAAGGTGGCCGGCACCACGCAGGGCATCACTGCACTGCAGATGGACATCAAGATCCAGGGCATCACCAAGGAAATCATGCAGGTCGCCCTGGCGCAAGCCAAGGAAGCCCGCCTGCACATCCTGGGCAAGATGGTCGAGTCCGTCGCCGGCGCCAGCACCGAAGTGTCGGAATTCGCGCCGCGCCTGTACGTGATGAAGATCAACCCGGAAAAGATCCGTGACGTCATCGGCAAGGGTGGCGCGACCATCCGTGCGCTGACCGAGGAAACCGGCACGCAGATCAACATCGAGGAAAACGGCACCATCACGATCGCGTCGACCGACGCCGACCGCGCTGCTGCCGCCAAGAAGCGCATCGAAGAGATCACCGCCGAAGTCGAAATCGGCAAGATCTACGAAGGCCCGGTCACCAAGATCCTGGACTTCGGCGCGCTGATCAACCTGCTCCCGGGCAAGGATGGCCTGCTGCACATCAGCCAGATCGCCCATGAGCGCGTCGAGAAGGTGACCGACTACCTCAAGGAAGGCCAGATCGTTCGCGTCAAGGTGCTCGAGACCGACGAGAAGGGCCGCGTCAAGCTGTCGATGAAGGCGCTGCTGGAGCGCGAGCCCCAAGGCGATCGCCAGCCGCAATAAGCGGTTCGCGAGGCAGCTGGTTCCTCACGTGGTCGACACTGTCACCAACGCGCCGACGATGCGCGCCATCGAGATCGCCGGCTTCGGCGGTCCCGAGGTGCTGCGCGAGGTCGTGCGCGCGCGCCCGATCGCAGGCGTGGGTGAGGCGTTGATCCGCGTGACGGCCTCAGGTGTGAACCGCCCTGACGTGCTGCAACGCAAGGGGCACTATCCGGTGCCCGCCGGCGCGTCCGACATCCCGGGCCTCGAACTCGCGGGTGAGATCGTCGATGGCGATGCCGTTGCCCTGGCGGCAGGCGGTTTTGCCATCGGTGACCGCATCTGCGCGCTGGTGGCTGGTGGCGGCTACGCCGAGTATTGCGTCGCGCCGGTCGGCCAGATGCTGCCGACGCCGCAAGGCTTCAGCGACATCGAGTCGGCCGCGCTGCCGGAGAACTTCTTCACCGTCTGGTCGAACGTATTCGACCGCGGCCACCTCGCCGTCGGCGAGTGGTTGCTGGTGCAGGGCGGCAGCAGTGGCATCGGCGTGACGGCGATCCAGTTGGCCAAGGTGTTCGGCGCCAAGGTCATCGCGACCGCCGGCTCCGACGACAAGTGCAAGCGTTGCGCCCAGCTCGGCGCCGACTTCACCGTCAACTACCGCACCGAGGACTTCGCCGCACGCGCGCTGGAGATCACGGGCGGCAAGGGCGTCGACGTCGTGCTGGACATGGTTGCGGGCGACTACATCGCGCGCGAAGTGTCCTGCCTGGCCGAAGACGGCCGCATCGTGCTGATCGCGGTGCAGGGCGGCACGAAGGCGCAGGTCGACGCCGGCCTGGTGCTGCGCAAGCGGCTCACGCTGACGGGCTCGACACTGCGGGCACGTCCGGTCGCATTCAAGGCGGCCATCGCGGCGTCGCTGCGCGCCAAGGTGTGGCCGCTGCTGGTGTCGCGTCAGGTACAGCCGGTGATCCAGCAAGTCTTTCCCGCAGCCGAAGCGTCACGTGCGCATGCGGCGATGGAAGAGGGTCGCCACGTCGGCAAGCTCATGTTGAGCTGGGTCTAACAACCAAGAAAACGCGAGACACCATGCGCAAGAAACTCGTTGCCGGCAACTGGAAGATGCACGGTTCGCACTCGGCCAACGCCGAGCTGCTGGCGGGCATCCTGGCTGCGCGTCCGTTCGCGTGCGATGTGGCCGTGTGCGTGCCGTTCCCCTACCTCAGCGAGGCCGCGGTCGCGCTGGCGGGCAGCGACGTCCGCTGGGGCGCACAGGACTGCTCGCAGCACGACAAGGGCGCGTTCACCGGCGAGGTCTCGGCCTCGATGCTGGCCGAGTTCGGCTGTCGCTACGTCATCGTCGGCCACTCCGAGCGTCGTGCGCATCACGGCGAGACGGATCTGGTCGTGGCCGAGAAAGCCAAGGCCGTCCTTGCGCGCGGACTCACGCCCATCGTGTGCGTGGGCGAGACGCTGGGCCAGCGCGAACAGGGCACCGCACAGGCCACGGTCAAGCGGCAGTTGTCGGCCGTGATCCACGCGCTGGGTCATTGCGTGGGCGAGATGGTCGTCGCCTACGAGCCGGTGTGGGCCATCGGCACCGGCGTCACCGCCACGCCGGAGCAGGCGCAGGAGATGCACGCGCTGATCCGCGCGCAATTGCAGGCGGCCACCGAGCACGCGTGCGACATGAAGATCCTCTACGGCGGCAGCATGAAGCCCGACAACGCGGCGTCGCTGCTGTCTCAACCCGACATCGACGGTGGACTGATTGGCGGCGCTGCATTGAAGGCCGCCGACTTCGTCGCCATCTGCAGGGCGGCTGCTTAGTCCGTCCCATTCGAACAAATTTCCTGGAGCTCCAAGCAAATGCAATTCTGGTCCAACCTTCTCTTCATCCTGCAGATCCTGTCGGCGATGGCCATGATCGGCCTCGTGCTGATCCAGCACGGCAAGGGCGCCGACATGGGTGCCTCGTTCGGCAGCGGCGCCTCGGGTAGCCTGTTCGGCGCCACGGGCAGCGCGAACTTCCTGTCGCGTTCCACCGCGATCTGCGCGACCGTCTTCTTCGCGACGACGCTGGGCATGTCGGTGCTGTCGACGGGGCGGGGCTCGGCGCACGCTGCCGAGGCCAGCCGTCTCGACGCCGCCACGCCGGCCATCGTCGCCAGCGCGCCGGTGAGCGGCGCTTCGGCGGCCGTCCTGGCGCCGGCATCGGCGCCGTCGGGTGTGCAAGGCATCCCGACGCGTTGAAGCGACGATCGCGTCATTTTTCTATAGCCGGTACAGGTAAACACTGTTTTTTTCGCTATAGAATGTGAGGCTGTTCAGTGAGCTGCAACCCTCACGCAAACTGAACTGATCAGGTATTACAGAATGATCTTCGATCATTCGAGCCGACGTGGTGAAATTGGTAGACACGCTATCTTGAGGGGGTAGTGGCGAAAGCTGTGCGAGTTCGAGTCTCGCCGTCGGCACCAGGTTTTTAGCAATATGGAGATGGTCGCGGAGTCCCTCAGGGCCGCCGCGGCCGACGCGCCCTGCGTCATTCACCCAGAATGTTCACGGCGAAACGTGCGGGCGCACTCGGGATCAGCAAGCTGTGATCTGTCGAGGCGCTCTTTTTTCTGCCCCCCAGACAATCGACGCAGCCTGCAAACGACACGAAGCTAGCCATGGACCTGTCTGTCTACCTCCCCGTCATCCTGTTCATCCTGGTCGGGGTGGGCATCGGCATCGCGCCCCAGGCGCTCGGCTTCCTTCTCGGCCCCCAGCGCCCGGACGCGCAGAAGAACTCTCCGTATGAATGCGGATTCGAGGCCTTCGAAGATGCGCGCATGAAGTTCGACGTTCGCTACTACCTCGTGGCGATCCTGTTCATCCTTTTCGATCTCGAGATCGCATTCCTGTTCCCGTGGGCCGTCGCTTTGAAGGACATCGGCGCCACCGGCTTCTGGGCAATGATGATCTTCCTGGCGATCCTGGTCGTCGGCTTCATCTACGAATGGAAAAAAGGCGCGCTGGACTGGGAGTGATCCCCAAACCCGAGCGACAACACCATGGCTGCACCCAAAGGCAATGAAGGCCTCCTGAAAGAGGGATTCGTCACCACCTCGGTCGACGTTCTCGTCAACTGGTCCAAGACCGGCTCGTTGTGGCCGATGACCTTCGGTCTCGCGTGCTGCGCGGTCGAGATGATGCACGCTGGCGCGGCCCGCTACGACATCGACCGCTTCGGCATGCTGTTTCGTCCGAGCCCGCGCCAGAGCGACCTGATGATCGTCGCCGGCACGCTGTGCAACAAGATGGCGCCGGCGCTGCGCAAGGTCTACGACCAGATGGCCGAGCCGCGCTGGGTGTTGTCGATGGGCTCGTGCGCCAACGGTGGCGGCTACTACCACTACAGCTACTCCGTCGTGCGTGGCTGCGATCGCATCGTTCCGGTGGACGTCTACGTGCCGGGCTGCCCGCCCACGGCCGAGGCGCTGCTGTACGGCATCCTGCAACTGCAGGCCAAGATCCGCCGCGAGAACACCATCGCGAGAGCATAAATGACTGCCCCCACGCTCCCGCTGGTCGCTGCCCCCCGAGGGGGAGTTCGGGTCGGCTCGGGTGCGACCCTCGCTTCCCGAGAGCTTGGCTAAAGCAAAACGCCACTCTCCAGCCATCTGCCAGGTAGACAGCCCACATGACCCAACGACTCGACGCCCTGCAGGCTGCTCTCGAAGCCGCCCTCGGCGCCCGCATCACCCATTTCAAGCGCGAACGTGGCGAGATCACGATCACCGTGTCCGCCGCCGATTCCATCGCGGTGGCCAGCCAGCTGCGCGACGACACGACGCTCGGCTTCGAGCAGTTGATCGACCTGTGCGGCGTCGACTACTCGACGTACAAGGACATGCCCTGGGACGGCGCGCGCTTCTGCGTCGTCACCCACCTGCTGTCGCTCACCAACAACTGGCGCGTTCGCCTGAAGGTGTTCGCCACCGACGACGACCTGCCGGTCGTGCCGGCCCTGACGCCGGTGTGGAACGCTGCCAACTGGTTCGAGCGTGAAGCGTTCGACATGTACGGCATCATCTTCGAAGGCCACGACGACCTGCGCCGCATCCTGACGGACTACGGCTTCATCGGCCACCCGATGCGCAAGGACTTCCCGGTCACCGGCCACGTCGAGATGCGCTACGACGCCGAGCAACGCCGCGTCGTCTACCAGCCCGTCACGATCGAGCCGCGCGAGATCACGCCGCGCGTCATCCGCGAAGACAACTATGGCGGCCTGCGCTGATGCCCGCCGCCCGTCGCGCTTCCTGCGCCCGCTTTTGCCCACGCTCTTGCGCCGCTCCTGACCGGACCGCACTCCATGGCTGAAATCAAGAACTACACGCTCAATTTCGGGCCCCAGCATCCGTCCGCGCACGGGGTGCTCCGCCTCGTGCTGGAGCTGGACGGCGAAGTGATCCAACGCGCCGACCCGCACATCGGCCTGCTGCACCGCGCCACCGAGAAGCTGGCCGAGACCAAGACCTACATCCAGTCGCTGCCCTACATGGACCGCCTCGACTACGTGTCGATGATGTCCAACGAGCACGCGTACTGCCTGGCCATCGAGCGGCTGCTTGGCGTCGACGTGCCCGAACGGGCGCAGTACATCCGCGTGATGTTCGGCGAGATCACCCGCCTGCTCAACCACCTGATGTGGCTGGGCGCGCACGCGCTCGACTGCGGCGCGATGAACGTGCTGCTGTACGCGTTCCGCGAGCGCGAAGACCTGTTCGACCTGTACGAAGCCGTTTCCGGCGCCCGCATGCATGCGGCGTACTTCCGTCCGGGCGGCGTCTACCGCGACCTGCCGGACACGATGCCGCAGTACAAGGCCTCGCGCATCCACAACGCCAAGGCGATCACGCGGATGAACGAGAACCGCCAGGGCACGATGCTCGACTTCATCGACGACTTCTGCCGCAAGTTCCCGGGCCGCGTCGACGAATACGAGACGCTGCTGACCGAGAACCGCATCTGGAAGCAGCGCACCGTGGGCATCGGCGTCGTCACGCCCGAGCGTGCCAAGAACCTGGGCTTCACCGGCCCGATGCTGCGCGGCAGCGGCATCGCGTGGGACCTGCGCAAGATGCAGCCCTACGACGTCTACGCCAAGATGGACTTCGACGTGCCCATCGGTGTCAACGGCGACGTCTATGACCGCTACCTGGTGCGAGTGCAGGAAATGCGCGAGGCCAACAAGATCATCCAGCAGTGCAGCAAGTGGCTGCGAGCGAACCCGGGTCCGGTCATCACGACCAACCACAAGGTCGCGCCTCCCACCCGCACCGAGATGAAGTCCAACATGGAAGAGCTGATCCATCACTTCAAGCTCTTCACCGAAGGCTTCCACGTGCCCGAAGGCGAGGCGTATGCCGCCGTCGAGCACCCGAAGGGCGAGTTCGGCATCTACATGATCAGCGACGGCGCGAACAAGCCGTATCGCCTCAAGATCCGCGCCCCCGGCTTCTCACACTTGGCCGCGATGGACGAGATGTCGCGCGGCCACATGATCGCCGACGCAGTCGCCGTCATCGGCACCATGGACATCGTGTTTGGCGAGATCGATCGATGATGCAGTCAGTAGCTATCCCCACCCCGCACGTGCCGTTCCCGCCCGAGATGCTGGAGCGCTTCGCACGCGAAGTCGCCAAGTTCCCCACCGTGCAGAAGCAGTCCGCCGTCATGGCCTGCCTGACCATCGTGCAGGCCGAGCGCGGCTGGGTCTCGCGCGACGCGGAAGACGAAGTCGCCGCCTATCTGGGCATGGCCCCGATCGCGGTCTACGAGGTCACGACGTTCTACAACATGTACAACCAGCAACCGGTTGGCAAGTTCAAGATCAATGTCTGCACCAACCTGCCTTGCCAGTTGCGTGACGGCCAGCAGGCCATCGCCCACATCTGCAGCAAGCTGGGCGTGGCCGTGGGCGGAACGACTGCCGACGGCCAGTTCACGGTGCAACAGAGCGAATGCCTGGGGGCCTGCGCCGATGCGCCGGTGATGCTGGTCAACGACCGCGAAATGATCAGCTTCATGAGCAACGACCGGATCGACGATCTGCTCGCCACGCTCGCGGCTGCGAAATAAGGGCCGAGGCAACACGATGGTCGATCTTTCCCGATTCAAGTCGCAGGGCGTCGAGACGTCTTTCCACGGCCGCCACCTCGGCGCCCAGATCATGGCTGATCTCGACGGCAAGAACTGGCGCCTGAAGGACTACGAGGCGCGTGGCGGCTACCAGGCCATACGCAAGATCCTGGCAGGCGAGGGCGGCATGACGCCCGAGCAGGTCGTGGCCGAAGTCAAGACGTCGGGCCTGCGCGGCCGTGGCGGCGCCGGCTTCCCGACGGGCCTGAAGTGGAGCTTCATGCCGCGCCAGTTCCCCGGCCAGAAGTACCTCGTCTGCAATTCCGACGAAGGCGAGCCGGGCACCTGCAAGGATCGCGACATCCTCGCGTTCAACCCGCACATCGTCATCGAAGGCATGATCATCGCGGCCTACGCGATGGGCATCTCCGTGGGCTACAACTACATCCACGGCGAGATCTTCGAGATCTACGACCGCTTCGAGGAAGCGCTGGAAGAGGCGCGCGCCGCCGGCTACCTGGGTGACAACATCCTCGGATCAAGCTACAGCTTCCAGTTGCACGGCTTCCACGGCTTCGGCGCCTATATCTGCGGCGAAGAAACCGCGCTGCTGGAGTCGCTCGAAGGCAAGAAGGGCCAGCCGCGCTTCAAGCCGCCGTTCCCGGCGAGCTTCGGCATGTACGGCAAGCCCACCACGATCAACAACACCGAGACCTTCGCGGCGGTGCCCTGGATCATCCGCAATGGCGGTGATGCCTACCTGGCCTGCGGCAAGCCCAACAACGGCGGCACCAAGATCTACTCGGTGGTCGGCGACGTCAACAAGCCGGGCAACTACGAGATCCCGATGGGCACGCCTTTTTCGGTGCTGCTCGAGCTCGCCGGCGGTGTGCGCACCGGCCGCAAGCTCAAGGCCGTGATCCCTGGCGGCTCGTCGGCGCCGGTGCTGCCTGCGTCGATCATGATGGAACTGACGATGGACTACGACTCCATCGCGAAGGCCGGCTCCATGCTGGGCTCGGGCGCCGTCATCGTGATGGACGACTCGCGCTGCATGGTCGAGAGCCTGCTGCGCCTGTCCTACTTCTACCAGCACGAATCCTGCGGCCAGTGCACGCCGTGCCGCGAAGGCACCGGCTGGCTGTGGCGCATGGTCGATCGCATCGAACACGGCCACGGCAAGATGGAAGACATCGACCTGCTGAACTCGGTCGCGGACAACATCCAGGGCCGCACCATCTGTGCGCTGGGCGACGCGGCCGCGATGCCGGTGCGCGCGATGATCAAGCATTTCCGCAGCGAGTTCGTTCACCACGTTGAACACAAGACCTGCCAGGTTCCGGCATCGGTCTGACCCGAGACGAACACATTCATGATTGAAATCGAACTCGACGGCAAGAAGGTCTCCGTTCCCGCAGGCAGCATGGTCATGCATGCGGCCGACGCGGCAGATACCTACATCCCGCACTTCTGCTATCACAAGAAGCTCTCGATCGCCGCCAACTGCCGCATGTGCCTGGTCGACATCGAGAAGGCGCCCAAGCCGATGCCCGCCTGCGCCACGCCCGTGACGCAAGGCATGATCGTGCGCACCAAGAGCGACAAGGCCATCAAGGCTCAGCAGAGCGTGATGGAGTTCCTGCTGATCAACCACCCGCTGGACTGCCCGATCTGCGACCAGGGCGGCGAGTGCCAGTTGCAGGATCTGGCCGTCGGCTACGGCGGTTCGGCCTCGCGCTACACCGAAGAGAAGCGCGTCGTCTTCCACAAGCCCGCTGGCCCGCTGATCTCGATGGAAGAGATGAGCCGCTGCATCCATTGCACGCGCTGCGTGCGCTTCGGCCAGGAAGTCGCCGGCGTGATGGAGCTGGGCATGACCCATCGCGGCGAGCACGCCGAGATCCAGACCTTCGTCGGCCGCTCGATCGACTCCGAGCTGTCGGGCAACATGATCGACATCTGCCCCGTCGGCGCCATCACGTCCAAGCCGTTCCGCTACCAGGCCCGCACGTGGGAGCTGTCGCGTCGCCGCAGCGTGTCGCCGCATGACTCCGTGGGTGCCAACCTGGTCGTCCAGGTCAAGAACAACCAGGTGCTACGCGTCGTCCCGTACGAGAACGAAGACGTCAACGAATGCTGGATCGCCGACCGCGATCGCTTCTCGTACGAAGCCCTCAATTCCGAAGCCCGCCTCACCGCCCCGATGATCAAGCAGGGCGGCCAATGGCAGACGGTGGACTGGCCCACTGCGCTGAACTACATCGTGGACGGCGTCAAGCGCGTCAAGGGCGAGTTCGGCGTCGCCGGCATCGGTGCCCTGGGCCACGCGGGCTCGACGGTCGAGGAACTCCACCTGCTGGCCAAGCTCGTTCGCGCGCTCGGCAGCGAGAGCGTCGATCACCGCACCCGCCACGCCGACTTCACGCACGCCGCCGGCGTGCGCTGGCTGGGCACGCCGATCGCATCGCTCACGACGCTCGATCGCGCGCTGGTCATCGGCTCGTTCCTGCGCAAGGACCACCCGCTGTTCGCGCAGCGCCTGCGCCAGGCCACGCGCCAAGGCGCCGAGATCCACAGCATCAACGCGCTGGCCGAAGACTGGCTGATGCCGGTCGCCACGCAGATGACGCTGGCGCCCAGCGCCTGGGTGCGCGCGCTGGCCGACATCGCCCATTGCGTCGCCAAGGCGCAGGGCGGCACCGCACCGTTCGCCGGCGAGTGCTCGGCGCCTGCCGAAGCCATCGCCGCGTCGCTGCTCAACGGCAGTGCCAAGTCCATCCTGCTGGGCAACGCCGCCGCGCAACATCCGCAAGCCTCGACGCTGCTGGCGCTGGCGCAATGGATCGCCGTCGCCACGGGCTCGACCTGCGGCTACTTGGGCGAAGCCGGCAACAACGTCGGTGCGCAGCTGGTCAACGCGCTGCCGGGCGCCGGCGGCCTCAATGCCGGCCAGATGCTGTCGCAGCCGATGAAGGCGCTGTTCCTTCTCAACGTCGAGCCCGAGCTCGACGCCGCCAACGCGGCCGCTGCGCGCGCCGCCCTGGGCGGATCGGGCCTGGTCGTCGCAATGACGCCCTTCCGCAACGCAGCCGCCGACGTCGCCGATGTGCTGCTGCCGATCTCGCCGTTCACCGAGACGGCCGGCACCTTCGTCAACGCCGAAGGCCGCGTGCAGTCGTTCCAGGGCGTCGCGCGTCCGCTGGGCGAGACCCGCCCGGGCTGGAAGGTGCTTCGCGTGCTGGGCGACATGCTGGGCCTGCCGGGCTTCGGCCAACAGTCGGCCGACGAAGTGCTGGCAGAAGCGCTGGGCGACCAGACGACGTTGGCCACGCGACTCAGCAACGATGCCTCGTTGCCCACCGCGCTGCCCATCGAAACCACCGCTGGCTTCGAGCGCATTGCCGACGTGCCCGTCTATTCGACCGACAGCCTGGTGCGCCGCGCGCTCTCGCTGCAACTGACCGCCGACGCCCGCGCACCGCAGGCGTCGCTGCCGAGCCAGCTGTGGGCCGACCTCGGCCTGGCCGCCGGCGACAAGGTGCACGTCACGCAAGGCGAAGCGCACGCCGTCCTGGCCGCGCGCCTCGACAAGACGCTGGCCGCGACGGTCGTGCGCGTACCCGCCGGCCATGTGCTGACCGCCGGCCTCGGCGCTTCCTTCGGCGCGATCAGCGTCGTCAAGGCCTGAGCCCGGAACGGAACAACCCATGATTCAATTCCTCCTCAACATCTGGCACTGGGCGCAAGGCCTGTACCTGTGGCCGGTGATCTGGGCCGTGATCCGCATCCTCGCGATCATCCTGCCGCTGCTGGGCCTCGTCGCCTACCTGACGCTGTGGGAACGCAAGGCGATCGCCTGGACGCAGATCCGCCCGGGTCCGAATCGCGTCGGCCCGTTCGGCTTGCTCACGCCGATCGCCGACGCCGTCAAGCTGATCTTCAAGGAAATCATCCGCCCGACGGCTGCCAACAAGGGCCTGTTCTTCGTGGCGCCGGTGATGACGATCATGCCGGCGCTGGCCGCCTGGGCCGTGGTGCCGTTCGATCCGGGGGTCGTGCTCGCCGACGTCAACGCGGGCCTGCTGTTCGTCATGGCCATCACCTCGCTCGAGGTCTACGGCGTGATCGTCGCCGGCTGGGCTTCCAACTCCAAGTACGCGTTCCTGGGCGCGCTGCGCGCTTCGGCGCAGATGGTCAGCTACGAGATCGCGATGGGCTTCTGCCTGGTCGTGGTGCTGATGGTCTCGGGTTCGATGAACCTGGGCGAGATCGTCAACCAGCAGGGCCGGGGCATGATGGCCGCGCACGGCTGGACGTTCCTGTCGTGGAACTGGCTGCCGCTGCTGCCGATCTTCTTCGTCTACTTCATCTCGGGCCTGGCGGAAACCAACCGCGCCCCGTTCGACGTCGTCGAAGGCGAATCCGAGATCGTCGCCGGTCACATGGTCGAGTACTCGGGCATGGCCTTCGCCATGTTCTTCCTGGCCGAATACGCCAACATGATCCTGGTCTCGACACTGTGCGTGATCATGTTCCTGGGCGGCTGGCTGAGCCCGTTCGGCTTCCTCGACCCGTACGTCCCGCACTTCATCTGGCTGTTCGCCAAGGTGTTCGTCGTGGTGACGATGTTCCTGTGGGTGCGTTCGACGTTCCCGCGCTATCGCTACGACCAGATCATGCGTCTGGGCTGGAAGATCTTCATCCCCGTCACGCTCGTCTGGCTGGTCATCATCGGCCTGTGGATCGAGTCGCCGTGGTCGATCTGGAAATAAGGCGAGGCTGAAAAATCATGTCTTCTACCACCACTGCCACGCCGTCGTTCTCGTTCAAGGACTTCTTCTCGAGCTTCCTGCTCCTGGAGCTGTTCCGTGGAATGCGCCTGACGGGCAAGTACTTCTTCTCGCCGACCATCACGGTGCAGTTCCCGGAAGAGAAGACGCCGATGAGCCCGCGCTTCCGCGGCCTGCACGCGCTGCGTCGCTACGAGAACGGCGAAGAGCGCTGCATCGCCTGCAAGCTGTGCGAGGCCGTGTGCCCCGCGATGGCCATCACGATCGAGTCCGACGTGCGCGCCGACGGCACGCGCCGCACGACGCGCTACGACATCGACCTGACCAAGTGCATCTTCTGCGGCTTCTGCGAAGAGAGCTGCCCGGTCGACTCGATCGTCGAGACCCACATCTTCGAATACCACGGTGAGAAGCGGGGCGACCTCTACTTCACCAAGGACATGCTGCTCGCCGTCGGCGACCGCTACGAACGCGAAATCGCCGCCGCCAAGGAGGCCGACGCCAAGTACCGCTGAGGCGCTCTCGCGCCCGGTGGTCAAACGGCCAAGCATTGCCATGACAACCCTATCCGCCCTGTTCTACATTTTCTCGGCCGTGCTGCTGGCCTCGTCGTTCGGTGTGATCACCGCGCGTTCGACCGTGCACGCCGCGCTGTTCCTGGTGCTGGCGTTCTTCAACGCTTCGTGCCTGTGGATGATGCTGAAGGCCGAATTCCTGGCCATCACGCTGGTGCTCGTCTACGTCGGCGCCGTCATGGTGCTGTTCCTGTTCGTCGTGATGATGCTGGACGTCAACACCGAAGAACTGCGAGTGGGCTTCTGGAAGCACTTTCCGCTGGCGGCGATCGTCGGCGTGCTGATCGCACTCGAAATGGCCCTCGTGCTGATGGGTGGCTTCCGCGTCACCGATGCGCCGGTCGCCGATGCCGTCGCCATCAAGATGGGCAACACCCGCCTGCTGGGCATCGAGGTCTACACGAACTACCTCTACCCGCTGCAAGTGGCCGCCGTGCTGCTGCTGGTGGCGATCATCGCGGCCATCGCGCTGACGCTGCGCGAGCGCAAGGACAGCAAGGCCATCGACCCGAACCTGGCGCTGCGCGCGCGCAAGGCTGATCGCCTGCGCATCGTGAAGATGGCCCCGGTCATCGAGGTGGCGTCGGTTCCCGCGGCGCCTGCCGCAGAACCCGGCAAGGACGGAGCCAAGGCATGATCGAAATCTCGCTCGCCCACTACCTGACGCTCGGCGGCATGCTGTTCGCGCTGTCGGTGGTCGGCATCTTCCTGAATCGCCGCAACCTGATCGTGCTGCTGATGGCCATCGAGCTGATGCTCCTGGCCGTCAACATGAACTTCATCGCCTTCTCGCATTACCTGCCGCTCGGGCAGGACCGCATGGCGGGCCAGGTCTTCGTGTTCTTCATCCTGACGGTGGCCGCGGCCGAATCGGCGATCGGCCTCGCGATCCTGGTGGTGCTGTTCCGCAACCGCGCCACCATCGCCGCCGACGAACTCGACGCGCTGAAGGGTTGAAAAGAAAAAATGTCTGCCAACCTTTCCCTCCCTCTCCTGGTCGCGGTGCCGATGGCGCCGCTGGTCGGCGCGATCGTCGCGGGCCTGTTCGGCCACCAGATCGGCCGGGCCAACGCGCACCGCGTCACCATCCTGGGCGTGCTGATCTCGTTCCTGATCTCGGCCTCGACGCTGTACTCGGTCGCGGTGGACGGCGCGCATTTCTCCGGCAGCGTCTACGAGTGGATGAACGCCGGCGGCCTGAAGATGGAAGTCGGCTTCCTGATCGACGGCCTCACCGCGATGATGATGTGCGTGGTGACCTTCGTGTCGCTGATGGTGCACGTCTACACCATCGGCTACATGGAAGAAGATCCGGGCTACCAGCGCTTCTTCTCGTACATCTCGCTGTTCACGTTCTCGATGCTGATGCTCGTGATGAGCAACAACTTCCTGCAGCTGTTCTTCGGCTGGGAAGCGGTGGGCCTCGTCTCGTACCTGCTGATCGGCTTCTGGTTCAAGAAGCCCACGGCCGTGTTCGCCAACATGAAGGCCTTCCTGGTCAATCGTGTCGGTGACTTCGGCTTCATCCTGGGCATCGGCCTGATCGCCACCTACGCGCACACGCTGGACTATGCGGAGGCGTTCGCCGCCTTCACGAAGCCCGATGGCCTCGCGGCCACGATGTTCGGCAACGGCACCGACTGGCTGCTGGTCACCGTCACCTGCATCTGCCTGTTCATCGGCGCCATGGGCAAGTCCGCGCAGTTCCCGCTGCACGTCTGGCTGCCCGACTCGATGGAAGGCCCGACGCCGATCTCCGCGCTGATCCATGCCGCCACCATGGTGACGGCCGGCATCTTCATGGTCACGCGCATGTCGCCGCTGTTCGAGCTGTCGGACACCGCGCTGAGCGTCGTGCTGATCATCGGCTCGATCACCGCACTGTTCATGGGTTTCCTGGGCATCATCCAGAACGACATCAAGCGCGTGGTCGCGTACTCCACCCTGTCCCAGCTAGGCTACATGACCGTCGCGTTGGGCCTGTCGGCCTACCCGGTGGCCGTGTTCCACCTGATGACGCACGCGTTCTTCAAGGCCCTGCTGTTCCTCGCTGCCGGCTCCGTGATCATGGGCATGCACCATGACCAGGACATCCGCAACATGGGCGGCCTGCGCAAGTACATGAAGATCACGTACTGGACGTCGCTGATCGGCTCCCTCGCGCTGATCGGCACGCCATTCTTCGCCGGTTTCTACTCCAAGGACTCGATCATCGACGCGGCCTACGCGAGCCATCTGTACGGCTCCGGCTTCGCTCAGTTCTCGGTGACGGCCGGGGTGTTCGTCACCGCGTTCTACTCGTTCCGCATGTTCTTCCTGGTCTTCCACGGCAAGGAACGTTTCCACCACAAGCCGTTCCCGCCTGAAGTCGACGGCCCGGAACCCGCGCTGGAGGAAGACGATTCGCACGGCCACGACCATGGTCACGCGGTTGCGCACGACGCGCACGCGCATGACGACCACGCGCATGACGCGCATGGTCACGGCGACCACGGGCATGGCGACCACACGCCGCACGAGTCACCGTGGGTTGTCACCGGCCCCCTGATCGCGCTGGCGATTCCGTCGGCCATCATCGGCTTCGTCACCATCAAGCCGATGTTGTTCGGCAGCTTCTTCGGCAGCTCGATCTTCTTCAACACCGAGAAGCATCCGGCGATGGAAGAACTGGCCAAGGAATTCCACGGCCCGGCGGAGATGGCGCTGGCCGCGTTCGCCCACCCGACGGTCTACCTGGCGATCGCGGGCGTGCTGCTGTCGTACATCATGTACATCGTCAGACCGCAACTGGCGGAGACGGCCGGCAAGATCTTCGCGCCCATCACGAAGGTTCTCGAGAACAAGTACTACTTCGACTGGTTCAACGAGAACGTCCTCGCCGCCGGCGCGCGCCTGCTGGGCCGCGGCCTGTGGAACTTCGGCGACAAGGGCCTGATCGACGGCCTGCTCGTCAACGGTTCGGCGCGATTGGTCGGAATGATTGCCGGCGTGGTGCGCCTCGTGCAGACCGGCCACCTCTACTGGTATGCGCTGGTGATGATCCTGGGCGTGTTCGGTCTGCTGACCTGGCAGCTCGGGCCTTACCTTCAAAGTGTCGTCCTGAGCGTCGCTCACTGACCCCAGCCGGCGGAGAACAACAATGAGTTTCCTGAGTCTCGCCATCTGGCTGCCGATCCTGGCAGGGGTGGTATTGCTGGCGATGGGGCGCGACGACAACGCGCGTCCCGTTCGCTGGTTTGCGCTCGTCGCATCCATCGCGTCGTTCCTGGTCACGATCCCGTTGATCACGGGCTTCGACACGTCGTCTGCCGCGCTGCAGTTCCAGACCAACCTGCCGTGGATCGAACGCTTCCACGCCAACTACCACCTGGGCGTGGACGGCATCTCCGTCTGGTTCGTGCTGCTGACCGCGTTCATCAACGTGATCGTCGTCATCGCCGGCTGGGAGGTGATCACCGAGCGCGTCAACCAGTACTTCGGCGCGTTCATGATCCTGTCCGGCCTGATGATCGGCGTGTTCTGTGCAGTCGATGGCCTGTTGTTCTACACGTTCTTCGAAGCCACGTTGATCCCGATGTACATCATCATCGGCGTCTGGGGCGGCCCGAACCGGATCTACGCGTCGTTCAAGTTCTTCCTGTACACGCTGCTCGGCTCGCTGCTGATGCTGGTGGCCATCGTCTACCTGTACATCAAGTCCAACGGCAGCTTCGAGATCCTGGCCTGGCACTCGCTCAAGCTGTCGATGGAGGCGCAGACTGCGTTGTTCTTCGCGTTCCTCGCCGCATTCGCCGTCAAGGTGCCGATGTGGCCGGTTCACACATGGCTGCCGGACGTCCACGTCGAGGCCCCCACCGGCGGCTCCGCCGTGCTGGCCGCGATCATGCTCAAGCTCGGCGCGTACGGCTTCCTGCGCTTCTCGCTGCCGATCGCCCCGGACGCCAGCCACCACTGGGCCTGGCTGATCATCGCGATGTCGCTGATCGCCGTCGTCTACATCGGCCTCGTGGCGATGGTGCAGACCGACATGAAGAAGCTGGTCGCCTATTCGTCGATCGCCCACATGGGCTTCTGCACGCTGGGCTTCTTCATCTTCAACTCGCTGGGCATGCAGGGCGCCATCGTGCAGATGATCGCGCACGGCTTCGTCTCCGCCGCGATGTTCCTGGGCATCGGCGTGATGTACGACCGCGTCCATTCGCGCGAGATCGCGGCCTACGGCGGCGTGGCCAACACGATGCCCAAGTTCGCTGCGTTCGCCGTGCTGTTCGCGATGGCCAATTGCGGCCTGCCGGGCACCGCCGGGTTCGTTGGAGAGTGGATGGTCATCCTGGCCACCACCGGCTTCAACTTCTGGGTGGCCGCGCTGGCCGCCACCGCGCTGATCTTCGGCGCCGCCTACACGCTGTGGATGGTCAAGCGGGTCTACTTCGGCCCCGTCACCAAGGGCAGCGTGAGCCGCCTCAAGGACATCAACAGCCGTGAATTCCTGATGCTCGCGCTACTCGCGATCGCCGTCCTGGCGATGGGCCTGTACCCGAAGCCCTTCACCGACGTCATGCAGGCCTCGGTGGACGCATTGCTGAAGCACGTCGCCCAGTCCAAGCTGATCTGAGCGTCGCGGAAAGATCCCCATGATTCAATTGACCTCGTTGCCGATCGTCTACCCCGAGATCTTCCTGCTGCTGATGACCTCGGTGGTGGCGCTGATCGGCGTCAACGCCTCCGAGGCGCGCCTGAACACCACGTTCTGGATCGCCCAGGCCTCGTTGGCCGTGCTGGCCTTGCTGCACTTCAATGAACTGCAGCTCGCGCGCACCGTCTACGGCATGTCGCGCATGGTCGTCATCGACCCGCTAGGCCACCTGCTGGCGCTGTCGGCGACGCTCGCCACCATGATCACGCTGGGCTTCGCGCGTCCGTACCTGAAGTCGCGCGACTTGCTCAAGGGCGAGTTCCTGACGCTGGCGATGTTCTCGCTGCTGGGCATCTCCGTGATGGTCTCGGCCAACAACTTCCTGGTCGTCTACGTCGGTCTCGAGCTGATGAGCCTGTCGCTGTACGCGCTTACCGCGCTGCGCCGCGACCATGCCGTGTCGACCGAAGCCGCGATGAAGTATTTCATCCTGGGCGCGTTGGCCAGCGGCTTCCTGCTGTATGGCCTGTCGATGATGTACGGCGCCACTGGCTTGCTGGATATCCCGGGTGTTTTCGATGCCATCCACAAGGGCACGGTCAACCCGCAGGTGCTGACGTTCGGCCTCGTCTTCATCGTCGCTGGCCTTGCGTTCAAGCTGGGTCTCGCGCCATTCCACATGTGGGTGCCCGACGTCTATCAGGGCGCCCCCACGGCTGTCACGCTGCTGATCTCCGGCGCGCCCAAGCTGGCCGCGTTCGGCATCACCTTCCGCATCCTGGTGGAGGGGCTGTCGGGCCTCGCCACCGACTGGCAGGAAATGTTGATCGTGCTGTCGGTCACGTCAATGGCACTGGGCAACCTGGCGGCCATCGCGCAGACCAACTTGAAACGACTGCTGGCCTACTCGGCCATCGCGCAGCTGGGATTCATGCTGCTGGGCTTCACGCCCACCGTCATCGACCTCGACACGTCCAACGCGGTCAACGGCTACAGCTCCGCGCTGTTCTACATGATCACCTACGTGCTGACGACGCTCGGCACCTTCGGCCTGGTCATGTACCTGTCGCGCCACGGCTTTGAGAGCGAGGAGATCTCCGACCTCGCCGGCCTGGCCAAGCGCTCGCCGTGGATCGCCTTCGTGATGGCCGTGTTCATGTTCTCGCTGGCCGGCATCCCGCCGCTGGTCGGCTTCTACGCCAAGTTCGCCGTGCTGCAGGCACTCGTGAGCACGGGCGCGAGGGGCTACATCGTGCTGGCGGTGATCGCCGTGCTGCTGTCGCTGGTCGGCGCGTACTACTACCTGCGCATCGTCAAGACGATGTTCTTCGACGAGCCGGTCGACACGACGCCGATCAAGGGCGAGACCGGCGCCACCGTGCTGCTGGCCCTGAACGGCCTGGCCGCCTTCGGCTTCGGCGTGCTGCCGGACGGCCTGATGACCGCCTGCCGAGACGCTGTGCTGAAGGCATTCAGCACCTGATGCCCAGGAAACGCGCGTGACCGAGAAGAACGTGGAAGCCATCGTCACCGGTGGCTCCCCGATCGGCGTGCAGGACGGCGTCGACGAGCATCTCGTCGAGCGCCGCATCCACTCCGACAGCGTCTACGAAGGCCACTTCCTGAAGGTGCGCCGCGACCAGGTCCGCTTGCCCGGTGGCGGTACCGCGTTCCGCGAGTACGTCGTCCATCCGGGCGCCGTGATGGTCGTGCCGTTGACCGACGACGGCCAGCTGATCGTCGAGCGCCAGCACCGCTATCCGCTCGATCGCGTGCTGCTGGAGTTCCCCGCCGGCAAGCTCGACGCGAACGAGACCACGCTGCACTGCGCCCAGCGCGAACTGCGCGAGGAGACCGGCTACGCTGCCCGCGAATGGGCCTACGCCGGGCGCATGCACAACGCCTGTGCCTACTCCACCGAATTCATCGAGATCTGGTTCGCGCGCGGTCTCGTGGCCGGCGCGCAGCAGCTCGACGAGGGCGAGTATGTCGAGGTGCGCACGATGTCCGAGGCCGACCTGTTCGACCTCTCTGCCAGCGGCGAGCTCACCGACGCCAAGACGATGGTAGGCCTGCTCAAGCTGCAGCAGTGGCGCAATGGCACGTGGACGCCGCCCTGGCAGTCCGCCGAGTGAGTCAGACCCGATGAAAGTGCTCGATCTGCGCTGCGGCGCCGGCCACACGTTCGAAGGCTGGTTCGCGTCGGAGGACGACTACGGATCGCAGCGCGAGCGCGGCCTGGTCGACTGCCCGGTCTGCGGCAACGCCGAGGTGCTGCGCCTGCCCAGCGCGCCGCGCCTGAACCTCTCGGGGGCCCGCGCGCCCGACACCGCGCCCGCGCACGCGAGCGAACCCGCGGGCGGCGCCGCGCCGGCGTCGGCCACCCAGATGGCCGTGCACGGCAGCGCCGCCCAGCGCTTCGTCGAGGCCGTGGCCGAGTTGCTGAAGAACACGCAGGACGTCGGCTCGCGCTTCGCGGAGGAAGCACGCCGTATCCACTACGGCGAAAGCGACGCCAAGGCCATCCGCGGCCAGACCACGCCGGAGGAGCGCGAGGCGCTCGCCGACGAGGGCATCGAGGTGTTCACGCTGCCGGGTGGCCTGCCGCCGAAGACGCCGTTGCAGTAGCCTCGTCGCCGGGCTCGCCCGGCGCGTACGGCTTGAGCGCGACGCCAGCGACGCGGGTCGCGCCCAGGTGCGAACGCGCATGGACCGCATGGTCGCTGGCGCGCACCATCACCCAGTCGATCTGCGACACGCCTTCGCCCGCGCCGAGCTCGCCCAGGTGGTGCATGAACTCGGCGCACAGGAGCGCCGACGACGCCTCGCGCGCCGCCTTGCCAGGCACGCCCGCCGCCGCCGCGAACGAGCCGGGCGGCAGCATGGTCGTGCGGTGAAGCGTGGCGATGCCCAGGATGCGGCTGTCCTCGCCGGCCTGCAGGAAGGCCTTCAGGTGCGCGGCCGATTGGCGCAGCGATTCCTCGCCGGCCTCGAGCCCGCCGATGCGGCGCATGAGGCCCGCGAGTTCGGCGTGGCCGGTGGCCGGGGCGTCGACCCGCGTGTCCATGATCCAGACCTCGGTCAGGGTGGCGGCGCGGTCGGCGCGGTGCGGTCGCGCGCCGGTGACCAGCGACCCGTAGGCGACGTCCTGGCCCCAGTATTCTCGGCAGGGATGCATGTGTGAAGCGGCTCCTCTTGCGTCGCCGTCCCGGTCTCGTGGAGCCGTCGGCGCGCATGTCGTGCCTGCACTGTAGAGGCAGCGCCGCCCGTGATCCAATGCCGTCTGAAACGGCCCCCATGCATGATTTGCATGACCCGCTGATGACGGCCCGGAGGCCCTGTGCTACGTCAGTCTGGCAACAGCACGCCCGGGTTGAGCAGGCCACGCGGATCGAGCGCCGTCTTGATCGAGCGCATCATCGCGAGCGCCGCGGCCGGCTTGCGGGCCGCCAGTTCGGCGCGCTTGAGCCGGCCGATGCCGTGCTCGGCCGAGATCGTGCCGCCGAGACGGGCGACGACGTCGTAGACGCACTGGTTGGCCGCGTGTTCGCTGGCGGCCAGGAAGTCGGCGGCCTCGTCGCCATCGGGCGCCTGCAGGTTGTAGTGCAGGTTGCCGTCGCCCAGGTGACCGAACGTGATGTGGCGCGCGCCGGGCACGACGGCCTCGAGCGCCAGGTCAGCGGCAACGACGAAGTCGGCGAGCGAGGACAGTGGCACGCCGATGTCGTGCTTGATGTTGAGGCCCTCGACCCCTTGCGCCAGCGGGATCGCCTCGCGCAGCTGCCACAGCGTGCGCGCCTGCAGCTCGTTGCGGGCGACGACGACGTCGACCGCCTCGCCGGCCTCGGTGGCGGCCACCAGCGCAGCCTCGGCAGCGGCTCGCAGCACGCCCTCATCGTGCGGCGACGCCAGGTCGATCAGCACCGACCACAGCGGCGCGCCTGCGGTATCCGCCAGCGGCAGCGGCACGCGCAGCGCCGAGAAGTGACGTTCGACCAGCGCCAGCGATGCAGCATTCATCGCCTCGTAGCCGACCAGCTCGGCGTCGAATGCGGCTCGCAGTCGACGCATCAGCGCGACGCCATCGGCCAGCGTGCGGCACGTCGCCCACGCAGTGACACTGGCGCGTGGCTGCGGGAACAACCGCAGCGTGGCCGCGGTGATGACGCCGAGGGTGCCTTCGCTGCCGATGAACAGGTCGCGCAGGTCGTAGCCGGTGTTGTCCTTGCGCAGGCCGTGCAGGCTGCTCCAGAGTTCTCCCTGCGCGGTGACCACCTCCAGCCCCAGGCACAGCTCACGCGCGTTGCCGAAGCGCAGCACCTGCGTGCCGCCGGCGTTGGTCGCGAGGTTGCCGCCGATCGTGCAACTGCCCTCGGCGGCGAGGCTCAGCGGGAACAGCAGGCCGGCCTCGGCAGCCGCGGCCTGCACCTCCTGCAGCACGAGCCCGGCCTCGACGGTGATCGTCTGGTTGTCGGCATCGACGCGCCGCACGGCGCGCAGCCGCCTCGTGCTGAGCACGACCTGGCGGCGCGAGTCGTCGGGCACGCCGCCGCCGACCAGGCCCGTGTTGCCGCCTTGCGCGACGATGCTGACGCCGTCTTCGCGTGCGCAGCGGCGCACGACGGCAGCCACCTCGTCGGCTGAGCCGGGCAGCACCACGCACAGGCTGCGGCCGTGATAGCGCTTGCGCCAGTCGCGCTCGTACGCGATCAACGCATCGGCATCGTCCACCAGCACGTGGGCTCGGCCCACGAGCGCGCGCAGGTCGTCCAGCAGGGGGGACATCTCAGAGCCGGCGCTCAGTGCGCCGTGCCGGCATCGGCGCGCGGATCGTCGGCCGCGGCCAGGCGCCTGGCGACCGTGTGGCGCCAGCGCACCTGAGTCGCACAGGCGGTGAACAGCACGATGGACAGCGCCACCTCGGCGGCCGCGCACCAGTTGGCCGGCGGCTTGTCGACGATGCGCACGAGGCCTTCGGCCACGTACAGCCAGATCGCCAGGCTCAGCCAGCGGTAGGTGTACATGCGGTGCCTGAGCAGGCCGGGCAGGGCAAGGACCAGCGGCAGCGCCTTCCAGACCAGCGTGCCGTGGCCGGTGCGGGCCCAGACCAGTTCCCACGCGATGCTGAGCGCGATGAGCGCGATCGTCGCGGCGACCGCGATCGCGCGCGTCGCGGACGTGATCCGATCGGGGGTTGCAGAGACTGTTGCAGAGCTGTTGGCCATGTTTGGCATGATAGTCGCCATGATGGTGACCAAGACCTTGAAGAAGCCCCTGAGCGAGATGCTCGCCGGGCCCATGCAGACCCTGCGCAACTGGCCGTGGTTCGAGACGCTGCGCACGCTGCGCGCGCGTTTCCGCGACGACCGCCTGGGCCTGACCGCCAGCAGCCTCACGTTCACGACGCTGATCTCGATGGTGCCGCTGGTGACGGTGATGCTGGCCATCTTCACCGCGTTCCCGATGTTCGGCACCTTCCAGTCAGGCCTCGAGAAGTACTTCCTGCAGACGCTGGTGCCGCCCAACATCGCCAAGCCCGTGCTGGGCGCGTTGACGATGTTCGCCACCAAGGCCAGCCGGCTCGGCACCTTCGGCCTGATCGCACTCGGCTTCACCGCGATGGCGCTGATGCTGACGATCGACCGCACCCTCAACGCGATCTGGCGCGTGAAGAAGCCGCGCCCGATCGCGCAGCGCGTGCTGATCTACTGGACCGCCGTCACGCTGGGGCCACTGATCCTGGGCGCCAGCCTCACGTTCACGTCGTATGCGATCTCGGCCTCGAGTGGCATGGTGCAGCAGATGAATGGCGGCGTCAGTTTCTCGCTGTCGCTGGTGGAGTTCTTCGCATTCGCGGCGGCCATGAGCGGCATGTACCACTACGTGCCCAACACGCCCGTCGCCTGGCGCCATGCCGTCGCGGGCGGCTTTTTCGTCGCCGCCGGCATGGAGATCGCGCGGCGCACGCTGGGCTGGTACCTCGCGCACATGACCTCGTACTCCAGCGTCTACGGCGCCTTCGCGACGGTGCCGATCTTCCTGCTGTGGATCTACCTCGGCTGGGTCATTGTGCTGCTGGGCGCGGTGATCGCGGCGTATGCGCCCAGCCTCAAGTTGAACCTGGTGCAGCACGGGCGCGTGCCCGGCCAGCGCTTCGCGCTGGCGCTGGAGATCGTGCGCCGCCTGCAACGCAGTCGCGAAGCCGGCGAGCACGGCATGAGCGGCATGGCCCTGGCCGACAGCCTGCGCGTGGATCCGCTGCACTTCGAGTCGGTGCTGGAGTCCCTTGTCGCGATCGACTGGGTCGGCCGCCTCGAGGAGGAAGGCAACCCCCGCCATGTGCTGCTGTGCGACCCCGCCCACACGCCGCTGGCCCCGCTGGTCGACGTGCTGCTGCTCGCGCCCATCGCGTCGCTCGCGAACATGCGCGGCAAGCTGGGCGTCGACGACATCCAGCTCTCCGAGGTGCTGCCAGCATGAGTCACGCACAACGACGGCTGGTGGCCGCCTGCCAGGTGCTGCTCGCGGCGCACGACGACCGGTCGGCCCGCATGGGGGCCTACGGCATGCTGGACGCCATCGGCAACAACCACGCGGGAACCTACGGCGCCGATGCGCTCCTGGTGCCAGCGGCCGTGGCGACGATCCTGGCGCACGGGTCGCCGTGGGCCTGCTTCGGTGGCATCGAGGCGTTGGTCGACCTGTGTGGCTCGTTCGAGCCCGACCTCGATCCGCTGGATCCCGCGGCGGCGGCGCTGGCCGCGCGCCTGCGGGCCGCGGCGCAGGACCTGCTGCCGTTGCTGCACGATTTCGCGAGCGCGGGCGGCGTCGCGGGGGCCGCTGCGGCGCAACTCATCGAGCTGCTCTCCGAATCGGCATGACCGGCCTCAGGCCGCGTGCACGACCACCATCAGTGCATGCACGACCGCGTCGCCCGGGTTCGCTATCGAGTGCGCCACGTCGACGACGTAGCGTGCGGTCTCGTTGGCCTGTAGCGTCGAGACGTCCGTTCCTGAGCGAACCACCAGCGCGCCTTCCCCCAGCACGGTGAGGTGTTCGCGCGAGCCGGGCTCGTGCGCCTCGGATTCGAGCCGGCCGCCCGGCTGCATCGTCAGCTCGTACCACTCGAACTGCCCGGCGAGCTCGATGGGGCCCAGGATGCGCAGCTCGCACTTGCCGTCGGGGCTGCGCAGCGACGGCGTGGCGTGCCCCGGCACCGTGGTGATCGAGGGCAGGGCGGGGCGCTCGCCGTCCAGCAACTGCCCCAGCGGCACTCCCAGCGCGTTGGCCAGGCGCCAGACGACCGCCACGGTCGGGTTGGCCTGGTTGCGCTCGATCTGCGACAGCATCGACTTGGACACCCCCGCCAGCCGTGAGAGCTCATCCAGCGACAGCGCCCGCAATTGGCGCAGTTCGGCGAGGGTATTGCCGACGCGGGGTGGCTCGACGGACGGGTTGCGGCTCATGATTGTTTTCTCGGAATCCGGTACATGGTGTCTTGACGACAGGGTCGTTGTTTCGGATACTGCACGCACGTTCGATATATCGAACAACGCAATTTGCATTGAACAAGATTGTGCCTGAAGGACAAACCTCATGACCAGCGTTGCTGCATTCAATCAACATTGCCAGTCCGAACTGGACGGCATCCGCGCCGCGGGCCTGTTCAAGGGCGAGCGCATCATCGCGACGCCGCAGGGCGCCCTGGTGCGCCTGGCCGACGGCCGCGAACTGATCAACCTGTGCGCCAACAACTACCTGGGACTGTCCTCGCACCCCAAGGTCATCGAAGCCGCCCACGAGACCTTGCGCACGCATGGCTACGGCCTGAGTTCGGTGCGCTTCATCTGCGGCACGCAGGACATCCACAAGCGGCTGGAACAGCGCCTGGCGGCTTTCCTGGGCACCGAAGACACCATCCTGTACGCCGCCGCCTTCGACGCCAACGGCGGCCTGTTCGAGCCGTTGCTGGGCGAGGACGACGCGATCATCAGCGACGCGCTGAACCACGCGTCCATCATCGACGGCATCCGCCTGTGCAAGGCCAAGCGCTTTCGCTACGCCAACAACGACATGGCCGACCTCGAGGCGCAGCTGCAGGCCGCCGACGCCGCCGGCGCGCGCTTCAAGCTGGTGTTCACCGATGGCGTGTTCTCGATGGACGGCACCATCGCCCAGCTGGACAAGGTGCGCGCGCTCTGCGACCAGTACGGCGCGCTGCTGGGCATCGACGAATGCCACGCCAGCGGCTTCCTGGGCCCGCGTGGCCGCGGCTCGCACGAGCTGCGCGGCGTGTTCGGCAAGATCGACATCATCACCGGCACGCTGGGCAAGGCGCTCGGCGGCGCGTCAGGCGGCTTCACCACCGGCAAGAAGGAAGTGATCGAGCTGCTGCGCCAGCGCTCGCGCCCGTACCTGTTCTCCAACACCGTCGCGCCGTCCATCGTCGGCGCCTCGCTGGCCGTGCTCGATCTGCTCGAAGCCAGCACCGAGTTGAAGGACAAGCTGGCCGACAACACGAAGTTCTTCCGCGCGGCCATCACCGCTGCGGGCTTCGAAATCAAGCCGGGCGAGCACCCGATCGTGCCGCTGATGGTGCACGACGCGGTCAAGGCGCAGCAACTTAGCCAGCGCATCCTGGAGCTGGGCATCTACGCCGTCGGGTTCTTCTTTCCGGTCGTCCCCAAGGGCCAGGCGCGCATCCGCGTGCAGATGAGCGCGGTGCACGACCGCCATCACCTGGAGCGCGCCGTCGAGGCGTTCACGCAAGCCGGTCGCGAGCTGGGCCTGGTCGGAGCCGCAGCATGAGCCGGGACGCGCGCATCCTCATCATTGGCGCCAACGGCCAGATCGGCTCCGAGCTCGCTGGCGCGCTGTCCAGGCGCCCGGGCGTGGCGCAGGTCGTCACCAGCGACGTCGCACCCGTTGGCCGCAACCCCGGACTGCCGCACGAGCAACTGGACGTCACTGACGCCGCCGGCCTGAGCGCGGTCGTCGAGCGCCACCAGATCACCCAGATCTACCTGCTGGCCGCCGCGCTGTCGGCCAACGGTGAGAAGCATCCGCAATGGGCCTGGAACCTGAACATGACGGGTCTGCTCAACGTGCTGGAACTCGCGCGCACGGCCAAGCTCGACAAGGTGTTCTGGCCCAGCTCGATCGCGGCCTTCGGTCCGACCACGCCGGCCGACGCCACGCCGCAGGACACGGTCATGGATCCCACCACGATCTACGGCATCAGCAAGCTGGCCGGCGAACGCTGGTGCGCCTGGTACCACAAGAACCACGGCGTGGACGTGCGCAGCCTGCGCTACCCGGGCCTGATCAGCTGGAAGACGCCCCCGGGCGGCGGCACCACCGACTACGCCGTGGAGATCTTCCACGCGGCGTTGCGCGATGGCCGCTACACCGCGTTCCTGAAGGAAGACCAGGCGCTGCCGATGATGCTGATGGACGACGCGCTGCGCGCCACCATCGAGCTGATGGAAGCGCCGGCCGATGCGATTCGCCAGCGTGGCAGCTACAACCTGTCGGCGATCAGCTTCACGCCGCGCCAGATCGCCGATGCCATCGCAAAGCGAATCCCCGGCTTCAAGATGGACAGCGTGCCCGATTTTCGCCAGGCCATCGCCGCCAACTGGCCGCGCTCGATCGACGACAGCGAGGCCGCCAAGGACTGGGGCTGGAAGGCAAAGTTCGGGCTTGACGAGATGGTCGACGAGATGCTGACGCAACTCGCGCCGCTCGTGAAGGCGAAGGCGACGGCCTGATCCGGGCGGGTGGTTCGATAATCGCCCGCATGGGCTCCCCGGACCGCTTCGATCACCTGCGCCTCAGCGCGCTGGACTTGCTGGACGCTGGCAACAATTCTGCTGCGGTGGCGCAACTGCTGGCCGTGCCGGTCAGCGTCGTGCAGCGTTGGCGCGACGAGCCGGTGCCGCCACGACCGGACCCAGTGGACGTGATGGCCGCGCAGCGCGCGCGCGGCCAGGCGATCGCGTTTCGCACGACGCTGTTCCACACGGGATTCGTACCGTTTCGCCTCGGGCGGGCCGCGGTGACGGCCTATGTGTGCGCGTCGATCGCCATCGGCCTGTTCATTTGGCTGGGCGACCACGCAGACGGACGATTCTTCGTCGCCGTGGACGTCAGCGGCCTTTTCGGACTGCTGCGCCTGGTCTGGCCGGAACTCGTGCTGGGGCCGCGAGAGGTGTCGATGCCGGGCCTGTTCGGCCGCAGGACGATGGCGTACGCCGACCTCGCCGACTACTGGCTGGTGCTGCATGTCCTCAACGATGGCGAGGAGGACGAACGCGTGGGCCGCCTGTTGACGCTGCACTCGAGTCGCGCCGGCGTGCGTCCCTTCGAAGTCTTCATCCCCGACGGCGCTCGGCTCGATCCGCAGATCGTCGAGCGGCTGGAGACAGTCAAGCAGGCGAACCGCGGCGTGGGGCCGCTGACGCCGCTGAAGTCGGCCAGGGCCCGCTGACCGATGTCAGGGCGGGGCTTGATTCGACGGCGTCGCCACGTACCCGTCGCTGAGCGTACCCAGGAACGCGATCACGTCGTCGACCTCGGCATCACCGAGGGCCGGCCGCTCGCCCTGGTGGCGGTTGTAGGGCACTTCTTCCTGGTTGACGTTCTGGCGGTACTGCTGCGGCAGGTCGTTGAACTTGTCGTAGCTGCCGTCAGACTTGAGCGGGTAGAACTTCTCGGGATTCGTGTCGCGCTGCACGTAGAAGTTGAGGGCGTCCTTGAGCGTGTGGAAGCGGCCGTTGTGGAAGAAGCTGTGGCGCAGCGCCACGTTGCGCAGCGACGGTACCTTGAACGCGCCGCAGACCTCGGGGTTGCTGGCCTTGATCGTCGCGTTGTTGCACAGGCCCAGGTCGTAGTAGGCCGGGTCGGCGTTGGCGGGAATCTCGGTGTTGCGCGGCACGCCCAGGTTGTCGTAGGTGCGGTCGGTGAAGATCGGCAGCGCGCCGAAGGCGCCAACGTCCGACGGGTGGCAGGCCGAGCAGTTGCCCTTGCTGCCGTCGGTGAACAGGGCGAAGCCGCGGGCTTCGGCCGCCGAGTAGGTGGCGGCGCCACGCTGCACCTCGTCGAACTTGCTGGTGAAGGGCTCGAAGCGCGTGTCCTCGGTCTCGAAGGCTGCGATGGCCTCGGTCATGTGCGTGTAGGCCGACTCGACGTCGTCGAACACGTTGGCACCGTAGATCGCCTGGAAATCGTTTGCGTAGCTGGCGACCTTGAGCTTGGCGACCACGCTCGAGTGGTCGGCCATGGCCATCTCGCGCGGATTGGTGAACGGCTCGGTGGCCTGGGTCGCCAGCGTGCTTTCGCGACCATCCCAGAAGAAGCCGCCCGACGGGCCGTCGACCGGGTCGATGTGGAACGCGAACTCGGAGCGCATGTAGGTGATCGACGGGGAGTTGCGCAGTCCGGTGCGCTCGAGGTTGACGCCGCCGGGCTGCACCGACAGGGTGTTGGGCGCCGCCAGGCCGCTGGCGAAGTCATGGCAGCTCTGGCACGACTGCTGGCCCGAAGCCGACAGCGACGGGTCCGCGAAGATCTTCGCGCCCACCAGGGACGCGGTGCTCTGCTGCGGCTGCGTCTGGGGGCTGCCGCCACCGCCGCATCCGGCCACAGCCAGGGCGAGCAGGGTGGCGCAGACGCTGAAGGGGGGCGTGCGGAAAACGGAAGTGAGAGGCATCTGGCGGCATCGTGGCGGACGGTAAGATGCGATTCTATGTGCAAATAAGAATAGTTCGCATTAATGTCCATGGGTCGTCGCAGCAACCGGACACGCCGCCACGGCCTCAGATCGCGACCTTGCCAGTCCAGATGTCGAAGTACATTCGCCAGTCACCCATGAAGCTGTAGAGCGGACGCTTGAACGACGCTGGCCGGTTCTTCTCGAAGCCGAAGTGGCCGATCCAGGCGAAGCCGTAGCCGAAGGCGAGTCCGGTCAGGAGAAAGCCCGGCTGACGCGTCCAGATCAGGGCCCACAGGCAGATCAGAGTCAGTGTCGAACCGATGAAGTGCAGGCGCCGGCAGGTGGCGTTGCGGTGCTCGTTCAGGTAGAACGGGTAGAACTCGGCGAAGCTGTGCAGCGACTTCGGGTCGCCGTCGAAAACTGCATTGGCCATCGTCTTTCCCTCTGGCTGGCGTTGGACAGGAGCGTCACGCCGCGATGGCGAGACGCATCGCATTCAACACCGCATCGGGGGCTTCCTGCATCAGTGCATGCCCTGAAACGATGCGCGCGACCGTGGCGCGCAGCACACCCGCGAGCTCTTTCGTGGCCTTGGCCGGCGTCATCACGTCGCGCGTCCCCACGATCAGGTGGGCGGGGCAGCTCACGCGCGCCGCGGCCGCGAGGCCGTTCGCGTAAGCGTCGCAGACTCGGAAGTCGTGTTCGAACAGGTTGCCTTCGCCCAGACTCTGGATGCGGTGCATCAGGGCACTCGCGCCGCCGTGCAGCCAAGCGCCGGGGCCCGGGTACGCCGGCTTGCTGGCGATGCCCGAATGCGAGAACGCCGTGACCATCGCGATGGCGCGTGCGGGGTCGTCGCGCGCCGTGTTCAGCAAGGCGTCGCTGACCTTCATCGGATACGCGGTGCCCACCATCACGAGGCCGGCCACGCGCCCTGGTGCACGCGACGCGGCCTCCAGTGCGACCAGCGAGCCCATGCTGTGGCCGACGAGGTGTGCGCTGGGCACCTTCGCGGCATCCAGCAACGCCAACACCCAGTCGGCCAGCGCCTCGACGCTGGCCAGCGGCGGGCCGTCCGAGCGGCCGTGGCCCGGCTGGTCGACGGCCAGCACGCGGTAGCCGTGATGCGCGTACCAGCGCGCCAGCAGCGTCCACACCGAGTGGTCATTGAGCGCGCCGTGGATGAAGACGACGCACTTGTCGCCGTCGGCCCACGGCTTGCCGCCGGTATACGCGTAGGCGCTGCGGCCTTGGACGTCGAACTTCATGCCGCGCTCTTTTGCGCCGCTTTGAGCGCCGTCTTCAGGTCGGCGATCAGGTCGTCGGCATCCTCGAGCCCGATCGACAGCCGGATCGTGCCCGGCCCGATGCCCGCCGCGGCGAGCGCGGCGTCGTTCATGCGGAAGTGCGTCGTCGACGCCGGGTGGATGACCAGCGAGCGGCAGTCGCCGACGTTGGCCAGGTGTGAGAACAGTTGCAGCGCCTCGATGAAGGCGACGCCTTGCGCGCGCGAGCCGCGCAGGTCGAAGCTGAAGACCGAGCCGCAGCCGCGCGGCAGCAGCGTCCTGGCGAGCGCATGGTCAGGATGCGACTCGAGTTCGGGGTAGCCGACCTGCGCCACCATCGGATGCGCGGCCAGGAACGCGACGACCTTGCGTGCGTTGGCCACGTGGCGCTCCATGCGCAGCGGCAGTGTCTCGAGACCTTGCAGGATCAGCCACGCGGTATGCGGGCTCATGCAGGCGCCGAAGTCGCGCAGGCCCTCGCGGCGGGCGCGCAGCAAAAACGCGCCGACCGTGCTTTCCTCGCTGAAGACCATGTTGTGGAAGCCGTCATAGGCTTCAGTCAGCTCGCTGAATTTGCCGGACTTTTCCCAGTCGAAGCTTCCGCCATCGACGATCACACCGCCTATGACGGTGCCGTGCCCGCTCAGAAATTTGGTGGCCGAGTGGTAGACAAGGTCGGCACCGTAGTCGAAGGGCTTGATCAGCCACGGCGAGGTGAGGGTGGAGTCGACCAGCAGCGGCACGCCGGCTTCGTGCGCGATGTCGGCGACGGCCGGAATGTC
>JBDSDD010000051.1:0-47462 GCA_039920745.1 Burkholderiaceae bacterium | reverse complement strand
ATCTGCACCACCAGCTTCTGTCCGCGCGGCGTGCCGCGCGCGCCGGGCAGGCCGTCGCGCGCCTCGCGGCCGGCCTTGAGCCACGCGTCGCTGGCGTGGCGGCGGCCGCGCGCGTCGGCGCCCATGTTGGGCGCGCCGCCGAAGCCGGCGATGCGGCCCAAGGTGGCGGTGGAGCTGTTGCCCTGCATGTCCATCTGCAGCGTCGAGCCGATGAACAGGTCGCACGCGTAGTGGCCCGCGGCCTGGCAGAACGCGCGGTTGCTGCGCAGGCTGCCGTCGGGCCCGGTGAAGAACACGTCGGGACGCGCACGGATGTAGTCCTCCATGCCCAGCTCGGAGCCGAACGAATGCACCGACTCGACCCAGCCGGCCTCGATCGCGGGGATCAGTGCCGGGTGCGGATTGAGTGCCCAGTGGCGGCAGATCTTGCCCTTGAGCCCGAGGCGCTCGCCATAGGTCGGCAGCAGCAGTTCGATCGCCGCGGTGTCGAAGCCGATGCCGTGGTTGAGGGACTGCACGCCGTATTCCGCGTAGATGCCCTTGATGGCCAGCATCGCCATCAGCACCTGGATCTCGGAGATCTGCGCCGGGTCGCGGGTGAACAGCGGCTCGATGAATGCGGGCTCCGGCGCCTCGACGACGAAGTCGACCCAGTCGGCGGGGATGTCCACACGCGGCAGCTTGTCGACGATCCGGTCGACCTGCGCGACGACGATGCCACTCTTGAACGCGGTGGCCTCGACGATGGCCGGCGTGTCCTCGGTGTTGGGACCCGTGTAGAGATTGCCCTGCGCATCGGCGCATTGCGCGGCGATCAGCGACACCTTGGGCGTGAGGTCGATGAAGTAGCGGCCGAACAACTCCAGGTAGGTGTGGATCGCGCCGATGCGCAGCTTGCCCTCGCCCAGCAACTGGGCGAGCCGCGCGGCCTGCGGGCCGGAGAACGAGAAGTCCAGCCGGCTCGCGATGCCCAGCTCGAACACGTCGAGGTGCTCGGGCAGCGACAGCACCGACTGCACCATGTGGAGGTCGTGCACGCGCTCGGGCGACACCTGCGTCAGCGCGCGCGCGAGGAAGTCAGCCTGCTTCTGGTTGTCGCCCTCGAGGCAGACGCGGTCGCCCGGCTCGATCAGCGCCTCGAGCAGCGCGACGATGGCGCTGGCGTCGACGGATTTGTCGCGCACGCCGGCGATCGTGCCCGCTCGCGCGAGACGCGCCGCGCGATTGCTGCGCTGGCGGGTCCACGGCGAGTCGACGACGCTGGTCATGTCATTTCGCGTGGGCGTTCGGGCCCATCACGAGGTCGGGCAACGCGGTGGCGATCGTGGGGAACGCCGAGACCAGCACCACCGTCAGCAACATCAGGATCACGAACGGGATCACGCCGCGAATGATGGCGCCCAGTGGAATGTCGGGCGCGATGTTCTTGATGACGAAGATGTTCAGGCCAACCGGCGGGTGGATCAGGCCGGTCTCCATCACGATGGTCATCACGACGCCGAACCACACCAGGTCGAAACCCGCGGCCTTGAGCGGCGGCAGGAAGATCGGCGCGGTCATCAGGATGATCGAGACCGGCGGCAAGAAGAAGCCCATCACGATCACCAGCAGCAAGATCGCGGCCAGCAGCATCCACTTGGACAGCGCGAGGCCGACGATCCACTGCGCCATCGACTGGCTGATGTGCAGGTAGCTCATCACGTACGAGAACAACAGCGACATGCCGATGATGAACATCAGCATCGTCGACTCCTTGAGCGTCGCCGACAGGATGGGCGCGAGATCCTTGACGCGCCAGACGCCGTAGATGATCGCGATCAGCGCCAGGGCGAGCAGGCTGCCGAGGCCGGCCGTCTCGGAGGGCGTGGCGAAGCCGCCGTACAGCGCCACCATCACGCCGGTCAGCAGGATCAGGAACGGCAGCACGCGGGGCAGGATCGCGAAACGCTCGCGCATCGTGAAGTGCTCATCGAGCAGCAGCGGCGACTCGGTGCCGTTCGTCTCGAAGTTGCGCTTGGCCACGCGGTACTCGCGCTGGTAGTTGATCGCGGCCCACAGCGCGAACAGCACGACCAGCAGCACGCCCGGCCCGATGCCCGCGAGGAACAGCCGCCCCAGCGATTGCTCCGAGGCGACCGCGTACAGGATCATCGTCACCGACGGCGGCAGCAGGATGCCCAGCGTGCCACCGGCCGCGATGATGCCCGCGGCGAAGCCGGGCGAGTAGCCGCGGCGGCGCATCTCGGGGATGCCCGCGCTGCCGATCGCCGAGCAGGTGGCCGGGCTCGAGCCGGCCATCGCCGCGAACAGCGCGCAGGCGAACACATTGGCGATGCCCAGGCCGCCCGGGATGCGGCCCATCCAGACATGCATCGCGGCGTACAGATCCTGGCCGGCCCGCGTTCGACCGATCGCCGAGCCTTTCAGGATGAACAGCGGGATCGACAGCAGCGTGATGCTGGACATCTCCTCGTAGACGTTCTGCGCGACGGTGTCGAGCAAGGACGCCGGCATGAACACCGCCATGAACAGCACGCCGACGGCACCCAGCGAGAACGCGATGGGCATGCCGGAAAACATCACCAGCAGCGTGACGACGCCGAACAGCGCGCCGAGCAGGAGCATGGACATCAGCGGCTCCCCCCGGACAAGCGCACCTTGTTGGCACTGACCACGCACTGCACGGCCAGTTGCACGCTCAGCAAGATCATGCCCAGCGCCATGAGCAGGTACGGGATCCACAGCGGCGGCGCCCATGAGGACGACGTCGTCTGGCCTTCCGCCCAGGCCTCGTGCAGCAGCGTGCACGACTTCCAGGCGAAGAACGTGCAGAACGCGAGGCAGCCGACATCGACGATCGCGATACGCACGCGGTTGACGCGCTCCGACAGCAGCGACGACACCGCCTCGATGCCCACGTGGCCGCGGATCGCCTGCACGAACGCGCTGCACAGGAAGGTGGCACCGACCAGGCAGAACACCGACGCCTCGTCCTGCCAGTCGGTGGACGCGTGCAGGAAGTAGCGGGTGACCACGCTCGACGAGAGGATGCAAGCCGAGGCAAGCAGCGCGACCATGCCCAGCACCATCACACCTCGGTTGACGTGCACCAGCGCGCGCGCCAGCGGCAGCAGCCAGCCCGGCGTGGCCGGGTCGATCTGCGGGTGCAGGCTGGCGCCGGCCGGCGCGGCCGCCAGCCCCACGGGGATGGGCGCAAGATCGTGGCTCACGGCATCCTCAAAGCAGCTTCTGCGCGGCGGTGATCAGCGCCTTGGTGGAGTCGTTCTTCTCGGCGTAGTCCTTCCACGCCGTCGCCTTGGCGATCGCCTGCCACTTGCCCAGCGTGGCGGCGTCGATGTCGTAGGCCTTCGCGCCGGCCTTGGTGTAGACCTCGGCAACGAGCTTGTCGTCCGCTCGCGCGGCCTCCATCGCGAACTTCTCCTGCTCGGCGCCGGCGGCCATGATGATGTCCTGGTGCGCCTTCGGCAGCTTCGAGAAGACCTCCTTGGAGATCATCAGCGGCTCGAACATGAACCAGTAAGCCTTGTTGCGCGCGGTGGTCAGGTGCTTGGCGATCTCCTCCAGCTTGAACGAGATGAAGCTGGTGGACGACGTCATCGCCGCGTCCATCGCGCCGGTCTGCATCGCCGCGTAGATCTCGTTGGACGTCAGCGAGATGACCGAGGCGCCGGCCTCCTTGAGCATCATGTCCATCTCGCGGCTGCCGCCGCGCACCTTCATGCCCTTGGCGTCGGCCGGGGCCACCAGCGGCGCGCTCTTGCTCGCGACGCCGCCGCCCTGCCAGATCCAGCTGACGATGAGCACGCCCTTGTCGTCCAGCGTCTTGGCCAGCAGCTTGCCGACCTCGGCCGTCTTCCACGCTGCACCGACCTCGTAGCTGGGCACCAGCGCGGGCATCAGGCCGATGTTGGTCTCGGGCACCTCACCGCCGGCATACGACAGCGGCACCAGGCTCAGGTCCAGCGCGCCCTTGCGCAGCGACGAGAACTGCGCGTTGGTCTTGCCCAGCGACGAGCCGGGATAGACCGCCGCCTTCAGCGCGCCGTTGCTGCGCTTCTCGATGTCGGCCGCGAAGCGGCGGCAAAGGCGATCGCGGAAGTCGCCTTCGGTGAGCGTGCCGCCCGGGAACTGGTGCGAGATCTTGAGCGTACCGTCCTGGGCGCGCGAGACGCCGGACAACGGCGCGATGCCTGCGACGGCGGCGGCTTGGACGAGGGCGCGACGGGTGATGGCCATGGAGTCTCCTTCGAGTTGCAGCCGCTTTCGGAGGCGGTGGCACTCCGTGGCGGCAGGCGTTATGAATACAATGTCGCCAAGTTTGCATCCAAACATTGCCACTCGAACTAGTAACTACCCGAGTTTCTTCGAATGATTTCCCGACAACCGCATACTGGACAGAGCTCCTAAAATGCGAACCATGTCATCCAACCGTCTGTCAGAACGCCTGCGCGAGTCCATCGAGGAAGAGATCGCCACGGGCAAGCTGCTGCCCGGCACCCGCCTGGACGAGGTGGACCTGGCCACGCGCTTCGGCGTGTCGCGCACGCCGATCCGCGAGGCCTTGCGCCTGCTGCTGGGCGAAGGCCTGGTCGAGACACGGCCGCAGCGCGGCGCCGTCGTCGCCCAGGTCACGCCACAACGCCTGATCGAGATGTTCGAGGTCATGGCCGAGCTGGAGGCGATGTGCGCGCGCCTGGCCGCGCGTCGCATGTCCGACACCGAGATGGCCGAGATCGAGGCCGCCCACGACGCGTGCCGTGGCTCCGCCGCCGCGCGCGACGCCGACGCCTACTTCTACGCCAACGAGCGCTTCCACTATGCGATCTACGCGGCCTCGCACAACACCTTCCTGTTCGATCAGGCCGCGTCGTTGCAGCGCAAGCTGCGCCCCTATCGACGCTTGCAGCTGCGCGTGCGCAACCGGCCGCAGCGCTCGTTCGAGGAGCACCAGATGATCGTCGACGCGCTGCGCGAAGGCGACGCCGAGAAGGCGGTGCAGAGCATCCGCTCGCACGTGGTCGTGCAGGGCGAGCGCTTCGCCGACCTGATCGCGAGCCTGGGGCAGATGACGGCCGGGGCGGTGACTGGCGAGGTGCCGGCGGAGCCGGCGGCGAGCACCTGAGCGGCTTTTCTGTCGCGCAGCTGTCGATTTCCACCGCCACCATTCGTCGTACCCTGCAAGGCGACCGCAGTTCGCGGCCGTCACTCGACCGTTCGAAGGAGACTGCAATGAGCTACGTCGATGGATTCGTCGCCCCCGTGACTTCCGGCAACAAGGAGGCCTACCGCAGCCATGCTCAGACCATGGGCCAGGTCTTCAAGGAATACGGCGCTCTGGAGGTGACCGACTGTTGGGGCGACGACGTGCCCGAGGGCAAGCTGACCTCGTTCACGATGGCGGTCAAGCGCGAGGAAGGCGAGACCGTCGCCTTCGGCTGGATCACCTGGCCCTCGCGCGCGGTGCGCGACGAGGCCTGGAAGAAGGTGATGGCGGACCCGCGCATGCAGCCGGGCACGACCCCGCCGTTCGACGGCAAGCGGATGATCTTCGGCGGATTCGAGGTGATCTCGAAGGTCTAGACGGCCGCGGCGGCTTTCGGCGCCTCGAGCGCGATCTCGCCCAGCACCGCGCGCCGCAGCAGCGGCCACAGCGCCTGGTGTGACTGGCGGAACCAGTCGAGGTGGCCGATGGCGCTCAGGCCGTGGTCGGACGGTCGCACCTGGAGCGTCGCGCGCGGCGATCCAGGCAAGGTACGCAGCAGGTCGCGCACCGTGATCGGGTTGGCGATGTCGTCGTCCGACGCGTGCAGCACGACGATGGGCGTGCGCACATCAGCGTGAAAATCGGCGGCGAGGCCGGTGCGCACCGCGTTGGTGGCGTACCCGCCAGCCGCGCACCATTGGCCCCATTGGCGCGCCACCTGCGCCGGCAGGTTCTCGCCCAGGCCCATCCAGGCGGTGGGCGCGTAGCCCTTGAACAGCGTGCCGATCGGCACCAGCAAGCGCAGCCCGAACCAGGCCTTCAAGCCGAACGCGAGGCGCATGCCGCCGAACCAGCCGGTGGACGCGGCGACGCCGACGACGCGCTCGATGCTGGCATGGTTGGGCAGCAGGCCGATCATCTGTCCGCCGGCGCTGTGGCCCACCAGCACGACCTGCGCAGCGCCGCTGCGCGCGAGTAGCCACTTCAGCGCGGCGACCTGGTCGAACAGGCCCCAGTCGACGAGGCGCGCGCGGCTGTCGGCCAGCTTACCTTGCAGCGACAGGCCGATGCCGCGGTAGTCGAACACCAGCGTCGGATGGCCTTGCGCCGCGAGCCAGTCGGCGAAGCGCCAGTAGAACTGCTGGCGCACGCCAGTGGCCGGCGAGATCAGCACTGGCGCGGCGGCGGCGTCGCCGCGACCGGGGAAGAAGTGGGCCTGAAGGCGCTGGCCGTCGCTGCAGGCGAGCGTGACGGGCTCGGGCTGGAGCACCCGGGAATCGGTGGTTCGGGCATCAGTCATCGGAGTCCTTCAGGGTCTGCACGTGTTCCAGCCAGCGCCCCACCGTCTGCAGCTCGGCGGGCGTGAACGCGCCGGTGAGGCGCTCGTTGATGCGGCCCAACGCCTTGCGCAGCGGCGGCAGTTGCGCGCTGCCCGCGGGCAGCAGCCACGCGCGCTGCGTGCGCGCGTCGACCTCGTCCACGCGCCGCACCAGCCAGCCCAGCACCTCCATGCGCTGCACCAGGCCGGACATCGCCGACGGCGCCAGGTCCAGCGCCTGCGCCAGCCGACCCATCGTGGCGCCGTCCTCGCGCGCCAGCACGAACAGCACGCCGCTCTGCGCGGGCGACGGCGCTGGGCGGCCCGCGCGCGCGGAACGATCCTGTTCGGCGGCGATGAACTGCTGCAGGCGGCGCTGTGCGCTGTTGAGCAGGAAAATGAGGCGAGGTGGGTTGGCCATGGCGTTTTATTTATTTCGCACGCGAAGTATATCCAGGTAACGAGGAGCGCGTGCCCCATGTGGACACCACTCGACGGCCAATCGTGGGTTTTCGTCGACAGGCAAGTTCGCAGAAAGGCGATATCGGCGACCATGGCGGGTTGAAAACCCAAGCCAGCCGCTCCATGCCGTCGCCCAGCACCGCACCCGCCGCCTCGTTCAGCCCGTACCAGAAGTTCGTCGTCGGCCTGCTGGCCTTCCTGCAGTTCGCGGTGATCCTGGACTTCATGCTGATGTCGCCGCTGGGCGTCTTCATCATGCCGACACTGACGATCTCGACGAAGCAGTTCGGCCTGGCGGTGTCCGCCTACGCGTTCAGCGCCGGCGTCTCCGGATTCATCGCGGCCGGCTTCGCCGACCGCTTCGATCGCAAGAAGCTCCTGATGTTCTTCTACGCGGGGTTCCTGCTCGGCACGCTGTGGTGCGGCCTGGCGCCGACCTACGAGCTGCTGCTGGCCGCGCGCGTGGTCACGGGCTTGTTCGGCGGCGTGATCGGCTCAGTGGTGCTGGCGATCGCAACGGATCTGTTCGAGGTAACGCTGCGCGGCCGCGTGATGGGCCTGATCCAGACGGCCTTCGCAGCCAGCCAGGTGATGGGCCTGCCGATGGGGCTGTTCCTCGCCAAGCACTGGAACTGGCACGCGCCGTTCATCGTGCTGGCCGCACTCGGCCTGGCGGGCATCTTCGTGATCTCGATGAAGCTCAAGCCGGTCGACGCCCACCTGGGCAAGCCGCAGGAGCACAGCCCGTTCATGCACCTGTGGCACACGATCACCGAGCCGAGCCACCTGCTCGCGTTCCTCACCGTCACGCTGCTGGCCACCGGCGGCTTCATGCTGATGCCCTTCAGCAGCGCGTTCCTGGTGGGCAACCTCGGCATCGACGCCTCGCACCTGCCGGTGATCTACTTCTTCACAGGCATCTGCACGATCGTGTTGGGCCCGATGATCGGCAAGTCGGCCGACCGGTTCGGCAAGTTCAACGTGTTCCTGTTCGGCAGCCTCCTGTCGATCCTCATGGTGGTGATCTACACGCACCTCGGCGTCACGTCGCTGCCGGTCGTCGTGGTGATCAACGTCATCATGTTCGTAGGCATCTTCTCGCGCATGATTCCGTTCCAGGCCCTGTCCTCGCAAGTGCCCGAAGCGACGAAGCGCGGCGCCTACAACGCGGTCAGCTCGTCGATCCAGCAGGTGTCGGGCGGCATCGCGTCGGTGGTGGCCGGGCACATCGTCGCGCAGGGTGCCGATGGCCGGATCGAGCACTTTCCGCAGGTCGGCTACGTGGTGGTGTGCACCACGTTGCTGGCCATCGTGCTCGTGTGGAAGATCCAGCGCCAGTTGCAGGCGCGCACGGCCGCGTGACGTTGCGCGCACCCGCCAGGAGCCTGCGTGCCGCGCAGACTCCTGTTGCTCAATCGCAGCTGAGGCGGAACGAGTCGTCGAGCGCCAGCGGCAGCACCAGCGTGCGCAGGTTCTGCGCCTTGGCCTTGGCGCACATCGTGGCGCGCGCGCTGGCGCTGGTGTGCCACTTGGACTTGTACTCGGCGTTGAAGACGGGCTTGTTGGCGCCGGTGAATGCCGAGTAGGCGCCACACTCGCTGTACTGGTTGCACTGCTCGTTGACCGCGAAGTCGAAGCTGGCTGCCAGCGTGGTGACCTGGTCGACGTCGTTCTTCAGCGCCACCTTCAGGCCGCGCGCATGGGCGGCCGTCGCCAGGAAGCGGTTGTAGTCCAGCTGGGTCGCCGCCGTGAGCGGGAAGCCGGGACTGTTGGTGTAGCCGTCGACGTTGTCCGGCTCGACGCCGTCGCAGCCGCGCGCCTTGGCCTTGTCCAGGCGCGCGGCCATGATGTTGCGCACGTTCGTCGATCGGGTGTCCAGCCACTTCTCGCCGGCCCAGCCGTCGAGCGGATTGCCCAGATCGGCGGCGTGGAAGCCCGCGTAGTCCGGGCGCCAGTTCTCGCCGCTGCCGGCCGAGAAGTAGCAGACCACGTGCTTGCCTTGCGAGTGCAAGGTGGCGAGGACGGCATCGGGCGTGTCGAACAGGTCGATGTCGTAGACGTTGACGTTGTAGCTGGTGTTGATCGTGCCCGTCAGCTGCCACTGCCAGGTGTCGCTGACGTGCGGCGTCCACGGCGTGGCGGCGGCGACGGCGGCCACCGTGGCCACGCGTTCTTCGGGCAGCTGCGCACGCGTCTCCGCGGCCTGCTGCGCGCTGACCGCGCGCAGCGTGTGCGCCAGGCGCGTGGATACCGTCGCATCGGCGGCATGGCTGCTCAGCGACAGCAGGGAGGCGGCGGTGAAGAGCGTCGCGGCAAGAGGTTGTCGGGTCATGGAAAGCTCCTGGTTGTTCGGTTGGGTTCAGGCTCGGAGAGCAGGTCGATGATGAGTTCGGGAGGTGACCGGAGCCTGATGTAGTCGCTGATCCACGCGCCCATTCACACCTCGTTTCCAAATACCCCCTACCGTTCAAGCCGATAGCCCTCCCCACGCAGCGTGGTGATGCGCGACGGGCCACCGGGCGTGTCGATCCAGCGCCGCAGTTGCGAGACCGCGGCCTCCACCGAATTGCTCTGCAGGTCGGTGCAATCGCCGTACAGCTTGGATTCGATCTTGGCGCGGCTGACGAGACGACCCTGCTGCGCGAACAGCACCTCCAGCAGCAAACGCTCGCGCCGGCGCATCGGCACGGGGCGGCCGTCGCGGCAGACCTCGCCGCGGGCCCGGTCGATGCGCAGGTCGCCCAGGGTCGCCACGTCGCACGGGGTCGCGCGAGCACGGAACGCCAGCGCGCGTGCACGCGCGGCGAGCTCGCGCAGGTCCACGGGCTGCGGCATGCAGTCGTCGGCGCCTGCGTCGAAGCAGTGCAGGCGCGCCTCGACGTCGAGCGTCGCGGTGAGCATCAGCACGGGCGTCGCGAGCCCTTCGGCGCGCAGCCGGCGCAACAGCATCACGCCGTCGAATCCGGTCGGTGCCAGTTCGATCACGATGACGTCGGGGTCGAGCTGATGCGCCGCCCACAGGCCCGCGGCACCGTCGGCCAAGGCCTCGACGACGAACCCCGCGCGGCGCAGGGCCGCGGCCGCCGTGTCGCGCAGGTCTTTCGAATGCTCTACCAACAGCAGCTTCACCAGTCGGGCTCCTTGCGCGCTGTCACGCGGACTCGCGGCCAGCAGGTTCAACGCCGATGCACGCCACCCGGCGAAACGATCACCACCTCGACGCCGCGCTGGCGCAGCGCCGCGACGATCGCGGGGTCGGCGCCGTCATCCGTGATCAGCGTGTGGATCTGCTCCACCTTGGCGATCACCGACAGGTTGCGGCGCAGCAGCTTGGACAAATCGGCCACCGCGATCACGCGGCGCGCGCAGCGGATCATCTGCGCGTTGAGCTGCGCCTCCAGCACGTGCGGGGTCATCAGGCCGACGTCCGGGTCGAGGCTGTCCACGCCCAGGAACAGGCGGTCGGCCTGCAGCCCGGCCAGCGCGAGTTCGGCCTGCGGGCCCGACAGCGAACACGAGTTGGGACGCGCCCCTGCGCTTCGATCAGCGCGCAGATCTGGCGCCGGCGTTGCTCCGGCACCAGTGCGCCATCTGTCACCGAAGCGCGCGGCGGCGTGCTGCCCAAGATCGATTGCAGCTGCGATGCGGCGCTGGCGGCGGAGTTGCTGGCGGCACCCATGCGGCCCTTACAGCTTGAGCGACAGGCCGGCGGTCACGGTGCGGCCCCAGGCGGAATAGCCGTAGGCTGCATCGGCGCGACCCAGGTTGGAGCGATACAGCGCATCCGACAGGTTCTTGCCTTCGACGAACAGCTTGAAGTGATCGCTGAGCTCCCACGACGCCGACGCCGTCACCCACATCAACGGCGCCGCGATCGCGGGCCAGCCGGCTTCGGTGGAACTGTGGGCGACGTAGGCGCTGGTGTGGTCGAACGACAGGCTCGCGCTGAGCTTGTCTTTTTCGTACAGCAGCCCCAGCGACGAGGTGGACGGCGCCACGCCTTCGAGCTGGCCCACGTACTGCCCCTGCACCCAGGCCTTGCTCTTGTTGCGCGTGTACTGCATGCGCACGCCGAAGCCGTTGTCGAACAGGTGCTGCAAGCCCAGCTCCAGGCCGGCCACGCTGCCGCGGTCGCCGTTGATCGGGCTGATGATCGTGTAGAGATAGCCGGGCACGCCGATGTCGACGCCGGTGGCCGTCTGCGTCGTCACGAAGTTGCTGATCTGCTTGGCGAACAGCGCCATCGTCAGCGCCGACTTCGGCTTGTAATACCACTCGAGCGACAGGTCCTCCTGCTTGGCCGTGGTCGGCTTGAGCCTGGAATTGCCAGCGACGGTGATCACGTAGACCCGGTCGATCGTGGTGTCGCTGCGCGTGGGCGCGAGCTTGTCGAGCGACGGCCGCGCCATCACCTTGGCGGCACCCAGCCGCAGTTGCAAGGTCTTGTCGAGCCAGAGGCTGAAGTTGGCTGACGGCAGCGCCTTGGCGTACGAGCCGCGTTCGACCACCGGCTCGGGGTCGCTGTATGTCACCGTGGGGCTGGAGGTGGCGATGTCCGGGGTCGGGTCGTCGATGGCCAGGATCTGGTTGTACGCGGTGGCCGAATAGGTGCTGGTGCGCACCAGACGCAGGCCGACGTTGCCCGACCAGGCCTCGCCCGAGAGGTTGCCCTCGAGGAACGCGCTGGTGGTCTTTTCGATGACGTCGTACGAGTTGGTCGGGTCGCGCAGCGGCAGCGTGTCGGCGAAATTGAACGTGGCGCCCGAGTCGCCCACCGGCGTACCGTCCAGCGACTTCAGCGCATTGAGATAGTTGGCGGCGTTGAACTGCACCAGGCTGCGCGGGTACTTGCCGCCGGAGCCCTTCATGAAGTTGGGCAGCGTGAGCGGGCTGACCACGTGCTGGCCGAGCGACGCGAACGTCGTGGCATACATGTCGCAGTACTGGCAGGAGCCGCCGGTCCAGTCGTTGTCGACGTAGTCGCGCACCTTCTGGCGCTGCGTGCGGCCGAGGCCGAAGTCCAGGCTCTCGAGCGCGCCGAGGTCGATGTCGACGTGGCCCGAGGCGGTGCCGCCGGTGACGGTGTCGTGGATGTTGTCGCCGCTCAGGCCGACATAGTGGATGCCGTAGTCGGCGTCGCCCAGGTGGCCGGCGCCGAGCTCGGTGGCGAGGTCGCGCCCATCCGGCAGCGTCACCGAAATGTCGGGCAGGCCGTTGTGGTTTGTCTGCCATTTCAACGTGCTGTCGCCCGCGATGCCGGCCACCAGGAAGGTGTCCTTGCCGCCTTCGTCGCGGATCGACTTGGAGCGGTACAGGTCGCCGCTGAACTTGAGCGTGGGCGACACTGTCCATTGGCCGTTGAGCCCGAGCTGGCTCGTCTTGACCTCGCGGTCGACCGAGATGTTGGCCATCTCGGGCACGAAGGTGTTGGCGGTGAAGCCGGTGATCAGGTGGTTGCGCGTGGTCAGCTGGCTCCAGCGGCCGTCGGTGTAGTCGGGGTAGTAGGCCTCGTTGAAGCCGGTGTCGGGCGCGTTCAGGTGCGTCATCAGCCCGTCGAGCACCAGGTGCACGCTGTCGCTGGGCTTCCACTCGAGCGCGCCGGAGAACGCCGTGCGTTGCTTCTTCTGGAAGTTGGAGCCGAACGCGATGCAGCAGCTTCCCACCAGGTTCTGCTCGTCGGCGGCGAGCATGCCGTCGCCGTTGACGTCGAAGCTGCCCGGGTTGCTGGCGTCGTAGGTGTTGTAGTCGAACGAGTCGGTGCGCTCGTTGGACTTCGACCAGACAGCGCCCAGCACCACGCCCCAGCTGCGCGCGTCGTTGGTGGCGCTGAAGACGCCCGAAACCTTGCGGCCGTTCAGACGCGACATGTCGTTGTGATCACCCTCGATGCGCAGCGCGCCGTGCAGGCCCGGGTTGTCGAACGGCCGCGCCGAGCGCAGGTTCACCGTGCCGCCGATGCTGCCCTCGATCTGCGAGGCCTGCGCCGACTTGAGCACGTCGGCGCCCGAGATGACGTCGGCGGGCAGCACGTCGAATGCGAAGTCACGCCCGTCGCCGTCGGTCGCGAGGATGCGGTCGTTCAGCGTGACGATGTTGTAGCCCGAGCCGAAGCCGCGCACGCCCACGTACTGGCCCTCGCCGCCGGCCGTGCGCGTGATCGAGATGCCGTTGATGTGGCTCAGCGAGTCGGCCACGTTGTCATCGGGAAAGCGCCCGAGCTCGGTGGCCGAGATCGAATCCTGCACGATCGTGGAATTGCGCTTGAGGTCCAGGGACTTGGCCAGGCTGGCGCGGGTGCCGCTGACGACCACCGATTGCACCGCAGCGTCCTGCTGCAAGGGGCTCGCGGCCGAGGCGGCGCTGGCGGGCGCCGGCACGGCCTGGGCGGAGGCCAGGCCGCAGAACGCGATCTCGAGGCTGGCCACCAGCAGCAGGCGCGCGGGCGGGGTGGTTCGGCGGTGCGGGCTCATCGATGCGTTCCTGGAAGAATTCGGGGCATGGGGCGGGCTCTCGAGAGAGCTCCGGTTCCACACAAATCGAAAGCAAATCGAAATCCACAACCGCTCATTCGCCGGCAATGAGGTGTCGAATGCTTTTGATTCAAGCTCGAATTGATTCTAGAAACGCTAATTCGTAATCACAATACCTTTCGAACCAGAAGTTTCGAAAGCATTCGATGGTTTCTACTGATCGCGTGGCGCGGCGACGCAGGGCGCGAAAGCCACCCGAAAGCGGCGATCTCGACGATCGGAAGAATGGGAAGGTGTGGTCGTCGCGACACGCATCACGCGGGTCGTCGGCGTTTCGATGGAGAGCGGCATCCGGGGCAGGTGCCCGCCGCGCCCAGCAAGCTCACCTCCCCGATAGGTCGAGAGGCGGCGTCACCCCGTCACCGAGGCGATCCCGCGCGTTGGCGCGTGGCCCGCGAGCGTGGCGCCACGCGCTGATGTGGCCTCAGGCCGCGCAGGCGCGAATCACGGGCAGCGTGAAGTTGCGGCCGATCAGCGTGTGCGCGAACATGTAGTCGCGACGTGAGCGGTCGCACAACTCGTCCAGGTCGACCTCGCCGCGCGCATCGCAGGGGAACGACAGTGGGCACTGTTCGTCCACGAGCGGGTCGAAGCGGAGTTCGAAGGCAAGATCGGCGAAGCGGGTTTGAGCGGTGGTGGTCATGGATTGCTCCTGTTGATCGGCTCATGCAAGCGATGGACCTTGTCAGCGGACCTGCCGTGCCGATGTCATCCGCGTCCGCTCGGTCGTGGCATCCCACTTTTCATAGGTGAAGTCGACGCAGATGCGCTGCCAAGAGGCGTCATTTGTAGGACTGCACGCACAGCACACTGCGCTAACGTCTGGCTGCGCGGTTCGGGATGCACCGCCAACATTGCGCCATCAACCGGCAGGCCACACCATGAACACGCCCCTGATCACCTCGACCCCGCAAGAACGACACGAACAATTCCCGCTGCAGGACGATGCGTTCCTGTCGCAGGTGGACGACGAGGCGCTGGAACACGCGCTCAAGACCGTCGGCTGGCATCCGAAGGACGTCAGCCAGTTCCTGCGCAGCGCGACCTGCCGCTAAAGGCCGCGACGCTGGCAATGACGATTGCGCAGCGCACGGGTCGTGCGCCAGCGTCGGGCAGTCGACGCGCCACGCCATCTCCCAAGCCTGGAGAAACGGCGTGGTCCGAGCGTCATCGCAAGGCTGCGACCGGTCTTGCCTCTCTCGGTCGATGACTCCCGATCCCTGGACGTTCAAGGCCATCTGCTCACGCTGCGCGCAGCGGCCGGCGTTGGCGTTCGAACGACAGCACGCCGTCTTCCAGCGGCGCCTGCAACAGCGTCTCCTTGTCGCTCGGATAGTGATGCGTGACGCGCCACGGACCCGTGCTGCCCTGGCGCGGCATGCGGTCGTTGGCGCGCACCAGGTAGCCTGACGTGAGGTTGCCCATCACCGATTCATCCGTGCGCAGGCCGTGCTCGTCCTGCGCGCAGAACGACGCGTAGCCGCGGGCGTCGAGGTGCTTGTAGAGGCGCACGAGGTAGGCCGACGCGAGGTCCACCTTGAGCGTCCACGACAGGCTCGTGTAGCCCAGGATCCATGCGAAGTTGGGCAGGCCTTCCATCAGCACGCCCTTGTAGAGCATGTGCTGCTGCGGCGCGTAGGCGCGGCCATCGACGCTGATCGCCATGCCGCCGAACACCTGCACGTCCAGGCCGGTGGCGGTGATGAGCACGTCCGCCTCGAGCGTCGCGCCCGACGCCAGCGTGAGCGTGCGGCCCTCGAAGCCAGCGATCTGGTCGGTGACCACCGAGGCCGCGCCGCCGCGAATCGCCGCGAACAGGTCGGCGTCCGGCACGATGCACAGGCGTTGGTCCCAGGGCATGTAGCGCGGCGTGAAGTGCGCCATGTCCGCGCTGCCGCCCAGGTGCTTCTCCGTCTGCTTGAGCAGGAACTTGCGCATCCGCTCCGGCCAGCGCCTGCAGGCCGCGTAGATCCAGCGCGCGAGCATCTTGTTGCGGCCGCGGGCGTAGGCGAACACCCAGCGCCGCGGCAGCAAGCGCGACAGCTTGTCCAGCGAAGCGTCGTGCGCCGGCACCGACAGGATGTACGTGGGCGACCGCTGCAGCAGCGTCACGTGCGCGGCGGCCTTCGCGATCGCCGGCACCAGCGTCATCGCGGTCGCCCCGCTGCCGACGATGACTACGCGCTGGCCGGACAACGCCAAGTCCTTCGGCCAGTGCTGCGGATGCACGACCTGGCCGGTGAACTTGTCCAGGCCGGGGAACTCCGGCGCGAAGCCGTTGTCGTGGTTGTAGTAGCCGGTGCCCAGCACCAGTTGGCCGCAGTGCAGTTGCTGCGAAGCGCCGCTGGACTCGTCGACGGCCGTCACCGTCCATTGCTGGCGCAGCGACGACCAGTCGGCCGAGATGATCTTCAGCCCATAGCGGATGTGCTGGTCAACGCCCGCTTCGCGCGCGGTGTCGTCCAGGTAGTTCCAGATCGCATCGCCGCTGGCCAGCACCTTCGTGTCCTGCCAGGGGCGGGACTCGTAGCCGTAGGTGAGCATGTCGGAGTCGGAGCGCACGCCGGGGTAGTTGAACAGATCCCACGTGCCACCGAGTCGCAGGCGGCGTTCGAGGATCGCGTAGGTCTTGCCCGGGCAGTCGGCGGCCAGCCGGCAGGCCACGCCGATGCCGGAGACGCCGGCACCGATGATCAGGACGTCGTAGTGATCCATCGTCGCCGCCATCGTCAGGCACCCGCGCCCATGAGCGCCTTGGTCTCGAGGAACTCCTCGATACCGGCGGCGCCCCATTCGCGGCCGTTGCCGGAGCGCTTGTAGCCGCCGAACGGCGCGGCGAGATCGATGCCCGCGCCGTTGAGATGGACCATGCCCGTGCGCAGGCGCTTGGCGACCGCGGCCGCGCGCGCGACGCTGCCGCCCCACACGTAGCCGGACAGGCCGTAGTCGGAGTCATTGGCGATCGCGACGGCGTCGTCCTCGTCGTCGTACGGGATCATCACGAGCACAGGGCCGAAGATCTCCTCGCGCGCGATCGTCATCCGGTTGTGGACGTCGGCGAACACGGTGGGGCGCGCGAACCAGCCCTTCGCGAGGCCCTCGGGACGGCCCAGGCCGCCGGCCACCAGCGTCGCGCCTTCGCAGACGCCCTGCTCGATCAGGGCCTGCACGCGCTCGTACTGGCGGCGGTTGGCGATCGGGCCCGTGGTGGTGGCTTGATCCATCGGATCGCCAACCACCAGGCATTGCACAGCCACGGCCGCGATGTGCCGGGCCTGCGCCATCTTGCCGGCGGGCACCAGCATGCGCGACGGCGCGTTGCAGCTCTGTCCGGTGTTGAACATCATGTTGACCACACCTGCTGTCACCGCCTCCTCCAGCGGCGCGTCGTCGAGGATGATGTTGGCGGACTTGCCGCCCAGCTCCAGCGACACGACCTTGATCGTGTCAGCCGCGTGGCGCGCGACGGAGCTGCCGGCGCGCGTCGAGCCGGTCAGCGACACCATGTCCACTTCGGGGTGCGAAGACAGCAGCGGCCCGATGCGCGCGCCGTCGCCGTGGATCAGGTTGAAGACGCCGGCGGGCACGCCGGCCTCGTGCAGGATCTCGGCCAGGATCTGTGCCGAGAACGGCGCGTACTCGCTCGGCTTGAGCACCATCGTGCAGCCGGCCAGAAGCGCCGGCGCCACCTTGCACATCACCTGGTTCATCGGCCAGTTCCATGGCGTGATCAGCGCGCAGACGCCCACCGCCTCCTTGACGATGTGCGTGTTGCCCTGGCGCTTCTCGAACGGATAGTCGGCGGCGAGAGCGAGCGCGGTCTGCAGCTGCCACAAGCCCAGAGGCGCCTGCGCGGCGCGCGCGACCTTGGCCAGCGGCGCGCCCATCTCCTCGCAGATGGCGGTGGCCATCTCGTCGAGGCGGCGTTCGTAGATGCTGGCGGCACGTGCGAGCAGTTCGCTGCGTTGTTGCAACGGCGTGGTCGACCAGCCGTCGAAGGCCCGGCGCGCCGCGGCGATCGCGCGTTCGACGTCGGCTTCGTCGCCGAGGCGGATCACGCCTGCGATGGCCTCGGTGGCCGGATTGACGACGTCGAACGATTCGCCACCGTTGACGGGAAGAACCCACTCGCGGTCGATGTAGAAGAGGGAATAGTCGCGCATGGCGAGCTCCTTGAAAGAGGAAGGGTTCAGTCGCGCTTGTCGCGCACGAAGCTCAGCGGAATGAGGCCGAGGCCCATCAGGATCGCGATGGCGACGTTGCCGGCTTGCTGACTGTGGAAGCGGCCCACCGCGGTCTGCACGGCCAGCGGACCCAGCCACACGGTGGCGGTGGCCGACAGCGCGAACAGGCCGAAGAACGCGCCGGACTGCCCGGGCGGAATGAGGCGCGTCAGCAACGTGCGGCTGGACGCGAAGATGGCCGTGTTGAAGACGGCGACGACGCCGCCGATCGCCAGGAACACGAGCTCGGGCGACTTGGTGAAGACCGGGCCGTGCCACAGCGGCGCCGCGTCGGCTGCCACCGTGAAGACGAAGCGCATGCCCGTGGGCGACACGCCCAGCAGCGCGACGATGCCCACGATCGTGCCGATGATTTCCACCTGCAGGGCGCGCTTGGGGCCCAGCCGGCGATCGAGCACTGAAGACAGCAGACCGCCGAGTGCAGCACAGGTGCTCATCAGGATGCCGAAGGCCGTCATCTCGAGCACGCCCCAGTGCATCACGCCGGCCGCGTAGATGCCGCAGAAGATGATCAGCGCGATCTGGGCATCGGAGAACAGCATGCGTGCGCCGAGGAAGATCGCGGCGTCGCGGTGATGGCGCACGCTGCGGATCAGCGTGAACATGTCGCGCGCGCCCCCCGCGAACGCGGCGCCCAGGCGCCCCGCGTGTCCGACGCGGGCGGGCGCATCCTGCGTGAACAGCATCAGCGGCACGACACCGAGCGCGAAAAGGATCGCGGCGATCGGGGCGGCGATGCGGCTGGGCTCGCCAAGCGCCGGGTCGAGCCCGAACAGCGGCGTCGCCGGCACCAGCGACCAGTGCACCTTGCCCGGCAGCGCGAACGCCCAGAGCACGAGCACGAGCGCCGCCACCGACACGGCGTTGCCCCAGGCCAGTGCGGTGCCCGACATCGTCGCTGCGTCGCGTGCGTTGCGCGCCGCGTAGGTGATGAGCGAGTTGTGCAGCACCTCGATGTAGGTGAACAGCAGCGCGATCACCAGCGTCATGCCCAGGATCGTCGGCACGCTCAAGCCGGCGCCGCCGGGCTTGGCCCACCACAACGCGAACACGACGGGCGCGAACAGCACCGACAGCAGTGCGAGCGCCGGCTTGCGCGGCCCCAGCCGGTCGGCCGCGGCCCCGAGGAAGGGGGCTGTCAGTGCGGCGATCAGGCCGCCCACCAACCCGACGCCCGCGATCATCCCCTGCCCTTTCACCGCGTCGCCGATCAGCACCGTCGCCACCCAGGGCATGAAGATGTAGATGCTGATCAGCGTGATGTAAGGGTCGCGCCCGCCCTGGAAGCCGGCCCACGCGCGGGCGCTGCCGGACATGCCCGTGGCGGCGCCGTCGCCGCTGTCGATCGACCTCATCGCGTGCTCCATGGCGTCAGAACTTCGTGCCCAGCGTCACGCCGAAGGTGCGCGGCGCGTTGGGAAAGCCGCTGTAGCTGCCGGCCTGGGCCACGGTCGGGAACGTGCCGATCATCGAACGGTCATCGAACAGGTTGCGTGCCCACAGCGAGATCGAATAGTGGTTGGGCTTGCTCTCGATGCCCAGGCTCGCGTTGACGTTCTTCTGGCCGTAGGTCGACAGCTCTGCCGGCGTGGTCTCGATCAGCTGCACCTTGCTCGAGTAGTCGTACTCCGCACGGATGAAGCCGGTGAAGCCGCCGCCGAAGTCCTGGTTCAACGTCGCCGAGGTGGACAGCGACCACGTCGGGATGCCCGCGGGCCGCTGGCCCGACAGGTCGCGGAACGCCGGCGTCAGGCCCGTCGCCGGATCGACCGGACAGCGCACGGTGTCGAACGACACGCAGGGCGCGTGCGTGAACGAGTCGTACTTCGCGTCGAGGTACGTGGCTGAGCCGGTCAGCGCGAGCCACGCCGTGGGCCGGTACGCGCCATCGAGCTCGAAGCCGCGCGTCGACTCCTTGCCCGCGTTGACCAGGCTGTAGCCGGTGCCGGTGTAGGCGTTCGACTGGAAGCCCTTGATCGCCTGGTCGAAGATGGCGAACGTGAGATAGCCCTTGCGGGTTTCGGTCTTCAGGCCGGCCTCGATGTTGGTGACGTTCTCCGGGCCCGCGGTGCGGCCGATGCCGTTGGCGTCGGGCGGGCGGCTGTCCGACGACAGGTTGTAGGCGCCGGCCTTCCAGCCCGTCGCCCAGCCCACGTACGCGCTCCACGACCCGAAGTCGTAGTTCGCGCGCAGCGCCTCGGTCAGCTTGCTGCCCTTGAGCTCGCCGGACTCGTTGGCGTTCGGGAAGTTGACCGGCGCGTGGTTGGCCGTGTCGGGATAGAAGAACTGCAAGCCGCCAAGTGCGCCATACAGGTTGGGCGGCAGGCCGATGGCGCCGAACTGCGGCACGTTCTGCAGGTTCTGCTGCGAGAACTTGTCGGTGAGCGTGACGTCGGAGGAAGCGCGCTTGCGGTCGCTCAGGTACGCGAGGCCGCCGGTCAGCGTCAGGTTGTCGGTGACGTCCCAGTCGGCGTTGCCGAACAGCGAGGCCGAGTCCTGCTTCATCGCATAGTGGTCGAGGATGCCCTGGCCGGGCGCGAAATACGTCGTGCCGGGGGTGATGGACGGCGTCACGAGGCTTTGCAGGAGTTCGAGCGCGTAGACGTTGGAATGGCCCGACAACGCGGCCTGCAACGGCGCGGGCAGCGCGCCCAGCAGCGCGGCCGGCACCTGGCCGCTGAGGCCGTCGGCGTAGGCGCGCATGTCGGTGCCGTATGTCGTGTCGACGCCCGTGTGCAGCTTCTCCTTCTGCAGGAAGCCGCCAAGCATCCAGTGCAGCGCGCCGCTGCCGTTGGAGGCCAGGCGCAGTTCCTGCGTGAACGTGGAGATGTCGTTGGCCTGGTTCTTGTTGGCGAGGTCAGCGCCAGTGAAGTCGACGTCCTGCGTCGATGCGTTGGTCTGCTTGCGGTCCGCAGTGATGGAGGTCAGCGTGCCGACGGCGGTCTTCCAGTCGATCTGCGCCGAGCCGCCCTTGCCGCTGAGCCGGTTGACGGGATCGGTGTTGAAGACGATGGCGTCGGAGAAGACGTGGGTTGGATCGCCGACGGTCTTGCCCAGGCCGGCGCCGATGAACTGCGTGGCCGGGCCGTTGCGCAGCGACACCACGCCGCAGCAGGTCTCGTGCATGCGGTTGTAGTCGACGATCACGCGGGCCTGCAGGTCGGCGGTCGGATTCCACAGCAGGTCGCCGCGAAACGACTGGCGGTCCCGGTTGTCGACGTCGTTGCCGGTGACCTCGTTGTGCAGATAGCCGTCGCGCTGGTTGTTGCTCGCGGACAGGCGCACGGCAACGCTGTCCGACAGCGCGCCGGTGACACTCGCGCGTTCCTGCGCGAGGTGGAAGTTGCCGATGTCCACCGAGGCCGAGCCGCCGAACTTGAACTGCGGCTTGGCGGTGACGATGTTGATCGCGCCGGCCGACACGTTCTTGCCGAACAGCGTGGACTGGGGGCCGCGCAGCACTTCGATGCGCTCGATTTCAGGCAGGTCGTCCAGGGCGGACGACGTGCGCGAGCGGTACACGCCGTCGACGAACACGCCCACCGAGCTCTCGATGCCGTCGTTGCCGGCCCCGTTGCCGAAGCCGCGAATGATGAAGTTGGTCTGGCCGACCGCGTTGAACTGAGCCACCTTGAGGGACGGCACGACCGATTGCAGGTCGATCAGGTCGACGATGTGCGCCTTCTGGATGGTGGCGGCGGTGGTCACCGACACCGAGATGGGCACGTCCTGCAGCGTCTGCTCGCGCTTTTGCGCGGTGACGGTCACGTGCTGCGTTTCTTCGGCCTCCGAGCTGGCGACTGTCGCGGCCGGGGTGGGTGCGGAGGCCGCGGCGGTGGGGGCAGTGGCCTGGCCGAAGGCCGTGCCGGTGGCGATGACCTCGAGTGAGACCACTCCGATCTGAAGCATCTTGCGCATGTCTTGTCTCCGTTGTTTGCGCGCTCTCTTCGGGTCGGAGCTCGCTGTTGGGTGTATTTTTAGTTTAAACTAGGTTTTCTAGTCAACACTAGGAATACCCTGAGAGCAAATCTGGAGGCGATGGTCAGAATGCGATTCGTGGACACTGACAGTCCCTGGAAATGAACGCTCGCGAACCCATGTCGACCTCTACCAAAGCCAAGGCCAAGAAGCCCGTTTCCAACAGCCGCAAGGCAGAAGGCATGCGCGAAGCGATCATTCGCGCGGCCACGGAGATGATCAATTCCAAGAGCTACGCCCTCGCGACGCTGACCGGCATCGCGGCCACGCTCGACATGCGCGACGCCGCGCTCTACCACTACTTCCCGAACAAGCAGGCGCTGGCCTACGCCTGCCATCGCTCGTCGCTGACGCGTGTGGAGAAGCTGATGGTGGACACCGACGACGCGGGCGGCAGCGGCGAGGAAAAGCTGCGCCATTTCATCCGCGCGATGCTCGACGAGGCCGCGGCCAACGGCCCGCAGCTGTACTTCGGCGACTTCTCGTACCTCGAGTCGGCGCAACGCAAGTCCATCGCCGCCTGGGGCGACCGGCTGCGCGACTACCTGATCAAGTTCCTCAAGGAAGGCATGGCCGACGGCTCCATCGTGCAGTGCGAACCGGAGCTTTCGGTGCAGTTGCTGATGGGCATGCTGATCTGGCTCGGCAAATGGGTGCCGTCCGTCGAGGGACTCACCGTCGATCGCCTGATGAGCGCGATCGACGCCACCGTCTTCCGAGGCCTGGACCGCGGGCAGTTCCGCGAACACGGCCATACCCATGCAGTCGATGGCGCCAAGCGCATCGACGCGAAATCGAAAAGGGAATCTTCATGAAAGCATTGCAATTCCAGGGTGTCGGCGAGCCACTGCGCCTGGCCGAGGTGCCGCGCCCCGCGGCCGAGCCAGGTGGCCTCGTCTTCAAGGTGAAGGCGTGCGGCATCTGCGCGTCCGACCTGCACGCGGCGGAGGTACCGGGCCTGCTGCAGTTCGGCAACGTGCTGGGACACGAATACGCGGGCACGGTGGTCGAGATCGGTCCCGGCGTCAGCGGCTGGCGGGTGGGCGACCGCCTCGTCGCGCTGCCCGCCAAGCCTTGCGGCACGTGCGCCGCGTGCACGGCGGGCGCGTATCAGTCGTGCAGCGCGATCATCGCGCAAGGGTTCGACCCGCGCATGCCCGGTGCCTACGCGGAGTACGCGACCTGCATGGCGGGCCTCGCGATGAAGATCCCCGACGGCCTCAGCGACAACGACGCCGCCACCATCGAGCCGCTGGCCGTCGGCCTGGGTGCATGGAAGGCCGCCCAGGTGCCAATCGGCGCGGACGTGCTGATCATCGGCGCCGGCATCATCGGATTGTCGGTAGCCAAGTGGGCGAAGTTCTTCGGCGCTGGCGACATCGGCATCAGCGAAATGGTGCCCGCGCGCCTCGCGCGCGCGCGCCGCATCGGCGCGGGCGTGGTGATCGATGCGTCGCAGCATGTGAACCCGGTGGCCGAGTTCGCGCGCCAGACCGGACGCCAGCCCACGGTGATTTTCGAATGCGTCGGCCGGCCGTTGCTCGCGCACCTCATCGACATCGCCCCGCATGGTGCGCAGCTGGTGATGACCGGCACGGGCATGCAACCCGATTCGTTCACGGTCGTCTCGGCCGCGCTGAAGCGCCTGCGCATGACGTTCCCGTTGGCATACACCGCCGAGGATTTCCCGTTCGTGCAGCGCATGATCGCCGCCGGCCGCATCGCGGTCGAAGGCCTCGTCACCGCCACGGTGAACCTGGATGACGCCCCCGCGATGTTCGCGCTGCTCGGCCAGCCCAACGACCACTGCAAGGTGCTGATCACGCCGTAGCGCGTCGCGCCCGCTTTTCCCTTCACAACACCATGAACGACATCGGGCCCGCACCCGAGCCGCCGGTGTGTCCGGTGCACTTCCAGGAGACTTCGCCATGAATGAGCCCACCCCCTCGCTGCGTCCGCCGCAACGCTTCGCGAACGCCTTGCGCCGGCACGGCGTGGCGTACCTGTTCGGACAGAGCAACCCGCCGGCGCTGACGCTGGCCGCCAACGACATCGGCATCGCGCAGATCGGCTATCGCCAGGAAAACGCCGGCACCTACATGGCCGACGCCTATGCCCGCGTCACCGGGCGCGTGCCCGTCGTCACCGCGCAGAACGGGCCGGCGGCCACGCTGCTGGTGCCGGGCCTGGCGGAATGCCTGTCGGCCTCGGTGCCCATCGTCGCGCTGGTGCAGGACGTGGGCCCGGGCGCGCGCGATCGCAACGCGTTCCAGGAGCTCGACCAGCTCGAACTGTTCAAGGGCGTGGCCAAATGGATCCGTCGCGTCACCAGCGCGAGCCGCATCGAGGACTACGTGGACATGGCCTTCACCGCGGCCGCCAGCGGCCGGCCCGGGCCCGCCGTGCTTCTGGTGTCGATGGAACTCCTGGCCGAGCGCGAAGAACAGGCAGTCGCTGCGCCGCGCCAGGCCTCGCTGGGCCACTTCCCGCTCGATCGGGTGCAGCCCGACCCCGACGTGATCGCCGCGGCTGCGACGCTGCTGGCGCAGGCGCGCGCGCCCTTTGTCTACGCGGGCGGCGGCGTCATCGGCTCGGGCGCGCAAGCCGAGCTGCGCGCGCTGCAGGAGCTCGCGTGCCTGCCGGTGGCCACCACCACGATGGGCAAGGGCGGCGTCGACGAAGCCCATCCGCTGTCGATGGGCGTGATCGGCTACTTCATGGCCAAGCGCGGCATGGCCAAGTTCGCGAAGCCGCTGGTCACCGACGCCGACGTCGTGCTGCTGGTGGGCAACCGCACCAACCAGAACGGCACCGACTCCTGGACGCTGTTGCCCCGCGGCGCCACCTACATCCACATCGACATCGACGAGATCGAGATCGGCCGCAACTACGAATCGATCCGTCTCAAGGGCGATGCGCAACTGACCTTGCGTGCACTCAACGAAGCGCTCGCACGCCAGGATCTGACACGCCGCCGTGCCGCCCGACCGCAGCTGGAGGAGAAGCTGGCGGACGCCAAAGAACGTCATCAGGTCGAAGTCGCCGCCGTCACGCAGTCGACCGCGTCGCCCATCCGCCCCGAGCGCTTCATGGCCGAACTCGAGAAGCAACTGGCCGACGACCACATCGTCGTGGCCGACGCCAGCTTCTCGTCGATCTGGGTCGCCAACTACCTGCGCGCCACGGGCCAGCGCCGCTTCATCACGCCGCGCGGCCAGGCCGGGCTCGGCTGGGGCTTTCCAATGGCGCTAGGCGCGCGCATCGGCCAGCCCGAGCGGCCGGTGTTCTGCGTCGTCGGCGACGGTGGTTTCGGGCACGTTTGGTCCGAACTCGAGACTGCGCGCCGCCACGGCATCCGCGTCGTCGTCGCGGTGATGAACAACGGCATCCTCGGCTACCAGAAGCACGCCGAGGACGCGGGCCTCGGACGCCACACGAACGTCTGCGACTTCGTCGACGTGGACCACGCCGCGATCGCGCGTGCTTGCGGCGTGAAGGGGCTGCGCCTCGAGCGCTCGGCCGACATCGCCGGCGTGATCGCCGAGGCGCTGGCCACCGACGGCCCGGTGCTGATCGACGTGATCGCCGACCCCGCCGCGATGCCGCCGGTCGCGGTCTTCACCCGGCTTGCGAACTACTGAACTTCAGGAGAGTTCCATGGATGCACCCAACCCATTCAGCCTCAAGGACAAGGCCGTCTTCATCACCGGCGGCGCGTCGGGCATCGGCCTGGGCACCGCCGAGCGCTTCATGCAGGAAGGGGCTCGCGTCGTGATCGCTGACGTGCAGTTGCCGCCGCAGGCCGTGCTCGACGCTGGCGCCCGCTTCATTACCGTGGACGTGACGCAGCGCGAGACCGTGCGCGACGCGTTCAAATCGGCCGCGGAGGCGATCGGTCCGCTCGACGTCATCATCCACAACGCCGGCATGCCCGGCAAGGGCATGCACATCACGGAGTCCGACGAGGCGGTTCTCGACAAGGTGGTGGCTCTGAACTTCTACGGCACCTATTACGTGCTCAAGTACGGCCCGGGCCACATGCGCGACGGCGGATCCATCATCACGACGGCATCGGTGGCCGGGCTGCAGCAGAACGAAGGCTTCTTCGACTACAGCGCGACCAAGGCGGCGGTCATCAGCATGACCAAGACGGCCGCGGTGGAGCTCGGGGTGCGCGGCATCCGCTGCAACACCGTGTGCCCCGGACCGGTGAGGACGCCGATGCTGCCGCCGGGCCACATCCTCAACACACTGGCCAAGCAGCTGTCCGCGCTGGGCCGCATCGCCGAGGTGGATGACCTCGTCGGCGTGTACCACTTCCTGGCCAGCGAGCAGAGCCGCTACGTCACCGGCCATACGATGGTGGTCGACGGCGGGCGGTTGACCGGCTACCGCAAGTCGGTGCTGGCGATGCTGGCGCCCTAGTGTCCTGCCCAAGGAGCCCACGATGACGTCAAGAGCGACCTTCGTCCACATGCGCGACAGCACGCGCGAGCACTGGCAAGTCATCGGTGGCGAGTTCAAGCAGTTCGCAGGCGGGCTGGCGCAACGGGTCGCGGCGCACCTGCAGCTTCTTGAAGGCGACTACGGGGGCTTTCCGGTCGATCGCCTCACCCACTCGTTGCAGACCGCAACCCGTGCGCTGCACGCAGGCCGCGACGACGAGTACGTGGTGTGCGCCCTGTTGCACGACATCGGCGACACGCTCGGCTCCTACAACCACCCCGACATCGCGGCCGCGATCGTCAAGCCGTTCGTGAGCGACGCCAACCACTGGATGGTGCAGCACCACGGCATCTTCCAGGGCCACTACTTCTTCCATCACATCGGACTCGACCGCGACATGCGCGACCAGTTCCAGGCCCACCCGCACTACGAACGAACGGCCGAGTTCTGCGAGCTCTTCGACGGCCCGGCGTTCGATGCGCATGCGCAGACGCTGCCGATCGGCGAATTCATGCCGATCCTGCAGCGCGTGATGGCGCAGCCCAAGCGCAGCATCTACAAGGCAGATGCGCCAGCCGAAGCAGCCGGACACCACGAGACACGTTTGAGATGATCCGCAGCCGCCCGCGCTCGAGGCGGGCGGCACTCCCAGGAAGAAGCTGCGGATCACGTCGGCAATAGCAGGTCGCGTGCCAATGTCGAGCCGCCTTTGGAAGCGATCCCATTTCGCGCTGCTTCGCCCTCGTGGGCGCTACTGCGGTGATCGCGCTGTCGCAAGATTCAATTCAGGCAGAAAGCCGAAATTTGTCACAGCGGCGAGCGCCGCAAAGCGTCGTATCAAAGAGTCGGGTGACAAGACGCGTCGCATTTCAAGATGCAACAGCGCCGTCGTCATGCTGTGAGCTTGAGCGGACCGGCGTCGACGCGGATCGTGCGAAGCGCACCAAGCGGCCCTATCCCGGCGCCGCGCGGATGGCTATATTGCAGCATGGCGTCGTCGAGCGTCCTGGCTGTGAGCGCAGGACGCCATGGATGGCAATAGCGCAGTTCACTGCCGGAGAGCGACTCGATGGACGCACGCGATTCTCCCCGGATCAGGCTCCGCACCCGGCCCAAGGAGTCGCGTGGCGCCGCGATACCAACCCGCGCGACGCGCGCCTGCGGGCTGCGACAGGTTCAGCGATGACATCCCCGCCGGCCGAAACGACGGCGGCGCCGCCGGCCGATGGCACGGCGTTGCGCCAACGGGTGGTCCACGCCCAGGTCGGGCTGCTGTTTCGCAATGCGCGCCTGACCGGCATCATCGCGGCGCCCGCGGCCTGCCTGTTCGCGTGGGTGTTCTGGGACTGGGGTTCGCACCCCCGGCTGCTCACCTGGTGCGCGTGCATGGCGCTGGTCACGCTGGCCCGCGTCGTGCAAGGCGCGTGGTATCGGCGCTCGCTCGCAGGCGACGCCATCGCGTGGCGGCGCCACTTCGCGCTGCTGTGCACTCTGGAGGGGCTGGCGTGGAGCGCGATCGGCACGTGGCTCGTTCCGTCGATGGATGCTCCCGGGCAACGCGCGCTCGCTCTGGCGACGCTGACCGGCGTCATCTCGATCGGCGCCCTGGTGCTGCAGCCCAGCTTCGCCATCAACCTGGCGTTCGTCGTCGTCACGCTGCTGCCCGGCATCGTGATGCAGTTCGCCCAGGGCGACGTCGTCGGCACCTACGCCGGCTGCGCCCTGTCGATCTACATGGGGCTGATCGTGCTCGAGTCCTTCAAGGCCGACAAGCGCCTCGTCGAACTGCTGACGCTGCGCTTCGAGATGGCCGTGTTGTTCGAGCAGCGCACCGACGCGCTGCAGCTGGCGGAGGAGCGCAGCCACGCCAAGAGCCGGTTCCTGGCGACGATGAGCCACGAAATGCGCACGCCGCTGCACGCCATCCTCGGTCTGACGCGATTGCTGCGCGAAGCCGATGGCCAACCCGCGACCCCGACCGCCGCGACACGGCTGGAGACGGGTGAATCACACGCGCTGATCGAGCAGGCCGGCGAGCACCTGTTGACGCTGATCGACGACGTGCTGGACTTCGCGCGCCTGGAGGCCGGCCAGCTGCGCCTCGCGCAGGCGCCATTCGACCTGGTGGCGCTGGTGCGCACGCTGGGCGCCCTCGTCGCACCGGCCGCGGCGGAGGCCGGCCTCGAGGTGCAGGTGGTCGTGCAGGTGAGCGATCCACTCTGGCTGCACGGTGACGCGCGGCGCATCCGCCAGATCCTGCACAACCTGGTCGGCAACGCGATCAAGTTCACCCGCGCCGGCGCCATCCGCATCGAGCTGCACGCGCCGTCCGGCCCGGGTGTCCGCGTGGAGGTGCACGACACGGGCATCGGCATCGACGCGGGCGAGCTCCACAAGGTGTTCGAGTCGTTCTACCAGGTCGATGGCGCATTCGACCGCCGCGTCGGCGGCGCGGGCCTGGGCCTGTCGATCTCGCGCCAGCTCGCGCACGCGATGGGCGGCGACTTGCGCGGCGAAAGCGAGCCCGGCGGTGGCTCGTGCTTCGTGCTCACGTTGCCGCTGCTGGCTGCGCAGGCACCCCTGCGGGAGGACGATATGCTCGACACGGCCAGCCGTCCGCGTCGGCTGACCGGCTCCGTGCTGCTCGCTGACGACAACCCGGTGAACGCGCTCGTCGTGCAGGCGACACTCGTCCAGCTGGGCCTGGCCGTCAGCGTGGCGACCGACGGCAACGAGGCCGTCGCCGCATTCATGGCCGTGCGGCCCGACCTGATCCTGATGGACTGCCAGATGCCCCACCTGGACGGCTTCGAGGCCACGCGCGCCATTCGCGCGCACGAGCGCCAGCACGGCCTGCCTGCGACCATCATCGTGGCGCTGACGGCCAACGCGTTCGACACCGACCGCGAACGCAGCCTGGCCAGCGGCATGGACGACCACCTGGCCAAGCCGTTTCGCCCCGAGGACCTCAGCGCCTTGCTCGCGCGCCATCTGCCCGTGGCACCGGACGACGATCAGCCGCAGGCGCCGACGTAGCCGCACGACGTGCAGAAATCGCACCCATCCTTGTGGATCATCGTGGCGTTGCCGCACTCCGGGCAGGGCTTGCCGGCCTGCGGGGCGAGCTGGCCGGTGGCGCGTGGCGTGGGCGGCTCCAGCATGCCCGTCGCGCCCAGCGGGAAACCCTCCTCGTCGAGCACGCCCAGCATCGCATAGCGGTGGATCATCAGCCGCGCGACGTAGGCGATGGTGGACGGCCAGACCTGCTGGCGCTTCTGGCCCGGCAGTGGCGCCATGAAGTGGCCCAGCGGCTCGCCGACGTTGAGCAGCTTGCGCAGCTTCATGCCGATCCAGGCCGGTTCGATCACGCGCATGTCGAGTGACAGCAGGCGGGCGAGGCCGTCGAGTGCGCGTGGGTAGTTGCCGGAGAAGCCCACCGCACACGGGCGCGTGACGAGCGTGGGCGCGGCGCCCGCGGGCGCGTTGGCGCCGGCGGCCGAGCGCAGCGTGACTTCCTTCATCGTCAACGTGAAGGTCTCGCCGGTGGCGGGGTTGTCGACGTCGACGGCCCAGGCCAGCGTGCCAGCCGTGCCGGTGCGCGGCTCGCCGCGGCTGAACATCGCGTCGAGCATCGGCGCCGGGCCGCCGTCGACCAGCGCGCCGAGCTGCTCGCAGCGCCAGCGGATCACCGCGGCCGTGGCGGCGACGACACCCGGGAACAGGCGGCGTTCGCCGGCGGGCGGGAACGGCATGTCGAACGCGCGCTCCTCAGCCACCGTGGCCAGCACGTCCAGCTTGAGCCGGAGCCACTGCGGGTCGTTGACGCGCATGTCCATCGACAGCGTCTTGGCCAGCGCGCCGAGGCCGCGCGGCTGCTCGGCGCCGTTGACCCACACCTCGAACGGCACGTTCTGCGCGAACAGGCCGAAGCCGGGCCCGGCCTGCGCGGGCATCTCGCCGACAAACAGCGCGAACTCGCCGTGCGGGTGGCGGATCATGTACGTCCACGCCGGATTGCCGCCGTTCATCTCGGGGCGGCCGGGCCAGCGCAGCGAGCTCATCACCGCGGTGGACGGACGATCGAGCGTGAGCCGTTGGTCGGCGAGGTTGCGCACGCCGTCGGGGTCATTGCCGAACACGGCCACCAGCGGCTGCGGCGTCTCGGTGGTGGCGGCGTTGGGCAGCGGCTCGGGCGCGGCGGGCGTGGTGCTCAGCACCGAACCGAGGATGGCGTTCGGGCGATAGGTCGCCAGGCCTTTGAGGCCGGACTTCCAGGCGAAGCGGTAGAGCCCCTCGAAGTCGGCGAACGGGTAGTCGACCGGCACGTTGACCGTCTTGCTGATCGCCGTGTCGACGTAGGGCGCGACGGTGGCCACCATCGCGGCGTGGCTCTCGGCGCTCATCTCCAGCGCGGTGACGAAGGCCTCGGTCAGCGGCGCGTCCACGCCCTTGAGGTGGCGGTAGAGGCGCCACGCGTGGTCTTCGACCGCGTACGCCTTGGCGCTGCCGTCGGGCATGCGCTTCTTGCGTGTGTACGACCACGAGAACGGCGGCTCGATGCCGTTGCTCGCGTTGTCGGCGAAGGCCAGGCTGATGGTGCCGGTGGGCGCGATCGACAGCAGGTGCGAGTTGCGCAGGCCCTGCGCACGCACCTTGTCCTTGAGCGCGGGCGGCAGGCGCGACGCGAACGTGCCGCGCGACAAATACAAGTCGGCGTTGAACAGCGGAAACGCGCCGCGCTCCACCGCGAGGTCGGCTGACGCGTCGTAGGCGGCGTCGCGCATCGTCTGCGCGATGCGCTGCGCCTCGTCGCGCGCGGCGGGGGTGTCGTAGCGCAGGTTGAGCATCACCAGCGCGTCGCCCAGGCCCGTGAAGCCGAGCCCGACGCGACGCTTCGCGTTGGCCTCGGCGAGCTGCTCGGGCAGCGGCCAGACGGTGATGTCGAGCACGTTGTCCAGCATGCGCGTGGCGGTCCTGGCGACGGCCGCGAACGCGTCGTAGTCGAAGCTCGCGGCGTCCGCGAACGGGTTGCGGACGAAGTTCGTCAGGTTGATGGAGCCGAGGCAGCAGCAGCCATAGGGCGGGAGCGGTTGTTCGCCGCAGGGATTGGTCGCACTGATCGTCTCGCAGTAGCTGAGGTTGTTGTCCTGGTTGATCCGATCGAGGAACAGCACGCCCGGCTCGGCGTGGTCGTAGGTGCAGCGCATGATCTGCTCCCACAATGCGCGGGCCCGCGGCTGGCGGTAGATCCACAGGCCGTCGTCGCGCTGCCTGGCGCCGGCCTCGATCTGCTCCTGGCTGGGCTGGGCGCGGTGGACCAGGTCGAAGCTGGCGTCGTCGTCGACGGCCTGCATGAACGCGTCGGTGACCCCCACCGAGATGTTGAAGTTGGTGAGGTCGCCTTTGTCCTTGGCGTGGATGAACATCTCGATGTCCGGGTGGTCGCAGCGCAGCACGGCCATCTGCGCGCCGCGCCGGCTGCCGGCGGACTCCACCGTCTCGCAGCTGCGGTCGAACACGCGCATGTAGCTGACCGGGCCTGACGCGCGGCTGCGCGTGGAGCCCACCCACGCGCCGTGCGGTCGGATGCGCGAGAAGTCGTAGCCGACGCCACCGCCGCGGCGCATCGTCTCGGCGGCCTCGGTGAGCGCCGTGTAGATGCCGGGCACGCCGTCCTCCATCTGCGCGATGGAGTCGCCCACCGGCTGCACGAAGCAGTTGATCAGCGTGGCGGTGAGCTCGGTGCCGGCCGCCGAGTTGATGCGGCCCGCGGGGACGAAGCCGTCCTGCAGCGCATCGAGAAAGCGCGCGGCCCAGGCCTCGCGTTGCTCGGGCGCTTCCACCTGCGCGAGCGCCCGCGCGACACGTGCGCGCACGTCGTGCAAATCCTGCTCGTCGCCCTTGGCGTACTTTTCGAGCAGCACCTCGGTGCTGATGGCCTGCGGTGGCAGTCCGACGGGCCGTGGCACGGCGTCGGCGTCGGGCGAGACGGCGTCGTACAGGCCGCGCTGGGTATCAGTCGTCATCGGAATCGTCCCATGTCAGTCGGACTCACCCATGGCGGGCGTCCTGGATATCGTTGTGCACGGCGTCGCGCCCCGCGGCCTTGGCCGCGTAGAGCGCCTCGTCGGCGCGCTTGAACAGATGGATCGCGTCGCAGGGCGCGGTGGCCTCGGCGATGCCGGCGCTGAGGCGGATGGTGACCTCCGCCGGCAAGTCGGTGGCCCGCTCCGCCACGGCCACGCGCAGGCGGTTGCAGACCTGGTGCGCCACCGCCAGCGGCGCCGCCAGCACCAGCGCGAACTCGTCGCCGCCCAGGCGCGCAGGCAGGTCGGTCTGGCGGCACTGCGCCAGCAGGTGGGTGGCGACCCAGCGCAGCGCGGCGTCGCCGGCCAGGTGGCGGTAGCGGTCGTTGATGGACTTGAAATGGTCGAGGTCGATCAGCACCAGCGACACCGGGTGCGCATCGCTGGCGCGCGGCAGCACGCCGGCCAGGAACTCGTCGAAGCGGCGACGGTTGGCCAAGCCGGTGAGCTGGTCGTGGCGCGCCTCCAGGTGCGCGCGCTCGGCCCGGTCGCGCTCCTCGCTGACCTGGCGCAGCGCCCGCTCGGTGTTGAGCGCGACGGCCAGCGCGGACGCCTGCTGCTCGGCGCGCTCGAGCACCAGGCGCGTGCGCATCTCGTGGAAGCGCTTGTGCGAGACGAGCGCCTGTTGCCACTCGCCGCGCGACTCGTGGGCCAGCGACATCAGCCGATACAGCTCGTCCATGTGCACGTGGCCGCCGCGGCTGTCGGCCGCCGCGTGGCCGCGCTCGATCGCCTGCAGCGCCAGCAACGGCTCGTTGGCCTGCAGGTGGGCACGGGCCCGCACGCACGCGAAGAACACCATCGAGTGCAGCGCCGATTCGTCCATCAGCGACTCGGCCTCGTCGAGCGCCGCGTGGGCGCCGGCCAGGTTGCCGAGCACGATGTGGGCGATGGCGACCTGGTCCAGCGCGCCGCTCACGTGACCCCACTTCTTTTGCGCGCGCCAAGTGGCGAGTGGGGCTTGCATCAACTCCAGCGCCCGCTCGGCACGGGGCCGCCACGTGGCCTCCGACGCGCGCTCGTCGTATTCCTTGAGCGCCCAGCGGCTCAACGCCAGCGACAGGTTGGAGCGCAGCCGCAGCACCACCGGCTCGCCCTGGAACCCGCGCGCGGCGCGCATGCCTTCCTCGAAGATCTGCACGGCTTCGGGCAGGCGTCCGATGTCGTTGAGCACGACGCCCAGCGTGTTGGCGATGCGCACCTGCAAGATCGGATCCTCGGCGGCGCGCGCCAGCACGACGGCTTCGCCGGTCACCTCCAGCGCCCGCGTGGGCACGCCACGCCGGATCGCCACCAGGCCCAGGGCATTGAGCGCGAACGCCTGGCCCCGCACGGAGCCGTTGACCCGGAAGTGGGCCAGCGCTTCGTTGGCCGCAGCCTCGGCCTCGTCGAACTTCTCGCACAGCGCAAACGCGCGCGCCAGGGGCGGCAGCGCCCACATCAAACGGTCGCGGTCGCCTTCGTGGCGCATCCGCTCGACCGCGGCCTGGATCGTGGCCAGCGCTGCCGCGCCGCGTTCCTCGGCCACACGGTCCAGCGCGCGCAGGTCGTCGTCCAACAGGTCCTGTTCTGCCATTCCAGCCCCCAGCGCCGGGGCCGTCGTCGGCCGCCCCGTCCACCTGAGAAACACGGGCCCGGGCCCGCGTCTCGCGTCTCGTCGGCAGTCATCCACGAGCGGCCCCGCCGGTCTTTTTCGTGGCGCTGACGACCCATTGTGCACTGCTGCGCCGCGCCGCGCGCGCGCTGCGGCAGCACCGAAACAAGGCTTTGCACATTCACGCCGAAGCCTGCGCCGCCGCAAGAAAAATGGGCCCGCGAGGGCCCATTGCGGTGAGAGCTTGGTGGCGCTCAGTCGCCGGCGTAGATGTCCGTGTCCTTGGTCTCGCGCACGAACAGCATGCCGATCACGAAGCAGACCGCCGCGATGATGATCGGGTACCAGAGGCCGGAGAACATGTTGCCGTTCTGGGCCACGATGGCAAAGGTCACTGACGGCAGCAGCCCGCCGAACCAGCCATTGCCGATGTGGTACGGCAGGCTCATCGAGGTGTAGCGGATGCGGGTCGGGAACAACTCGACCAGCATGGCCGCGATCGGGCCGTACACCATCGTGACGTAGATCATCAGGATCCACAGCAGGCCGACGATCGTGAGCCACTGTCCGCTGAATGCCGCGATCGGCGCGGCCTTGGCCGGATAGCCAGCCGCCTTGAGCGTTTCGGAGACTTCCTTCTTGAATCCGGCGATCGCCTTGCCCGAGGCCTCATCGAACTTGAAGCCACCCGCGGCCAGCGAGCCCGTGGGCGGGGACAGTGACTTGTCGCCGACGCTGATCACGGTCGGCGAGCCAGCCGGCAGCGCCTCGTTCGTGTAACTGGCGGAATTGGCGGTCAGCGCGCGCTTGGCGATGTCGCAGGACGACGTGAAGTCGACCTCGCGCGCCACCGGGCTGCCCTGGAAGGAGCAAGTGGCCGGATCAGCCTTGACGACGATCTGCGCGGACGCCTGCGCCGCGGCCAGCGCCGGATTGGCGGCATTGGCGATGGCGTGGAAGAGCGGGATGTAGGTCAGGCAGGCCAGCAACATCCCGGCCAGGATGATGGGCTTGCGGCCGATCTTGTCCGACAGCGTTCCGAAGATCACGAAGAACGGCGTCCCGAGCAGCAAGGCCGCGGCGATCATGTACTGCGCCGTGGTGGCGTCGACCTTGAGCGACGTGGTCAGGAAGAACAGCGCGTAGAACTGGCCCGAGTACCAGACCACGCCCTGGCCGGCCACGAGGCCGAACAGCGCGATCAGCACGATCTTCAGGTTGCCCCACTTCGTGAACGATTCCGTCAGCGGTGCCTTGGAGGTCCTGCCCTCTTCCTTCATCTTCTTGAAGGCAGGCGACTCGTTCATCGACAGCCGGATCCACACGCTCACGGCGAGCAGCAGGATGGAGAGGATGAACGGTGCGCGCCACCAGGTTTCAGCGAAGGCGGCGTCGCCGACGGCGGACTTGATGCCAATGATCACCAGCAGCGAGAGAAACAGGCCGAGCGTCGCCGTGGTCTGGATCCACGACGTATAGGCGCCGCGCTTGCCGTGCGGCGCGTGCTCCGCGACGTAGGTCGCGGCGCCGCCGTACTCACCGCCGAGCGCCAGGCCCTGCAGCATGCGCAACGCGATGAGGATGATGGGCGCGGCGATGCCGATGGAGTTGTAGCTGGGCAGGACACCGACGATGAACGTCGACAGGCCCATGATCAGGATGGTGACCAGGAAGGTGTACTTGCGGCCGATCATGTCGCCGAGGCGGCCGAAGACCAGCGCGCCGAACGGCCGCACGAAGAACCCGGCGGCGAATGCGAGCAGCGCCGCAATGAAGGCGGCGGACGGGTCGAGCCCCGAGAAGAACTGCTTGCCGATGATGGCCGCGAGCGAGCCGTACAGGTAGAAGTCGTACCACTCGAAAACAGTGCCGAGGGAGGAAGCGAAGATGACCTTCTTTTCCTCGCTGGTCATGGGCTTGGCGGCCGCGTTGCTGGTTGCCATGGGATGTTGTCTCCTGTTATGCGTATCGATGCTCGCCGGGTTCGGCGACACCTGTTGCACATCGTGGGACCGCCCTCTGACTGAGGTCTGACGCGAGACTTATTCGAAACTTACAACGCAAGGGATAACGCGGAGTTCGCGTTTCTCATCGTGAGAATGCAGGCCGCAGCGAGGGTAAACACCGGATCAGTGAATACCCCCTGCAGCATGGCGGCAAAGTCGCGTCGGCCCGCGTTGTGACGCCAGGTCGGGGCCGCCAGCAGCCACTCTCAGGCGCCTTGCGGCCTGCGCATCGCGTCCACCAGCATCGCCATCCCGTCCTGGCCCCAGAAGTGCTGGCCGTCGTCGAGGCGGAAGAAGGGCACGCCGAACACGCCCGCTTCGACGGCCTGGGCGGTGCGCGACTGCAACTCGGCCTTGACCTCGGGGCTGGCCGGATCGCGCAGGGGTGCGATCGCCTCAGTCAAGATCTTCAGCGCGGCCGCGTCGTTCGGGTCGCCGCCGTCGCGCGCCCACACGTGATGCATCGCGAGCTGCACGTTGCGCCGGTTCGGATGCTGCCCCTGCGGCGCGCTGGCCACCAGCAGGCGCAGCAGCGCGAGCGGGTTGAACGGGTGCGGCGTCGGCGGACGATAGGCCACGCCGTCGCGCTGCGCGATCCACGCGCACTGGCGGAACAGCCACGCCTTCTTCGGCGCCACGTCCACCGGCGCCGTGTTGCCCCAGTGCTTGAGCGCGCCGGCGAACAGCAGCGGGCGGTACTCGACGTGGTGCGACAGCCCCTCGAGCGCGCTGGGCAGCCGCTCGAACGCGAGGTAGGCGTAGGGCGAGATGATGTCGAAGTCGAAGATGACGCGTTGCATGTCGGCTCCTCAGCCTGTCAGACGGGCGGTTCGCGGCCGGGCAGTTGCTGCCAGACGACGCGCTTGTCGGCGTCGCTCATCCGGCTCCAGGCCGCAATCTCGTCGAGCGTGCGGCGGCAGCCGTGGCAGGCGGCGGTGTACGGGTCGATCTTGCAGATGTTGACGCAGGGCGACGGCACCGGGGCGTCGTCCGCGATCTCGGCCAGACGCGCGGCGAAGAGGGCCGAGTCGGGCGCCTGCTCGATGCCGTCGCGGATCACGGGACCATTCGTCATTGCGGTGCCGGCGCCTGCACGACGTCGTGCACCGGCGCGCCCGTCAGCTTCTCGAGCTCGGCCGGCGACATCGGGAACACGCCGTGCGGATGGCCCGCGGCGGCCCACACCTGGTCGAAGCGGAACAGCTCCTGGTCGATCAGCGTGACGACCGGCGTGGCATGCGCCAGCGGCGACACGCCGCCGATCGTGAAGCCCGTCTTGGCCTTGACGAACTCGGCGTCGGCCCGGCCGATGGCGCCGACGATCTGCGCCACCTTCTTCTCGTCGACGCGGCGGTCGCCGGACGCGACCACGAGGATCGCGACTTCGTCGGAGCGGCGCCGGAAGATCACGCTCTTGGCGATCTGGCCCACGGCCACGCCGAGCGCGTCGGCCGCCTCTTGCGACGTGCGCGCGGCGGTGTCGAGAAACCGCGGCGCGTGCGGATGGCCCAGGCGTTGCAGCTCCGCCGACACGCGCTGGAAGCCTTCGGGTCGGTCGGCGTGCTCGACGTTCATGCGCACGCCGCCGACCCATCGGCACGCTTGGCCAGCAGCGCCCGCGCCACGCGCGAACCGTTGGGCTTGCCGATGCGCTGGCTGATGAACGTGCCGGCGTCGACCAGCTTGTCGAGATCGATGCCGGTGCGGATGCCCAACCCGTGCAACAGGTAGACGACGTCCTCGGTCGCCACGTTGCCGGTGGCGCCCTTCGCGTACGGGCAGCCGCCGAGACCGGACACGCTGGTGTCGAACGTGTGGATGCCCAGCGTCAGGCATTCGTAGATGTTGGACAGCGCCTGGCCGTAGGTGTCGTGGAAGTGGCCGCTGGTCTGCGCGAGCGGGAAGTGCTCCAGCGCGGCTTCCATCGCCGCGCGTACCTTGAGCGGCGTGCCGACGCCGATGGTGTCGGCCACGCCGATGTGGTCGACGCCGATCGCGCGCATCATGCGCGCGACCATGCCCACGCGCGAGGGCGCGACCTCGCCTTCGTACGGGCAGCCCACCGCGCACGAGATCGCGGCGCGCACCTTCACGCCAGCCGCCTTGGCCGCGGCCACGACAGGCGCGAAGCGATCGATGGATTCCGCGATCGAGCAGTTGATGTTCTTCTGGCTGAACGCCTCGCTGGCGGCGCCGAACACGACGATCTCGTCGGGCCGCGTGGTGATCGCCGACTCCCAGCCCTTCAAGTTGGGCGTCAGCACGGAGTAGCGCACGCCGGGCAGGCGCACGATGCCCGCCATCACGGCCAGCGCGTCGGCCATCTGCGGCACCCACTTGGGGCTGACGAAGCTGGTGACCTCGATCTCGCGCAGGCCGGCGTCCTGCAGCAGGCCGACCAGCGCGATCTTGTCGGCGGCCGGCACGTGGTTCTTCTCGTTCTGCAGGCCGTCGCGCGGGCCGACATCGACGAGCTTGACGAACTCAGGCAGCTTGCTGGACATCGTCTTCACTCCAATGTGAGAAGTTCACCGCCTTCGCTGACCTGGTCACCCGGCGCAAACAGCAGTTCGGCCACGGTGCCGTCGCGCGGCGCGGCGATGGTGTGCTCCATTTTCATCGCTTCGAGTACTGCCAGTGGCTGTCCGGTCTTGATGGCGTCGCCGGCCTTGACCAGATAGGCGATCACCTTGCCCGGCATCGGTGCTGTCAGCCGGCCGGCTTCCTTGTGGCCTTCGCCGGCATGCGCCAGCGTGTCGACCAGCGTGGCCTGCGCGCTGCCGTTGGCAGCGAACACCGACACCTGCTCACCGACCTGGTAGACGGTCAACGCCAGGCGGCGCGTGTCGGCCTGCGTGCCGAGCGTGACGTCGTAGCGGTCGTGGCCCAATGCGCGCGACGCGAACGCGACCTCGACGTCGCCCAGCTTCAGCACCGCACCGCCGCCGTGCTGCGACTTCAGCAGCACCTCCAGCGACTCGCCTTGCCACTCCAGGTCGAAGCGCTGCACGGACACGCCGTGCATGCGCCAGCCGTCGCGGCGCGACCACGGATCCGTGCCCACCGAGCTCGCCTGCAACGCGATCGAACGCGCGACCACGCCCGCGGCGACCACCTCCAGCGCCAGGCCTGACTGGCCGAACAGCGCCGCACGCTCGCGCTCGATCAGCGCGGTGTCGAGCCGGGCGCCGGCGAACGACGCGGTCCGGGCCGTGCGGCGCAGGAAGGCCACGTTGTTGACGACGCCCGCGATGTGCGTGCCGGCCAGCGCCGCGTCGAGCCGCGCCAGCGCCTGCTCGCGGTCCTCGCCCCAGACGATCAGCTTGGCGATCATCGAGTCGTAGTACGGCGTGATCGCGTCGCCTTCGTTGACGCCCGTGTCCACGCGCACCGGCGCCGGATCGTGGAAGCCTTCGCCGTCCTCGTTGCGGCGAAAGCTCACGTGCGCCGGCCACTTGAGCACCGACAGCGTGCCGGTGGCCGGCAGGAAGTTGGCCTCCGGGTTCTCGGCACAGATGCGCGCCTCGATCGCGTGGCCGCGGATCTTGAGATCGGCCTGCGTGGCCGGCAACGGCTCGCCGGAGGCGACGCGCAACTGCCACTCGACGAGATCGTGTCCGCTGATCGCCTCCGTCACCGGATGCTCCACCTGCAGGCGCGTGTTCATCTCCATGAAATAAAAGTTGCCAACCCCCACGCTCGGCTGCGACTCGCTGCCGCCCGAGGGGGCGCTCGCTTGCTCGGGGCGGCCCGACGCAGCGCTCGGCCCGTCCTGCTCGCAGATGAATTCCACGGTGCCGGCGCCGACGTAATTCACGGCGCGCGCGGCGGCAACCGCGGCCTCGCCCATCTCGCGGCGACGCTCCTCCGTCATGCCCGGCGCCGGCGCCTCCTCGAGCACCTTCTGGTGGCGGCGCTGCACCGAGCAGTCGCGCTCGAACAGGTAGACGCCGTTGCCGTGGCTGTCGAAGAACACCTGGATCTCGATGTGGCGCGGGCGTTGCACGTAGCGCTCGATGAGCACCGCGTCGTCGCCGAAGCTGTTGATCGCCTCGCGCTTGCACGAGGCCAGCGAAGCGTCGAACTCTTCAGCCGCCGAGACAACGCGCATGCCCTTGCCGCCGCCGCCAGCGCTGGCCTTGATCAGCACCGGATAGCCGATGCGGTCGGCCTCGCGCTTGAGCAGCGCCGGATCCTGGTCGGCCGCGTGGTAGCCCGGCACCAGGCGCACGCCGGCCTTTTCCATCAGCTGCTTCGATTCGGCCTTCAGGCCCATCGCGCGGATCGCGCCGGGCGGCGGACCGATGAACGCGATGCCGGCGTCGGCGCAGGCCTGGGCGAAGTCCACGTTCTCGCTGAGAAAGCCGTAGCCCGGGTGGATGGCCTGCGCGCCGGTGGCCTTGGCCGCGTCGATGATGCGCTCCCAGCGCAGGTAGCTGTCGCGCGGCGAGGCCTCGCCGATGCGCACGGCCTCGTCGCACGCGGCCACGTGGCGCGCGTCGGCGTCGGCGTCGGAATAGACGGCGACGCTCTTGACGCCCAGGCGGCGCGCGGTCGCGGCCACGCGGCAGGCGATCTCGCCGCGGTTGGCAATCAGGATCTTGGTGAACATGGGGTCTCCAGCTTCGAATTCGGGTGGCGGCGGCGTGGGCGTCTCAGCGCCAGGACGGGTCGCGCTTGTTGAGGAAGGCCTGCACGCCCTCCTTGCCTTCGGCGCTGGCGCGGATGTCGGCGATGCGCCGGGCCGTCTCGCCGCGCAACGCGGCGTCGATCGGGCTGTCGGCCACGTCCTGCACCAGCTTCTTGCAGGCGCGCACCGCAGCCGGGCCGTTGGCCACCAGCGCGGCGACGAGCTCGTCGACCTTGGCGTCGAGGGCGTCGGCCGGCACCACCTCGTGCACGAAGCCGAGGGCATGGGCGCGCGCCGCGTCGAAGCGTTCGGCCGTGGTGAAGTAACGGCGCGAGGCCTGTTCGCCGAGCGCCTTGACGACGTAGGGGCCGATGGTGGCGGGCAACAGGCCCAGCCTGGCCTCGCTGAGGCAGAAGTTGACGCCCTCGGCGGCGACCAGGATGTCGCAGACTGCGGCCAGGCCCACGCCGCCAGCGTAGCAGTCGCCGTGCACGCGGCCGATCACCGGCACCGGGCAGGACCAGATCGCGAAGAGCATGTCGGCCAGGCCCTGCGCGTCGGCGCGGTTCTGCTCCCACGTGTAGTCGGCCATTGCGCGCATCCACGAGAGGTCGGCGCCGGCGCAGAACGCCTTGCCATGGCCGCCGAGCACCACCGCGCGCAGCGAGTCGTCGGCCGCGAATCCGTTGAACGCTGCAGCGAGCTCGGCGATCACGCTGTCGTTGAACGCGTTGCGCACGTCGGGGCGGTTGAGGAAGACGCGGGCGACGCCGCCGTCGCGGGTGATCTGCAAGGTGGCGGTCATGTGAACCGGCGCTTCAATTGGGTGCCGGCGCGGGCCGCGGCGGCAGGGGTTGGAAGGTGGCGGCCGGCGGCGGCGGGGCGTCGGGGGCCACGGGAATCGGCGCGGGCGCCAGCGCGGCGGGGGCGGGCGGCGGGACGAGCACCGGCACGTCCACGGCGCCGCGCACGAGCTGGGCGCGCAGCGTGACCGCCGCCTTGAGCGCGCCGACGTGGCACTCGTAATGCACTGGGTCGTCGAACACCTTGCCTTCGTAGGCGGAGACCACGCCGACGATCGCCGTCGCGCGCGCGCCGCGGGCGGCGAATGCCAGCTGCGTCACGGCGTCCTCGAACGCGCGGGCGCACAGGTCCTGGTCGGCCGGACGCGCCTTGGCGTCGTCGACATGGACGTCATTCAGGTTCGTGGTGCCGACGCCTTTGACGACCACGTCCCTGCGCACGATGCTGGCGCCGCGGACGCTGTCGCTGCCGAAATGCAGCTCGAGGTTGCCGAGGATGTCGTGCACGTGCGTGAGGCGGGTGGCGTCGTCGACGGATCCCATCAGGCGCACGTTGCGCGCCTGGGCAGACGACGCGAGGCAGGCCAGCGCGACGGTGACGAGCAGTGCGCCGCTCGCGTGCCGGGCGGTGGAGCGTTGCGGATGAGCGTGTTTCATGGGCGAGCCCTTTCTGGAAAGACGGCTGCGAATGCAGCCGGACAGCGCGACGGGGCAAATGCCCGGCCGGCACGGCGACGCCTCACATGCGGAACACGCCGAACTTCATGTCCGGAATCGGCGCGTTGAGGCTGGCGGACAGGCCCAGCGCGAGCACGCGGCGCGTGTCGGCAGGGTCGATCACGCCGTCGTCCCACAACCTCGCGCTGGCGAAGTACGGGTGGCCCTGCACTTCGTATTGGTCGCGGATCGGCGCCTTGAACGCCTCCTCCTCGTCGGCCGACCAGGCGCCGCCCTTGCCTTCGATGCCGTCGCGGCGCACCGTGGCCAGCACGCTCGCGGCCTGCTCGCCGCCCATCACGCTGATGCGCGCGTTGGGCCACATCCAGAGAAAGCGCGGGCTGTACGCGCGGCCGCACATGCCGTAGTTGCCGGCGCCGAACGAGCCGCCGATGATCACGGTGAACTTGGGCACGTTGGCACACGCCACGGCCGTCACCATCTTGGCGCCGGCGCGCGCGATGCCTTCGTTCTCGTACTTGCGGCCCACCATGAAGCCGGTGATGTTCTGCAGGAACACGAGCGGCACCTTGCGCTGGCAGCACAGCTCGATGAAGTGCGCGCCCTTGTCGGCGCTCTCGGCGAACAGGATGCCGTTGTTGGCGACGATGCCCACCGGCATGCCCTCGATCCAGGCGAAGCCACAGACCAGCGTGCTGCCGTAGCGCGCCTTGAACTCCTCGAACTCGGAGCCGTCGACGACGCGGGCGATCACCTCGCGCACGTCGAAGGGCTTGCGCGCGGGCTTGCCTTCGACGTCCAGCGGGATGATGCCGTGCAGCTCCGCTTCGGGCAGCCTGGGCGCGAGCGGCTCGCGCAGCGCGACGCCGGGATCCTTGCGCCAGTTGAGCGTGCCGACGATGCCGCGCGCCAACGCGAGCGCGTGCATGTCGTTCTCGGCCAGGTGGTCGGCCACGCCGGACAGGCGCGTGTGCACGTCACCGCCGCCCAGGTCTTCCGCGCTGACCACCTCGCCGGTGGCCGCCTTCACCAGCGGTGGGCCGCCCAGGAAGATGGTGCCCTGGTTCTTGACGATGATGGTCTGGTCGCTCATCGCCGGCACGTAGGCGCCGCCGGCCGTGCACGAGCCCATCACCACGGCCAGTTGCGGGATGCCGGCCGCGCTGAGCTGGGCCTGGTTGTAGAAGATTCGGCCGAAATGGTCGCGGTCCGGAAACACCTCGTCCTGGTTGGGCAGGTTGGCGCCGCCGGAGTCGACCAGGTAGATGCAGGGCAGGCGGTTCTGCGCGGCGATCTCCTGCGCGCGCAGGTGCTTCTTGACCGTGAGCGGGTAGTAGGTGCCACCCTTGACGGTGGCGTCGTTGCACACGATCAGGCACTCGACGCCGGCCACGCGGCCGATGCCGGCGATCATGCCGGCGCCCGGGGCGGCGTCCTGGCCGCCCTTCTCCGGGTACATGCCCAACGCGGCAAGCGGTGCGATCTCCAGGAACGGCGTACCCGGGTCGAGCAGGCGCTCGACGCGATCACGCGGCAGCAGCTTGCCGCGCGACAGGTGCTTCTTGCGCGCCTCGTCGCCGCCGCCGAGCGCGATCTTGGCAAGCTTGGCGTTCAGGTCGTCGACCAGCAGGCGCATCGCCGCGGCGTTGGCCTTGAAGTCTTCCGAGCGGGCGTTCAGTTGGGTCGAGAGAGTGGACATGGGGGTCTGGGCTTCTTGTCTCGTTGGGTCGCGCGGGCGCCTGCGGTCGGGCACAACGGCCTGACACGTTAGCGGAGGATTATCGATTGACGTTTACGTAAACGTCAATTACGTCATTCCACGATGCGCACCTGGGCCGAGCGTCGGGATTGTTCAAGACAATCGACGCCGGATTTGCCCTATGGTGACGGCAATCGCATCCAGGAGACCCCATGCAATTCGGCTACACCATCCTCTACGTCGACGACGTCGCGTCCGCGCTGGCTTTCTACGGCAAGGCCTTCGGCCTGCCCACGCGCATGCTGCACGAGAGCGGCGGCTACGGCGAACTCGAGACCGGTGCGACTGCGCTGGCCTTCGCGTCGCGCACGCTGCTGCGCGAGATGGGCAAGAACGCCCAGCCGCCCGCGCTGGCCGCGCCCGCCTGCGAGATCGCGCTCGTCACCAGCGACGTCGCCGCCGCGCTCAAGCGCGCGGTCGACGCCGGCGCGACCCTGGTCAGCGAGCCCGCCGAGATGCCCTGGGGCCAGACGATCGCCTACGTGGGCGACCCGAACGGGTTCCTGGTCGAACTGTGCACGCCGGTCGCGTAGTGGCTCGGGGCCCGGCAGCGATCCGCGTTGTCGAGCGGGTCGCCAAAGGCGGCTCTCGACTCCTCAAGGTCGGACGCAGCGCCCGTTCGCATTCGCGCTAGGATCGGCCGTTGTCGGCCCGCTGGAAAGCTCGGACGTCCTGGTGCAGCAATGAATCGCGCGTCAATGGTGTCTTGAGCGGGATCCAGGTGGGCGGCTCCATGTCTCGCGTGGCCAGGAATGCGACTTTCGTATTCACGCGCCGCGTGTCGCCCGCTTCCTTCTTGCTCGAGCCATGACCACGCCCCCCGATGATGTCGCTGCCATGTTCGACCTGCCGCCACTGCCGCCATCGTCGCAGTCAGCCGGGTCGACCACCGAAGACGAAGAGGCCGCACTGGCCGCCGAACTCGCGTTGACGATCGAGTCGGGCGGCGTCGCCGCCGACGCGCCTGATTCGCGCGCGGACCCGCGGGTCGAGGTGGCGTGGCCTGCGCGCATGCAATTGCCCGATGGGCACGTCATCGAACTCTTTGTCCGCAACATCTCTGAAGCCGGCATGGGCCTGGTGAGCGACCAACACATTCCGGCCCGCACCCTGGTGAACTTCCACATGGACGTGCCGCCGCTCGACACGGGCGGCCAGACCACGCCCGTCAAGGGCACGATCAAGACGACTTACACCGTCGTTCACGGCTCGCAGTTTCTTTGCGGCGGTACCTGGGTGCAAGTGCCTCCCGCCGATCTGGATCTCGTGAACGCGTGGCGCAAGCGGCTGCGGCGTTGAATCAAGCCCGCGGCGCTTGCGTCAGGCACCGGCCGATCGGGGTATGGATATGCAGCGGCAACGCATCAACGCCAACTGGCGGGTTTGCGGGGGTAACCTGACCGCGCAATCACCGAAGAATCGCCGGGCGGGTGATGTCGTGGCAGGTTCCTTGCGGCCACGAGTTGCCGGTCGCCGACGACCGCTTTGAGGTGCCGTGTTGCCACGCTATGCGACCATTTGGAAGCTGCCGATGACTGAGTCCGATGCCGAACTGCTCCGCGTGCTGCAGGCGTTAGAGGTCGAGTTGCATCAACCGCAGGCCCGTCATAGCGTTGCGCGATTGAGCACCCTCCTGCACGATGAATTTGCCGAGTTCGGATACTCCGGCAATGCATACTCCAAGGGCGATATCCTTGCTCGTCTGCCGCTCGAAGCCGTGCCAGCAGTCGTAGCCGCCGATCACTTCAAGCTGGGACGATTGGGGCCAAAATTGGCGCTGCTTACGTATCGCTCGGCAAACGTCTTGCCGGACGGGCGACACGAACGGTACGCGCTTCGGTCATCAATTTGGGAGCACACAGATTTTGCCTGGCAGATGAGGTTTCACCAGGGCACGCCGACCGCTCGCCCGGCATCAACGTCCGACCCATACGCGAGCTGAAGGCCGGGTCTCGGTGCCACAAGCTGCCGCTCGCGACCGGCAGGTATCGGGCAAGCTACCTGTCGTAGGATGATGTCGCATCGACCGCGAGCTGTCGGCCAGGAGCTGACTGTCGCGAACGACCGCTCTGCGGCAGGCATGAGCCAGTGCAACCCAGCCAAGGCCCGCACTTGCCTGGCTCTAGAATCCGATGTGCGTTAGCCGTACGCCTGTGCCAGCGACAGCCATCGACCACCAGTTTGAGCAAGGTGCCCTCAAGATGTTTTCCCTGTTCCGTTCGCGCCGAGACCGCACGACTACCGTGGTGTCCGGCATGGACAGGTTCTTGCGCGAGTTCGAACGCATGAAGGCTAGTCGCTCGGTCTTCAATGCGCAGGGCGATGCGCACGGCGACATTGACATGCGTCTAACCTCTCGAATCGAAGAACATCTGCGGCCGTTACTTGGTAAGTGGGAAGGATCGACGACCTGGTTCCACCAGATGGACTACTACGGCGACGGTGTACGCGCCCTCACGTTTCGGCGGGACATATTCCCGCGTCAAACGGTTCCTTCCCTCCAGGCGATGTTGGCAGGCGAGCACAGCGCCTTCACCATCCTGTGCATCGTCACCGACGACATGATGGATGATTCACCGAAGACCAGTGCGGCGCGCGACTTCCTCGCATTGTTCAGCGCGCGCATGCTGATCACGGAAGGTCTGGCGAACCAATTGTCGATGGGCCCTACGGGCTGAGTCTGTCGCTCGAACTCCGCTTGCGGCTAGAAGCAGCCGGTCGCGACCGACCGGTATCGGGCAGGCTACCTGGCGTAGGATGGCGGTCGTCGAAAGGGAACTGTCGGGCAGGATCTGTCGTTCAGAACTGGCCGCTCTCGGCGAACTCAATGCACCTCGCATGACTATCAACCTCGTTCCAATCGCTACGCTCACCGGGCGAGTCGTCACCCGGTGGTCAGGCACAGAAATGGCGCTTGCGGAAGGCCGGGAGGATCGTGGTGTGTGCTGGGAGGATTCGAGCGTCCCGTTCCTTCAGTTCACGCACCTCGATCTGCAGGTTGGCACGGGCCAAGTGCTGCGCTTGCTCAGTCAGATTGATGACGGCAGCGTCCACCATGGGTTCTACCTTGAGGAATTGCACGAACCGTCTGCACTGCGGGTGTCTGATGACCCGTCGTCAATCTTCAGGGATCGCACGCTGACCGAACTCCCGCTCGGCGAGGTTGAGATCGTCGAACTTCGCCTGGATGGCCCGAGCGCTATCGTCGAGATGCGACTTGCCTCGTCAGGCTCCGAGATCAGACTCGTTGCGGCTGAGGTCTATGAAGAACATGACGGGAGTCTTCGAATCGTCGAGTGCGACGAATCCATCCTGATCCAACTGAACGGCGAGCGTCCGCCACGGCCTGCCGGAGAGTCGGTCTTCGGCGACGAACTTGGCAGGAGTGCGTTCCGCGGCAGGTAGTTCTCGGCCTCGATGCCGGCGGCGGCGTGCGACCGCAACGTGCCGTCGAGCGATCGTTGACTAGCGCGCATCGCGTCAACCTGACTTCGCTGGCCGCTTACGGCTCTGGTGCACCGAGCTGCCGGTCGGTTAGCGACCGCGCGCTGTCGGCCACAACCGGACGGTCGCGACAGGCAGCTTCGGAGCAGCGCAGCGGGGCAAACGCCGGCACAGCGTGACGGTGCGCGAGATCGTCGACGGCATGGGCAAGCGTCAGGACCTGTGCCGGGTGGTCGCTGCGGTGCAAAACCGCTGGCGCA
>JBDSDD010000050.1:0-48454 GCA_039920745.1 Burkholderiaceae bacterium | reverse complement strand
TTCTGGCGGCTTACGACTGAGCATCAGACTCTATCGTCCGCGAATGCCGGCAGTCGGCAGAAGCTGTCGGTCGCGACAGGCAGCTTCCCGGCAAGCCATTGCGAACGGTGCATGCCAAGATTACGGGCTGCAGATGAATTCAGAAACGTGGGTCGCCGGTGCGGAAACCGACGCCGGCCTGCTGCCTCGTCTTCGGGTCGCGCTGCGCGCGCTGGGGTATGAGCTGGGCGAACACTGGTTCGGAGCCGCCGGATCACAACAGATTTCGCATTGGGAAGTGCAGCCCCTGCGCGGCAGGTTGCGCGTAGAAGTCGAGACCTACATGGGCGTGATGGTCGAAGGCCCGTCAGATTTGGTGTCTGAGGTTCGTGCAGTGTTCTCTTCGTCACGATGAGCGGCTCATGTCGGCCAGTTGGCTTCAGTCGCAAGTGTCGGCTTCAGAGGTGGCAAGTTCTAGATGCAGGTGAGAGTTCTTCAATGGTTGACGGTCTTGCTCGCAAGCTCCGTAGTCGTGCTATTCCTATGCTGGAACGAGCAAGCGCGTACGACCATCCGGTGGCTATTGTGGTCGGGAGACTACAAAATGCGGATGGAAAAGGAGTCGCCGCAAGCCGGTACCCATCTGAAGCACTCTGGGTGGGACGGTTGGGGATTTGCGGGTGCGGGCGATACGACGATGTATCTGGTATTCGACCCCCAAGACACGCTTTCCGCGAGGGCACTGGGGCCTGCATCGCTTAGCGGACTTCCTTGCAAGGTCTATCGGGTTCGTCGCCTTGAACCGGAGTGGTACACGGTCTTGTTTTACACAGATACGGACTGGGACTCTTGCCCAGTGGATGACTCCGGAAAACTCAGGTCGGCAACGGTGCAGCGCTGACTCGCGGCTGACCCCCAAGGCACGGGGCCCGGCCGACGGCTTTCGAGCTGCGACATTTGGGTTTCGAACGACAGCAGTGGGTCGCAAACAGTCGTTCGCAGTCCAAGACATTTCGCCCTCAAATTGGCAATGTCAAACTATCGCGCGCCTGCGGCCCCAGCCGCCATCGCGATAGTGCCGTGCGCACGATCCGGCCGCTCCGTCGGTCAGGCCCCTCACGAACTCACCCGTGACCGCTGGCCGCCAGCCCGGCCAGCAACGCTGGCGCCTGGCGCAGCTGCCCCGGCGCCAGGCCAAACCAGCGTTGCAGGTCGCGCGTCATGTGCGCCTGGTCGGCGTACCCGTGCGCGGCCGCCACGTGCGCGAGCGGCTCCGTGCCGGCGAGGGCCCGCGCGCAGCGGCGCGCCCTGGCGAGGTTGCGCCAGTACAGCGGGCCGCGTTGCGTGCGCTGGGCCAGCAGCCGCTCCAGGCTGCGCTCCGACACGCCCAGCCGCGTACGCGCGACCTGCAGAGATGGCGCCTCTTGCAGGCAGTCCAGCGCCTCGCGCACCCGGGCGTCGAGATGGGCAGCGGCGCCGATCGCAGCGAACAGATCGCCGTCGTCGCTGCGTTCGCCGCCGCGCACCAGTGCGAGCAACGCCGTCTCGTCGATCTGCACGCCCGGGCGCAGGCGAACGCCGACGGCCTGATCGCCGGTGTCGAAATCCGGCGTCTCGGTGGCGTCGGCCAACACGCTGACGAAACACACCGGCGCGCCACTGCGCGGCGCGACGACGATCAGGTCGCGGCAGCCGTCGGGCGGCACCTGCACGGCTGTGGCCTGGACCGCGGTGAAGCGCCACAGATCCAGCGCGACGTCGGGCAGCGCCGACGTGCTGCTCAACCAAACACCTCGCGTTCCGTCCAGCCGAGCGCCGACATCTCCATCACGCGAAACGGCTCGTCCACCCGCAGGATGAACTCGTCGAGCTGCGGCGGCTTCACGTGCGTGCCCGACAGCATCGAGTGCACCTGGCCACGGTGGTGCGCCTGGTGCATGAACAGGTGGTTGAGCACCAGGCAGACGAGGTCGCTCTTGGTCGGGTCCGGGCCGTGCAGCATGTGGACGACCGCGTTGGCGCCGGCGTCGTCGAGCTTGTCGCAGAACGCGACCAGCTTCGTGTCGCTGGCGTCCTGCGCGGACGCGTACGGCACGAGCTCGTCGTGCGGCGCGAAGCGCTTGTACGACTCCTCCATGTCGGGCTCGCGGTGCAGCGCGGCGATGTAGTAGCGGTCGACTGCAAGCAGGTGGTTGAGCGTGCCGACGATGGTCGGGAAGAAGCTGGTGCGCTTCGAGTGCAGCTCGGAGGTCGACAGGTTGGCCAGCGCGGCCTGCAGGCGCCGGTTGGCCAGGCGGTTGGCGTGCGCCTGGATGCCCAGCACACGGGCGAGGCTCAACGGGCGCGGATCGGATTCGGTCGTATCGGACATGGGGGAACCTCCAGATTCGTTGGGGTCAGCGTAGTCCCGAATGGGGCAAAAAGCGCGCGCATTCCGCCCGCTTTCGACATGAAACGCGGGGGTCAGTCGACCGGCAGCGCCGTTTCGTACTTGACCTCGCGCAACACCACGCTGCTGCGCACGTTCGCGACCCCGGCCGTCTTGAACACCTTGTCCTGCAGGAACCGGTCGTACGCCTTCATGTCGGGTGCGACGACCTTGATCAGGTAGTCGCCCTCGCCCGTCGTGCTGTGGCACTCCATGATCTCCGGGCTGGACTTGGCCATCGCCTCGAATTGCTCGACGGCGCCCTCGCTGTGGCGCACCAGCGTGACGTGCGCCAGCACGCAGATCGACAGCCCCAGCTTCTCGCGGTCCAGCAGCGCGACGTAGCCGCGGATCACGCCGCTGGCTTCGAGCTCCTTCACGCGACGCCACACCGGCGTGGCCGACAGCCCGACGGTGTCGGCGAGCTGCTGGGCGCTCTGGCGGCCGTCGCGCTGCAGGGCGGCGGCGATGCGCCGGGCGACGCGGTCGATGGGGGCGGGCAGGGTCATGCGCTCATTCTGCGGTCAAGCAGCGCGTTTTCCCTCGGAATCAACCCGCATCGATATATTCGTTTCGCCATCCTCACTTTGTCGAAACGTTCATCTCGAAATTCTGGCAATGGCCGCAGATTGCGCAAGATCACTGCGCCCTTCGGGGACTAGCATCTCCCCTTCCAGCCTTCCGCGCCCCGCGGGACGCTCACCAGCGCGAGCCAGTCAAATGACCCTGCCCTCTTCGGACATCACCACCACACCCGATCCGGACACCGCGCCTCTGCGGCAATACGCGCTGACCGACAACCTGGCCGCTGATTCGGGCGCCGTGTTCCTCACCGGCACGCAGGCGCTCGTGCGCTTGCTGCTGATGCAACGCCGCCGGGACCAGGCCGCTGGCCTCAACACCGCGGCGTTCGTCTCCGGCTACCGCGGCAGCCCGCTGGGCATGGTCGACCAGCAACTGTGGAAGGCCAAGAAGTTCCTGGCCGAGTCGCAGGTCGAGTTCCTGCCGGCCATCAACGAAGACCTGGCCGCGACGGCCTGCCTGGGCACGCAGCGCGTCGCGCTCGACCCGAAGCGCACCGTCGATGGCGTGACGGCCATGTGGTACGGCAAAGGCCCCGGCGTCGATCGCTCGGGCGATGCGCTCAAGCATGGCAACGTCTACGGCTCCAGTCCGCTGGGTGGCGTGCTGGTGGTGGCGGGTGACGATCACGGCTGCGTGTCGTCGTCGATGCCGCACCAGAGCGACCTCGCGATGCAGGCGTGGAGCATGCCGGTGCTGCACCCGGCCAACGTCGCGGAGTACCTGGAGTTCGGCCTGTACGGCTGGGCGCTGTCGCGCTTCTCGGGTGCGTGGGTCGGCTTCAAGGCGCTGTCCGAGGTGGTCGAGTCGGGCATGACCGTCGACCTCGACGCGATCCCGCTGGACTTCACGCTGCCGGTGGACTTCACGCCGACGCAGGACCTGCACGTGCGCTCGGTCGACCTGCCCTCGCTGGTGCTCGAATCGCGCCTGGCCGAGAAGCTGGCCGCGGTGCGCGCGTTCGCCCGTGTCAACTCGGTCGACAAGCACATCGTCGCGAGCCCGAGCGCGACGCTGGGCATCGTCACGGTCGGCAAGGCGCACTACGACTTCCTGGAGGTGCTGCGCCGCCTCGAACTCGATCCGAACGCGCTGGCCGCAGCCGGCGTGCGCATCTACAAGGTGGGCCTCGTGTTCCCGCTGGAGCCGACGCGCATGGCCGAGTTCGCGCAAGGCCTCGAAGAGATTCTCGTGATCGAGGAGAAAGCGCCCGTCGTCGAGCGCCAGCTCAAGGACCAGCTCTACGGCCTGCCCGACTCGCAACGCCCGCGCATCGCCGGCAAGACGACGCCGGACGGCCAGCCGCTGCTGTCGTCACTCGGCGAACTGCGCCCGTCGCGCATCATGCAAGTGGTGGCCGGTTGGCTCGCCAGCCTGAATCCCGCGCTGGACCGCACGCACCTGGTCACCGACTTCACGATGCCTTGCCTGCTGCACAACGAGGCCGACGCGACCAGGCGCCAGCCCTACTTCTGCTCGGGCTGCCCCCACAACACCTCCACGAAGGTGCCCGAGGGCTCGCGCGCGCTGGCCGGCATCGGCTGCCACTTCATGGCCAGCTGGATGGAGCGCGAGACGAGCGGGCTGATCCAGATGGGCGCGGAAGGCGTCGACTGGGCCGCGCACTCGCGCTTCACGAAAGAGAAGCACGTTTTCCAGAACCTGGGCGACGGCACGTACTACCACTCGGGGTATCTGGCGATCCGCCAGGCGATCGCCGCCAAGACCACGATCACCTACAAGATCCTCTACAACGACGCGGTGGCGATGACCGGCGGCCAGCCGGTGGACGGCTCGCTGTCGGTGGCGGAGATGGCGCGCCAGGTCGAGGCCGAGGGCGCCAAGCGCGTGGTGATCGTCAGCGACAACATCGCCCCGCATCGCGAACACGCCAACCTGTTTCCGCACGGCACCACCTTCTACCCGCGCGAGGAGCTGGACGCGGTGCAGCGCGAGCTGCGCGAGATCGAGGGCGTCACCATCCTCATCTACGACCAGACCTGCGCGGCAGAGAAGCGCCGGCGTCGCAAGAAGAAGGACTATCCCGACCCGCCGCAGCGCATCTTCATCAACGAGGCCGTGTGCGAAGGCTGCGGCGACTGCGGCCAGGCGTCGAACTGCCTCAGCGTGATCCCCGTCGAGACCGAGTGGGGCCGCAAGCGCCACATCGAGCAGAGCTCCTGCAACAAGGACTACTCCTGCATCAACGGCTTCTGCCCCAGCTTCGTCACCGTGACCGGCGCGACGCTGAAGAAGCGCGTCGGCTCGGGCTTCGACGCGACGCGTCTCGCGCGGGAGATCGAGAAGATCGGGCGGCCTGCCGCGTGGAACTGGACCGGCCCGTTCGACATGCTGGTGACCGGCGTGGGCGGCACGGGCGTCGTCACCGTCGGCGCGCTGATCACGATGGCCGCGCACCTCGAGGGCAAGCAGGCCTCGGTACTGGACTTCATGGGCTTCGCGCAGAAGGGCGGCGCGGTGCTGTCGTTCGTGCGCGTCGCGCCGACCGCCGACCAGCTCAACCAGGTGCGCATCGACACGCAGCAGGCCGACGTGCTGCTGGCCTGCGACATGGTGGTGGGCGCGTCCGATGACGCGCTGGCCACCGTCAAGAACGGCCGCACCGCGATCCTCGCGAACACCCACGAGATCGCCACCGCCGCCTTCGTGCGCGACCCCGACGCGACGATGCACGCGCCGGCGCTCATTGACAAGCTGCGCCACGCGGCCGGCGTCGATCGCGTGCAACTGGTCGACGCGCAGGCGCTCGCCCAGGAGCTGATGGGCGACACGATGCCGTCCAACATCATCATGCTGGGTGCGTGCTGGCAGCGCGGGCTGGTGCCGGTGTCGCACTCGGCGCTGATGCGCGCGATCGAGTTGAACAACGTGGCCATCGACAACAACAAGACCGCGTTCGCGATCGGCCGCCTGGCCGTCACCGACCCGACGGCGTTCAAGCGCATCATGGGCGCCGACCAGCCGCCGGTCGACACGTCCGCGAAGCTGTCGCTGTTCGGTCCGGGCGGCCTGGTCGAGCGCCGCATCGCGTTCCTCACCGCGTACCAGGACGCCGCGCTCGCCGCCCGCTTCCGCACGCTCGTCGAGCAGGTTCATGCGCGCGAGCAGGCGATTGGCAGCGCGGCCGCGCCGCTGACCACCACCGTCGCGCAGCAGTTCTCGCGGCTGCTGGCGATCAAGGACGAGTACGAGGTCGCGCGTCTCTACACGGACGGCAGCTTCGCGAAGTCGCTGGCGGAGCAGTTCGATTCGGTCGGCAAGATGGAATTCCACATGGCCCCGCCTCTGATCGCGCGCCCGGGCCCCAACGGTCGCCCGAAGAAGATGAAGATCGGCCCGTGGCTGATGCCCGCGCTGCGCGTGCTGACGAAGTTCAAGGGCCTGCGCGGCACCCTGCTCGACCCGTTCGGCCACACGCAAGAACGCAAGCTCGAACGCCAGCTCGCCGACGACTACGAAGCGATGCTGCGCGACGAGATCCTGCCGATGCTCGATGCCGACAAGCACGCGCTGGCGCAGCAGATCGCCCGCGTGCCGGAGCGCATCCGCGGCTACGGCCACGTGAAGCTGGGCAACCTCGCGACGGGGCGCGCGCAGTGGCGGGTATTGCTGGACCAGTGGCACGGACGCGGCGGTGACGCGGCGACCAAGGCGGGGCCGGCGGAGCGCGGACGGGTGATTCCGATCAGTGTGGCGTGAGTCTCGAGGCGCTCGGACGAACTCTGGCAGGTGATCGGGGTCAGCTCACTGCAGTAGCCACGTGTAGTTGACCGTGACGACGCTGGCAATCGGTTTGCCGTTCTCGTCGCGCCCCACCGTGATCGGGCAATTCACGAGCGCTTTCAAAGCGGCTTGGTCCAGCATGCGGTGTTCGCGCGTGTTGCCCGAGCTCTTCACGACCTCGGAACTGGTGACCTTGCCGTTCTCGTCCACATGGAACGCGAGGTGGGATACGCCTTGCACCTGCGCCCGCAGCGCGGCCTCCGGATAGAGCGGCTGGCAAGCGAGGTGCGGCGTCGGCATCTCTGCCGGCGTTCCGGCCGGCGCAGATGCCTGCGCGAAAACGCCGCCAGCCATCAACGTCATGCTGGCAATGCCCAATGCCCTTGCAAGCCGATTCGAGTCGATCAAGTCCGCGCTCCCCTGCGTTGATTGTTCTGCGATTTTCGGCGACTCACTCGTCCTCCCACCGAAAGATGAACGACGCCTGCGCGCGCGACGCCTCGATCAGCCGCGCGTTCGGCTCATCGGTGCCCGCCACCCACGCCGCGGCTGCGTCGGCGCTGCGGCCGAACTCTTCGTGGCGCCGGGTGAGCCGATGCACGCGCACCTCATCGTCGACGTCCACGTACCAGATCTCGTCCAACAAGCCCTTCACGCCGGCCCACGCGCCCTGGTCCAGCAACAGGTAGTTGCCTTCGGTGATGACCAACTGGGTACGCGCGTGGATCGGGATGGCGTTGGCGATCGGCTCCTCGATCTCGCGGCGGAATTCCGGTGCGTAGACGATCTCGCCGTCGTCCTGCACGAGCAGCCGGCGCAGCAGCGCGACGTAGCCGGCGCTGTCGAAGGTGTCGGGCGCGCCCTTGCGCGCGCGCCGGCCCAGGCGCTCGAGCTCGACGTTGGCCAGGTGGAAGCCGTCCATCGGCACGACCTGCGCCACGTTGGCGAACTCGGCCTGCAGCGCGGCGGCCAACGTCGACTTGCCTGAGCCGGGCGGGCCGACCAGGCCCAGCAGCACGCGGCCGCTGCGCTCGATCAGTTCGGTCGCGCGGATGCGCGCGCTGGCGGGGAGTTCGGGGAGTGTGCTCATGGAGCGTGAGTGTCGCACCGAGTGGGTTTCGACACGCCTCCGGCGCCGCCGATCAGGCTCCGCCCGGAAGCTCAAGGGAGCGCCAGCGAGCGTGGAGGCATCATGTCACCAGAGGCGCAGCCGGTCGGCCGGCGCCTTCCACATCTTGTCGCCGGGCTGGGTGTGGAACGCGTCGTGGAACGCGTCGGCGTTGATCGTCGTGCCGTCCGCGCGGAACCGGCCCGGCGAGTGCGGGTCGGTCGTGAGCAACTGCAGCTCGCGCTCGTCGCGCACCTTGGCGCGCCACACCTGCGCGAAGCCGTAGACGAAACGCTGCTCGCCGGTGAGGCCATCGAGCTTTGGCGACGGCTTGCCGTCCAGCGACAGCTTCCAGGCCTTGTACGAGATCTGCAGGCCCGACAGGTCGGCGATGTTCTCGCCCAGCGTCAGCTTGCCGTTGAGGTGCTGCCCGGGCAGTGGCTCGTAGGCCGCGTACTGCGCCACCAGGCGGCCGGTGATCTCGTCGAAGGCCTTGCGGTCGTCGTCGGTCCACCAGTTGCGCAGGCGGCCGTCGCCGTCGAGCTGGCTGCCCTGGTCGTCGAAGCCGTGGCTGATCTCGTGGCCGATGACCGCGCCGATCGCACCGTAGTTGACCGCGTCGTCGGCGGCCACGTTGAAGAACGGTGGCTGCAGGATCGCGGCCGGGAACACGATCTCGTTCTTGTTGCCGCTGTAGTAGGCGTTGATCGTCTGCGGCGTCATGCCCCATTCGGTGCGATCCACCGGGCCGCCGATGCGCACGATCTGGCGCCGGTAGCCGAACGCGTCGGCGCGATCGGAATTGCCGAGCGCGTCGCCGGGTTGCACGACCAGCGTCGAGTAGTCGCGCCAGGTGTCGGGGTAGCCGATCTTGACGCCGTACTTCGACAGCTTGAGGTGCGCCTCCTTCTTCGTCGCCGGCGACATCCACGCGAGGCCGTCGATCGACGTCGCGTACGTCTTGAGCAGGTTGGCCACCAGCGCCTGCATGCGCGCTCGGTACGCGGGCGGGAAGTACTGCGCGACGTAGAGCTGGCCGATGGCCTCGCCGAGCGCGGCGTTGGTCTGCGCGACGCCGTCCTGCCAGCGCGGCTGCTGCGCCTTGAGTCCTGCGATGGTGACGTCGTGGAACTGGAAGCTGGCGTCGCGGAAGGCCGCGGGAAGCACGCTGGCGGCGCCGTCGAGGCGAGCCGCCTTCAGGTACAGCTTCCACGTCTGCAGCGGTTCGGACTTCACGAGCGCCGCCAGCGCCGTGACGTAGTCCGGTTGGCGCACGTTGATCACGCGGCCCGGCTGCAGCTGCGACTGCGCCTCGAACACGGGCCAGTCGAAGCCGGCTCCCAGCGCCTCGAGCTCGGCAGGCGTCTTCGGGTTGTGCGAAAGCTTGGCGTCGCGCGTCTTGTCGCGCGGCCATTGCACGGTGGCGATCTTCGTCTCCAGCGCGAGCACCTGCGCGGCGTGCGTGGCAGCGTCGGCGGCGGGCTCACCGGACAGCGCGAACAGCTTGGCCAGGTAGTCCGAATAGGCCGCGCGTGCCTTGGCGAAGCGCTCATCGGTCTTGAGATAGTAGTCGCGGTCGCCCATGCCCAGGCCGGACTGCGTGACGCCGGCGAGGTAGACATCGGGCGCGTCGAGATCCGGGCTCGCGAACACGGAAAGCGGCGTGCGCACCACGCCCTGCCAGTGCCCCATCAGCCCGACGAGCATGCCGACGTCCTTGACGCTGTCGACGTCCTTGAGCGACGCGGCGACCGGGGCGAGTCCGGCCTTGTCGATCGCGGCCACGTCGAGAAAGGTACGGAAGTAGTCGTCGACCTTCTGCGCGTTCGAGCCCGGCGCGGGGTGGGTCGCCTGCAGGCCTTCGATCAGCCCGCGCACCTGGCGATCGGTGCGATCGCGCAACTCGTCGAATACGCCCCAGCGCGACTTGTCGGCCGGCATCGCGGTGTTCTGCACCCAGGTGCCGTTCATCGCGAGGAACAGGTCGTCCTGCGGCCGCACCGAGGCGTCCATGCCCGAGCGGTCGATGCCGGAGCCGAGCGGGGCACCGGATTTCGCGACGGTTGTCTCGACCGTCGTGGTCGTGGTGGTCTGTGCCCGCGCCGACGTGAAGGCCGCACAGGCCAGCGTGGCGGCGAGCGCGAGCGTTGCGCGGCGAAAGTTCGGGTGTGTCATCTGCAAGCCTTGTCGATCAATCGAAAGAAGAAACAAGGCAAGCGTCGAACCTTCCGGCGCTGCCGCTCAAAACGCCCTCAGAAGTCCAAGGGAGCGCGCGATCCGGCTCTGCCGGGCGCGTCGCGGAGCACCCCCTCGGGGGGCAGCGAGCGCCAGCGAGCGTGGGGCTCAATTCACCACAGGCGAATGCGGTCCGCCGGAGCCTTCCACATCTTGTCGCCCGGCTTGGTGGCGAACGCTTCGTGGAAGCCATCGTTGTTGATGGCGGCGCCGTCCGCGCGGTACTGCGGCGGCGAGTGCGGGTTCGTCGTGACCAGGTTGAGCATCCTCTCGTCGCGCATCTTCTCGCGCCAGGCCTGCGAGAAGCCGAAGAAGAAGCGCTGCTCGCCAGTGAGGCCGTCGATCACCGGGGCCGGCTTGCCGCCCAGCGACAGCTTCCAGGCCTTGTAGGCGATCTGCAGGCCCGACAGGTCGGCGATGTTCTCGCCCATCGTCAGCTTGCCCTTGACGTGCACGCCGGGCAACGGCTCGTAGGCCGAGTACTGCACGTCGAGCTTGGCAGTGATGGCGTCGAAGGCCTTGCGGTCGTCGGCGGTCCACCAGTTGCGCAGCTTGCCGTCGCCGTCGAACTGGCTGCCCTGGTCGTCGAAGCCATGGCTGATCTCGTGGCCGATGATCGCGCCGATGGCGCCGTAGTTGGAGGCGTCGTCGGCCTTCATGTCGAAGAACGGCGGCTGCAGGATGGCGGCCGGGAACACGATCTCGTTCTTTGTCGGGTCGTAATACGCGTTGACCGTCTGCGGCGTCATGCCCCATTCGGTGCGGTCGACGGGCTTGGAGTTGCGCACGGCCTGGCGGTGGAACTCGAACTGCGCGGCGCGCACGGAGTTGCCGACCGGGTCGCCGGCCTTGACGTCGAGCGCCGTGTAGTCGCGCCAGTGGTCGGGGTAGCCGATCTTGATGGCGTACTTGGACAGCTTGGCGTGCGCCTCGACCTTGGTGGCCGGGCTCATCCAGGTCAGGCCGTCGATGGAGGTGGCGTAGGACTTCATCAGGTTGTCGACCAGCTCCACCATGCGCGCCTTGTAGGCCGGCGGGAAGTACTCGGACACGTAGACCTGGCCGATGGCCTCACCCATCGAGTCGTTGAGCGTGCCCACCGCGCGTTCCCAGCGCGGCCGATCCGTCTTGATGCCGTTCATCGCGACACCGTGGAACTGGAAGCGCGCATCGCGCACGTCGGCCGGCAGCAGCGTCGACATCGAGTCGATCAGGTGCACGCGCAGGTAGGCCTTCCACACGTCCAGCGGCTCGGACTTGACCAGCTTGGCCAGCGCCCAGGTGTAGCTCGGCTGCGAGATCGACACGAACGGCGGTTCGGGCAGGTCGCCGGCCGCGAAGAAGGCCTTCCAGCCGATGTTCGGTGCCTTCGCGTCGAGTTGCTCGAGCGTCATCGGGTTGTAGGTCTTCACCGGGTCGCGGTTCTGTTCCTGAGTCCACTGAGCCTGCGCGATCTTGGTCTCCAGGCCCATGACGGCATTGGCCTGGATCTTGGCGTTCTTGCTGCCAGCAGTGGCCAGCAGCTTGTCCATGTAGGCGACGTAGGCGCGGCGCGCCTTGGCGAAGCGCTCGTCCTTCTTCAGGTAATAGTCGCGATCGCCAATGCCCAGGCCGCCCTGGTTGGTACCGGCGGAATAGATCGTCGGGTCCTTGGCGTCGGGGCCGACGCCCATGCCCAGCGGGGTATCGACGAAGCTGTCCCAGCTGGCGATCAGCAGCATCAGGTCCTGCTTGGTCTTGACGGCGTCGATCTGCGCCAGGTACGGCCACAGCGGGCGCATGCCAGCGGCGTCGATGGCCTTGGTGTCCATGTAGCTGGAATAGAAGTCGCCGATCTTGGCGTTGACCGTGCCGCCCGGTTGCGGCTTGGCGGCGAGGCCTTCGATGATGGTCTTGACGCGGGCGTTGGACAGGTCATCGAGCTGCGTGAAGGTGCCGTAGTCGGACTTGTCGGCGGGAATCGGCGTGTTCTTCAGCCACGTGCCGTTCATCGACGAGAACAGGCTGTCCTGCGGGCGCACGCCGGCTTCCATGCCAGCCTTGTCGAGGCCCGACGTGGCAGCGACGGTTGCCGCGGCGGGAGCGGCATCGGCCGCGAAAGACAACGGGGCCGCGAAGGCCAGGGACAGGGCGACGACGAGCGTCGCGGGACGGAATGAATGGGTCACGCTTTTCCTCGATGAATGTTGTTGTTGGCGGGTCGCGTGACCCGCCAGGTTGTCTTGCAGCGAAGCTGCACCCAGCCGGCGCTGCCGCTGGGCGGGCGCCTTGAAGTCCAAGGGAGCGCCGCAACCGGCTTTGGCGGCCAGTCGCGGAGCACCCCCTCGGGGGCAGCGAGCGTGGGGGACTTGCCTACCGGGCGCGGGGGCTCACCACAAACGCAGGCGGTCTTCCGGGGCCTTCCACATCTTGTCGCCCGGCTTGGTGCCGAACGCCTCGTGGAAGCCGTCGCTGTTGATGGCCGCGCCATCGCCACGGTATTGCGCCGGCGAGTGCGGGTTGGTGGTGACCAGGCGCAGCATCATCTCGTCGCGCATCTTGGTTTCCCAGATCTGCGCGAAGCCGTAGTAGAAGCGCTGCTCGCCGGTGAAGCCGTCGATGACCGGCGCCGGCTTGCCGCCGAGCGAGATCTTCCAGGCCTTGTACGAGATCTGCACGCCGGACAGGTCGGCGATGTTCTCGCCCATCGTCAGCTTGCCCTTGACGTGCACGCCTGGCAGCGGCTCGTAGGCCGAGTACTGCGCGTCGAGCTTGGCGGTGATGGCGTCGAAGGCCTTGCGGTCGTCGGCCGTCCACCAGTTGCGCAGCTTGCCGTCGCCGTCGTACTGGCTGCCCTGGTCGTCGAAGCCATGGCTGATCTCGTGGCCGATCACGGCGCCGATGCCGCCGTAGTTGACCGCGTCGTCGGCCTTCATGTCGAAGAACGGCGGCTGCAGGATGGCGGCCGGGAACACGACCTCGTTCTTGCTCGGATCGTAGTACGCGTTGACGGTCTGCGGGGTCATGCCCCATTCGGTGTGATCGACCGGCTTGCCGTTGCGCACGGCCTGGCGGTGGTATTCGAACGCCGCGGCGCGCATGGTGTTGCCCACCGGGTCACCGGCCTTGATCTCGAGCGCGCCATAGTCGCGCCAGACGTCGGGGTAGCCGATCTTGATGCCGTACTTGGACAGCTTGGTGTGCGCTTCGATCTTGGTGGCCGGGCTCATCCACGTGAGGGCGTCGATGGAGGTGGAATACGCCTTCATCAGGTTGTCGACCAGCTGGACCATGCGAGCCTTGTAGGCCGGCGGAAAGTACTGCGACACGTAGAGCTGGCCGATGCCTTCGCCCATCGCGCCGTTGACGGTGTCGACCGCACGCTGCCAACGCGGCTTGTCGCCCTTGGTGCCTTGCAGCGCCACGCCCCTGAACTGGTAGTTCGCGTCACGGAAGCCGGCGGGCAGCTCCTGCGCGGTCGCGTCGAGCAGGCGCACGCGCATGTAGGCCTTCCACACGTCGAGCGGCTCGGCCTTGATCAGCTTGGCCAGCGCCCAGGTGTAGCTCGGCTGGGTGATCGAGACGAACGCCGGATCGGGCAGGTCGCCGGCCTCCAGGAAGGCCTTCCAGTCGAGTTCCGGCGCCTTGGCGGAGAGCGCCTTGAGCGTCATGGGGTTGTACGTCTTGACCGGGTCGCGGTTTTCTTCCTGCGACCACTGCACCTTGGCGAGCTTCATCTCGAGCGCCATCACGGCCCTGGCGTCCATCACGGCGTTCTTGTCGCCGTCCAGCGTCAGCAGGGTGCGCAGGTAGGTCGCGTAGGCGGTGCGCGCCGCGGCGAAGCGGGCGTCGGCCTTGAGGTAGTAGTCGCGGTCCCCCAGGCCCAGGCCGCCCTGGGCGGTGCCGGCCGAGTAGATCGTCGGGTCCTTGGCGTCAGGGCCCACACCCAGGTTCAGGGGAACGTCAATGAAGCTGACCCACTTGCCCATGAGCAGGACCAAATCCTTCTTGTTCTTGACGGCGCTCAGTTGCGCCATGTAGGCGTCCAGCGGCTTGGTGCCGGCGGCGTCGATGGCCGCGGTATTGACGTAGCTGCTGTAGAAGTCGCCGATCTTCGCGTTGATCGTGCCGGCTGCCTGAGGCTTGGCGGCGAGGCCTTCGATGATGGCCTTGACGTGTTCGTCGGACTGCTGGCGCAGGATGTTGAACGAGCCCCAGGACGACTTGTCCGCCGGGATCTCCGTCTTCTTGATCCAGGCCCCGTTCATGGACATGTACAGGTCGTCCTGCGGACGCACCGACGGATCCATGCTCGACTTGTCGAGGCCGGTTTCCGGCGCGGCGGCCGGGGCATCGGCGGAGTAGGAGACTTGCGTGGCAAAGGCCAGCGACAGGGCGACCACGAGCGTGGCGGGGCGGAAGGGGTTCAAGGCGCGTCCTCGGATGATGTTGGCGGTGAACAGCCCGCTGGCGCAAGCAGCCTTGTGGGACGCGAGCGAAGCGGACGCTAGCCACCCGGAAGTGGCATGCGGATGCACGGCTGCAAGGCAGCTTGGAATGCAACGGAGCAGTGTAGCGACGTGAATGTCGCGACCATCCCTATGGTTCCCCTGACGGCCGCAAGGTGCCCGCGCTTTGCGACGAACTGCAGCGGAACGGCATCGAAATACAACGCCTCTCGCGAGGTTCTCAGGGTTGTCCCGCGGTTTCGCGCCGCGCCGGCGGCCGCCACGGCACTGCACGAGCCCGCTGCGGCGCGTCGAAGGCCGCGATCGCCGGCGCGAAGCATTCGGTGACGAGCAACGGCGCGCCGCGGCGTCGGAACACCGAACAGCGGGCCCAGACCTCGCGCCGCCCCCATTCGGTGCCCGTCGCCTCGCGCCAACGCCGATGCACGGTGGCCGAGACGCCCGAGCCCGGCGCGAAGCGCGCGAACTCGAAGCCCGAGCGCTGTGCCGCCGGCTGGCCGAACAGCAGGTCGGCCAGCGCCCGGTTGCCCAGCCCGCGGATCGCCTTCCACGTGCCGCGCGCATGCACCGCCTGCAGCACCGAGCGAGCGTAGACGACAGGGACGCCATCGGCCAGCAAGATCACCTCGCGCCCGTGCGCCGCCGCGCCCGCGGGGCAACCCAGCCGTTGCGCCTCGGCGGGCTGCAGGCGCACCGGCCCCTGCCTCAGCACGCGCACCGTGAGCCTGCCGCTGACCGACGCGATGCGCGCGCTGAGCGAGCCGTCGATCTGCAGCCAGCCGCCCATTCGGCGCGACGAAGGCATCGGGTGAATGCCCTCCTTGGAGGTCATCACGGGTTTCATGGCGGCTCACAGAGCGAGTGCGCGACCAATCAGGATCTTCTGGACTTCGGACGTGCCTTCGTAGATCTGGCACACGCGAACGTCGCGGTAGATGCGCTCGACCGGGAAGTCGGTGGTGTAGCCGTAGCCGCCGAAGACCTGGATCGCCGCGGAGCAGACGCGCTCGGCCATCTCGCTGGCGAACAGCTTGGCCATCGCGGCCTCCTTCAGGCACGGCTGGCCGGCGTCCTTCAGGCTCGCGGCGTGGTGGATCAGCTGGCGCGCGGCCTCGATCTGCGTGGCCATGTCGGCCAGCTTGAACTGGATCGCCTGGTGCTCGAAGATCGGCTTGGCGAACGCGACGCGATCCTTGGCGTACGCGAGGGCGGCCTCGAACGCGGCGCGCGCCATGCCCACCGACTGCGATGCGATGCCGATACGCCCGCCCTCGAGGCCCGACAACGCGATCTTCAGGCCCTGGCCTTCCTCGCCGATCAGGTTGGCCACGGGGATGCGGCAGTTCTCGAACAGGATCTGCGCGGTATCGCTCGCGTGCTGGCCCATCTTCTCCTCGATGCGCGCCACCACGTAGCCGGGTGTCGTCGTCGGCACCAGGAAGGCGCTGATGCCCTTCTTGCCGGCCGCCTTGTCGGTGACCGCCATCACGATCGCGAGGTCGCCGTTCTTGCCGCTGGTGATGAACTGCTTGACGCCGTTGAGGACGTACTCGCCGCCTTCTTTGACTGCGGTCGTGCGCAGGCCGCCGGCCTCGGAACCGACGTGGGGCTCGGTCAGGCAGAACGCGCCCAGCAGGTCGCCACGCGCGAGCGGCTTGAGAAAGCGCTCCTTCTGCTCGGCGTTGGCGAAGGCCATCATGATCGTGTTCACCGGGCAGTTGGTGACGCTGATGATGGTGGACGTGGCGCCGTCGCCGGCGGCGATCTCCTCGAGGATCAGCGCGACCGACAAGTAGTCCAGGCCCGCGCCGTCCCACTCCGTGGGCACCGCGATGCCGTAGCAGCCGAGCTCGGCCAGGCCCTTGAGCTCCTCGCGCGGGAAGTGCGAGTCGCGATCCCAGGCAGCAGCCCGCGGCGCGATGCGGTCGCGCACGAAGGTGCGGACGGCGTCCTGGACGGCGCGGTGGTCTTCGCAGAGGTACATGGTTGTCTCGTCTTCAATCGTTGTTCGTCATTGTTGCGCCACCCTGCCGCGGCGCCTTGCGTTTCAGCGCGTCACCACGCGAGCGGTGCGCCGTCGTAGTTCAGGAAGCTGCCATTGCTCGCCGCGTCGAGTCCGGCGATCGCACGGCGCATGCCGGCGATCGACTCGGGGGTGTCGATGTCGGCGCCGCTGCCACCCATCTCGGTGCGCACCCAGCCCGGATGCAACGCGACGCACAGCGCACGGCCGGCCAGCGCGATCGACGCGTCCTTCAGCACCGAGTTGAGCGCCGCCTTGGATGCGCGGTAGGTCCAACCTGCGGTACTGGTGCGCAAGCCGATCGAGCCCATGCGCGACGACACCACGCCGATGCGCGCGCCCGGCTGGCCGTCGATCGCCGGCGCCAGCGCGTCGGCCACCGACGCCAGCACGCGCATCGCGCCCAGCACGTTGGTGCGCATCACCGCGTCGAAGTCGTCCACCGACGGCGGCTCCAGGCCGCTGGTGCGCGGCCCGAAGAGGCCGGACACGTAGAACACGGTGTCGAAAGTCTCGCCATCGACCTGCCACGCGAGGCCGGCTGCGCTGGCGGCGTCGGCCACGTCGAGCTTGAGTGGCTTGGCGCCAAGCGCCGCGATCGCGGCCAGGCCGTCGTCACCGCGCGCGGTGGCGGTCACCTTGGCTCCCGCGGCGCGGTACTGGCGCACGAACTCCAGTCCGAGGCCGCGCGAGGCGCCGACGATCAAGACATTGCGGGCAATCGGCGAGGACATGGAAGACGCTTTCGAAACGGGAGGGTCAGCGCAGCGCGCGCTGCTGGCGCCACAGCGCCCGGGCCCCGACGGCCAGCAGCATCACGAGCATCAGCGCGTAGAGCACGAACTTGACTTGGGTTACGCCGCTGGCCCACCGCACGAGCTCGGGCGACAGGTCGTCACGCGTGACGAGGATCCGGTAGTGCAACGCATTCTCGAGCGTGTCGGCCAAAGCCGCCAGCCACGGCCACATCGTGGCGCGCGCGGCGCCGAGCCGCAGCATCACGGCCGCGACGAGCGCGCACAGCAGCCACGGGAAGACGAGGTCGACCGCCCGGTAGACCTGGTAGTCGGCCAGCCCCTGCGCGCCGAGCAGGTGGAACGCCGCCAGGACACCCGACAGGGTATAGCCCGCCGGGCGCTCGTCGAACGGCGGCGCGCCAGCGAGCGCTGCAAAATGCGCGCTCGCCGCCGGGCTCCCCGGCGCCTGGAACAGCGCGATGCACAGGAAGACCAGGACGGCGATCCCGGCCATCACGCGCGGGCGCAGCAGCAACTTGTTCATCGCGCCTGGCGCCTGCTCACCGTCATGGGGCGCGTCGCACCAGCACCGTGCCGCGCGCGATCACCGCCAGTGCATTGGCGATGGTCGCCTTGCCTTCGAGCTGTGCGATGACGCCGTCGAGGCTGGCGTTCCATTCGGTGCTCGAGACCACCCAGCGCATCGTGACATCGGAGTCCGCAAAGATGGGCTCGCGGTAGGCGAAGTTGAAGTGCAGGCACAGCATGGAGCGCGCGATGCCGTCGTCGTCGCGCGAAAAATGCGTCGCGGCCAGGCCGCTCATCAGCGCCGAGGTGTGCTGGCCGCTGGCGATCACGTCCGGCATGCCCGCGCGCACGGCCGCTTCGCGGTCGTGGTGCACGGGGTTGGAGTCCAGCGTGAGCATGGCGAAGCGCGAGATCTCCTCGCGCGTGTAGTGCGCGACGTGCTCGATGCGCTCGCCCACGCGCACGAGGGCGGCGATGGCGGCTTCTTCGGAAATGATCGCGGAGGGTTCGGTCATGAACATCTGGGTGAGCTTTCGACGGGAGCGGGGACGGCCGAATCGCTTTCCCTGGAGGGCGGCCGGGTGAGGGCCGGAGAGCGGTTTCGGTTTAACAAAGGCACGCAGTGTGCCGGGTTCGCGCCCCGTAGCGGGTATTGACAAAAAGCGTTACGCCCCGTTGCAAGCCTCGCGCGAGCTACAGCAATTCGACGGCCAGCGCCGTGGCTTCGCCGCCGCCGATGCACAGCGCCGCGACGCCGCGCTTCTTGCCCTGGCGGCGCAGCGCGCCCAGCAGCGTCACGACGATGCGCGCCCCTGACGCGCCGATCGGGTGGCCCAGCGCGCAGGCGCCGCCGTGCACGTTGACAATGTCGTGCGACAGGTCGAACTCCTTCATCGCGGCCATCGTGACGGCGGCGAAGGCCTCGTTGACTTTCCACAGGTCCACCGACGCCGCGCTCCAGCCGGTCTTCTTGAGCACCTTCTCGATGGCACCGGCCGGCGCCGTGGAGAACCATTCGGGGGCTTGCGCGTGCACCGCGTGGCCGGCGATGCGCGCCACGGGCTTCAGGCCCAGCCTGGCGGCCTCCGACTCGCGCATCATCACCAGCGCCGCCGCACCGTCCGAGATGCTGGACGCGTTGGCCGCGGTGATCGTGCCGTCCTTCTTGAACGCGGGCTTGAGCGTCGGGATCTTGTCGAGCCTGGCCTTGAACGGCTGCTCATCGAACTTGACGACGGTCTCGCCGCCCTTGCCCTGCAGCGTGACCGGCGCCATTTCCCAGTCGAACGCGCCACTCTCGTTGGCTTGCTTCGCGCGCTCGGTGGAGGCGATCGCGAACTCGTCCTGCGCTTCGCGCGTGAAGCCGTACTTGGCCACGCACTGTTCGGCGAAAACGCCCATCGCGCGGCCGCGGTCGTAGGCGTCTTCCAGGCCGTCCATGGCCATGTGGTCGAACATCTGCGCGGCGCCGTAGCGCACACCCTTGCGCGCGAACATCAGGTGCGGCGCGTTGGTCATGCTCTCCATGCCGCCGGCCACCATCACGTTGGCGCTGCCGGCCAGCAGCATGTCGTGCGCGAACATCATCGCGCGCATGCCGGAGCCGCACATCTTGCTCAGCGTGACGGCACCCGCGGAGTCGGGCAGGCCGGCGCGGCGCACGGCCTGGCGCGCCGGGGCCTGGCCCTGACCGGCCATCAGGCAGTTGCCGATCAGCGCCTCGTCGACGGCATCACCCGGCACGCCGGCGCGCTCGACGGCCGCCTTGATGGCGACGGCACCGAGCTCCCACGCCGACAGCGCGGCGAAGTCGCCCAGCATGCCGCCGATGGGCGTGCGGGCGGCGGAAACGATGACGATGGATTCGGACATGGAATGGCTCCTTGGTCTGGCGGGAAAGAGAGGACGGTCAATGCGGCGAAGGCTGCGTGGCCTTCGGGCCGGAATATCGCGCGGCGCTGAAACGCCGCGACGGGTCGTACGGAAACACGTCGTGCACGTAGCCCGCGAGGATGCGCTCCTTGTGCTGCTGCCAGAAGCCAGCGTCCAGCAGGTCGGCATGTTCGGCCATGAACACCTGACGCACCGCGGGGTTGCCCAGCAGGAACGGCTCGAAGGTCTCGGGGAACACGTCGCGCGGGTGCACCGTGTACCAGATCTCGCCCGACATCTCCTCCTCCTCGTTGCGCGGCTCGGGCACGCGGCGGAAGTTGCAGTCGGTGATGTATTCGATCTCGTCGTAGTCGTAGAACACGACCTTGCCGTGCCGCGTGACGCCGAAGTTCTTCCACAGCATGTCGCCCGGGAAGATGTTGGCCGACACGAGGTCCTTGATCGCGTTGCCATACTCGATGACGGCTTGCTCGATCTGCGCCGGGTTCGCGTCCTGCAGGTAGATGTTGAGCGGCACCATGCGGCGCTCGATGTAGACGTGGCGGATCACCAGCGTCTGCCCATCGTCCTCGATCTGGCTGCCACAGAAGTGCTTGAGCTCGGCGATCAGCTCGTCCTCGAAGCGGTGGCGCGGCAGCGCGACGCCGGAGAACTCCAGCGTGTCGGCCATGCGGCCCACGCGGTCATGCTGCTTGACGAGCAGGTACTTGGCCATGATCTGCTCACGCGTGGTGTCCTTCTGCGGCGGGTAGAAATCCTTGATGATCTTGAAGACCACCGGGAACGACGGCAGGTCGAACACGAGCATGACCATGCCCTTGATGCCCGGCGCGATGCGGAAGCGGTCGCTCGAATGGCGCAGGTGGGTCATCAGGTCGCGGTAGAACAGTGCCTTGCCGTGCTTTTGCAGGCCGACCTGGCTGTACAGCTCGGCGCGCGTCTTGCGCGGCATCAGCGTGCGCAGGAACTGCACGGTGGCGCTGGGCACGCCCATGTCGACCATGAAGTAGGCGCGGGCGAAGCTGAACAGCAGCAGCAGGTCCTCCTCGCCGATCAGCGCGGTGTCGATCGTCAGCAGCCCGTCGTCGCCGTGCAGGATCGGCAGCGCGAACGGCAGCTCGCCGAAGCCGTTGACGATCTTGCCGACCACGTACGCGCCCTTGTTGCGATAGAACAGCGACGACAGCACCTGCACCTGGAAGTTGGCGCGCAGCCGCGCGTCGTCGAGCTCGCGCAGCAGCGCGTGCACCACCTCGCCGACGTCGCGCACGAGATCCTGGAACTCGACGTCGAGCTGGTAGTTGGTGATGACGCGCATGCATGTCTCGTGCAGCGTCTCGCGCGTCGGGTAGTACGCGCGGTAGGTCGCCGTCGCGGCTGGCTCGTCGTTCTCGATGTACTCCGTCGACAGCGCCGGGCGCACGAAGATGAACTCGTTGCGGAAGTAGCTGCGGTGCAGGATCCGCGTCGTCACCGAGTTGAAGAAGGTCTCGGCGAGTTCGGGCTGCAGGTGGTCGGTGAGCAGCCCGATGGTGTGCAGCTTGACGTGCTGCCAGGTGTCGCGCGACAGCTCCGACGCCTTGAACTCGCGGTGCAACCGCGCCACCGCCTCGTCCACGCGCAGGTCGTAGAACGCGATGCGGTCGCGCTGGGCGTCGAGCTGGCCCTGCCAGTCGGCCCGCTCGAAACGCGTCTTGGCGCTGCGCGCGGCGGCGCTGAACAGCCGGTAGTGGCGATCGAAGCCCTCGACGATCGCCTGCGCGATCGCGAACGCGTTCGGGTCATCCAGCTGGTGCGGGAACATCGCTCCCTCAGGCCACCGGCAGGTAGCGCAGGCGCAGGGCGAACACGGCGCGCTGGTAGGCCGGCGCGACGTCGTCCATGTTGTTGACGGTGAAGCTGAGGTCCTGCAGCAAGCCGTTGTGCAGGCCGTAGACCCAGCCGTGAACAACCACCATCTGGCCCTTGGCCCAGGCGTCCTCGACGACCGTCGACAGGCACACGTTGCGTGCCTGCTCCAGCACGTTGAGCTCCACCAGCGCGTCGACGCGGCTCGCCTCGGGCACCGCCTGCAGGAACTCGAGGTGCGCGTTGCGCACGTCCTGCACGTGGCGCAGCCAGTTGTCGACCACGCCGACGCGCGTGTTGTTGAGCGCCGCCGTCACCCCGCCGCACTTGGAATGGCCCACCACGATGATGTGCTTGACCTTCAGCGCATCGACCGCGTACTGGATCACCGACAGCGCGTTCAGGTCGGAGTGCGCGACGACGTTGGCCACGTTGCGATGCACGAACACGTCGCCAGGCAACAGGCCCACGAGCTCGTTGGCCGGCACGCGGCTGTCGGCGCAGCCGATCCACAGGTACTGCGGCGTCTGCTGCGTCAACAGACTCGTGAAGAAGCCCGGGTTGCGGTGCTCGATGCTCTCGGCCCAGGCGCTGTTCTTCGCGAAGAGGCTGGCAAGGTTGGTGTCGCTGGCGGTGTCGTCGGACATGGTTCTTTCGGGTCGTTGAAGCGCGGACAGTCAGTGTAGGGAGCGCGGAGTTTCAGCGCGACGACAAGTCGCGCGCGGGGAGCTCGCGGGCTTCTTCACCCGGCAAGCGCACGTTCGCGGTGATGCCGGGCCGGTCGGCCACGAACTCGGGTCCGGCACCGGGCCGCACGATCATCATCCCGCCCTCGCGCACGCCGTATGCGGGCGCGTTCGGCACGCCCGCGAGCACGCCCAGGCGCCAGGCTTCGCTGTCCAGGTGCGGGCAGAATGTGCCCTTGAGCCAGCCCAGCCCGGCGCGCACGCCGCCGCCGGGCACGCTGTCGGTGACGTAGTGCTCGAACCAGCAGTTGGCGCCGGCGCTGATGCCCGACAGCACGGTGCCGTTCTGCCACGCGTCGTGCAAGGCGCGGTCGAAGCCGAACTCGCGCCACACCGCGACCATCGCCGGCGTGTTGCCGCCGCCGACGTAGATCAGGTCGGCGGCCATCGCCTCGGCGACGTAATCCCGCTTCATCTCGTAGGGGAAGAACGGCAAGGTCGAGATGTCGCAGCCCAGCTTCGAGAAGGTCTTGTAGGCCTTGACCTGGCCGAGCTCGCGGTCGCCGTGCGCCAGGCCGAGGAAGACCACGCGCGGCCGTTCGCGGCGCGGCTCGGGCAGCAGCGTCAGCAGGAAACGCTCCTGCAGGTGGCTCGCGTCGTCGACAAGAAACCCGCCGCCGCCGATGCAGGCGATCGCGCCCGGGGTGTTCACGAGCGCTCCATCGAGGCGGCAGCGGACGCGGTGTCGATGTTGGCGTCGCGCCGAGTCAGTTCGGGGCGATACGTGGCCCACACGACGCGGTCGATGACGCGGCCATCCTTGATCGCGCTGCGCGGCATCGCAGCCTCGCGCACGTAGCCGCACTTGTGCGCGACCGCTTGCGAGCCCGCGTTGGACGCGAAGATGTGCGCCGTCACGCGCGTGAGGTCGGGCAGCGCCGCGAAGCCCCAGTCGAGTACCTGGCGCAGCGCGTCGCTGGCGATGCCGCGGCGCCAGTACTCGCGGCCGATCCAGTAGCCGGTCTCGGCGTTGCAGCGCAGCCAGCCGCTCTCGGGCACGAGGCCGATAGAGCCGATGGCGGCGCCATCGACTTCGATCGCCCACACGTACCCGAATGCGCCCGAGTTCGCCTCGTGGCCGCACCAAGCCTGCGCCGCCGCCAGCGGGTACGGATGCGGGAAGCCGTCGAACAGGTTCTGTGCAACGCCGTCGTCGTCTGCGTGACGCCGCATGGACGCCGCGTCCTGCGCGACATACGCCCGCAGCAGGCAGCGTTCGCCCTGCAGCGTCGGCAGGGGCAGCAGCGAGGCGGTCGTCGTCGTCGCGGTCATCGAGGCGTCCTGCTCACATCGTCTCGGAAAACAGCTCACGCCCGATCAGCATGCGCCGGATCTCGCTGGTGCCGGCGCCGATCTCGTACAACTTCGCATCCCGCCAGAGCCGGCCCAGCGGGTAATCGTTGATGTAGCCGTTGCCGCCGAAGATCTGCACGCCCTCGCCGGCCATCCACGTCGCCTTCTCGGCGCACCACAGGATGACGGAAGCGCAGTCCTTGCGCACCTGGCGCACGTGCTCGGAGCCGAGTGCGTCCAGGTTCTTGCCCACCGTGTAGCAGAACGCGCGGCCGGCCTGCAGCACCGTGTACATGTCGGCGACCTTGCCCTGGATCAGCTGAAACTCGCCGATGGACTGGCCGAACTGCTTGCGGTCGTGGATGTAGGGCACGACGTTGTCCATCACCGACTGCATGATGCCGATCGGACCGGCGGCCAGCACGGCGCGCTCGTAGTCGAGGCCGCTCATCAGCACCTTGGCGCCGCCGTTGAGGTTGCCCAGGATGTTCTCGACGGGCACCTCGACGTTGTTGAATACGAGCTCGCCCGTGTGGCTGCCGCGCATGCCCAGCTTGTCGAGCTTCTGGGCCACCGAGAACCCCTTCATGCCCTTCTCGACAATGAAGGCCGTGACGCCGCGCGCGCCCAGTTCGGGCTCGCTCTTGGCGTAGACGACCAGCGTGTGGGCGTCGGGGCCGTTGGTGATCCACATCTTGGTGCCGTTGAGCAGGTAGTAGCCGCCCTTGTCTTCGGCCTTGAGCTTCATGCTGATGACGTCGGAGCCGGCGCCCGGCTCGCTCATCGCCAGCGCGCCCACGTGCTCGCCCGAGATCAGCTTGGGCAGGTACTTGCGCTTCTGCGCGTCGCTGCCGTTGCGCTTGAGCTGGTTGACGCACAGGTTGGAGTGCGCGCCGTAGCTCAGGCCCACCGAGGCGCTGGCGCGGCTGATCTCCTCCATCGCGATCATGTGCGCGAGGTAGCCCATCTGCGCGCCGCCATATTCTTCCGGCACCGTGATGCCCAGCACGCCCAGCGCGCCCATCTTCTCCCACAGGTCCATCGGGAACTGGTCGCTGCGATCGATCTCGGCCGCGCGCGGCGCGATCTCGGCCTGGGCGAACGCGCGGACGGCATCGCGCAGCGCGTCGATGTCTTCACCGAGCATGAAATTCAGGCCGGGCAGGTTGCTCATCTCTCGTCTCCTGGGCTGGCGCGCTGCAGAGGCGCACCGTGGAACAGTGGGAAGGAAAACCGCCGCCGACAGCGCGTCTGACCGACGGATTCTGAGCCTTGCGGGCGGCTGTCGGGCGATCCGGAAAGCCGATTTTAGTTGACGTTTACGTAAACGTAAATCAGACAGGGATTTGCACGCACTTGCGCGTCACCCGCGGGCGGCGCGCTTGGCAGGTGCGGCCGGGGCGCCGGCGACCTCGAGCAGGCGCTCGCAACGCGCCTCGTGCTGGGCGATCTCCTCCAGCGTCACGCGGATGTCGTCCAGCTGCAGCTCGATCTGCTTGCGGTGCGCGCGCAGCACGCCCAGGAAGGCTTCCAGCTGGGGCGCGGTGTCCGACGGCGAGTCGTACATGTCCACCAGTTGCTTGATCTCCTGCAGGCTCAGGCCCAGGCGCTTGCCGCGCAGCGTCAGCTTCAGGCGCGTGCGTTCGCGCTGCGAGTAGACGCGGTTGCGGCCTACGCGCTGCGGCTCGAGCAGGCCGACGTCCTCGTAGAAGCGGATCGCCCGCGGGGTGACGTCGAACTCGGCGGCCAGCTCCGTGATCGTGAAACTCTTGGCGGCGACCGTCTTGGCTGCCGCCTTGTTCCTGGCCGTCGAACTGGGAGATGAAGTCATGTATAGACTGACGTTAACGTAAACGGAAGTCTAGTCCACCGGAGCCCGCATGGCCAACGCCGACGAAATGAAACTCGCCTACCCGCTGGGCGACACATTGCCCGCCATCGGCGCGGTGATCGAGCTGGCGCCCGGCGTGCGCTGGCTGCGCATGCCGCTGCCATTTGCGCTGGATCACATCAACCTGTGGCTGCTGCGCGACCGCTCGGACGATGGGCGCGAGGGCTGGGCCATCGTCGACTGCGGCGTCGCCAACGACACCACCCGCGCCGCCTGGGAGCAGGTGTTCGCGCACCACCTCGACGGCCTGCCTGTGCTGCGCGTGATCGTCACGCACATGCACCCCGACCACATCGGCAACGCGCAGTGGCTCACCGAGCGCTGGGGCTGCCGGCTGTGGATCAGCGCCACCGACTGGAACGCGGCGCGCATCGCCAGCCAGTCCACCACTGGCTTCGGCGGGGACGACGCGGCGGCGTTCTTCGGCGAGCACGGGCTGGTCGACCCCGAGGCCATCACCAAGGTGCGCGGACGCGGTGGCTACTATGCCTCCATGGTGCCGGCCGTGCCGCGCCAGTACCGCCGGTTGATGGAGGGCCAGGTGCTGCGCATCGGCGCCAACGACTGGCGCTGCCACGCCGGCTACGGCCACGCGCCGGAGCACATCTCGCTGCATTGCGCCGCGCTGGGTGTGCTGATCTCGGGCGACATGGTGTTGCCACGCATCTCCACCAACATCAGCGTGATCGACCTGGAGCCCGAGGCCGACCCGCTGCCGTTGTTCCTGGCGTCGATCGAGCGCATGCGCGCCTTGCCCGAGGACACACTGGTGCTGCCGTCGCACGGCAGGCCGTTTACCGGGTTGCACGAGCGCGTCGACCAACTGACGCAGCATCACGACCGGCATTTTGAAGAGGTGATCGCCGCGTGCCGCGTGCAGCCTTGCAGCGCCACCGACCTGCTGCCGGTGCTGTTCCGTCGCAAGCTGGACCTGCACCAAACCACGTTCGCGATGGGCGAGGCGGTGGCGCACCTGCATGCGCTGGCCGGCAGGGGGCGGCTGCGTGGGCACCTGGACGCCGACGGCATCCGCCGCTTCTCGGTCGTCTAGATACCCATAGGGAACCCCAACACTCGCACAACAAAAAGCGAGGCGGAAAAAACAAAGCCGATCGTTGCGAAACGACCGGCCCTGCTGCCGGTTATGTCCGGCTTTCACTCCCTGATGCTCCCCTGTCCCTGACGGGTGATGACAGCATGCAGGCGTTACTTTGCCTGCGACTTCACTGGTCGCCATCCCTCTTTTGGGGGGATGTTTGCCAACAATTCTTCACTGCGCGTAGTAAGCCGCTAATACAGCCCGGCGTGTTCAGCCCAATACGGGCACGGGTACGTCCTTGAGCGTGTTGCGCAACTTCTCGTAGTCCGGAACCACGGAACGCACGACATCCCAGAACGCCGCGCTGTGATTCATTTCACGCAGATGCGCCAGTTCGTGCGCCACAACGTAGTCGATCACCTGCAATCCGAAATGCACCAGGCGCCAGTTCAGCCGGATCGAGCCGTCGGCCGAGGCCGAGCCCCAGCGCGTCTGCGCCGCGCTCAGTGACAGCCGCGTCATGCGCACGTTCAGCGTCGCGGCGAAGTGCTTGCAGCGATCGGTGAAGATGCGCAGCGCCTGGCGCTGCAGCCAGCTCTGGACGACGTCGCGGATCTGCTCGGGCTCGGCCGTCTGCGGCAGGCCCACGTGCAGCACCAGGCGCGGCACGCCGGGCAGCGCCTGCGCATCTGAATTGAGCACCGCGCCCGCGACGCGCGGATCGAGCACGAGGATCACCGTCTCGCCCAGGAACGGCAGGCTGGTGCCGTCACGCCACTCGATGCGCGCCGACTCCACCCGGCGCGCGCGATCGCGCTGCTCCTGCAGCTTGCGCAGGATCCAGCCAGACTTGGCCTGCACCGCCGAATCGATGTTCTGCAGCGAGACCCAGCGCGGCGCATTGACCTGCAGGCCTTCGGCACTGACGACGAAGCCGATGCTGCTGCGGCGCGCGCGCCGCAGCGCGTAGCCGACCGTGTGTTCGCCGAGCCGGATCTCGCGCTCGGCTTGCGGGTGCCTGAAGTGCAGCGGCGCAGGCTCACTGCGGCGCGCGGGCGGAGGCGGCGGCATGACGTCGAATTGAGGCGTTGCAGGGTCGGCGGGGCCGGTGCGAACGACCGGCGCGATCGAGCGCGGCGGCGCCAGCGGCGTCGACGGCGCCTCGACCGACGACGGGGCGTCGAAGAGCGAGAGCTGAGAAACGGCGTCGGCGGCCGGGCCGGTGCGGGGCATGGACGCCAATTCTATCCGGCGCGCGAACGCGCGCACGCCAAGGGAACCTCCGCCGCGCCGGTGCAACAAAGACTGACGACAATGCCTCGATCGCCCTCGAAAGGATTCGCTTGAAACGTCGCCACTTCTCCGCACTGGCCGCCGCCTCGCTGGGCCTGGGGGCCCGCACCGCCGTCGCGCAGGGCACGCCCGTCGCCGGCCAGGACTACAAGGTCATCGCCAACCCGTCGCCGCCGGCGACGCCGGCCGGCACGGTCGAAGTCGTCGAGTTCTTCAGCTTTGCGTGCCCGCACTGCTTCGAGTTCGAGCCCGCCCTGGAGGCGTGGCTGGCCCGCAAGCCCGCCGGCGTGCACTTTCGTCGCTCGCCCGTCCCGTTCCTGCAGAACGCCGAGAATTTCCAGCGCACGTATTTCGCACTGGAGGCGTTGGGGCAGACGGACACCGTGCCACTGAAAGTCTTCAACGCCTTCCAACTGGAGCGCCAGCGCCTGGACAAGCCCGCCGACATCGCCGCGCTCGTGGCCAGGAACGGCGTCGACCCAACGCGCTTCCTGTCCGCGTTCAATTCGTTCGGCGTCAACACGAAGCTGGCACAGGCCAGGGACCTGATGAACGCCTATGGCGTCGACAGCATCGGCGTGCCGGCGCTTGCGGTGCAAGGTCGATGGGTGACGTCGCCCAAGCAAGCCAAGGGCGCAACGCAGGCGCTCGCGGTCGTCGACTACCTCGTCGGCCAGGCGCGCGCCGGGCGCTGAGAGGCTAAGCCTGCGCCTGCGCGTAGGCGTGCGGATCGAGCCTGCGCATCTCCGCCTCGATCCACGCCTCGACCTCGCGCATCATCTCGTCGGGCTCGCGGCCTTGCGGCGAGATCGGCTTGCCGATCGAGATGGTCACGACGCCCGGCTTGAGCCAGAAGCTCTTGCGCGGCCAGCAGCGGGCGGAGTCGACGGCGATCGGCACCACCGGCACGCCGTTGGCGATCGCCAGGCGCGTGGCGCCCGACTTGTAGACGCCCTTCGAGCCGCGCGCGCTGCGCGTGCCCTCGGGGAACATGATCACCCACTTGCCGAGGTTGCTGAGGCGCTTGCCCTGCTCGGCCACCTTGTTCCACGCCTCGTTGCGCTTGCTGCGGTCGATGTGGATCATGTCCATGCGCGCCATGGCCCAGCCGAAGAACGGCACGTAGATCAGTTCCTTCTTGAACACGTAGGCCAGCGGGTGGGGCATCACCACCGGGAACGCGAAGGTCTCCCAGGTGGACTGGTGCTTCGAGGCCAGGATGACCGCGCCCTTCGCGTCTTCCGCCGAAGGCACGTTCTCCATGCCGATGATGCGCTTCTGCACCCCGCAGATCCAGCGCGAGCCGTGGTGCGCCAGCGCCACCCAGTTGATGCACCAGGTGTAGATCTGGTCGGCCGTGAGAAACGGCGCGCAGATGCAGACGGTGGCGCCCCACGGGATCACGGTCAGCGCCATGTACAGGAAGAACAGGATCGAACGGACGACGGAGAGAGCCTTGGTCATGCCTTGTTGTTTTCTTCTGAGGGGTGTCTCGGAGAGCGTGCGACGCTCGAAAGGTTCAGCCGACGACCAGGTGCTCGGCGAACGCGGCCATGTCCGCATGCACCACGGTACCCGGCACGGCGACCAGCCATTGCTCGATGGTCGCCTCGTCGGCGACCGCCGCGCGCCCGGTGCGCACCAGGTGCGGCGGGCAGCCGGCGGCCTTGGCGGCCTCGAGGTCGCGCAAGGTGTCGCACACCATCGGCACGTTGCGCAGCTCGACGCCGTAGCGCTCGCCGATGTCGTGCATCAGGCCGGGCGCCGGCTTGCGGCACTCGCATTGCTCGGTGGCCGCGTGCGGGCAGAAGAACACGGCGTCGATGCGACCGCCCTTCTCCGCCAGCAGCCGCATCATGTGCGAATGCACGGCGTTGACCGAGGTCATGTCGATCATGCCGCGCCCGATGCCCGACTGGTTGGTCGCGACCACCACGTGCCAGCCCGCGTGATTGAGCCGCGCCACCGCCTCCAGCGCGCCCGGGATCGGCGTCCATTCTTCCGGCGCCTTCACGTGGTCGTTGCGGAAGATGTTGAGGATGCCGTCGCGGCCGGTGATCACGAGCTTTGGGGTTTGCATTGGCATTTCCTCGCTGACATGGTTGGCGTGGCTGACCTTATTGGGAAAGCCGAGACAGGTCCGCGACGCGATTCATCACGCCGTGCAGCGTGGCCAGCAGGCCCAGCCGGTTGGCGCGCACCGCCGGATCGTCGGCGTTGACCATCACGTCGTCGAAGAACTTGTCCACCGGCGCGCGCAGCGACGCGAGCGCCTTGAGGCTGCTGGTGTAGTCGCCCGCCTCGAACAGCACGTCGGCCGCGCGTCGCACGCTGCCCACGTCGGTCCACAGCGCGCGCTCGGCCGCCTCGGAGAACAGCGCCGGGTCGGCCTTGGCCTCGACCGGATCGACGCTCTTCTTCAGGATGTTGGAGATGCGCTTGTTGGCGGCGGCCAGGGCCGCGGCCTCGGGCAGCGCCGCGAACGCGCGCACGGCTTCGAGGCGGCGCGGGATGTCGGACAGGCGTTGCACGCCGAGTGCCAGCACCGCGTCGACCTCGTGCGCCGAGAAGCCCTGCTCGCGCAGGCTGCCAGCGAGCCGGTCGACGATGAAGGCCGACAGCGCGGCGCGCGGATCGGAGATCAACGTGCCAAACGCGGGCACGGCCAGCGCCAGCAGCGTGTCGAGATCCAGCGCCAGCGCCGCCTCGACCAGCATGCGGATCACGCCCAGCGCGTGGCGGCGCAGCGCGAACGGATCCTTGTCGCCGGTAGGCACCTGGCCGATGCCGAACAGGCCGACCAGCGTCTCGAGCTTGTCGGCCAGCGCGACCACCAGGGCGGCGCGGTTGCGCGGCAGCGCGTCGCCGGCGAAGCGCGGCTTGTAGTGATCCTCGATGGCGTCGGCGATGGTGTCGCCCAGGCCGTCGTGGCGGGCGTAGTAGCCGCCCATGATGCCTTGCAGTTCGGGGAACTCGCCCACCATGTCGGTGACCAGGTCGGCCTTGGCCAGGCGCGCGGCCAGGTCGACTTGATCCACCAGGCCGTGGTCGCCGAGTTCGGCCGCGATCGCCCGCGCGATCTCGCGCACGCGCGTCACGCGCGCGCCCTGGCTGCCCAGCTTGCCGTGATAGACCACCTTGTCGAGGCCGGCCACGCGGTCGGCCAACGACTTCTTGCGATCCTGGTCGAAGAAGAACTTGGCGTCGGCCAGGCGCGGGCGCACGACGCGCTCGTTGCCCTGGATCACGGCGCTCGGGTCGGACGGGCTGATGTTGCTGACGACCAGGAACTTGTGCGTCAGCTTGGCCGAAGCGTCGAGCAGCGGGAAGTACTTCTGGTTGGCCTTCATCGTCAGGATGAGGCACTCCTGCGGCACCGCGAGGAACTCGGGCTCGAACTGGCACGTCAGCACGTTGGGGCGCTCGACCAGGCCGCAGACCTCGTCCAGCAGCGCGTCGTCCTGGATCGGCGCCAGGCCCTCTTTCGCAGCGGCCGCGGTCAGCTGGCGCACGATCTCGGCGCGGCGCTCGGCGAAGCCGGCGATCACCGAGCCCTCGTCGGCGAGCTGCGCGGCGTGGCTGTCGGCGTCGCGGATGGTGATCGTGGCGGACTTCGCCTCGAAGCGATGGCCTTGCGTGATGCGGTCGGCGCTCAGGCCCAACGCGCTGACCGGCACCACGTCGGCGCCATGCAGCGCGAGCAGGCGATGCGCGGGGCGCACGAATTTGACGTCGGTCCAGCCGTCGGCGAGCTGGTAGTTCATCACCTTGGGGATCGGCAGCTTGGCCAGCGTCTCGTCGACGGCCTTCTGCAGGCCTTCGGACAGCGTCGCGCCGGCCACCATCTGGTCGACGAACAGGCTCTCGGCCTTGCCGTCCGGCTGGCGCTTGAGGCCGGGCACGGCCTCCGGGCCGAAGCCCAGCGAAGCGAGCTTCTTCAGCAGCGCGGGCGACGCGTTGCCGTCCTTGTCGAAAGCGACCGCGGCGGGCATCAGCTTCTGCAGCAATGCGCGGTCGACGGCCTTGGCGGCGACGCCGGTCACGTGCACGCCCAGGCGGCGCGGCGACGCGAAGCCGGTGACGACGGACGCATCCGAAGCGAGGCCGGCGGCTTTCAGCGACGCGACCAGCGTGGTGGCGAAGGATTCGCCCAGCTTCTTCAATGCCTTCGGCGGCAACTCTTCGCAGACCAGTTCGACGAGGAGGTTCTTGGTGTCTTGCGCGCTCATTTCTGATCGCCCTTCTTCTTGTCGATTTGCGCGATCACTTCATCGGCCCAGGCCTTCGGCGCCATCGGGAAGCCGAGGCGCGCGCGGCTCTCGAGGTAGCTCTGCGCGACGGCACGCGCCAGGTTGCGGATGCGGCCGATGTAGGCGGCGCGTTCGGTCACGCTGATCGCGCCGCGCGCGTCCAGCAGGTTGAAGCTGTGGCCGCACTTGAGCAGTTGCTCGTAGGCCGGCAGCGCGAGCTGGTGGTCCATCAGGTGCTTGGACATCTTCTCGTGCGAGTTGAACGCGTGCAGCAGGAACTCGACGTCCGAGTGCTCGAAGTTGTACGTGCTCTGCTCCACCTCGTTCTGGTGGAACACGTCGCGGTACGTGACGCCCGGCGTCCATTCGAGGTCGAACAGGCTTTCCTTGCCCTGGATGTACATCGCCAGGCGCTCGAGGCCGTAGGTGATCTCGCCGGTGATGGGTTTGCAGTCGATGCCGCCCACCTGCTGGAAGTAGGTGAACTGCGTCACCTCCATGCCGTTGAGCCAGACCTCCCAGCCCAGGCCCCAGCAGCCGAGCGTCGGGTTCTCCCAGTCGTCCTCGACGAAGCGGACGTCGTTCTTCTTCAGGTCGAAGCCGAGCGCCTCGAGCGAGCCCAGGTACAGCTCCAGGATGTCGGCCGGCGCGGGCTTGAGCACGACCTGGTACTGGTAGTAGTGCTGCAGGCGGTTCGGGTTCTCGCCGTAGCGTCCGTCCTTGGGGCGGCGGCTGGGCTGCACGTAGGCGGCCTTCCAGGGCTCGGGGCCGAGGGCGCGCAGGAACGTGGCGGTGTGGCTGGTGCCGGCTCCGACTTCCATGTCATAGGGTTGCAGCAGCGCGCAGCCCTGCTTGTCCCAGTAGTCCTGCAGGCGAAGAATGATTTGCTGGAAGGTCAGCATGGCGGGTTCGGTGGGGCGCGCAGGCGCCGGAGTCAGGGCCGCGCACGAGGGACTCGGGGCGGTCGAACGAGCGATTTTACGTGCGGCGGCTCACAGGTGTTCGTCCGCGCATCCCGGGTCGGGGGGATAGTCGCCTTCCAGCACCTTGCCCGTGGCCGCGTCGAACGCGATCTCGAACAGGATGCAACGCTGGATCGTGTCGAATCGGTAGAGCCAGGTGATGCCCGGGCGGGGGCGGAAATAGCGTGACGTGAACGTCGGCGGGCCGATCAGGCGCAGCACGTCGGGCCGCTCCATGCCCGGCAGGATCGCCGCGAAGTGGTTCTCGTCGAGCACGTTCTCCCAGTGCGCCATGTGGCCGCTGGCGTCGAGGTCGATCATGAACGTGTGCTTGCCGGCTGGCATGTGGTTGTACTCGAGCCGCACGTGGCCGTCGGGCATCGCGTACGTGCCCGTCGGCGCGCCCATCACGCGCACCACGTCCTCGCGCGGCGCGCCCGCGGGCACGCCAGAGGGCGAGTAGGGGCGCAGCGCGCAGCCGGCCAGCAGGCTGGCGACGAGAAGGACGGGGGCGAGACGGGGACGAAGCATCCCGCGAGAATGCCAGAAAGAAGCGTCAGGTTCGGCGCGGCATCACCAGGGCGAACAGGATCTGCGCCAGCGCCAGCAGCCACAGCGGCCACAGCCGCCATTGCGAGAGCCACAGCGCGTACGGCGTGGCGCCGCTGCGGCCTTCGACGCTGGCGTCGAGCTCGCCTTCCACCTCGGGTGCGAGGCGGGCCGTGACGCGGCCCTGCCAATCGATCACCGCGGTGGCGCCGGTGTTGGTGGCGCGCACCTGGCCGCGCTGGAACTCGAGCGAGCGCATGCGCGAGAACTGCAGATGCTGATCCAGGATCATGCGCTTGCCGAACCAGGCCAGGTTGGTGGCGTTGGCCAGCAGCGTCGCCGAGTTCGGGCCGACCATCGACTTGGCGAAATCCTCGCCGAACAGATCTTCGTAGCAGATCAGCGGCCGCACGCGCTGCGCGCCGACGACGAACGACGCCGTGTCCACGCCGGGCGCCTGGTTGCCGATCGGGATCTTCATCATGTCCAGCAACCACTGGAAGCCGGGCGGCACGTACTCGCCGAACGGCAGCAGGTGTCGCTTGCCGTAGCGGTAGAAGCTGCCGTCGGTCATGTGGTGGGTGGTGTCCAGGCCCACCAGCGAGTTCGTGTAGCCGTGCTCGTCGTCGCCCGTGAACACGCCCACGAGCGCCGAGCGGCCCGTCTTGTTGAACGGCTTCTCGTAGGCGAGCCAGGTCTCGTGCGGGATCTGGCTCGGCAGGACCGGCAGGGACGACTCCGGCGTCACCACCAGTTGGCCCGGCGCCGCCGCCAGCTTGACGATGTGCCAGGCCAGCGCCTGGTCGATGTGCGCCGGCTCGAACTTGTCGTTCTGCGCCACGTCGGGCTGCAGCAGCGAGACGCTGAGCATGCCGGTCGAACGCGTGAACGCCTGGGGCAGCGCGGAGCCGATCGCCAGCAGGAAGATCGGCAGCGCCAGCGGCAAGAGCGTCTGCAGCGCCGGGCGCAGCTGCGGGCCGCGCAGCGTGAGCAGCACCAGCGCCGTCGCGGCCGAGATCCCGGCAGCCAGCCCGCCGATGCCGTAGACGCCGACGTACGGCGCCCAGGCGGCCAGGGGTCCGGATGTGTGCGCGTAGCCACCGGCGATCCACGGGAAGCCGGTCAGGAACCTGCCGCGCGCCAGCTCGGCCAGCATCCAGATCGCCGAGAACAGCACCGCGTCGACCAGCGGTCGCTGGCGGCGCAGCCGCGCCCAGGCCCAGCCGGCGATCGCGTAGTAGAGCGCCAGCAGCGCGGCGAGCACCACGACGCCCAGCGCCGACAACCACGCCGGCAGGAAGCCGTAGACATGCAGGCTGATGTAGAGCCACCAGAACCCGGCCGCCATCCAGCCGAAGCCGAACGCCCAGGCCCGCCCGGCGGCGAGGCCGGGCGTCGCGTCGGCCAGCAGGGCCACCAGCGCGCCGGTGGCGAGCAGTTGCAGCCACCAGAATTCGGTCGGCGCGAATGATGCGGCGTGCGCGGCGCCGGCCAGCAGCGCCAAGGCGAACGCCTTCCAGCCACTCACGAACGAGGCTGGCGGGCCGCGGCGTTGGCGCGGACCCGGACTCACCCGCCGAGCTCGTCGCTGGTGGGCAGCACGCTGTCGGGCTCCGGGCGCGTCACCTTGAACCAGCGCACGGCACCGCCGCGCGTCAGCATCACAGCGAACTGCAGGCCTCCCAGGCGCATCACCTCGCCGCGCCGCGGGACGTGGCCCAGCTCGTGCGAGACGATACCGCCGATCGTGTCGAATGCGTCCTCGGGCAGGGCGACCTGGAACGCGTGGTTCACCTCGGCGATGGTGGCGTTGCCGGCCACGCGCATGCTGCCGTCGGCCAGCGAGTAGACGCCGGATTCGGCATCGGCGTCGTCGAATTCGTCTTCGATCTCGCCGACGATCTCTTCCAGCACATCCTCGATCGTGATCAGCCCGGCGGTGTTGCCGAACTCGTCGATCACGATCGCCAGGTGATTGCGGTTGCTGCGGAACTCGCGCAGCAGCTCGTTGAGGTTCTTGGATTCGGGCACGAAGACGGCCGGGCGCAGCAGGGTGCGCAGGTTCAGCTCTGGCGCGCGTTGCAACTTGAGCAGGTCCTTGGCCATCAACGTGCCGAGGATGTTCTCGCGCTGCCCCTCGTAGACCGGAAAGCGCGAGTGGCCGGTGCCGATGACGGCGGCCAGCAGCTCGTCGTATGGCGCGTCGATGGCCAGCAGGTCCATGCGCGGAGCGGCGACCATGACGTCGCCGGCGGTCATGTCGGCCATGCGCAGCACGCCCTCGAGCATGGCGCGCGACTCGGGCTCGATGAGCGAGCGCTGTTCCGCGTCGGCGAGGGTTTCGATCAGTTCTGCGCGCGAATCGGGCCCGGGAGAGAGGAACTCGACCAGGCGTTCGAACAAGGTACGCTTGTCGATCTCGGCAGGCGCTCGATGGGAGCGCCCGGATCGACCCGTCTGGGGATCAGACACTGTGGCTGTGTCGGGAGTGGAAGAACCGCGAGAATAACCGATCGGCACCAACTCTTCTTGACAGTCGACATGGCTTGAAAGAGAGTTCTCCGCCCCCATTTGCCCGTTCCGGCAGTCCGCCCACGGGTCGCCGCCACGCAACGACATCTCGAGAAATCATGGCCGACAAGCTCATTCCCGCCACCATCCTGACCGGCTTCCTCGGCTCGGGCAAGACCACGCTCCTGAAGCGCATCCTGACCGAGATGCACGGCCAGAAGATCGCCGTCATCGAGAACGAGTTCGGCGAAGAGAACATCGACAACGAGATCCTGGTCTCCGACACGACCGAGCAGATCATGCAGCTGTCCAACGGCTGCGTCTGCTGCACCATCCGCGAAGACCTGCGCGCCACGCTGGCGCTGCTGGCCGAGCGCCGCCGCAAGGGCGAGTTGCAGTTCGAGCGCGTCGTCATCGAGACCACCGGCCTGGCCGACCCGGGCCCGGTCGCCCAGACCTTCTTCATGGACGACGAGATCGCCGAGAGCTACCTGCTCGACTCCATCCTGACGCTGGTCGACGCCAAGCACGCCCAGGAACAGCTCGACACACGCCAGGAAGCCCGCCTGCAGGTCGGCTTCGCCGATCAGATCTTCATCAGCAAGGCCGACCTGGTGGACGACGCCGCCGTCGAGGCGCTGAGCCACCGCATCCGCCACATGAATCCGCGCGCCCCGGTGCAGAAGGTCAATTTCGGCGACGTGCCACTGTCCAAGGTGTTCGACCTCAAGGGCTTCAACCTGAACACGACGCTGGAGATCGACCCCGACTTCCTGACAGCGCAGGGACATGACCACGGCGCACATGACCACGCCGGCCACGACCACGCCGAGGGCGAAGCTTGCGACCACCCGCACCACCATGCCCACGACGACGATGTGAAGTCGTTCGCGTTCAAGTCCGACCGGGCGTTCAATCCGACCAAGCTGGAAGACTTCCTGGGCGCCATCGTCCAGGTCTACGGCCCGAAGATGCTGCGCTACAAGGGTGTGCTGTTCATGAAGGGCAGCGACAAGAAGGTGATCTTCCAGGGCGTGCACCAGATGATGGGCTCGGACCTCGGCCCGAAATGGGCCCCGGGCGAGAAGAAAAACAGCAAGATGGTGTTCATCGGCATCGATCTGCCGAAGGAAATCCTGCTCCAGGGCCTGGAAGGTTGCCTCGTTTAGGCATCTTTCTTGCGCTTGCCGCGACATCCAGGCGAAATCGTTTCCTGGAACGCGGCACATCCTGGCTACAATCGGCCCGCCTTTTTGCAAGGTCAGCCCCGCGTCAGAACAACTATTCACTGTTGCTCGCTGCGGGTATAACAGCCTTCCGAGCGACCCCGCGAGGAGACCGACCGTGACCAAGACCCCGGCCAAGACGCTGGACCCCAGCACCGCCACGGCAACCGGCGCAGACGCCGCTGCGCCAAAGTCGCGCGCCAAGCCAGCCGCCAAGGTTTCCTCTCCCGCGGACGGCGACGCCCCCGTGAGCACTCCTCTCAAGAAGCCTTCAGCAAAGGCCGATACAGAACCGATGACCGCCGCAAAGACCCCCACCGACCCGAAGCTGGCGTCCGCCTGGAAGACCAAGGCTGGCAAGGACCTGACCGAACCCGAGCTGATGGCGATGCCTGAAAGCGAATACATGGGTGAAAAGCAGCTCGAATTCTTCCGCGCGAAGCTCCAGGCGCTCAAGGACGACCTGCTGTCGAACGCCGGCGAGACCACCGAACACCTGCGCGAGGACACGTCCATCGTTCCCGATCCGGCCGATCGCGCCACGATCGAGGAAGAGCACGCCCTCGAGTTGCGCACGCGCGACCGCGAACGCAAGCTGCTCAAGAAGATCTCGCAATCGATCGGTCGCATCGACGCCGGCGACTACGGCTACTGCGACGAGACCGGCGAGCCGATCGGCCTGGGCCGCCTGCTCGCACGCCCCACCGCCACGCTGTCGCTAGAGGCTCAACAGCGCCGCGAGATGAAGCAGAAGATGTTCGGGGACTGAGCGCTCAGCCCCCTTGACCCATGCACTCGCTCCCCATCCCGGCATGATCCAGTCCTCCGATGTCAGATAAAGACGAAGGCGGTGGCCTGTTTCGCCGCATGGCACGCAAGGTCGCCGCGCCAGCGAGGGAACTCGTCGGCATGACGCCGCGCGAGACGGATATCCGTCCCACGGAGTTCGACAAGGCCGAAATGAAGGCCATGATCGAACGCAAGCGGCGCAACGACTACGTGCGCAAGCGCGAGCTCGACACGCTGCGCCGCATCCGGCGCGAAGGCCTGTCGGGTGACCAGGCGCACGCGCTGACGATGCAGTCGTCGCGCATGGACGAAAGCGTCGAGGCGCGTTCGACGCTTTCGTCGGTTCAGAGCGTGGGCATCAAGGCCAAGATCGACGCAATCGAGCGCCAGATGGTGGGCGCGAACTCCGGCGTCTCCGCGGGCAGCCCCGCGGCCAAGCCGCCGCGCACCGCGCCGACGCTGCCGCCCGGCCCGCCGCCGCCCATCCTCACCGCCACCATCTTCGACGCCGAAGAGAATGCGCCGACGCTGCGCGTTCCGTTCAGCAGCCCCGACGACGAGAACGAGACGGTCGCGCGGCTGGACGGCGGCCCGCTGCAGTTCGACGGCCTCGCGGAGCCGCAGCTGGACGACCCGGACACGGCGCCGGCGACACTGAACTTCGCCAACACGATGGCTCAAGACGGGGTCGCCGACGACCCGTTCGCGCCGCCGCGTGGCGTGTCGTCGTCGCCGCCGATGCCGCACCACGCGCCACTGGAGTTCACGACGACGCCCACGTCCGCCTTCGTGCCGGCGCTACAGACGGTGCCGATGCCGTTCGACACCAACCCGTACGCCGCGGGCGCCCCGGCGCCGCGCACGGCGCCCACCGCGCAAAGCACGGTGGATCTGGGCAACGGCGAACGCGTCGAGATCTCCGAGGTCGTGCACGACGAAGCGCTGGACGAGGCCGTGATCGCGTTTGCAGGCGGGGACTTCGCCGGCTGCGAGAAGGCGCTGCAGATGCTGGTCGGCGCGCGCGGCGAGCGCCGTGACCACGACGAGACGTGGTTGGTGCTGTTCGACCTGTACCGCGCGATCGGCCAGCAGACCAAGTTCGAGACCGTGACGATGGAGTACGTCGAGCGCTTCCATCGCTCGGCGCCGCAGTGGTTCTCACTGCCCAAGCAACTGGCCGAGGCGACCAAGAAGCCCGAATCCGGCAAGAGCATCAGCGGGGGCATCGGTTGGGTCTGCCCGCCGAACCTGGACAGCGACGGCGTGGCGCGCCTGGATGCACTGTCGATGCAGTTGCCGTCGCCCTGGGTGATGGACTGGACCGCGCTGGCCTCGGTCGACGTCGAAGCCGCCAGTCGCCTGCTCAAGCTGTTCGTCGGGTGGGCCAACCAGCCGCTGTCACTGAGCTGGATCGCCGGCGACACCCTGTTCGCGGTACTGCACGAGCTCGCGCCCACGGGCGTTCGCGATGCGGACCCGGTCTACTGGATGCTGCGCCTCGAGGCCCTTCGCCTCGCCCACAGGCCCGACCAGTTCGACGAGGTGGCCATCGACTACTGCGTCACCTTCGAGGTGTCACCGCCGAGCTGGGAGAACGCGCGCTGCAAGGCGCAGCTGATCGGCACGACGCAGAACACCCAGACGCTGTCGCTGTCGGTGGTCGGCGAAGCCACGACCAGCTTCATGGACACGTCGCTGATCGCCGAGGACGTGTCGAGCCCGCCCGCGCAAGTGCAGATCACCTCGGTCGAGCTGGCCGGACAGCTGTCGGGCGACCTGGCCGAGTTGCTCGGACGCCTCACCAAGCAGGTGGGCGACTCCCGCGTGATCCGCATCTCCTGCGCGCTGCTCATGCGGGTGGACTTCGTGGCCGCCGGCGACCTGCTCAACTGGGTCGCCCAGCGCCACAGCGAGGGCCGCGAGATCGTGTTCCACGAGACCCACCGCCTCGTGGCGCTGATGTTCGGTGCGATGGGCATCAACGAGACAGCACGGGTTCAACTGCGGCACGTCTGACTATTTGTCAGTGCTCACACTCCCGAAAATGGCGCCATACCGCAAGTTTGGCGCCTTTTTGTTTCTGCTCGACAAATCCCCACGGACCCAAAGTTCCCTAAAATCGAGGTAAAGCGGCCTTTACCACAGATTCACTAACTTGTGTTGCTCCTGACCGACTTTTTCAGCTTTCCTGGAAAACCCGCAGGTAGGATTTCTTCATCGCTCTTCGGAGTAACTTGATGAGGAATTGGAACGTGAACAAGACTTTGATTGCCGGCGCTGTCGCCCTGTTCTCCCTGGCCAGCGGCTCGGCCTTCGCGCAAACCTACGTGGGCGGCAACATCGGCGAAAGCCACGCCAACCACGGCTGCGGCGCCGGCGAGGCCACCACCCTGATCACCAGTTGCGACAAGAACGCCTTCGCCTACAAGCTCTACGGCGGCTACCAGTTGCCCGGCACCGATTTCGCCGGCGAACTGAGCTACGCCAACCTCGGCAAGTTCAAGGGCACCGGCGCCACCGCCAGCGGCGCGGCGAAGGATTCGTACTGGGGCCTGGGTGGCGCGTATCGCCCGTCGTTCGGCCAGGGCTGGGGCGGCGTCGCGCGCGTCGGCGCGGCCTATGGCACCAGCAAGATGGACTACAGCCTCGCAACGACCTCGGGCGAGCACTCGAAGAGCGGCTGGCGTCCGTACTACGGCCTGGGCCTGAACTACGAAATCGCCAAGAACATCAAGATCGAGGCGGATTGGGACAACACCCGTATCACGTCTCAGGTGCCCACCTTCGCGTCGTCGACGGCGGTCGTCAACACCTACTCGGTCGGCGCGTCGTTCGGGTTCTGATCCGAACATGCCAGGCCCGCGCTCGGCATTAGCCGGCCGCAGGCCCACCCAGGGGCCTGGGAAGCGAGGGGCACATCCGAGCCGACCCAGAGCCCCCGGGGGCAGGGACCGTCAGGGAGCGTGGGGGCCCTGTCTTGCCGCTTCCATTCCCACCAGGCCCTCGAAGAGCAGGCTGTCGACGATCTCGAACTCGACGTCCAGCGCGGGCGCCAGTTTCACCGCGGCGCCACCGGCGATCAGCACCCGGGGCGTGACGCCGGTGCGCGCAGCCAGGCGCTTGTGCTGGCGCTCGACGGCGCCGGCGATGGCGAACACACCGCCCGACATCAGCGCGTCGCTGGTGTTGGTCGGGAACTCCGTCGTCTCGCCGGTGGGCACCTTCAGCCCGGCGGTGCCCATTTCGAGGGCGCGCAGCATCAGGCCGAAGCCCGGCAGGATCAAGCCTCCCAGGAACTGGCCGGAGGGGTCGAGCGCGTCGACCGTCACCGCTGTGCCCACCATCACCACCAGCGCGGGGCGCGGTGGCCGGCCGGCCGCAGCGGCCTCCGCCAGCACGCGGGCGCGCGCGCCCACCAGCGCCACCCAGCGGTCGGCGCCCAGGCGCGACGGGTGGTCGTAGCCGTTGACGACACCCGCTTCGGCGGGGCGGGACACCACCCAGCGCGGCGCCACATCCCAGATCTCCATCTGCTCCTCGACGCGGCGGCGCACCGCCTCGCCAGCCACCACGCAGCCCAGCATGTGGTCGGGCGGCGCCAGCGTGGCCCACTCGGTCTCCGCCAGCGCGTCGATGGTCTCCAGGAACACCGCACCATGGCGCAAGGGTGGCTGGCCGGGAAGGGCGTTTGCAAACAGGGCCCATTTGAGGCGCGTGTTGCCGATGTCGATGGCGAGGAAGCTCACAGTGCGCGAGCGTATCAGCCCGACCCGGCAGGGCGCCCCCGTCGCGGACAGTGGAAACCCAAAGGTGTGTCGGGAAGATCACACTTGGCGGTCATGCGTCGCGCCCGGAGTCGCCAAATTGACGTTTACGTAAACGTCAATCAGCCGGATACTGACGTCCTTGCCGTGCAACTCGTCCGACGATCCATTGCCATGACCGACCTCTCCGCAGAATTCAAGGCTCTCGCCAACTACAAGCCCGCCAACAAGGTGCGCTTCGTCACCGCCGCGAGCCTGTTCGATGGCCACGATGCCGCGATCAACATCATGCGACGCATCCTGCAAGGCATGGGCGCCGAGGTCGTGCACCTGGGCCATAACCGCTCGGTCGACGAAGTCGTCACGGCCGCGCTGCAGGAAGACGCGCAAGGCATCGCGGTGAGCAGCTACCAGGGCGGCCACAACGAATACTTCAGCTACATGGTCGACCTGCTGCGCGAGCGCGGCGGCGAGCACATCCAGGTGTTCGGCGGCGGCGGCGGCGTGATCGTCCCGGCCGAGATCCGCGCGCTGGCCGCCAAGGGCGTGCGCATCTTCAGCCCCGAGGACGGGCAGCGCATGGGCCTGGCCGGCATGATCGGCGAGATGGTGATGCACTGCGACAAGGACTTGTCGTCGTTCGCGCCGGCCGACCTGGCCGAAGTCGCCGGCCACGGCGAAGGTGCATGGCGCAAGCTGGCGCAGTTGATCACCGCGCTGGAGAACCACGGCCTGTCCGACGAACGCGTGGCCGATATCCATGCAGCGGCGAAGGCGATCAAGACGCCCGTGATCGGCATCACGGGCACCGGCGGCGCGGGCAAGTCGTCGCTCACCGACGAACTCATCCGCCGCTTCCGCCTCGACCAGCGCGACAAGCTGCGCATCGCGGTGATCTCGATCGATCCGTCGCGCCGCAAGAGCGGCGGCGCGCTGCTGGGCGACCGCATCCGCATGAACGCGATCAACCCCTGGGCGGAGTCCGGTGCGCGCGTGTACATGCGCTCGCTCGCCACGCGGGATGCGGGCAGCGAGGTCAGCCAGGCGTTGCCGGACGTGCTGGCAGCCACCAAGCTGGCCGGCTTCGACCTGATCATCGTCGAGACCTCGGGCATCGGCCAGGGCGACGCGGCCATCGTGCCGCTGGTCGACGTGCCGATGTACGTGATGACGCCCGAGTTCGGCGCCGCCAGCCAGCTCGAGAAGATCGACATGCTCGACTTCGCCGAGTTCGTCGCCATCAACAAGTTCGATCGCAAGGGCGCCGCCGACGCGCTGCGCGACGTGGCCAAGCAGGTGCAGCGCAATCGCGAAGCGTTCACCGTGATGCCCGACCAGATGCCCGTCTTCGGCACCATGGCCAGCCGCTTCAACGACGACGGCGTCACCGCGCTGTACCAGGCCATGAAGCCGCGCCTGGCCGAGCTCGGGCTCGACCTGGGCGAGGGCACGCTGCCCGCCGTCGACACGCGCTTTTCCACGCACCAGACACCCATCGTGCCGGCCGCGCGCACACGCTACCTGGCCGAGATCACCGACACCGTGCGCGGCTACAAGAAGCAGGCGCGCGCGCAGGCCGTCCTCGCCCGCGAGGTGCAGCAGTTGCGCGGCACCGCACGCATGCTCAAGGAGGCCAACGCCGACAAGGTCAACGCGCATGACGCCGTCATCGACCTGGCGTCGCGGCGCGAAGATCGCCTGAATCCCGACGCGAAGAAGCTGCTCGCGATGTGGCCCGACATGCAAAAGGCCTACGCGGGCGACGAGTACGTGGTCAAGATCCGCGACAAGGAACTGCGCACCAACCTCGTCCACACGACGCTGTCGGGCACCAAGATCCGCAAGGTCGCGCTGCCGCAATTCGAGGACCACGGCGAGATCCTCAAGTGGCTGATGCTCGACAACGTGCCGGGCAGCTACCCCTACACGGCCGGCGTGTTCGCGTTCAAGCGCGAGGGCGAGGACCCGACGCGCATGTTCGCCGGCGAAGGCGACGCGTTCCGCACCAATCGTCGCTTCAAGCTGGTGTCCGAAGGCATGCCCGCCAAGCGCCTGTCCACCGCGTTCGATTCGGTCACGCTGTACGGCGCCGATCCGGCGCCGCGCCCGGACATCTACGGCAAGGTCGGCAACTCCGGTGTGTCGATCGCGACGCTCGAAGACATGAAAGTGCTGTACTCGGGCTTCGACTTGTGCAGCCCGACGACGTCGGTGTCGATGACGATCAACGGCCCGGCGCCGACGATCCTGGCGATGTTCATGAACACCGCCATCGACCAGAACCTGGACAAGTTCCGGACCGACAACGGCCGCGAGCCGACCGCCGACGAGGCCGCCAAGACCCGGGACTGGGTGCTGGCCAACGTGCGCGGCACGGTGCAGGCGGACATCCTCAAGGAAGACCAGGGCCAGAACACCTGCATCTTCTCGACCGAGTTCTCGCTCAAGGTGATGGGCGACGTCGCCGAGTACTTCGTGCACCACAACGTGCGCAACTTCTACTCGGTGTCGATCTCCGGATATCACATCGCCGAAGCCGGCGCGAATCCGATCTCGCAGCTCGCATTCACGCTGAGCAACGGCTTCACGTTCGTCGAGGCGTACCTCGCGCGCGGCATGCACATCGACGACTTCGCGCCCAACCTGTCGTTCTTCTTCTCGAACGGCATGGACCCCGAGTACACGGTGCTGGGCCGCGTGGCGCGCCGCATCTGGGCCGTGGCGATGCGCGACAAGTACGGCGCCAACGAGCGCTCGCAAAAGCTCAAGTACCACGTGCAGACTTCCGGGCGCAGTCTGCACGCGCAGGAGATCCAGTTCAACGACATCCGCACCACGCTGCAGGCGCTGATCGCGATCTACGACAACTGCAACTCGCTGCACACCAACGCGTTCGACGAAGCCATCACCACGCCGACCGAGGAGAGCGTGCGCCGCGCGATGGCGATCCAGCTGATCATCAACCGCGAGTGGGGCCTGGCCAAGAACGAGAACCCGAACCAGGGCGCGTTCATCATCGAGGAGCTCACCGAGCTGGTCGAGGAGCGGGTGCTGCAGGAGTTCGAGAAGATCGCTGAACGCGGCGGTGTGCTCGGCGCGATGGAGACGGGCTATCAGCGCGGCAAGATCCAGGAAGAGTCGATGCACTACGAGATGCTCAAGCACACGGGCGAGTACCCGATCGTGGGCGTCAACACCTTCCGCAACCCGAACGAGGCCCCGCTGGAGTCGATCGAGCTGGCGCGGTCGACCGACGAGGAAAAGCAGAGCCAGCTGTCGCGACTGGCCGACTTCCACGCCACGCATGCGTCCGAGACGCCGGCGATGCTCGCCCGGCTGCAGGCTGCGGTGATCGCCAACACCAACGTGTTCGACGTGCTGATGGAGGCCGTGCGGGTGTGCTCGCTGGGGCAGATCACGAGCGCGCTGTTCGAGGTCGGTGGCCAGTACCGCCGCAGCATGTAGGTGGGCCCCCACGGTCGCTGGCGCTCCCTGCCCCCGAGGGGCCGGCCGCGAGCGGCCCGGCAGAGCCGGATCCGCCGCGCCCTTGAACTGATCCTGCAAGGTCCGAGCGGCAGCGCCGGTTGAGTGGCGCTTCGGGCGAGCCCTCGCGTATTCATGAATCATTCACCGTAGGCGGGCGGGTTAAGCTTGCGTCCATGAACCTTTTGCTCGCCGAAGACGACGCGATCCTGGCCGATGCGCTCACGGAGCAGTTGCGCCATGCGGGCTTCGGCGTGGAGCACGCGCCCAATGGCGCCGTGGCGGAGTTCCTGCTGTTGAAGCAGCCGTGGGACTTGTGCATCCTCGATCTCGGCCTGCCGATGGTCGACGGGCTCACGGTGCTGCAGCGCGTGCGCCAGCGCAAGCCCGAGTTGCCGGTGCTGGTGCTGACCGCGCTGGACGACCTGCAAAGCCGCGTCGCGGGCCTCAACGCCGGCGCCGACGACTACCTCACCAAGCCGTTCGACTTCCCCGAGCTCGAGGCCCGGCTGCGCGCGCTGCTGCGGCGCAGCCAGTCCTCGCCGATTGCCAACGCGTCGATGGCGATGGGCGCGCTGATATTCGAGCGCGACTCGCGCCGCGCCAGCATCGACGGCGCACCGCTGGAGTTGAGCCCGCGCGAATGGACGCTGCTGGACCTGCTGCTGACGCGCCGCGACCGCGTCGTCACCAAGGAAGAAGTGGCGCAGGCCTGGAGCAGCGAACGCGCCGAGCCGGGTGGCAACAACTCGATCGAGGTCTACATCCACCGCGTGCGCCGCAAGTTGGAAGGCTCGGGTTTGAGCATCCGAACGGTGCGCGGCCTCGGCTACCTGCTCGAGGCCTTGCGACCAACATAGATGTCTGCCCCCACGCTCCTGACGTCGCTGCCCCCCCGAGGGAGAGCTCGGATCGGCTCGGGTAGCGACCCTCGCTCCCCGAGAACTTCGGCAATGCGCCCGCGGCCCAGGCCCACCGCCGCATGAAGACCCCGCCCGGCCCGCTGATGCTGCGGCTGACGCGTCTCGTCGTCGGCGACCAGTCCCTGCACAAGCAACTGCTGCTCTGGTTGCTGCTGCCGCAACTGGTGCTGTGGCTGGCCGCCGCCTTCGTCACCTACAACGTGGCCGCGCGCTATGCCAACCGGGCCATCGACAACAGCCTGTCGCAGGCGACGCGCTCGCTGGCGCGCCAGATCAAGCCGATCGGCAGCGGCCTGCTGATCGACTTCCCGAAGGCGGCCATCGACATCATGGACGCCGACCCGGACGACCGCGTCTACTACATGGCCAGCACGCCGCCGGGCCAGTACATCCTGGGCAGCAGCCGCAACCTGCCGCCACCGCAGATCAGCGGGCCACCGAAACTGGGCGAGCCCTACTTCTACGACGCCGTCGTCGACCGCATGCCGATCCGTGTCGCCGCGCTGTATGTGGCCTACGGAGACGCGCGCTCGCGCCAGCTGATCCTGGTGCAGAGCGCCCGCGGCCGCGCCCGGCGCGACGAGCTGGCGCGCAGCATCCTCGGCGACACCGTGCTGCCACTGTCCGGGCTGATCCTGTTGATGACGATGATCGTGTGGGCCGGCATCCGCGCCGGCCTGGCGCCCTTGGCCCGCATGCGCGCGCTGGTCGAGGATCGCGCGCCGAACGACCTGGCGCCACTGCGCATCGAGGCCGCGCCGCAGGAGCTGCGCTCGCTGGCGCGCGCGCTCAACGACCTGCTCGCCGCGGTGCACGAGAGCGTCGCCGCGCAGCGCCGCTTCGTCAACGACGCCGCGCACCAACTGCGCACGCCGCTGGCCGGGCTGAAGAGCCAGACCGAGCTGGCGCTGGACGAGAACGTCGACGCCGCCCAGCAGCAGCGGCTCGAACGCGTGCACGAGAGCGCGGTGCGCAGCGCCCACCTGGTCAACCAGTTGCTGAGCCTGGCGCGCGCCGAGCCCGAGTCCGCGCTCGCGCAGCACACGTCACGCGTGAGCCTGCGCGAGCTCGCGCGCGAGGTCACGGCCGAGTGGGTGCCCAAGGCGCTGCAGGCCACCGTCGACCTGGGGCTCGAAGAAGCCGGGGACGACGCGCCCGCGGTGGTCGTTCAAGGCCACCCCCTGCTCATCCGCGAGGCCTTGCAGAACCTGATCGACAACGCGATCCGATACGCCGGCGCCTCCAGCGAGGTGACAGTCAGCGTGTGGCGCGACGGCGCGTTCGGCGTGGTGCAGGTGGCCGATACCGGCCCCGGCATCCCGCCCGACCTGCATCGCGCCGTCTTCGAGCGCTTCGTGCGCGCCACGCACGAGGGCTCGGGCTGCGGGCTGGGCCTGGCCATCGTCAAGAGCATCGCCGAGCGTCACGCCGGCCAGGTGTCGCTGACCAGCCTGGTCCCGCACGGACTGCAAGTGCGCGTCGCGCTGCCCCTGGCTCGCTGATCCGCCTCGCCGCGCGCCCGGTGCGGCCCGGTGCTGTGCGTTCGGGCGACCCGATCGCGCGCATCCGCGCGGTCGGATTTCGCGCCCTCGCGCGGCCCATTTTCTACGCCGCTTCCGGCCTGCCGTCGCGTTCCGTTGCGTCCCATTACAGGCCTGTTCGACCTTTGGGCAACACCACCGGCATTCAGCTGGCGTCAATCTAGGGGGGCATCTTTCAGGAAGCGCCTCGAACGCTTACGGTCTAGCTCAGCCTTATTCGCTCATTCATGGTGCTTTTTGTGCACTGCAACGGTCTTGTGGCCCATCTGTTGCACCAAGTTGACACTCCAACTTGCTCTACGCGAAAACCCTCATTAATTTTACATTAATGCTTGATTAAGCTTCTTAACGTTGGCCGGCGTCCAAGTTGCGGCTAGCGAAACTACAACGCGCTCGCACGAGCGCAAAGCAGGAGACAAACATGCAAAACACCCGAGCCACGCGCCCGGCTCCCCGGCTCGTCGCCGTTGCCGCCTTCGCCCTTTTCGCCGCCAATGCAGCGCACGCCGTCGACTGGACCGGCTACATGCGCGGCGGCCCGGCCGCCACGTCGGTCTCCGGCGAATCGCGCCAGTGCTACGGCCTCAACAGCCCGGGCCTGAAGTACCGCCTCGGCAACGAGTGCGACTTCTACGGCGAGT
>JBDSDD010000049.1:0-103403 GCA_039920745.1 Burkholderiaceae bacterium | reverse complement strand
TTCGGGCAAAGGACGATGGGCGCCTGTGCGCCGGGCCGCCCGCGCCAGGTCGGATCGATCACCGTCTGCGCGAACGAGAACAGCGCCTCGCGCGAGCCGTTGACGGGCAGCAACTGCGTGGACGGGTCGAGCGCCACGCCGTAGCGCTCGCGCACCCAAGCCGCCATGGCCTCGCGCAGGCCAACCTCGCCCAGCGTGCTCGGATACGACGCCAGGCCGCCCAGGTGTCCTGTGATCGCGTCCTTGATGAGCTGCGGCGTCGGGTGACGCGGCTCGCCCAGGCCCAGGCTGATGGGGCGATGGGCCGGCGAAGGCACGACGTCCTTGGCGAGCAGGCGCCAGCGTTCGAACGGATAGGGGTGCAGCGAGCCGAGCAGCGGGTTCATCGCCTGATTATCGAGGTTTGGCATGGCCCTGGCTCCGGGGCTCGCGAGGCCAGCCTTCGGCGCTGCAAGAACGACCCAGGGGCGGCTAGGGTGATTGCGGCAGCGTCTGCAGGGAGCGCACGGACGGGAGGTCCGCCCAGGCCGTCATCGCCTTCTCGATGTCGATGTCGTGCGCCTTGAACCACGTGGTCGCTTCGGCGTCGGGCTTGAAGCCGTAGACGCGGTGCGAATAGACGATGGCCTCGCCGACTTCGGGTGTCATGCGAAAGCGCGCGAACACGAGCTCGCGCACGCCGACGTCGGACAGCACCGCCACGATCATGTGCTGCGCCGGACGGTCCGGCTTGGCGGCGATCGAATGGGTGCGGATGATCAGGCCGGCCTTCTGGTACGACACCAGCACCGTGTTGGCGATGGTGGCCAACTGTTCGGACGTGCTGACCTTGTCGTAGACCTGCAGCGTGACCATGTCGTGCCACTTGGCGAGGTCGGACTGCGACAGCGGCGTGAACTCGTTCTGCCCGGCCTGCGACCAGCGGTGCAGGTAGGGAACGCCCATGAAGTTCAGCGTGGTGGGGGGTGCGGCGTCGGTGTCGGCATGCGCCGCGGGCAGGCCGGCGAACGCAGCGACCAGCAGGGCGAGGCGAAGGACAAGGCGCAGGGTCATGCCCGCATTGTGTCGCGCCGGCGCCGGGCCCCGGGCGGCCGGGTACGTGACGCTCACGCGCGGGAGGCCGTGACGAGTTGCTTGAGCGCGTTGGCCAGGTTCATCGGCCGCACGGGCTTGTCGAGCGTCGAGAAGTTCCACTGCGCGGACAGCCCCAGCAGGCTCTGCTCCATCTCGGAGTCGGCCATCAGCGCGCCGGTGACCACGACGATGGGGATGTGCGCCCGGTGCTGGCGAATCTCCTCGACGATGCTCGCCGCGGTGCCTTCGCCCAGCAGCCAGTCGAGCACGTAGGCGTCGAAGCGGCGGTGCGCGATGGCCGCGCGCAGGGAGTCGCTGTCGGTGTAGGGCGTGGCGATGATGCCCAGCGGGCGGAAGGCCTCCACCAGCGCCTCGGCGGCGCGCGTGTCGTCCTCCAGCAGCGCCACCTGCAAGTGGGGATGGCTGCGCACGGTGAGGGCCTCGACGGCGTGGCGGCGGGCCCCGAAGGGCTCGTCGCCGTTGACGTGGATCTCCCAGCCGGCGCCGGTGCGGATCGCCACCAGGTCGCTGCTGTCGCCGGGCGCGAGTTCGGCGCCGGGCACCAGCAGGCCGGTGGGCGGCAGGTGGTTGACGCGAATCACGCAGGGCACGGCGTCGGGCCCCTGGTGCGCGACGCGCGCGAGGTCGTCGTGCGGCAGCAGGCAGTCGTCCTGGGCACCAAAATGATGGGCGATGGCCCGCAGATCGGTGTGGCTCCACGCCACATCGCCCTTGAGCCGGCGGTAGGACTGCGAGCGGTCGACGTTGATGATGCGGGCGATTTCGGAGGCGTGGTTGTGCTCTTTGACCCCGCACGCCACCAGGAAGCGACGCACGTCGAGACTGATGGCCGGCTCGGCGGGGCCCGCGATCTCCAGCGGAGGGCGTGCGGTTTGCGCGGTGTCGTTCATGGGCTCCGTTTGCCAAGCTAGGGGGAATTGTCCAGTTTATCCCGAATCACAGCAAAATGCCCACAAACAGGCGATTGATGGTGTGAAAATTGTGTGTCACAGTCACTTCAAGCCTACAAAGCAGGCCATCAATCTTGAAGTGTGGCGACGCACCCCAACAGATGGCCCCAGGCGACACCCACTTGCATGAAGCAAGGCTCGAGAGGGGAAGAGGATGACGCAAACCGGTGTGGCCAAGGGCCCGAGCGACCAGAAGACGCTCAACGAGGAACTGATCGAGGGCCTGGTCGAGGTGGCCAGGCGCAACCCGCAGCACGCGGTCGAGTTGTTCGGCGTGCCGCTGGGCGTGGCGATGCGGCTGGCCGCGATGCCGGATGCCCAGCTCGACGACCTGGCCACCACGCCTGTCGCGCTGTGGCGCCCGGCCCTCACTGGACGCCTGGTGCGTCGCCTGCCCGAGCGCCGCCCCATGCTCACGCCCGACCACGAGGTCTATCGCCCGCTGGTCAAGCGCATCAACCGGCTGGCGTTGGCCACCTTCGTGCGCTACGCCGACGATCCGGCCAGCGCGGCGCTGGTGTGCGACATCACCGACCGCGAGGTCATCCACGCCTTGCAGGAGCTGCCGGCCTTCGCGTTCCTCGAATGGGCCGGCAACCCCGGCACGCTGCTGGCGGTGCCGCGCCTGAGCGACGCCGTGATCGACCGCCTGCTGCGTGCCGACGACGACGGCGTCGAGCCCGGCCTGCGCGGCCTGCTCGCACTGACGCAGTGCTGCGAGCAGGAGTTCGCGCTGATCCGCCACGCCGTGCATGAGGAGGGCGCCGCCTACCGGGTGGCCGAGCGCAACGCCGTCAGCAAGCGCTCGGGTCGCCCGCCGGCCAGCTTCCTGATGCCCGGCACGTCCAGCCTGATCCTGGCGATGCTGCGCCACCAGATGCGCCCCACCGAAGTGGAAGACCGCATGCTGGCCACCAGCGACGTGCGCGCGGCGCAGTTGCGCGTCATCGCCGAGGCGCTCAACCCGAGGCCCAAGCGCGACAAGGGCGCGCCGCGCGACCGCACGCGCGACCACCGCGACCTGTGGGGCAGCGCCCAGCGCCGGCTATGTGCCACCGCCGTCTTCTGCCTGCAGCGCCGCCTGGTCGACGCTGGCTTCGAGGCCTTCGAGGCGATGGTGTGGGCCTACGACTACTACGCCTGCACCTACGACCCCGACTGCGGCGTGTCGCTCAGCCGCATGCTCAAGGACGTCTTCACGCCGATGCGAGAAGGCGCCGACACGCACCTGGGCCACTGCGGCAAATGCGGCGTGGTGCACCTCGCGCACGAAGAGAAGACCGGCATCATCGAGTGCCCCGTCTGCGTGCTGGCGCGCGCCGGCAAGTTCGGCCAGCGCCGCACACGCGTGGACCGGCCCGATGCGCCGCCGCTGCGTGAGTTCCGCGGCTGGCCACAGGCGGCGGGGTGGTCGGCGGCGGGGGGCGGTTAGCCGCGAGGGTGACGCGGAGTCAAGATCGGGGCGTTCAATGCGGCCAGATCATGTCGACCAGCGTGTCGACATCGGGCTTGGGCGTCACGCCCTTGGACGCGTCGCGCCATGCCTGCGGCGCCGGCGCGTAGGCCTTGGGCGGCTTGTCGCTCCACACGCTCACGCGCAGCGCGAAGATGATCTCGCCGCTCTTGACCGGCATCGTCGGCGTCGTCTCGACGGTGTGGGTCAGCGCCGCCATCGTCGCGTCGCTCAGCGCGGGCTTGAAGTCGTACCAGGTGCGGGTCTGGTTGCCCGGACGCACCGCCACGACGATGAAGCCGGCCGTCGGAAGCTGCTGCGGATTCGCGCGCATCGTCTCGGTCTCGGCCTCGCCCAGCGTCTTCAGGTAGGCCGCCATCGCGTCAGCACCTCCGTCCACGCGCTGCTCGATGATCTCGCCCTTCTGCAGCAGCACGACGTCGTGCTGCACCAGCGGGGCCACCGCGTGGGCGAAGGGAGCGGCGGCCAGGGCGAGGATCGCGGGGAGGAGGCGGGGCGAGGAACGGAAGGCGGGGCGCGGGATCGTCATGGGCTGATTTTCACATCCCGGGCGTGGACCAGCGACGCGCTGGATCGGTTCCAATACGGGCATGAAACCCGCGAACCCCAACGGCGGCCTCGTCTACTCGACCGAGGCGGGCCGCATGTGCCCCACCTGTCGCCAGCCCGTGGCCCAGTGCGCCTGCAAGAAGGCCGTGGCACCGCCTACCGATGGCGTCGTGCGCGTGTTCTTCGAGACCAAGGGCCGCGGTGGCAAGGGCGTGACGGTGGTGCGCGGGCTGGGCCTGGCGGAGACTGAACTCACCGCACTCGGCAAGAAGCTCAAGGCCGCGTGCGGTGTGGGCGGCACGGCCAAGGACGGCGTCGTCGAGCTGCAGGGCGATCATCGCGATCGCGTGATCGCGCTGCTGGGCGCACAGGGCTTCAAGAACGTCAAGAAAGCCGGCGGCTGACGCGCGGCTGAGCGCGTGCAGGCGTGACGCGCCCTCGCCCGCGCGAGCGCATGCGCTCAAGGCTCACTCGTCGGCTTCGGGCAGCGCCTCGCGCACCTGGATCATGTTGCCTTCCGGGTCGCAGCCGTCGCACACGCGCATGCCCTGGAACGCCCACTCCTTGGCGGGCGGATTGAGCTCCCCGCCGGCAGCTTGCGCGGCCTCGCGTGCCTGCATCAGGCTGTCGACGCGGAAGCTCAGCTTGAATGCGGTGTTCTCGCGGCGGGTCGGCGGCGTCGTGATGACGATGCGCGCGGCGGTGGCTGCGGGTATCGCGACGACGACCAGCTCCCAGGTCTCGGATTCGAGGACGACGTGGTCGTCGACCTCGTGCACGACCTCGAGGTCGGCGATCTCGGCGTAGAAGCGGGCCAGGCGCTGGATGTCCTTGGCGTAGACGATGGCGCCGGCAGTGAAAGGGTTGGCCACGAAGGGATCCTCGAAGGAAGTTCGACGCCAGTATGCCGAACTTCCTTCAAGGCCTTGCTACGCCAGCTCGGCACGCAAGGCCTTGGCCGCATCCACCATGTTGCGCAGCGCGGCCTCGGTCTCGGGCCAGCGGCGCGTCTTCAGGCCGCAGTCCGGGTTGACCCACAGGTTGGCTGGCGGCACCACGCTGGCTGCCTTGCGCAGCAAGTGCAGCATCGCGGCGCTGGCGGGCACGTTGGGCGAGTGGATGTCGTAGACGCCCGGACCGATCTCGTTGGGGTACTTGAAGTCGCCGAAGCCGCGCAGCAGTTCCATGCCGGAGCGGCTGGTCTCGATGGTGATGACGTCGGCGTCCATGGCGGCGATGTCGGGCAGGATGTCGTTGAACTCCGAATAGCACATGTGGGTGTGGATCTGCGTCGAGTCGTGCACGCCGCTCGCGCTCACGCGGAACGCGTGCGCCGCCCAGCGCAGGTAGGCGGGCCACTGCGCGCGACGCAACGGCAGGCCTTCGCGGATCGCGGGCTCGTCGATCTGCACGATGCCGATGCCGGCGGCTTCGAGGTCGGTGACCTCGTCGCGGATCGCCAGCGCGATCTGCAGCGCCGTGGCGGCGCGCGGCTGGTCGTCGCGCACGAACGACCACTGCAGGATCGTGATCGGGCCGGTGAGCATGCCCTTCATCGGACGCGTCGTCAGGGACTGCGCGTAGACGGTCCAGTCCACGGTCATCGCGCTGCGCCGCGCGACGTCGCCGAACAGCACCGGCGGCTTGACGCAGCGCGAGCCGTAGGACTGTACCCAGCCGTTGGCGGTGAACGCGAAGCCGGCGAGCTGCTCGCCGAAGTATTCGACCATGTCATTGCGTTCGGCCTCGCCGTGCACCAGCACGTCCAGCCCGAGCGCCTCCTGCTTGCCGACGGCCAGCGCGATCTCGCGCTGCATCGCTTCGCGATAGCCCGGCGCGGACAGCTCGCCGCGCTTGAAGGCGGCCCGTGCGGCGCGGATCTCGGGCGTCTGCGGGAACGAGCCGATCGTCGTCGTCGGGAAGGGCGGCAGCTTGAAGCGCTCGCGCTGCAGCGCCTGGCGTGCCGGGAAGGCGGCAGCGCGGCGGTCGGCGTTCACGGGCAACGCGGCAAGGCGCGCGGCCACCAGCGGGTTCTTCACGCGCGGGCTGGCGGCACGGGCGGCGACGGCGGCGCGGGCCGCGAACATCTCGCCGCGCGCGGCCGACTCGCCCTTGGCCAGTGCGGTCTTGAGCGTGCGCAGCTCGGCCAGCTTCTCCTGCGCGCCGGCCAGCCAGCTGCGCAGCTCGGCATCCAGCGACGTGTCGTCGGCCAGCGTCATCGGCACGTGCAGCAGCGAGCAGGACGGGGCGATCCACAGCGGACCGGTGTGCTTGTCGACGGCGTGGCGCAGGGTCGCGAGCGCCTGATCGAGGTCGGTGCGCCAGATGTTGCGGCCGTCTACGATGCCGATCGACAGCTCGCGGTGCGCCGGCACCCAGTCCAGCACGGCCAGCAGCTCGTGGCCGGCGCGCACCGCGTCGACGTGCAGCGCCGCCACCGGCAGCTTGGCGGCCAGGCTCAGGTGATCTTCCAGCGGCGAGAAGTACGTGGCCACCATCAGTTTGACCTTGGCCGTGTTGAGCGCGTGGTAAGCGCGGTCGAAGGCCAGCGACCAGGCGCCGGGCAGGTCGAGGCCGAGGATGGGCTCGTCGAGTTGCACCCATTCGACGCCCGCGTTGCGCAGCTGGTCCAGCAGGCGCACATAGGCGGGCAGCAGCGTCTCCAGCAGGGCGAGGCGGTCGAAGCCCGCCTGCTTTTCCTTGCCCAGCCACAAGAAGGTGAGCGGGCCCACCAGCGCGACCTTGACCGGATGGCCCAGCGCCTGCGCCTGCACGACTTCGGACAGCAGGCGGGCGGAGGCCAGCGTGAACGTGGTCGACGCGTCGAACTCGGGCACCAGGTAGTGGTAGTTGGTGTCGAACCACTTGGTCATCTCGAGCGCGGCCGTGCCGCCGCCGTCGGCCCGGCCGCACGCGCAGCCGGCACCGTGCGCGTGTTCGTCGGCGACGCCGCGGGCCAGCGTGAAGTAGCGCGCGAGCTCGGTCTCCGCGCCCGTGAAGCCGAAGCGGGCCGGCTCGCAGCCGAACAGCTGCACGTGGTTGGCCACCTGGTCGTAGAACGCGAAGTCGCCGACGGTGACGAAGTCCAGCCCGGCGTCGCGTTGCAGCGCCCAGTGGCGCTCGCGCAGTTGCGCGCCCACGGCCTCCAGCGCGGCGGCATCGATCTCGCCACGCCAATGGCGCTCGAGGGCGAACTTCAGCTCGCGTTGCGCGCCCATGCGCGGGAAACCGAGGGTATGAGTACGGATCATGATGAGAGCAGTCTTGAATGAGTATCTCTTCATCATCGACAAAAGACGACTATGATTCAAACGAAACCTTTTCTGGTTCATCATGAATCCCGCTCACCATGCCTCAATCGCCCCTCGAGCTCCGCCACCTGAAGACGCTGCGCGCCCTGCGCGAGACCGGCAATCTGTCGCGTGCCGCGCAGGTGCTCAATGTCACGCAGTCCGCGTTGTCGCACCAGCTCAAGGGCCTGGAGTCGCACTACGGCGCTGACCTGTTCGAGCGCAAGTCCAACCCGGTGCAGTTCACCGCGGCCGGCCAGCGCCTGCTGCGCCTGGCCGATGTCGTGCTGCAGCAGGTGGACGACGGCGAGCGCGACGTCGCGCGCCTGATCGAGGGCGCCGCCGGCACGCTGCGCATCGCCGTCGAATGCCACACCTGCTTCGACTGGCTGATGCCGGCAATGGATGCATTCCGCTCGCGCTGGCCCGAGGTCGACCTGGACATCGTCTCGGGGTTCCACGCCGATCCTGTGGGCCTGCTGCACCAGGGCAAGGCCGAGGTGGCGATCGTGTCGGAGTCGGCCGAGTCGGAGGAGGCCAACGTCGCGTTCCTGCCGCTGTTCAGCTTCGAGATCGTCGCGATCCTGCCGAACAATCACGCGCTGCTCTCGCGCTCGCACCTGACCGCCCGGCATTTCGCTACCCAGACGCTGATCACCTACCCGGTGCCCGACGAGATGCTCGATCTCGTGCGCCGCGTGCTCGTGCCCGCGGGCGTGGCGCCCGCGCGCCGCACGACCGAACTGACGGTGGCGATGCTGCAACTGGTGGCCAGCGGTCGCGGCGTGGCGGCGCTGCCGCTGTGGGCCGTCAAGAGCTACCTCGACCGCGGCTACGTCGCGAGCCAGCGCATCGGCGCGCACGGACTCACCGGCCGGCTCTACGCGGCCGTGCCGGCGCCGTTGCGCGAGCGCCCCTACGTGGCGGAGTTCGTGCGGCTGATGCGCGAGATGTCGCTGTCGACCTTGCCGGGCGTGACTTTGCTGTAGTTCTGCACCGTCCAGGCACTAGACTGGCGGCTTGTCCAAAGCGTTCGCCCTGGAGTCCCCGATGCCCCGTTCCCTGCTGAACTCCGACCTCGAACTCGACCTGATCCTGGAGCGGGTCATCGACGTTCCGCGTCATCTGGTCTGGGCGGCGTGGACCCAGCCCGAGCACCTGAAGAAGTGGTTCTGCCCGCTGCCGTGGAAGACCACCGACTGCAAGATCGATCTGCAGCCCGGCGGCATCTTCCAGACGACGATGCAGGGCCCCGAAGGCCCGGGCTTCACCAACACGGGTTGCTTCCTGCAGGCCGTCGACCAGGAACTGCTCGTGTGGACCGGCGCGTTGGGCCCCGGCTTCCGCCCGCTGGCCAAGGACGTGGCGGCGGCCCATCCGTTCCTGATGACGGCCATCATCGCGCTGGAAGACGTGGAAGCCGGCACCAAGTACACCGCGCTCGTGCGCCACGGCGACGCCCCCGCGCGGCAGGCCCATGAGCAGATGGGCTTCTATGCGGGCTGGGGCAAGGCGCTCGACCAGCTCGTCGAACACGCCAAGGCCGGCGCGTTCGGACGCGCGGCTTGAGCGAGCTCACGCTGCGTTGCCTGGCGGCCGGCGACGCCACCGCGCTGCTGCGCTTCGAGCTCGAACACCGCGCGTACTTCGAGCGCTGGGTCAATGCGCGCGACCCGGCCTACTACACCGAGCAAGGGGTGGCCACGGCCGTCGCCTGGGCCGAAGCCGCGCGGGCCGCCGACCAGGCGTTCCAGTACCTGGCCATCGAGGACGGCCGCATCGTCGGCCGCGTCAACCTCACCGCCATCCGCCGCACGCACTTCCAATGCGCCGACCTCGGCTATCGCATCGGCGAGCACGACGGTGGGCGTGGTGTCGCGTCAAAGGCCGTCGCGCTGTGCCTGGCGCAGGCCTTCGACGTGCACGGCCTCGGTCGCATCGAGGCCGTCGCACGTCCAGAAAACAAGGGTTCGGTGCGCGTGCTCGAGCGCAATGGCTTCCGCCAGTTCGGCCATTCGCGCCGCAGCTTCGAGCTGGGCGGCCGGTGGTATGACCGGCTGCTGTTCGAGCGCCATCGGGACGCGCCCCGGCCGGGCTGAATCCCGGCTCAGGCGCTTGCCGCGTCGCCGCGCTGCCGCGCACAATTCGCGGCACCTTCTCGAACAGCGCCTGCCCATGCCCGAAGTCGTCCGCATCGCCATCACCGACAACGCCGTGTCCCTGACGTGGCCGCCACGCTGTCCCCGCTGCGGCGTGGACAGCGGCCTGACGACGTCGACCAATCGCGTCGGACGTGTCAGTTCGATCCGTCCGAACCTGATGGGGGGATTCACGATGCGCAGCGACGTGATGGTCGTGTCGGTGCCGATGTGCGAGCGTCACGCGGGCGCCAACACCGTGGCCAACCTCATCCTGCAGAGAAGCCCTTTGATGGCCGGGCTGCGTGGATTGGCCTGGGTCGGACTCGCGCTGCTCGCGTCGATGTTGGTGGCTGCGGTGCGCGAGCGTGGTTTCGGGCACATCGCGGACATGGGCGCGTTCCTGCTGTTCCCAGCCATCGGGATCGTCGGCGGGCTGGCGATGCTGTGGGCGCGCAAGAACTCGTCCGTCTGGCCCAAAAGCTTCGACCCGGACGTGGACGTGCTGGAAGTCCAGTTCGCCGACGAGCGTTACGCGCGCCATTTCAAGCGTGCCAACCGCGACGCCACCGACTCGCTGCTGACCGCGGCGCCGCCCTGGTACATGCGCAAGCTGCTGTGGCAGGTCGCAGCCATCGGGGTGCTGATCCTCTGGTTCGTGCACCTGGCGAAACGCTGACACGCGCCCGGGAGGGGCGATGGGACGTGGGTGGAGCTCATTGCTATCGTGCGACGGGGTCCAGTCCGATAGCCGAACTTGCAAGCTGGTCGACTAACATGTGCCGATGCCAAGCCCTCCGGCCGATCCGGTCCGACGCCGCGCCCAGACCGTCGACGAGATGAACCAGCTGTTCGAACGGCTGCTGCCGCGAGAAAGCGTCGCGGCCGCGATTGGATCCTGGCGGCCACGCCATTCCGACGTCGTGATCGCGCCGTTCGCCAAGTGCGGCACGACCTGGCTGCAGCAGACTTTTCATACGCTGCGGACGCGGGGCGACATGAATTTCGACGACATCTCGCGTGTTGTCCCCTGGATCGAGACAGCATCCGCGTTGGGCATCGACCTCGAAGCGCCGCAGCGCGGCGAGCCGCGCGGCTTCAAGAGCCACCTGGCATTTACCGATTTGCCAATGGGGGCTCGCGCCATAGTCGCCCTGCGCGACCCCAAGGATGCGCTGGTCTCGGTGTATCGCTTCATGGAAGGCTGGTTCTTCGAACCCGGTGCGATCTCGATCGAGCAGTTCGCTCCATCTCGCTTGGACCGTCCGGCCACAGCCGGCTACTGGGGCCACCTGCTCAGCTGGTGGGACCAGCGTGGCAATCCAGATGTATTGTTGCTGTCGTACGAGCACATGAGCGCCGACCCCGAGCTCAACATCCGTCGTGTCGCCGCGTTCTGTGGCATCGAGCTCGACAACGAACTGCTGCAATTGACGCTCGAGCGTACGTCTCTCGGGTACATGCTTCGACACAAGGACCGCTTCGACGACGCGTTGATGCGCAGCATGGCAGAAGCGGTTTGCCACCTGCCGCACGGCGGCGACTCGTCCAAGGTGCGCCAAGGCAAGGTCGGCAGTTACCACCAGGAACTGCCTGCGTCGGTTGGCGCGGCGGTAGACGCGCGCTGGCGCGAGCACATCACTTCCCGGACCGGTTTTGCCGACTACGCCGCGCTGGAGGGTGAACTCCGCCGTCACTGGCTGGCATCGTCGAGCATGGCAACCGCATCGACCCCATCGCTTCGCCAGCCTGCCCGGTAGCGGTCGTGCACCAGTGGCCGGTCATGGCCGACATGGCGCTGTCGCGCCGACCGCCTGGCCACCTGGTGGATCACCGCCACCTTCTCGAAGTCACCATACACCCACATTCGGCATGCTGAGCCAGGGCTCGGCCGGAGGGAGGGCGGGCCCGGCTTGCAGCAGTTCGACCGAGACCTGGTCGGGTGAGCGAACAAAGGCCATGCGGCCGTCGCGTGGCGGACGGCTGATCGCAACGCCATGATCCACCAGACGCTGGCAAGCAGCGTAGATGTCGGGCACCGCATAGGCCAGATGGCCGAAGTTGCGGCCGCCGGCGTAGGCTTCAACCTCGCCTTCTGCATTCGGCCAGTTGTAGGTGAGTTCCACCTGAGCCAGGCTGTCGCCGGGCGCTGCCAGGAAGATCAGCGTGAACTTGCCGGCCTCGTTGTCTTTGCGCGAGAGGACTTCAAGTCCCAGAGCATCGCGGTAAAACCGGAGCGAGGCCTCGACGTTCGCGACGCGGACCATGGTGTGAAGGTATTTCATGGCATCGATTGTCGCGCGTTGAACATTTTCATGCTCGGCTTGCCAGCCCGGCGCGCTCCAGGCGCGGGCTCGAAAGTCATGGATGGCCAGTCGATCGGCGAGCGTGCGCATCGCGGGCCCACCCAGGCGCTGAACGCAACCAAGCGTGCACCTCCGTTGCCGGCCGGCAGGCAAGACAGACGAAGTTTCCAAGGCCAATCGGAAGTGCGATGTCGATGACCACCTACAGCGCAAGCCAGCTGCGGTGTTGAACCGCGTCAGCGCCTCGGCACCCACTTGAGCACGATCGCCGCCAGCGCCTCGCGCGACAGCGGCTTGGCCAGGTGGTCGTTCATGCCGGCGGCCAGGCAGAGGTCGCGGTCGGCGGCCATTGCGTTGGCAGTCACCGCGATGATGGGCATGCTGCGCGCGCCCTCGGCGCGGATGCGGCGCGCGGCCTCGTAGCCGTCCATGCCGGGCATCTGGCAATCGAGCAGCAACGCGTCGAAACGGCCGTCGCGGCACTGCGCGACGGCCTGCGTGCCGTCGTGGGCGCAGTCCACGCGGGCGCCCATGCCCTCGAGCATGGCGACGGCCACCTGCAGGTTGACCGGGTTGTCCTCGGCGACGAGCAGGTGGAGCCCGGCCAGCCGGCGGTCGCCCGCGCCGGCCCCGGGCCTGGCCGCCGGTACGCTGGGCGACGCCGTCGACGCTGCCAGTTCCAGCTCGACGCGGAAGGTGGAGCCGGTGCCTTGCTTGCTGGTGACCGACAGCTGGCCGCCCATCAGCGCGACCAGCTCCTTGGTGATGGCCAGGCCCAGGCCGCTGCCGCCGAAGCGCCGCGTCGTCGATTCGTCGGCCTGCGTGAACGGCTCGAACAAGCGGTGCTGCGCCGTTTCGCTGATGCCGATGCCGTTGTCGTGGACCTCGAACGACACGCGGTGCAGCGCCGCGTTCGCGCCGTCGTACTGCGCCCGCAGCAGCACCTGGCCGCCGCGTTCGGTGAACTTGATGGCGTTGTCGAGCAGGTTGGTCAGGATCTGGCGCAGGCGCGTCGGGTCGCCGTTGACCCGGGCCGGCAGCGCCGCGTCGAACTCGCCCTCGAGTGTGATGCCGGTGGCCGCGGCGGTGGCACGGAACAGCGCGAGCTCGTCGGCGAGCAGCGCGGGCAGGTCGAAGTCGACCTGTTCGAGCACCACCTTGCCGGCCTCGATCTTGGAGACATCGAGCACGTCGTTGAGCACGTGCAGCATGGTCTGGCCTGACGCGTACGCGGCCGTCGCGAGCTCGCGCTGGCGCGGGTCCAGCGACGTCTGCAGCAGCAGCTCGGTCATGCCCAGGATGCCGTTCATCGGCGTGCGGATCTCGTGGCTCATGTTGGCCAGGAACGAGGTCTTGGCCCGGCTCGCGCTGTCGGCGGCCACCAGCGCGTTCTTGAGCTGCTGCAGGATCTCGCGCCGGCGCCTCAGCAGGCGCGCGATCCAGAACGCCAGCGCGGCCAGCACCCCGTCGAAGGCCAGCGCCAGCGCGATCAGCGCCATCGTCGTGCGGTGCCAGTGTGCCAGGATCAGGTCCTCGGTCACGAGGATGGCGACCACCGTCGGATAGGCGTGCGACAGCGTCGGCGCGACCAGCCGGCGCCGCGTTTCGGACTTGTCGACGACGCGCGGCCCTTCGATGAACGCGGTGCGCGGGATGTCGCCGCCCGAGCCGTTGAGTACCTTGAACACCGGCCCTGCCGCGAAACTCTTGCCGACAAACTCCTCGATCGGTGGCTGGCGCGCCAGAAGCAGGCCGTCACGGCGCAGCAGCAGCACCGTCACGCCTTCGCGCGCGGAGTCGATCGACTGGTAGAAGCGCTGGAAGTATTCGCACTCGATGCCCACCAGGGCGATGCCCACCAGGTGGCCGTCGACGCTGCGCAGCTTGCGGGCGAGGTAGAACGTCCAGCGGCCGTTGCCGCGGTTCTTGACGGGGGCGGACAGGAACACCGTCAGCGTGTCGGAATCGAGATGCGCCTTCAGGTAGTCGCGGTCGGCCAGGTCGACCGACGGCGTGGGGAAGGCGCGCGAGAAGTTGACGAGCTGGCCCGTGGTGGTCAGCAGCGACACCACGCCGATCTGCGGCAGGTCGCTCTGGCGCCGCCGCAGCAGGTCGTACATCTCGCGCGTGCCGGCCTTGGCGACGAGGTCGGCGGCGTCCACCGGCGCCGTCTTGTTGACGTCGTCGACAACGCGCTCCAGCACCCCGTCGGCCGCGGCCAGCGTCTGGTCGGCGTGCTGCGCGGCCATCTCGGACAGGTTGGCCAGGAAGAAGCGCCAGTCGTCGATCGCGTCCTCGCGCCCGCGCCAGCTCGCGAAGGCGACGACCGCCCAGGTGAGCGCGATCACGACCATCGTCGCCACCAGCAGCGTGCGATCACGCAGCGGCGGCAGGATGACGGCGGGACGCTCAAGCATCGACAGATTGTGACTGCGTTTGAACTGATCCGGGCGGCGTCCTGGCGCCTAGCCTCAGTTCGCAGGCCCCAAGCCGATCTCGCCGCGATCGGCCGCGGCCCTGAGGCGGGGCGGGGCCGGCGCGATGAAGTCCGGCCGGGCGTGCTGCGTCAAAGGCCAGGCGTCACCGCTGCCATCGTCGCCGACGAGGTCGGCCGTGGGCCACCGGCGCTGCCGCGCGTGCCAGGGCCTGACCTGGAAGGGTGCCCACGGCGGGTCTGAACAGGCCCTAACTGCTGCCCCAGCGCGCCGGCCCGATCTGGAATGTGTGCGTGCGCACCGCATTGGCGTCGAAGTAGCCATCCAGCGTCCAGGCGACGACGTGGGGATCCATCAGCAGGGGTGCGATGTTCCACGCGATCGACGCCACCGCCGCCGTCCAGAGAATCGCGCCGACGAGCTTGCGTCCCGGTGCCGACGCGCGGCCGATGCCGGAGAGCGCCGCGACGGCCAAGGCGATCGCCAGGTAGACGGCGAAGTCGACGACGAACGGCCCCAGCGCGACGTCGTAGGCCATGGAGGCGGCCTGACTCGGCGCATACCAGCCGAGAGGAAAACCGTAGAGGCGCATCGACTCCGTGCCGGCAGAGATCAGCGTGCACATCGTCAGCCAGCACTGGAGGGTCAGGGCCAGGGGCAGCGAGACGGCGAAGGCGAGTTGGGTCTTGCTCATTTGAATCCGACAGCCACGCTCAGATACTCGTTCTTCTGCTTGCCGGGGCTGACGATGAACTTGCCATCGTAGTACAGGGTGGCGGAGTCGCTGCAGTCCAGGAACACGGCGTTGTCCACGCCTTCGCCGAGCAACCTGGTGCGAACGCCGTTGGCGTCGTCCCCCGCACTGTCGTTGCCCTGCACCAGGATCACGAGCTTTGCCTTGGCCCTGGAATAGCCGACGGCGGTCTTGCCGACGCGGTCTCCACGCGCGAGAAGCGCCGTGAACATCGCATTGCTCTTTTGCGTGAGGAATGGAATCCACTTGGCCCCGACATCGCCGGTCAGCGGCGCTCCGGCCGGCACGCCGGCCTTGTAGGCGTTCTGCGCGCCATACGCCAGGCCGTCGATGACGATCGGCGCGATTCCGCCGATCGCGGCGCAGGCGCCGTGAGAAGGGTTGCCCAGGTGCGCGGAGAAGCGCTGCACTCCGCAAGTGTCCTGCGAGAAGTTGAACTTGCCAGGCGAGTCGCTGCCAGCGATGAGCTTGGCGTCCTGGATGACTTCGCCGACCGGCGTGGAATCGGCCGGATCCAGCGGCGAACCCGATGCCATGACAGCCATCCGCGAGCCGAAGGACAAGTCGATGAAGCTGCCGTTGACCACCAACTTCAGCGCGCGGGCCTTGGCCTCGCGTTCGATGAAGTCAGTGAAGAATTCCTTCTTGCTGCGCACGAGCATGAACATCTGCATCGACCCGTTGCTGGCCAGGACATGCGTGTCCCCGGTTGATGTGCGAACCCAGCCATTGGCCATCGAAGTTCCTGAAAGTGAAGTTGAGGACGCGCACCGCGCACCTTGCGCGCTGCGATGCAGCTTGATGTCTGCAGGGTGCCAGCGGAACCTGGCCCGGACAAGCCCCAAGAAGCGGGGCTGTGGCGCAGGGATCTTGAATTGCCGCCACCTGGCCCGCATGTCCGAGTTCCAAGGAGAACGCCATGGGAGCCAACGATGCCTACCTGCAGGACGCCTACTCGCGCACGGTGAGCGAGGTGGTGGAGCGCGTCGGCCCCAGCGTGGCCGCGGTGCGCCTGCTGGGAGCGGGCGGTGACGACAAGCTGGGCGGCGGCTCGGGCTTCCTGTTCACGCCGGACGGCTACGTACTGACCAATTCGCACGTGGTGCGCGCCGGCAAGCCGCCGACCACGGCGCGACCGGAACTGCGCCACCAGGTCTCGCTGGCCGACGGCCGCGAGTTCGACGCCCGCTGGGTCGGCGACGATCCCGACACCGACCTCGCCGTGCTGAGCATCGACGGCCTGTCCAAGGGCTCGCTGGCGCACGCGCCGCTGGGCCGCTCGGCCGGCCTCAAGCGCGGCCAGATCGCCATCGCGATCGGCAATCCGCTGGGCTTCGAGCACACCGTCACCGCGGGCATCGTGAGCGCCCTCGGACGCAGCATGCGCACGAGCACCGGCCGGCTCATTCCCGACGTGATCCAGACCGACGCGGCGCTCAACCCGGGCAACTCGGGCGGCCCGCTGCTCGATTCGCAAGGCGAGGTCATCGGCATCAACACGGCCATCATCCGCGGCGCCCAGGCGATCTGCTTCGCAGTGGCGGTGGACATCGCCGGCTGGGTCATCCCGCAGTTGCTGCAGCACGGGCGCGTGCGGCGCGGCTACCTCGGTGTCGCAGGCCAGACGCAGGACCTGCACCGTCGCGTGGTGCTCGCGTACGAGCTGCCCAACGCGAGCGGCGTGCGCGTGATGAGTGTCGAGCCTGGCAGCCCCGCGGCCAGCGTGGGCGTGCGCGAGGGCGACCTGATCGTCGGCCTGGACGGCGTGGCCATCGCCAGCGTCGACGCGCTGCACCAGACGCTGGACGCCAGCCGCGTCAACCGCGACTGTGTGCTCAAGGTGATCCGCGGCGTGCGCACGCCGACGCCCGTGTACCTGACGGTGCGTCCGGCCGAGGTCCTGCGCTCTTGAGGTAATATACGGTTCATATATAGACCGTATAAAGGAACGCTCCCATGGGCATCGTCAAGATCTCCGACTTGATGCACGACAACCTGCGCGACGCCAGCGACGCGCTGAGCCGCTCGATCAACGCGCAGGCCGAGCACTGGCTGCGCGTGGGCATGTTGTCCGAGCTGCACCCCGAGCTGACCTACGGCGACATCTGCCAGCTGATGCTGCGCAGCGCGCGCACCGGCTCCAGCGAGCTGTCGTTCGTCCGGCCCGAGGTGGTGCAGGCGGCGTCGGTGACCGCCGGGAAGGCCATTCGAAAGGCGGCACGATGAAGCGTGGCGCCAACCTCATCAAGTCCCCGGACGAGATCGCGATGTCGCGTGCCGCAGGCGCGCTGGCGGCCGACGTGCTGCGCATGATCGCACCGCACGTCAAGGCGGGCGTCACCACCGACGAGCTCGACAAGCTGTGCCACGACCACATCGTCGAAGTGCAGAAGGCGATCCCCGCCAACATCGGCTATCACGGCTTCCCGAAGACGGTGTGCGCGTCGGTCAACCACGTCGTGTGCCACGGCATCCCGGGCGACAAGAAATTGAAGGACGGCGACATCGTCAACATCGACGTCGCCGTGATCAAGGACGGCTGGTTCGGCGACACGAGCCGCATGTACTACGTCGGCACGCCCGGTGTGCTCGCCAAGCGGCTGGTCGACACCACCTACGAGGCGATGTGCGCCGGCATCCGCACGGTGCGCCCCGGCGCGACGCTGGGCGACGTCGGCGCCGCCATCCAGAAGGTGGCCGAGAAGGAAGGCTTCAGCATCGTGCGCGACTACTGCGGCCACGGCATCGGCCAGATCTACCACGACGAGCCGCAGGTCTGCCACTTCGGCCGCCGCGGCGAGGGCATGCGCCTGCAGGAGGGCATGGTGTTCACGATCGAGCCGATGGTCAACGCCGGCAAGTCGGGCACGCGCGAGTTGGCCGACGGCTGGACGGTGGTCACACGCGACCATTCGCTGTCGGCCCAGTGGGAGCACATGGTGGCGGTCACGCATGACGGATTCGAGGTATTGACACCCTGGACCGACGGCTTCGGCGCCTATTCGCCCATCTGAAGCGTGCTCGACAACGCGGCCCGCTCGTAATTGCTGACGTGGGCTGCTGGCGCGCGTTGGCATACTCCGCGCTCCAACCTCGCTGTGGAGTGTTCCCGATGCCCCGTCCGATCCTGGCGCTGCGCACGACCTGCGTCGCCCTGGCCAGCGCCTGCGCCCTGGCGCACGCAGCGTCGACCCCACCCCCGGTCGCCGCCGTCAAGCCCGTCACCGATACCTACCACGGTGTCACCGTCACCGACGGCTACCGCTACATGGAAGACCTGGCGGCGCCCGAGGTGCAGCAGTGGGCCCGCGCCCAGGCCGACCACGCGCGCTCGACGCTGGACGCCATCCCCGGCCGCGCGGCGCTGCTTGCGCGCATCCGCGAGCTGGACGAGTCGGTCAAGGAACGCATCCTGTCGCCGACACAGGCGGGCAGCGGGCTGGTGTTCTTCGAGAAGCGCAAGGCCGGCGAGCAGCAGTTGAAGCTGTATGTTCGCAAGGGCTTCAAGGGCGAGGACAGGCTGTTGGTCGACCCCGACGCGCAGGGCGGCGGTGTGCCCCACGCGATCGAGTTCTTTCAGCCGTCGAACAACGGCAAGCTGGTGGCTTACGGCGTGTCGGCCGGCGGTTCGGAAGAGGCGGTGATCCACGTGATGGACGTGGCCACCGGCAAGGAAGTGATGGCGCCGATCGACCGCGCGCAGTTCGGCTACGTGAGCTGGCTGCCCAACGACAGCGGCTTCGTCTACCTGCGGATGCAGGCCCTTCCGGCCGGTGCTGCGAACGCCGAGAAGCTCAAGAACTCCGGCGCCTGGCTGCATCGCATGGCGGGCAAGGGCGCCGACGTGCTGGTGCTCGGCGCGGGCGTCAACGCCGCCCTGCCGGTGCCGCTGGAGGCGTTCCCGATCGTGCAGAGCATGGCCGGCACGCCTTGGACGGTGGCTCTCGCCGGCAATGGCGTCGAGCGCGAGATGGAGCTCTTCGCCGCGCCCGCGGCCAAGGGGCCGACTGCCGCGACCCCCTGGCGCAAGCTGTTCGGCCGCGACGCGGAGATCACGTCGATCGCCGTGCACGGCGACGACCTGTACGTGCTGTCGCACCAGAACGCGTCGCGCTACAAGGTGCTGCGCACGAGCATGGCGCATCCGGACCTGGCCGTCGCCGACGTCGTCGTCGCGCCCGGCCGCGAGGTCGTCGACCGCATTGCCGCGGCCAAGGATGCGCTGTACGTCCAGACCCATGACGGCAGCGTCGGCAAGTTGTACCGCGTGGGGTATGCGAAGGATGCGCAGCCGGTACAGGTGCAACTGCCGGCGGCGGGCGCGGTGCAGATCGCCGACAGCGACGTGCGCCGCCCCGGCGTCATCGTCGGCATCGACTCGTGGACCCACGACGAGCTGTTCTACAGCGTCGGCGCGCAGGATGCCCAGATCGCCGACACGGGCCTGCAGGTCACCGGAGCATTCGGCGCACCGGCCGACCTGGTGGCCGAGGAAGTGCTCGTCAAGAGCCATGACGGCCTCGAGGTGCCGCTGTCCATCGTCCACCACAAGGGCATGAAGCTCGACGGCAGCAACCCGGTCCAGCTCGAAGCGTATGGCGCCTACGGCATGGTCGACACGCCTTACTACGTCAATCGCCAGCTCGCCTGGTTCGAGCTCGGCGGCGTCATGGCCACCTGCCACGTGCGCGGCGGCGGCATCTACGGCGAGCAGTGGCACCTGGCCGGCAAGGGCCAGTTCAAGCCCAACACCTGGCTCGACCTGATCGCCTGCGGCGACTACCTGGTCAAGAAGGGCTACACGAGCCCGGGCAAGCTGGCCATCGAGGGCGGCAGCGCGGGCGGCATCGCGGTCGGCCGCGCGATGACGACGCGACCCGAGTTGTTCGCCGTGGTGGTGTCCGACGTCGGCGCGCTCAACGTCCTGCGCGACGAGACCACCGCCACCGGCCCGGCCAACGTCCCGGAGTTCGGCAGCGTCAAGGACAAGCAGCAGTTCAACGGCCTGCTGGAGATGGACGCGTTCCACCACGTCCAGGACGGCGTGAAGTATCCGGCCACGCTGCTGCTGCAAGGCATCAACGACCCGCGCGTCGACGCTTGGGAGTCGATGAAGATGGCGGCGCGCCTGCAGGCGGCGTCGACGTCGGGCAAGCCGGTGCTGCTGCGTATCCAGTACGACGGCGGCCACGGCGTGGGCAGCACCGTGTCGCAGCGCGAGGAGCGGGACGCCGACGCCTGGAGCTTCATGCTGTGGCAGTTCGGCGACGCGCGCTTCCAGCCCGTGGCCAAGTGAACCTCGTCGGCTGAAAGGCCAGCACGCGCCGGCCGCGCGCCTCACGCGCGACTCGGCCACAATGCGGCCGAAACTCAACCACGAGGATTCCAGATGACCCCGAACCGTCTCCGCAGCGTCGCGCGCGCGACCACCCTGATCGCCGCCGTGGCGTTCTCCGCCTTGGCCATCGCCCCCGTGCAGGCCGCCGCACCCCAGCTCAGGACGCAGGCCCCGGGCTTCTACCGGATGATGCTGGGCGACTTCGAGGTGACGGCGCTGTACGACGGCAGCTTCGACCTGCCGGTCGACCAGTTGCTCAAGCAGCCAGCCGCGAAGACGAACGCGGCGCTCGCAAAGCACTTCCAGAGCCTGCCGGTGGAGACCTCGGTCAACGCGTTCCTGGTCAACACCGGCACGAAGCTGGTGCTGATCGACACCGGCACCGGCGGCTACAGCGGCCCGACCTCGGGCACGCTGCTGGCCAACCTGAAGGCGGCCGGCTACCGGCCCGACCAGGTCGACGACATCTTCATCACGCACATGCACGGCGACCACGTCGGCGGGCTGTCGCACGAAGGCGTGGCCGTGTTCCCCAAGGCGGTGGTGCACGCCGGCAAAGGCGACGTCGACCACTTCCTGAGCAAGGCCGAGATGGCCAAGGCCCCCGCGGAGGCCGACGGCTTCACCACCGCGATGAACGCCTTCGGCCCGTACCAGGCCACGGGTCGGCTGCAGCCCATCGCGGCCGACGGCGAGATCGTGCCGGGCGTGCGCGCCTGGGCCACGCCGGGCCACACGCCCGGCCACACCAGCTACGTCGTCGAGAGCAAGGGCGCGCGCCTGATCGTCACCGGCGACCTGATCCACGTGGCCGCGGTCCAGCTCGACGACCCGAGCGTGACGATCGCCTTCGACACGGACAGCAAGGCCGCCGAGGCGCAGCGCCAGAAGGTGTTCGCGCAGGCCGCGAAAGACCGCACGCTGGTCGCCTCGGCGCACCTGCAGTTCCCGGGCATCGGCCACCTCGTCGCCAGCGGCAAGGGGTATGTCTACGAGCCGGTGAACTACCTGCGCGGGAAGTGAGCGGCGCAGGCAGGAGGGACGCGGCGCGGTCGCGCGGCCCGTCCCGCTACCGTGCGCCCGCCCCACGCCGAGCGGACGCGCAGCCGGCGCGCCTCAGGAGCCCTTGAGCGCCTCGCCCGCGCGTTCCTGGCGCACGCGGTCCACGTACGTGCGCGAGCGATCGAGCTCGGATTGCATGATCTCGTTGTTGCGGCCCATCACCACGATCGCATCGCTGCGGAAGGTGTCCATCGCGTCCATCGCGCGGTAGGTCTGGTCGAACATCTGCTTGATCTGCTCGACGCCCAGCATCGGGTTCTTGGCGAACTCGGTGGTGCGCGTGACGTGCGTGTTGAGCTGTTCGCCGGTCTGGGCGATGAGCTTGCCGATGGTGGAGTTGACGCCCTCGAGCATGTCCATCACCTCGATCTGGTTGCCGGTGGCGCGGGCGACGGTCTGGGCCACGGCCAGCGCGCTCATGCCGGTGGTGGCCACGCGCGTGCAGCCGTTCATCAGCTCGCGCCCGGTCTTCTTGACGACGTCCAGCGCCAGGTAGCCGTTGATGCTGACGGCTTGCTGCGTGAGCATGTCGGTGAGGTTCTGGCGCGCGTAGAACTGCACCTCCTGTTCGACGGCCCGGGCGCGCAAGGCGTCGGTGGCGCGCAGTGCCTCGACCTTCGCGCCGATCTTGTCGTCGAGCAGCTTGGCGAACAGGATCGCCTCGGACATCTTCTCCATGCCGCCCCAGATGCGCGCACGTTGCGAGTCGACGTCGGCGAGATCCTTCTGGATGTCGTCGCGCGCCACGTACAACTGCGTCATGCAGGTCTTGATCTGCGACGCGGACGACTGGAAGCGGCGGAAATAGGCCTGCAGCTTGTTGCCCCAGGGGATCATGCCGAGGATGCGGTTGGGCGACAGCAGGTCGCCTTCGTTGCCGGGGTTGAGCTCGTCGAGGTGACCGCGCAGCTCGCTGATCGCCTTGAAGGCCGGCGAGCCCGACGCGTCGACGAAGTTGCGCTCCATCAGGCGGCCCTGCAGCAGGCTGGAGGCGACGCTGATCTCTTCCTTGCCGAGCGCGAACGCGAGGTCGAGCTTCTGCTTGAAATCCGCGCTCTGCAGATCCTGTGTCGTCAGCGTCGCGATGAAGGCGTCGGCCTTCTGGTCGAGGGCCTGCATGCGATCGGGCTTCACGGCGACCAGGTCGGCCGCCTTCGAATCGGGGATCGGCTGCATCACCTCGGGCGGCGTGAGCGCGAAGGTGGTTTCGGGCGGCGAGAGGGGCTGGGTGTCGCTCATGTGAGGCTCCGGGAGGCGAACTTGTTGTCGATGAAACGCGAATGGGACAGGAAGGCCTGGGCGTCCTGCCCGGCCAGATCGTCCTGCAACTGGCCGACCTTGCCGGACAGCTCGTCCAGCGTCAATGCCAAGGTGTCGTGGGCGGTGCGGCCGTTGTCGAGCACGCGCTCGGCGGCGAAGGCCTTGGGGATGGCCAGGTAGCCCTTGAGGGCGTCGGGCAGGTAGGACAGGGCGATGTGGCGCGCGTGGAACTCCTCTTCGAGCGACAGCGCGCCCTTGGAGCTTTCCCATTGCGCCAACAGCGCCTCCAGCTTCTGGCAGATCTCGAGCGTGCGATCGCGCAACGCGCCGCTCAGGCGCTGGTCCGGGTTGCGCTGCACGAGCGCGCGGATGCCCTCGATGGCGCTCTCGATGTTGCGCCGCACGTCGCCGGTGTCGAAGAAGGTGAGGTCGGCGTCCCACGCCGGCGCGCCCAGGCGCGGGAAGCCGAACAGCGAGCCGCCCAGGAAGAAGCCGATCGCATAGCCGGCGAGCGCCAGCGCGAAGGCGATCGGGCCGAGCATCTGCGCGGCCTTGAGCACCAGCGGGACGGCTGCCAGCGCCAGCCCGCACCAGTTGGCGCTGGACGTGAGGAGTCGACCGATTGCGTTCATGCGAGGCAGGCGCTCACTGAAAGGCCCGGATGTCCTTGAAGACGTTGTACAGCGGCGTGTTGCGGGCGTCGAACACCCGGCCGCCGGTGACCTTGACGAGGCCCTTGAGCTCGGCTTCCTTGGCGTCGCCGAACAGCACCATGAACACGGGGATCGCCTTGGCGTCTTCCGACAGCGCGGCGTAGTCGGTCTTGAACTGTTCGTAGCTGCGTCCGCTGGAGTTCTCGCCGTCCGTGAAGCCCACCACCGAATATTGGTACTCGGGATGGAGGCCCTTCTCCTTGGCCATGTGGGTCAGCGCGTCCAGGATGCTGTCGTACAGCGCGGTGCCGCCGTGCGCGCGCAGGGTGCCCGCGTAGTCGCGCACCGAGGCCATCGCCTGGGCCTTGGCGTCCGAATCCCTGGCCACGCCGACGCCCTTGGCCTGCGCCTTGTCCTGCGGGATCTCGAACAGCGTCGGCACGCCGGGCGTCGACGAGAAGGGCAGCATCCAGATCTTCTCGCGGCTCGTCAGGCGCGCGATGCGGCCGGTCAGCGAGGCGTCGTCGCCGGCGACGTAGTCGAGTGCCTCGACCAGGCGCACGAGGCGGCGGTCGCTGCCCATGCTGCCGCTCGTGTCGAGCACGAAGGTGGAGGCGATGGGGCGGCGGAACTCGTTGAGGTAGGCGTCGATCAGGCCGTCGGCCAGCCTGCGATCCGGCGAGAACGGCAGCTCGACGAGCATGCCCGTGCCCGGGAACTTGTCGGCGGTCGCCTTGGCCACGTCGCCGTTGACCGGGCGGCGCAGCGTCTGCGTGGCCAGCCAGGTTTGCGCGTCGGCGCCCTTGAGGTAGGCGACCACCTTGAGGTAGTCGTCGCGGCGCGCGTCGTCCAACAGCATGAACGGATAGTCGGCCGTGGACACGCCCTCGCGCGGGTACACGAGCATGAGCTTCTCGCGCAGCTTGCCGCTGGCGTTCATGCCCAGCAGCCAGCTCTCGTAGTTGATGAAGGCGTTGACCCGCGGGCCCTGCTGTTCGTAGAAGCGTTCGGACAGGTACGTCGAGTTGTCGCCCGGCAGCTTGTAGCCCTTGAGAAAGGTGGCGATCGCGCCGCGATCGACATCCTCGGCGGCCAGTGCCTCGGACTTGTCGGCGGCGGCCGCCGCCACGCCCATCAGCGCCATGAAGCCCTGGTTGGACGTGGCCGGGTTGGACATCGCGTAGCGCAGCTTGCCGGCGCCCGCAGCCTGTGTGATGGTCTTCCAGGTGACGTTGGCGGCGGTCTTGGGGTCATCCCAGCCGAGTTCCTTGGCCGTCGACTCGCTCACACCCACCGCCATCGGCGACAGCATGATCTTTTCCTGCATCTTCACGCGGCCCTGCCCTTGCGCATCGCTGAGCAGGTACTTCGCGTTGGCGAACCAGGCGGCCTGCGCGTCGGCCTTGCCGGTGAGCACCGCCTCGGTGCTTTCCATCGTGCCGCCATAGCGGAACTTCAGTTTGACGCCGGTGGCCTTGAGCACCATCGCCTCGAGCGGCTGGGCGTCCTTCAGGTCGCTGGTGGCCAGGACGACAAAGGCGGGTGCCGTCGACGTGTCCTGCCGGGTCGGTTCGGGGGGGCCTTCGGCACGCCGTTCGCAGCCGGCCAGCACCAACGCCGCCACGCCCACCAGGGCCCATCGTGCGAGCTTGTTCATTGCGCCATCTCCGTGGTGACCGTGGCTATCATGTCCGTCATCAATTCGTACGCGGGCGGGTCGATCACCTGCACGATGCGGTCCTGCACCGCCAGCCCGGTGGGCTTGACGGCCGCCGCGAACAGCGAGGGATCGGCGGTGCGCAGGCCCATCTGCACCGCGATCTTCTGCAGTTCGATGTTGCTGGCCAACTCTTGCTGCAAGGCCTTGCCGCGCGCCGATGCCGCCAGCAACACGAACTTGTTGACGATGGTGGGCTCGGGGTACATCAGCACCATGTCCGACTGCACGCCCTTGTGCGCGATCGCGTAGCCGGCGAGCTGGTACTCGTAGATGAAGGCCAGCGGCGTCTTGCCGATGCCGATCTGCACGTAGTCGTCGAAGTTGCCGTTGACGTAGTTCTCCTGGAAGCCCTGGCGCTTGAACAACTCCGCCAGCCGCGTGGCGCTGGCCTTGGCGGCGGTGTGGTCGGTGATCACCTCGCCGCCGTTGACCGCCTGGCTCATCAGCGCCAGGTACATCGCGGAGGAGTTGCTCTTGCGCACGTCGGTGGTGGACACCAGCACGCTGCGCTTGACGTCGTAGCCGGCAGCGCCCTTGAGCTCCGACCAGCGCTTCTTCGCCAGCATCACTTCGGCGAGCTTGTCCATGCTCAACGCATAGACGTGCTCGCCGGTGCGGTGCGCGATGCCGTTGGCCTCCAGGATGGCCGCGACGGGTGCCCAGCTGGCCACCACCATCGGGCTGTTGAAGGGCGTGGTCTGCGACAGCGACTGGTTGAGCTTCCTGGCCGCATCGTCGATCCGGTTGGCCGCGAGCACGCCGGACGGGAACCAGAAGTCGGGCTTCGCGCCGGCCGCCACCTGGTCGGCCATGTCGCGGCTGCCCGCGCGCGTGGCCTTCACCGCGAAGCCCTTGTCGCGCAGGATGCGCTGGACGCGCTCGTCGGCGAAGAACGGATCGACGTCCACCGCGACGAGCCCGGTCACGTCCTCGGCCGTGGCCCGCCTCTCGTCCTGGTGGGCAAGCTGTTGCTGCTGCTGGTGGCCGCGCACCGAATAGGCCACCACGCCGGCGAACCCGGCGAGCACGACCAGCGTGACGATCAACCTCAACCCCGATTTCATCCGGATGCCTCCCTGTGCGCTTCGTGGCGCTTGTCGACCCGGATTCTGCACTGGTCCGGCGGGGCTGCCGCCGCTGTTCATCCCCTTGTGGCGACGGTTCGTCGACCGATCCCCACGGGCGGCCCCCCGGACCTCACGGCTTGGCGCAGCGGCAGTCGCCGACGATGACGCGGATTCTCTCGACGTAGTGCGCGATGGCCGCGTCCGCGACCGGCTTGTAGGCCGCCTGCGTGCGCTCGGACAACTGGGTCAATGCCCGGCGCGACACCTGCACCTCCTTCTGCGCGAGCGGCGAGCGGTAGTAAGCGAGCAGGCCGTCGAGCTCCACATCGGAGAACTTCGAGCCGTAGGCATCCGACCAGATGGCGACGATGTCGGCCGCCGTCAGCGGGTTCTTCATCTCGTCGATGAACTGGTTCGCTGCCTCGGTCATCTTTTCCTTGGTGACGGGATCTGGCGCGAGGCCCTTGAAGGCGCTCTCCAGCATCTGGCTGGCCATCGCGCGGCTGCGCTCGCGGCCTGCGGTCAGTTGCTGCTGCATCGTGGTGAGCAAGCCCTGCGCTTCCATGAGGGCGCGGACCTTGTCGGTGCGGTCGTCGGCCGAGGCGGTTGTTGCGCACAGGCAGGCAACGATGAGGAACAGGAGACGGTGCATCGAATTGGCTCCGGGATTTGGACGTGTGGGAAGCATTTGACACCACCGCGCACAGCGCGGTGGGCGTGCGCCGGCGCAGAGGGCCGGCTCGATCATTCATGGAAACTTCGACGAATGGGGCGGCCGCGCCACGCGCGCAGCGCGGTGTTGCGCTTGGTGCCGGCGAAGCGCCAGTCCGGCCCTGCGAGCGACGGTGTCGCCGCGCTGATGCTGATCCTGGCGTGATCGTCGATCTGCTCGGGCCGAGCAGGTCGACGACATCTTCATCACGCACATGCAGCCGGCGCACGGCGGCGGGCTGTCGGCCAACGGCCAACCTGTGTTCCCCAACGCGACGCCGCCTGCAGCACCGAGCTGACGTGAGCTCAGTGCGTGGCTGAAGCAGCAGAGGAGCGGGGGGGCGCAGCCGATGCGGCGGCCGCGGCCAGCGTCGGCCCCGGCGCCGCCAGCGGCACGCCCGCGGCGCGAAGTTCGGACACCGCGCCCTCGTATTCGTGGAAGTTCTTGGGGCAGGTCTGCACGGCCTTGCGAAACAGCGTGATGGCGTCGCCGCGCTGGCGCAGCAGCGCGTCCTCGGCCATGTAGAAGTGGGCCTCGCAGACCTGCGACAGGTCGCGCGCGTCCTGCGACTTCTTCGCCGCGTCGAGCAGCGTCGCCGCGTCGATGTGGCCGATGTAGAAGTCGACCACCGAGCCCGGCCACACCACGCCCTGGCCCGGCGGCGTGCCGGGGCCCAGGCTGCCGCTGGCGCGCTCGATGCCCGTCAGGTGCGCGAGCGCCAGGAAGCGCCACAGTCGCCAATAGGTACCGTCCGGCGCAGGCGGCGCCCGCTTGGCCATCGTCGCCGCCGCCTCGCTGAACTGGCGCGCCAGGAACTGCGTCGAGCCGACCACGAACGGATCCTCGGCACGTGGCGCGAGCGCATGCGCGGCGCGGTAGTCGTCCAGCGCGCCGGTGTAGTCGCCGGTGTTGTTGCGCAAGATGCCGCGCAGGCGCAGGGTGACTGGCGCCTTGGGCTCCAGCTTCAGCGCCTGGTCGACGTCGCCGCGCGCGGCGTCGAAGTCGGCGCGCGCCACGTTGGCGGTGGCGCGCAGCTCCCAGGCCATCGTGGCACCGGGGCGCGCGGCGAGCACGCGGTCGAGGTCGGCGATGCCGGCGACGAAATCCTTCTTGGCCATCGAGAGCTCGGCGTGCATCATCGCCAGGCCGATGTCGGCGGGCGCAGCCCTGGAGGCGCTGTCGATGCCGGCGGGCGTCAGCTGGTTGGCGAGCTTGAGCTTGAGGCTGGCGGCGGCCATCTGGAAACGCAGGTCCTCGGGTGCGAACTGGTCGGCGCGCGCGAACGCGGCCAGTGCGGCGTCGTTGCGGCCCGCCTTGCGTTCGGCGTCCGCATGCACGGCCAGGCTCACGGCGCAAGCATGGTTGGCTGCGCGATCGGCGCCGGGTGCCGCGCACTTGCCGGCAGCAGCAGCGGCGGCGGATGGCGGGGCGGACGGCATATCGGCGGCGCTGGCGCACAGGCAGCAGGCCGTCGCGGCGAGGGCGGTCGCCGCTCGGAGAAGGACATTCATGCGGTGTGATCGGAGTGGACACGGAGGTGTCGATGGCGTCGATCTTGCCATGCGCGTGTAACTCCGTGTCCGGCCGCGCGATACCATCCACCGGGTCGTCATGGGGAGGTCACAGCAATGAGTGAGGATGAGAAGTTTGCCGAACCATCCGGCACGTCACCCGACGCCAACCGCAGGCCGACTCCCGCATTCATGGACATCCGCTACGGCTCCGATCCCAACGGCCTGATCTGCGGCTACCTGTTCGCCGGCGGCAGTGCGGGCGTCGCCATCGACCTCGCCGGCGCGCTGGCCTGGCTCGCCGACGAGGCGGCCGCAAAGGGCGACTTCATCTGGCTGCACTTCAATCTCACCGATGCCGGGGCCGAGCCCTGGATCGCGCAGAACCTGGCGGTCGCGCCCGAGTTCTTCGAGGCACTGCACGAAGGCTCGCGCTCCACCCGCATCGAGGACGCGCGCGACACCCTGGTGGCCGTCGTCAACGATGTGTCCTTCGAGTTCTCGTTCGACCCGTCGCAGATCGAGACGCTGTGGGTCAACGTCGGCCCGCGCATGGCGATCACCGCGCGCGTGCATCCGCTGCGCTCCATCGACCGCCTGCGCCTGGCCGTTCGCCAGGGCATCACGTTCCGCTCATCGGTGCTGTTCCTCGACCGGCTGCTGCGCGACCAGGGCGACGTGATGGTGCGCCTCGTGCGCCAGGCCACGCTGCAGGTCGACGAGGTGGAGGACAAGCTGCTGGTCGGCCGTCTCGGCGACAAGCGCGAGGATCTGGGCCGGCTGCGCCGCGTGCTGGTGCGCCTGCAACGCCTGCTGGCGCCCGAGCCGGGCGCGCTGTTTCGCCTGCTGCGCCAGCCGCCGCCGTGGACGGACGACGTCGACCTCGACGCGCTGCGCCAGGCCACCGAGGAGTTTTCGCTGGTGCTGCGCGACCTCGCGGCACTGCAGGAGCGCATCAAGCTGCTGCAGGACGAGATCGCCGCACAGGTGGGCGAGCACACCAACTCCAGCGTGTTCACGTTGACGGTGGTGACGGTGCTGGCGCTGCCGATCAACCTCGTCGCCGGCCTGCTGGGCATGAACGTCGGCGGCATCCCGCTGGCGGGTGATCCGCACGGCTTTTTCTGGGTGGCCGCGGTGGTGGTGGGCTTTACCGCGCTGGCCGGCTGGCTGGCGTTCCGGCGCCGCGACTGAGGTCGCGACGCCGCCCGCCTCTTACCCGCGCGTCGGGTAGTCGGTGTAGCCCTTGGCGCCCGGCGTGTAGGCGGTGTCCATGTCGATGGCGTTCATCGGCGCGTCGGCCTTCATGCGCGCGACCAGATCCGGGTTGGCCATGAATGGGCGGCCGAAAGCGACGAGGTCAGCCTGCTTGGACGCGAGCACCTGTTCCGCGCTGCCGTGGTTGAAGCCGCCGGCGGCGATGAACGGGCCGTCGAAGCTCTCGCGCAGCGCGGCCTTGATCTCGGCAGGTACGGCCGGCGCGCCCATCGCCGAGTGGTCGAGCACGTGGATGTAGAGCAGGCCCAGGCCGGACAGGCCTTCGGCCAGCGCCTGGTATTGCGCGTCGATGTCGGCGAACGGGCCCGTGCCGTTGAACACGCCGTACGGGGACAGGCGGATGCCCACCTTGTCGGCTCCGATGGCCGCGGTGGCGGCGCGCGCCACTTCCAGCGCGAAGCGGTTGCGGCCTTCCGGCGTGGCGCCGTAGCGATCGGTGCGGGTGTTGATGTTCGGGTTCAGGAACTGCTCGATCAGGTAGCCGTTGGCCGCATGCAGCTCGATGCCGTCGAAGCCGGCTTCGATCGCGAGACGGGCCGACTGCGCGTACTCCGCCACGGCGTGTGCGATGTCGCCTTCGGTCATCGGGCGCGGCACGGAGTAGTCCTGCATGCCTTGCGAATCGGTGTACATCTGGCCGGGGCACACGGCATCAGTCACGCCGACGATCTCGGCCCCCGCCGGCAGGTTGGCCACGTGCGTCACGCGCCCGGTGTGCATCAGCTGCACCACGATCTTGCCGCCAGCGGCATGCACCGCATCGGTCACCAGCTTCCAGCCGGCGACCTGCTCGGCGTTGAACAGCCCCGGGATACGCGCATACCCCAGGCCGTTGGGTGACGGCGACGTGCCCTCGGTCACGATCAGGCCGGCGCCGGCGCGCTGTGCGTAGTACTCGGCCATCAGCGCGTTGGGGGTGTTGGCCTCGACGGCCCGGCTGCGCGTCATCGGCGACATCACGGTGCGGTTGGCCAGCGAGAGCGTGCGGATCTGGATCGGGTCGAACAGCATGGGAGTGATTCCTGGTGGATGTCTGGGGGAGTGCGGCGATGATAGGTTCGCAGCGACAGCCCTTACGACTCGTCATGGCTTTGGAAATCGTGCACCAAAGGGAAGCCCTCCGCGCCTCCCGAAGAAGACGCGGCCCGTTGGCCAGCCGCAGCGGTCATTGCCTGGCGTAGAAGTCCGGCACCACCATCTCGTCAGGCACCGCCTGGCGCGCGTAGGCCTCGTGGCGCTGGCGCTCCGGCAGGTGCACGGCCGGGTGTTCGACCTCGGTGTAGGGGAACTGCGCCAGCAAGTGGTGGATGCAGTTGAGGCGCGCGAGCTTCTTGTCGACGGCCTGCACGACCCACCATGGCGATTCGGCGCAGTGGGTGCGCTCCAGCATCACTTCCTTGGCCTTGGTGTACTCCTCCCACAGACGGCGGCTTTCCAGGTCCATCGGGCTCAGCTTCCACTGCTTGAGCGGGTCGTGGATGCGGCCCAGGAAGCGCAGTTCCTGTTCGTCGTCGGTGATCGAGAACCAGTACTTGATCAGCTTGATGCCCGAACGTTGCAGCATGCTCTCGAAGGCCGGCACCGAGCGGAAGAACTCTTCGTACTCCTCGTCGGTGCAGAAGCCCATCACGCGCTCGACGCCGGCGCGGTTGTACCAGCTGCGGTCGAACAGCACGATCTCGCCGGCGGCCGGCAGGTGTGCGGCGTAGCGCTGGAAGTACCACTGCGTGCGTTCACGGTCGTTGGGTGCGGGCAGGGCGACTGTGCGGCAGACGCGCGGGTTCAGGCGTTGCGTGATGCGCTTGATCACGCCACCCTTGCCGGCGGCGTCGCGGCCCTCGAACAGGATCACGACCTTCTGTCGCGTGCTGGAGACCCAGTCCTGCAACTTGACGAGTTCGCCCTGCAGGCGGAACAGTTCGCGGAAATAGCGCACGCGCTCGGCCGCATCCTCGCCGCTGGCGTCCAGCGGGTCAGCGACGAGACGGTCTTCCATCTCCATCTCGATTTCCTCGTCGTAGCCGTCGATGAGCTCGCGCTCGATGCGACGGCGCATCGCGTCCTGGTCGAACAGTGCATTCATGGGGCGCTCTTGACCAGCAACACGAAAGGCCAGGTGGCGGTCGCCTGCTCGCCACTGCTGGCGTAGGCGGTGGCGATGCTGCAGGCCATGTAGCCCAGGCCCGCCAGCAGCAGGCCGGCGAAGATCGCCCAACTGCCCTTGCCGGCCTTGCGATCGAGACGCGGACGGCTGGGGGCGTCTGCGCCGCCAGCGAGCGCGGCGGAGCCGGCGATGGTGTTCATGGTCAAAGTCCCTCTTGTCGTGACAACCGCGCGATGCTGGAGGGCCGACGTGACAACGGGGTGACAGCCTTGGCATCGTCGACGGTCACGAAGGCGACCTTTGCGTCAGGCAAACCCTGAGAAACGCGGAGGTGACTTGCAGGCCATGGTCGAGGACAATACCGAAGTCGTCACCACACACCTCCGGATGCGCATCGTCATACTCGGCAACGCTGGATCGGGCAAATCGACGCTCGCGAAGTCGCTCGCCCGTACGCAGGTCATGCCGATGCTCGATCTCGACACGCTCGTGTGGGAGCCCGACCTGGTGGCCGTGGAGCGGCCCGACGAACTCGTGTTCGCCGACCTCGCCCAGTTCTGCCGCGAGTCCGACGACTGGGTCATCGACGGCTGCTACGGCGACCTGGTCGAGGCGGCGCTGCCCAACGGCCCGCTGCTGATCTTCCTCGAGCCGGGCCAGGAGGTCTGCATCGCCAACTGCCGCAACCGGCCGTGGGAGCCGCACAAGTACCGCACCGAGCGTGCGCAGGACGATCACCTCGAGCACCTGCTCGGCTGGGTGCGCTCCTACTACGACCTCGACGGCTCGATGTCGCTCGCCGGCCACCGCGCCGTGTTCGATGGGTACCAAGGCCCCAAGCGTCTGGTCACCCGGCTCGCCGAGCTCGAGGTGATGCAGAGCGCATGGCTGGCCGCGTCCGCCACGTCTCGCGCGCGCGCCCGCGCGCGAACGGGCTCGCTGGCGCGCTGAAGGCACGTCCGCGCCGCGTCACGCGCGCGTCCCTTCGATCTCCAGGAGAACCCATGTTCGACCACGTCGTCATCGGCGTCAGCGACTACGCCGCGAGCAAGACGTTCTTCCTGCGCGCGCTCGAGCCGCTGGGCGTCGCCAGCGTCAACGAGGGGCCGCTGGGCATCGAGATGTGCGCCGAGGGCAACGATTCGTCCCTGTGCCTGTTCCACACCGACGACAAGCCGGCGCGCCTGCACCTGGCCTTCACGGCCGCCACCCGCGCCCAGGTGCGCGCCTTCCACGCCGCGGCGTTGGCGGCCGGCGCCCAGGACAACGGCGGCCCGGGCCTGCGCCCGAAGTACCACCCGAACTACTACGCGGCCTTCGTCATCGGGCCGGACGGGCACAACGTCGAGGCGGTGTGCCACAAGGCCGAGGGCTGAGCCCACCAGCGCGACGTTGGGCCGCCCTGGTTTAGAGTCCACGGATGAGCCAAAGCAAGATCGTCAGGGGTCACGCGCTGGGCGACAAGATGTTGATCTGTGTGAACCTTTGCAAAGCTGCCATCCGAGTGGGCGACTCATGCGTTAAGGGTGAACGGGCAGGCCGTACCCCTCTTGGAAAATCACATGATCAACCGCTTTGCAACCACAGCCATTTTTGCCACAGCACTCACTCTCGCACTTTCGGGCTGCGGCGGCGGCGGCAGCATCGACATCGGGGTCACTGTGCCAGTTGGACCACCCCCTCCCGATTTTGCTGTAACAGCCATGATCAACGGCGCTCGCATTTCGAATCTCGACGTATACCCGGGCGAGTCCCAAACAATTTCGGTCGTTGCTGGTGATGCCTTCGAGCTTGACACGGACGGACCGGTGTATTGGGACTTTTCCGCCGGTGCGAGCGCCAATATTGCCGCGTCGCCCGGTGCCACCGTGGTGTATGAAGGCGCGCGCCTGAATGAGACCGCGGTTGGCGACTCTCACCTTGTTTTGGCGGTGTCTTCTTCGGCGCCGCCCGGGTCGTTCATTCCTATAACGATCTATGTCACCTCCAAGACCGATTCCTCGCAAGTGGCGACTATCGATCTTTTGGTAGCGAACTAGTGATTCGGATTTCCAAACCGTAAGTGGCCCGTTTTACTACTACTTCTATCGAGGGCACGGTCGAAGCTATCGGACGGAGGTCGCGCGTCGGTGTCCAGGGTGCGCGGGCGAGTGGCATCTTGCATCGCCCCTCCACTCTCTGTTCGACTTCAAGTGCGACCGCTGTCATCTGTTGTCGAGCGTCGCCTTGGATGTAGGCTCGTAGCATCTCAACTGGCGCACCGTCGAAGGCTCGCAGCCGTCCAGGTGCCGACCGTCGCGAATGGCGGCTTCATAGCAGGCTGCCATGCTTGGCGCCGACGGCCGTTTCGAGCCGCCGTACATTCTTCCGCAACCCTTTCAAGGATCACACCTAAGGATTGAAGATGAATTCCAAGAATCTGCTGCGCATCGTTCTGGTCTCGGCCTCCCTTGCCTGCGGCACCATAGCGTTCGCCGGGACGCCTGCCTCCGCACCAGCCAAGGGCACCGGAACGCGCCAGAACCATCACTGCAAGCAGTCCGACGGCACCATGGACATGAGCAAAACCAAGAAGGCATGCATGGCCGACATGGGGACTTGGCTCAAGGACGACGCCGCAGCGACTGCGCCGGCTGCTTCCGCAGCACCCAAGAAGTAAGTCGGGTCACCGTCTCTGCACGGCCTTCAGCGGGAGCGCCCCGGCCGGGCCTCGTACTCACTGCCTTGGTCACCAATTTCTTCGATCGAAATAGTACAGGAGGGTGCAAGATCCGGTTCACTGGCGTCTTCGGCGCTTGAAGGTATCGAATGCAGACTGCCCCGCTTCGCCCCGACGAAATCGCAACGCTTCAGGCTCTTGATGATCTTCAAGTCCTGGACAGCGCCGCGGAGGCCGAATTTGAGGCGCTGGTGGATGTCGCATCGCATGTTTGCGGCGTTCCCATCTCACTGATCAGCCTCATTGACAGCAGCCGGCAATGGTTCAAGGCGAATGTCGGGCTATCTGGTGTCGCAGAAACCACCCGCGAGATCGCGTTTTGCTCGCACGCGGTTCTGGGTGCCGATCTTTTCGAGGTGCCGGATGCTCGCATGGACGTTCGGTTCCATGACAACCCGCTCGTCACCGACAAGCCCGGGATTCGGTTCTATGCGGGCGCCCCCATCGTGCTCAGCGGTGGACACCGCGTCGGCACCTTGTGCGTCATTGACCGCGAACCCAGGCGGCTGAATGACCATCAGCGTCGTGTGCTGACGCAGTTGTCGATCGTCGCAGGCCGAGCGCTGGAAGGTCGCTTGGCATTGAGAATGGCTGGCGAATCCGCTCGTCGCAACGCGCAAGCGTCCGCGGTACTCGAGCATAGTTCCGATGCTGTCATCGGGGTCGACGCACTGGGCCTCATCAAGCGGTGGAATCCGGCCGCAGAGCGCCTTTTCGGCCATGCGCCGGGTGAAGCGATCGGTCGTCTGGTCACCATGCTCGTGCCCGTGGAGCAACAGGCGCAAGAGTTGAGCGCATTCGAACGGTTGCGTGACGACGTCCAGAGCTACGAGTCAGTTCGGCGCAAAGCGAATGGTTCCCTGGTGCAGGTTGCAGTCACTCTTGTGCCCGAGTTCGGCAACGACGGGCTCATGGTTGGCGCGACCAAGTTCGTACGTGACGTCACCGCTCAGCGGGTCGCCACCGCCGCGCTGGAAAAGAGCGAAGCAGACTTGAGGCTTGTTCTCAATACCGTGCCTTCGATGGTCGCGTACTGGGATTCCGACCTCAGATGCCGCTTCGCGAACCGTGCCTACGAAAAATGGTTCGGTAGAACACCGGAGACGATGGTCGGCATGCATATTCGTGACCTCCTGGGGCCGACACTTTTCGGAATGAACAGAGTCTTCATAGACGGCGCGCTGGCGGGATCTGCGCAAACCTTCGAGCGCGCCATAGCATGCCCTGACGGCGTCACACGCTTCAGCCTTGCACAGTACGTCCCGGACGTGGTGGACGGTGTTGTGAATGGCTTCCTCGCACAGATGAGTGATGTCAGTCAGCTCAAAGGCATCGAAACGGCGCTGCGTACCGAGATCGAGCTGCGTGAGACCCAACAGCGCGACTTGCAGACATTGGCAAGGTCGCTTGAGCAGGCGCAACAACTCGGGCGCATCGGCAGCTGGGAATGGCATGCCGATACAGACACGACGACCTGGTCGCCTGAGATGTACCGAATCTACGGCATCGATCCCGCGAAAAGTGCGCCGAAGCTCGCCGAAAGAGAGCCCTACTTCACACCTGAGAGCTGGAAGGCGCTGGCCTCGGCGGTCGCGCGCGCGCAGCAATTCGGAGAACCCTTTTCCCTTGAACTGCAACTCCCTCATGCAGACGGGACCTCCACATGGCTGGACGCGCGTGGCGAGACGATGCGCAATGAGCAAGGCAGGGTTGTCTTGCTTCGCGGTACCGCCCAAGACATCACAGATCGCAAGCGACTCATGGCCGAGGTGTCTGATCAACACCAGCTGTTGAAGGTGACACTACGCTCCATCGGCGACGCGGTGATCACGACAGATGCCAGGGGCCAGGTGACGTGGCTCAACCCCGTCGCCGAACGAATGACCGGCTGGCTCTGCGAGGAAGCCATCGGGATGAGTCTCGAGCAGGTCTTCCACATATTGCACGAGGAGACCCGGCTTCCTTCTCGCTTGCCGATCGCGATCTGCATCGCCGAGAACGCCGTCGTGGGACTGCAGGATCGCACGATACTCGTCTCGAGGGATGGCCGAGAATTCGGCATCGAGGACTCGGCTTCGCCGATCCGTGACGACAATGGAGAACTGCGTGGGGCCGTGCTGGTCTTCCACGACGTGACCGAACAGCGGCGGATGAGCGGCGAGATGACCTTCCGCGCGACGCACGACGCGTTGACGGGGCTCGTGAATCGAGCCGAGTTCGAGGCGCGCTTGCAGCGTGCGTTGGAGAAGGCGTACGACGACAACGTCGAGCACTCGTTGATGTACATCGACCTCGACCAATTCAAGCTTGTGAACGATGCCTGTGGCCATGCCGCAGGCGATCTCCTCCTGAAGCAGGTGACACAGTTGCTTCAGGACACCGTGCGCAATCGTGACACGCTCGCACGCCTGGGCGGCGACGAGTTTGCCGTCATCCTTGAGCATTGCCACACGGAGCAGGCGCGTCGTGTTGCAGAGAAAATTTGCGAGCGCCTTGACGAGTACCGATTCCTGCACGATGGGCGGCGTTTCAGGATCGGTGCGAGCATCGGGCTCATCCCACTCGACAGACGATGGAGAAGCCCAGCCGCCGCGATGCAGGCAGCCGATACGTCGTGCTACGCCGCCAAGGAGGAGGGTCGCAATCGAGTCCACGTATGGTTCGACACTGATCTGGCCATGCAGGCGAGGCAGGGAGAAGCGCAATGGGCAGCGCGTCTCGAACAAGCGCTCGACGAGGACCGATTCGTCCTGTTTGCTCAACGCATCCACCCGATTGGGGTACCTTCGACTCAAATCCACGCCGAGGTTCTAATACGGCTTCGGGACGAACGAGGCGGCATCATCCTTCCCGGCGCGTTCTTACCGGCCGCGGAGAGATTTCATCTCGCCACGCGAATCGATCGATGGGTGCTTCGGCATGTCGTCGCACGTTTGACTTCGATGACAACACTGGCTGACGTTGGGTTGCTCAGTGTCAATTTGTCCGGTCAATCAGTGGGGGACCGCGCGTTCCATCGACAGGCCGTCGACTTGTTGACCTCGGCAGGGCAGGAAGTCTGTCGAAGCCTCTGTATCGAGATCACCGAGACGGCGGCCATCACCAACATGGGCGACGCCACGTCCTTCATCACGCAATTGCGTGAATTGGGGGTGCGCATTGCGCTGGATGACTTCGGGGCGGGAGCCTCGTCCTTCGGCTACCTCAAGTCACTTCATGTCGACATATTGAAGATCGACGGCCAATTCATCAAGGATTTGACAACCGACGCGCTCAATGACGCAGCGGTCCGCTGCTTCGTCGACGTGGCCGCGGTGATGGGCTTGAAAACTGTTGCGGAATTTGTCGAGACGCAGAACGTCTTGGTGAGACTCCAGGAAATTGGCGTGAACTACGCGCAGGGGTTTCTGCTCGACCGGCCATGTCTGCTCGAAGATGTCTTGAAAGCATCCGCAGATCAATGAATCCACAGCGGACTAAAGGCAGAGCGCTTGGGTATGCGGACGGGCATTGCACCTCCAACGACAGCTTCTGGTTATCGATTTGAGATGCCCGGTCGGTTATCGCGGCTTTCGGTATTGGCGGACGAACCGAATGTCCGCCGGCAGCAAGCCGTTGCCCAAGCAAGGGCACCACCATCGGTCGGAGAGGGCCTTGGGGCCGTGCTTACCCACCGCTTGCAGGCTCGGCATTTGCTGCTGCCGCTGATCGGCGCCGCCAATTCGACAAGACACCATGATTCCCGCCTTCGACCGCATCGACCACATCCACCTCTACGCCACCAACCGCAACAAGTCGGAGCAGTGGTACGCCGACGTGATGGGCTTCTCTCGCGTGCGCGAGTTGGAGTCGTGGGCTGAAGAAGGCCCGCTGACGCTGACCAACTCGTCGGGCACCGTGCACATCGCGCTGTTCGAGGCGCCGCTGCAGGCGTGCCGCAGCGTCATCGCACTGTCGGTCGGCGCCGAGGAATTCATCGCCTGGCGCCAGCACCTGGTCGACAAGCTCAAGCGGCCGGTGGAGGCCGAGGATCACCAGTTGTCATGGTCGCTGTACTTCGATGACCCGGACGGCAATCCGTGGGAGATCACGTCGTACCAGCACGCGGTGATCGCGACCCTGTTGAAGCCGATCGGGATGTGATCCACCGCGACAGTGGGGCTTGGCGGGCTGTGACACCATCGCGCGAGTCATTCTGCGAGAGATCACTCCCATGCCCACTTCCGATACGCTGGAGCGCTTCATCGCGCTCGTCGAGACCAACGCGCACGACGTCGCCTGCGACCAGTTCTACAGCGAGAACTCGACGATGCAGGAGAACCAGGGCAAGCCCCGCATCGGACGCGCCGCGCACGTCGACAACGAGCGCAACGTGATGGCGCGCGCCGAGACGATCACGTCGACCTGCGTGCGGCCAGTGCTGGTCAACGGCGACCATGTGGTCATCCGCTGGATCTTCCACTTCGAGTGGCGCGACGGCAGCGTCACGCACATGGAGGAGCTCGCGTGGCAGCGCTGGGAGGGCGAACGCATTGCCGAGGAGACGTTCTTCTACGACCCGGCGCAACGCGTGCCGCGTCGGGTGTAGCAACCGGCTACTGGCATGCTGGCTCAGCGGGGTGTCGAGGACGATGCCGGCGGTGACGGGTGCGAGTACATCGTCGCCGTTGAACTGCACTCAGCGCGTGCCTCGCGGGGACGTGCCCAAGGGGGGCGCACCAGTTGGATCAGAGCTTGTCGATGAGCGCGCCAACGGCGTCGCTGGCCTTGGACATGGCCGCGAAAGGGAACTCGACGATGCCCTTGGCCACCTTGTTGGCGGTGGACAGCGTGGTCTCGACGCCGTCGACGACCGCATGCGCGCCGTCCACGATCGCGTCGCCGACATCGGTGACCGCTGTGGAGATGCCGTTCTTGAGCGATTCGTAGACGGAGCTGTCGTGCGCGGCGGGGGCGGGCATTGGCGCCGCACCGCTGGCTGTGTTCGACGACGCAGGCGAAGGCGACGGATTTGCCGCAGCGGCCATCGCGCTCATCGCCTGCGGGCTCAGCGTCACCGTCGTGCTGGGCTCAGGGGCCTTGGTCACCGCGACGGGCGTCGTCGGCGCGCCGGCGGGCGCCGGGGCGGCGGCCTTCGTCGACGCGGCAGGCGACAGGGTGGGCTGGGGCAGGGTGAGCGTGGGGCTGATCGTGGGCATGCTGGATCCTTAGGCGCAAGACCTTCGCGCACGCCGAGTCTAGGAGCCGACGCGGCGTGCGAGCGCCGGATCAGCGCCTGGATTCAGGCGCTGATCCGCGACGGCAGAACCACGGTCGCGTTGCAGGCCAGTGCGTCCAGGCCGAAGCTGGCGACGAGCAGCCATGCTCGCGTCGGGTCGCCGTTGGCCTCGGCCAGCGCCAGGCGCAGGTGGCGCAGCGACGCGGCATCCAGCCCGGCACCCGGCTCGTCGAGCAGGGTCAGCGCGGGGCGCACGGCGAGCAGCGCCGCCAGCACGACCTTGCGACGCGAGCCTGCGGACAGCTGGCACATCGCCTTGGCAAGATGCGGGCGCAGGCCGAAGGCGTCGACGTGGCGCTGCCAGTCGGTGTCGGCAATCGCGCCGTGGCGTCTGCTCAACCGCGCCAGGACGCTGTCGGGCGTGAGCGCGTCCAGTCGCTCGTCATCGGCGTCGACGAAAGCCACGTCGCGCGCCCAGGCCGCGGGGTCCTCCTCTCGCGTGCGCCCGCCCAGCGTGACGCGCCCGCTGGCGGGGAGTTCGCCGGCGATCACGCGCAGCAGCGTCGACTTGCCACTGCCGCTGTCGCCCTGGAGCAGCGTCAGGCCGGCGCCGACGTCCAGGTGGAGATCGTCGAACAGGGCGGTGCCGTCGGGCCAGCGCAGGCCGAGGCGAGACAGGGCAAGCGTGCGCATGGCGGCACTGTATCCGGCCCTGCGGATGGGCAAGAAAAGCGGGTTGTTGGGGGCGTTGTTGATCGCTTGATCGTCGGCGGCGCTGGCTAACATCCCGAGCAGTGGAGCGGCCCGTGCGACCGCGCAAGGAAAACAGGGATGGATCAGGTCAATATCGCTGCAAGTGCCTCCGTGCGTCACCGGATCGCGCTGCTGGGCGCCGTCTGCCTCGCGCTGGCGCTGTGCGCCGGTGTGCGCCTGGTGCAGCTCGAAGGCTTCTCGGTCGTTGCGATCGCCTGCGTCGTGCTGGGCGCGACAGCAGCGGCGCTGAGCCTGTCGCTCCAACGCTACTTGGCGCGCTCGCTGCAGCCGCTGCAGGCCAGCGTGAGCGCCATGAAGAACGGGGACCTGTCGCGCCGCATCGACATGAAGAGCCGCGACGAGTTCGGCGCCATCGCCGCGTCGCTGGACGACATGAACGCCAACATGTCGGCGCTGGTGGCCGACATCCGCAGCGAGGCGACCTTCGTGTCGCAGGCCAGCGAGTCGCTGGCCGCCGGCACCTCCGAGCTCGCGCAACGCACCGAGCGCCAAGCCGCGAGCCTGGAGCAGACTTCGGCCAGCGTGCAGGATCTCAGCGGCTCGGTCAAGCAGAACGCCCTCGACGCGCGCGCCGTGGAGCAGCTCGCGAGCCGCGTGCACCAGATGGCCGAATCGGGCGGTGGTCGCATGCGCGAGGCCGTCGAGACCATGCACGCGATCCGCACGAGCTCGCAGCGCGTGCACGACATCATCGGCGTGATCGACGGCATCGCTTTCCAGACCAACATCCTCGCGCTCAACGCCGCGGTGGAGGCCGCGCGCGCGGGCGAGCAGGGCCGCGGCTTCGCCGTGGTCGCCGCCGAGGTGCGCTCGCTGGCCCTGCGCAGCAGTGGCGCGGCGCGTGAGATCAAGTCGCTGATCGCGACGTCCAGCGAGCAGGTGGCCTCGGGCGCGTCGCGCATCGATGAGGTCGGCGAGCTGTTGGCCAGCGTGGTCGCGGGCATCGGCGAGGTGGCGGGCAACGTGCGCGCGATCACGTCGGTAGCCGAGATGCAGAGCAACAGCCTGAGCCAGATGTCGGAGGCCATCCGCGGCCTTGACGACATCACGCAGGAGAACGCGACGATGGTCGAGCAGACCTCGTCGGCGTCCTCTGGCCTGGGCCTGCGCGCCAACAAGCTCGCGCTCACCGTGAGCACGTTCCGCCTGCGCCAGGGTACGGCCGACGAGGCGCATGCGCTGGTGACCAAGGCCGTTGCACTTTACAAGCGGCGCGGCGGCGCGTGCCTGAGCGAGATCACCGACGTCGCCAACGGTTTCGCCGATCGCGACATGTACGTGTTCGCCTGGGATCGCGCCCTGGTCTATCACGCGTTCGCCGGCAAGCCGCACAACCTGCGCAAGACGGCCGCGCAGATCCTGGGCACCGACGTGTCGCAGCTGACGCACGACGTGTGGGCCGCGGCCGGCAAGGGCGGCGGCTGGGTCGACTACGACTTCCTCAATCCGGCTACCAACCTGGTCGCGCCGAAGACATCCTTCGTGGTGCCGGTGAGCGACAACCTCGTGCTGGGCTGCGGCATCTACAAGACCGTGCAGCGGCACTGAAGGCCGCTTCGCCCGCTGCGCCTCGGCCCGTACTCGATCACGCCGCCTTTGGTGCGAGCTGGCTGCCCGGTGTCGAGCGCATGATCGCGAGCTCGTCCTCGTTCATGTCCACTGCCACGTCGGCGAACAGCGGCGTGCTGAGATAGCGTTCGCCGGTGTCGGGCAGCATGCACAGCACCACCGAGCCCGCAGCCGCGGCCTTGCAGACCTCCAGTGCGCCAGCGAAGGTCGCGCCGCTGGACGTCCCGACGAACAGCCCTTCCTTCTGGGCGAGTTGCCGGCTCCAGTGCATCGCGTCCGCGCCGCTGACGGTGACGACGCGCTCGATCAGGTCGGAGGCGACGGCGTCGCGCGTGAGCTTGCCGATGAAGTCGGGGCTCCAGCCCTGCAGCGGGTGCGGCTTCCATGAGGGGTGGCTGGTCGTGGCGCTGCCATCCGGCTCGAGAACCTGCGGCAGGCCGCTGGTGAGCATCGGCGCGTCCGAGGGCTCGCAGACGACGATCTTCGTGTCGGGGCGCTCCTGCGCGAGCACGCGCGAGACGCCGCGCAGCGTGCCGCCGGTGCCGAAGCCCGTGACCCAGTAGTCGAGCCGCTTGCCCGCGAAGTCGTCGACGATCTCGCGCGCGGTGGTGCGCGAGTGCATGTCGGCGTTGGCCTCGTTCTCGAACTGGCGCGTCAGGAACCAGCCATTCGCGGCAGCCAGTTCCGCGGCCTTCTTCACCATGCCCGTGCCGCGTTCGGCGGCCGGCGTGAGGATGACCTTGGCGCCCAGGAAGCGCATCAGGCGGCGGCGCTCGACGCTGAAGCTCTCGGCCATCGTCACCACCAGCGGGTAGCCCTTCTGTGCGCAGACCATCGCCAGGCCGATGCCCGTGTTGCCGCTGGTGGCCTCGACGACGGTCTGGCCGGGCTTGAGCTCGCCGCTCTTTTCCGCGGCCTCGATCACGCCCAGCGCGAGCCGGTCCTTGACCGAGCCGAGCGGGTTGAAGGACTCGACCTTGACCCACAGCTCGATGCCTTCGGGCGCCAGCTTGTTGATGCGCACGACGGGCGTGCGGCCGATGGTTTCGAGGATGTTGGCGTAGCGGGTCATGCGGGGCTCCTTGAAGGTCCGGCGATCGTAGCGCCGTTACCGCGCGCGTGGGCCGACGAGGCCTTCGTCATTCGCGGGGGGCGGCTTGACGCGGTTCGGCAGGATCAACTCACTGGGGCTGCCCTGGGCAGCTGGCAATACCGAGTTTCATTCTGACGGGCAGGCGTGTCGGCCGGGGTTGCACGGCCTAAAATCCGGAGCCTCATCGATGCCGATGGGTACTCTCACGTACGGAAAATCCCGCTCATGAAGCTTCGCTCCCTGCTGACCTTGACCGCCATCGTGCTCGCCGGCTGTGCCTCGGGACCGCCGCCCGCGCCGCTGTTCACCGACTCCAGCGCACCGCTGACGCCAGCGCCGGCCGACAAGGCGCAGATCGTCTTTCTCGATCCGATCAACGCGATCCAGGGTGCTTTCCCGGTCGGCCTGTACGAGGTCAACGGCTCGGAGCGCACGCTGCTGGCCGAGTTGGCGTCGCACACCAAGTCGGTGCAGCTCGTCACGCCAGGCCACCATGTCTTCGCGAGCAACCCGGGTGGTGGCAGCGCACACATCCTGGAAGCCGACGTGGTCGCGGGCAAGCGCTACTACGTGCTGCTGCGCTTCATCTATGCGCAAGGCATGCAGCTGCGCCCGATTCGCCCGACGGGCCCGTCCGACTTCTCGGTGGCCAACAAGGACTTCCCGGAGTGGGTGTCGATCACGCGTTTTGTCGAGAAGACGGCCGCTGCCGACGAATACGACAGGAAGTCCAGCATCAGCTTCGCCAACGCGCAAGCCGACGGCCTGGCGGACTGGAAGAAGAAGACGCCGGCGCAGCGCGCGGAGCTGACGCTCAACGTCGGCGACGCGATCGACCGCTGATCGCTGCGCACCCTGGGCCGGCTGAAGGGCCGCTCAGGGCGCCTTCGCCAGCGAGTCTCGCATCACCACCGTCGGCACGAACTTGCGCGATACGGCGAGCTCGGAGCCGAAGCGCGTGTTGAGCAACTGGCGGCAGGCGTTGAGCGCCATTTCGGCGATCGGGATGCGCACGCTGGTCAGCCGCGGCGACAGGAACGCGGCGACGTCGGAGTCGTCGTAGCCCATCACCGACCACTGCTGCGGCACGCGGATGCCGTGGTGGCCGAGGTAGCTGATCGCGCCCATCGCCATCTGGTCGTTGGCACAGAACAGCGCGGTGATCTTCGGCTTGCGTGCGACCAGGCGCTCGCACGCGGCCCAGCCCGAGGGCGCGCTGAAGTCGCCTTCCTCCACCAGCACCGACTCCATCGCGATGCCGGCCTCGGCGAGGCGGTCGAACAGGCCTTGCAGGCGCTGCTTGTTGTCACCGACGCCTGCGGGCCCGGCGATGACCGCGATGCGCTTGTGGCCGTGCGCGATCAGCGCGTCGGCTGCGGCGCGGCCGGCGGCGCGGTGGTCCACGGTGAAGCAGTGCGTCTTCATGCCCTTGACGTCGCGGTTGACGATCGCCAGGTTGGCGAAGTCGTCACGCAGGGCGGCGAAGTCGGCGTCGCGCAGTGCGGTGCTGCACAGGATGATGCCGTCGCACTCGCGCTCGATCAGGAAGCGCACGCCGTCCAGGGACTGCTGGCGGGTGTCCTCGTTGCCGCAGCCGTTGGCAGCGACCATGTGGCGGTCATGCAGGCGCAGCTCGGCATCGATCGCATCGAGCAGCGGGCCGTAGAACGGGCCCTTGAAATCAGGCACGAAGACGCCGATGGTGCCGGTCGACTGAAGTGAAAGGGCACGTGCGATCGCGCTCGGGCGGAACCCGAGCTGACGCGCGGCCGCTTCCACGCGCGTCGCCGCCGACTGCGAAAACGAGCCCTTGCCGCTGATCACGCGCGAGGCGGTTCCCACGCCCACGCCGGCCAGCTTTGCGACGTCTTTGATGGTTGCCATGTCAGAGGCGCCCGGCCGCCCGAAGGCGATGACGCACCCCCTCGGGGGGCAGCGACTGGAGGGAGCGTGGGGGTTTCATCAGTGAGGACGATGATAGAACGCCGAAGCGTGCAGTTCGATGCGTTCGTGCGACACCGGGTCGAACACGCTTGCGCGATCCAGGTCCATCTGCACGCCCACCTGGTCTCCGATCTGATGGATGCCGGCCGCGGGAGCGATGGCCGAGAGCCTGTGCCCCTGCATGTCCAGCCAGACGACCTCGTGCGCCCCCATCGCCTCGACCAGCGTGACCTCGGCCGATGGCCACGCGTCGCCAGGCGGATGCAGCGCCAGGTGCTCGGGCCGCACCCCTAGAACGGCCGCCACGGCGGGTGCACCGGCGGCAGGCACGACCTGGCCCTCGATGAAGTTCATGCTGGGCGAGCCGAGAAAGCCGGCGACGAACATGTTGGCGGGCCGCGCGTACACCTCGCCCGGCGTGCCGATCTGCTGGATGCGCCCGCCGCGCATCACGGCCACGCGCGTGGCCAGCGTCATCGCCTCGACCTGGTCATGGGTGACGTAGATCATCGTCGCGCCGAGTTCGCGGTGCAGCGCCTTGAGCTCGCGGCGCAGTTCGGTGCGCAGCTTGGCGTCGAGGTTGGACAGCGGCTCGTCGAACAGGAACACCTGCGCCTCGCGCACCAGCGCGCGCCCGATCGCGACGCGCTGGCGCTGGCCGCCCGAGAGCTGGGCCGGCTTGCGGGCGAGCAGCGCGTCGAGCTGCAGCATCTTCGACGCGCGCTCGACCCGCCTGGCGATCTCGGCCTTGGGCAGTCCGGCCACGCGCAGCCCGAACGACATGTTGCGCTCGACGCTCATCGTCGGATACAGCGCGTACGACTGAAACACCATGCCGATGGCGCGATCCTTGGGGTCGGCCCAGGTCACGTCCTGGCCGCCGATGTGCACGCTGCCGGCCTCGGTGTCGATCAGGCCCGCGATCGCGTGCAGCAGCGTGGACTTGCCGCAGCCCGACGGCCCCAGCAGCACCAGGAATTCGCCTTCGACGACGTCGAGGTCGAGGTGCTCGAGCACGAGCGTGGTGCCCATGCGCACTGCGAGTTGTTTGATGGAGACGTTCAATTCAGCCCTTTACAGCGCCGGCAGCGATGCCGCGCACGAACCAGCGTCCCGAAACGAGATATACGGTCAGGGGTACAAGCGACGTCAGCAGGGTGGCCGCCATGTTGACGTTGTAGAGCCGCTCGCCGGTGGTGGTGTTGATGATGTTGTTGAGCTGCACGGTCATCGGCAGCCACTCGTGGCCCGCAAACACGAGGCCGATCAGGAAGTCGTTCCAGATCGCGGTGACCTGCATGATCGTCGCGACGACGATGATGGGCAGCGACATCGGCAGCATCAGCTGCACGAAGATGCGCCAGAACCCGCCGCCGTCGATGCGCGCCGCCATGAACAGCTCGTGCGGCACGCCGGCGTAGTAGTTGCGGAACAGCAGCGTCATCACCGGCATGCCGAACACCGTGTGGATCAGAACGACGCCGGGCAGCGTGCCGAACAGGCCCAGCGTGGCGAGCGAACGGATCAGCGGGAACAGCATCACCTGGTAGGGGATGAAGGCGCCCGTCAACAGCACGATAAAAAGAGCTTGCGCCCCGCGCGGCCGCCAGAACGACAGCGCATAGCCGTTCAACGCGCCCAGCAGGATCGACAGCACGGTGCTGGGCACGACGATGGCCACCGAGTTCATGAAGCCGGTGCGGATGCCGCCGCATTCGAGCCCGGTGCAGGCCGACATCCATGCCTGTGCCCAGGGCGCCAGCGTGATCTTGACGGGCAGCGCGAACAGGTTGCCCAGCCGGATCTCCTCCATCGGCTTGATCGACGTGGCCACCATCACGTACAGCGGCAGCAGGAACAGCAGCGCGGCGGTGACGAGGAACACGTAGAGGCCGATGCGCGCCGGCTTGGGCATCTGGTGGCCGGGGCGGCGATGCGGGGCGGCGCGGCGTTCGGCGACAGTTTCCACGCCGAGGCCCTGGCTCGCAACGGTTGAAGCGCTCATGCGATCGCTCCCGTCGGTTCGCTCGCGCGCATCGCACGCGCGACGCGCTCGGCGCGGCGTGACGCGTGGGCACGGGCGTAGAACCACGGCGCCAGCAAGGCCAGCACCGTCAACAGCAGCACCGTCGACGCTGCCGACGCGAGCCCGATGTTGGCGCGCACCAGGAGGTTGTCGATGATGAACTTGGCCGGCACCTCGCTGGCCAGCCCCGGGCCGCCTTGCGTCATCGCGACGACCACGTCGAACACCTTGACCACGCTCACCGACAGCAGCACGAACGCGGTACCGAACGACGGCCCCATCATCGGCAGCACGATGCTCGCGTAGACCCGCCACGGCGGGATGCCGTCGATGCGCGCGGCCATCCACAGGCTCTCGTCGATGCCGCGCAGGCCGGCCAGCATCAGCGCCATCACGAGGCCGCAGGCCTGCCAGACGGCAGCGATGGTGATCGCGTACATCACCGCGTCCTGGCGCACGATCCAGTCGAACGTGAAGCCCGCGAAGCCCCAGCCGCGCACGGTGGACTGCAGCCCCAGCTCGGGATTGAGCATCCACTGCCAGACCAGGCCGGTGGCGACGAAGGACATCGCGTACGGGTAGAGGAACACCGTGCGCAGCAGGCCCTCGCCCTTGACGCGTTGGTCGATGAAAACCGCCAGCAGGAAGCCGATCGCCAGGCAAGCGACGATGAACAGCACGCCGAACAAGGCCATGTTCTGCAGCGAGAGCGTCCAGCGTTCGGTGTCGAACAGGCGGATGTACTGCCGCGCGCCGACGAAGTCGGGGATCGGCAGCGTGCGCGAGCTGCTCACCGAGATCCGCACCGACCACAGCACGCTGCCGATGTAGACCCACAGCACGGTCGCCGCCATCGGAACCAGGGCCAGCCAGGCGACGGCGTGGCGCAGGAGGGGGCGGCGTCGGCTCATGCGTCTATTGTCAGTTGCTCTTCAGGGCGGAGGCGAAAGACTTGGCCGCATCGTCGACCGACTGGTTGGTGTTCCAGAACTTGGTGACCACGTCCTGCAGCGAGCCTTCGAGGTCCGGCGTGATCAGCATCTCGGGCGTCGGCAACTGGCGCGAGACGTCCTTCATGATCGTCACACCCATCTGCGCGCAGGCGTCCAGGCCCTTGACGTCGACGTCGGTGCGGATCGGGATCGAGCCCTTCTTGTTGCTGAACGCGACCTGCGTCGCCGGCGCGGTGAACACCGTGGCGAGCAATTGCTGCGACTTGACCTGCGCGGCGTCCGACGTCTTGGGGAACACGAACACGTCGCCCGCGACCAGGTAGGGCGACTTCGGGCCGAAGCCGGGGAAGCAGCCGAACTCCTTGCCGGCGGTCTGGTGGGCCGTGGCGAATTCGCCCTTGGCCCAGTCGCCCATGATCTGCACGCCGGCCTTGCCGGAGATCACCATCGCGGTGGCGTCGTTCCAGTTGCGGTTGGGCGAGCCGGCGTCCACGTAGTTGTGCAGGCGCTTGAACGAGGCGAGCAGCGCCTTGAACTGCGGCGTCAGGACCATCGCCGCGTCCTTGTCGCGGTACAGCTTGAGGTACATGTCGGGGCCGCCCACGTGCGCGACCCATGCGTAGAACGTGATCTTTTCCTGCCACGGCTGGCCGCCGAAGGCCAGCGGCACCACGCCGGTGGCCTTGAGCTTGTCGAGGTCGGCAAAGAACTCGTCAGGGGTCTTCGGCTCGGCCGTGATGCCGGCCTTGGCGAACGCCGACTTGGAGTACCAGAACCAGGCGGGCATGTGGATGTCGACCGGCACCGCGTAGAAGTGGCCCTTGATCTTGATCGAGTTCAGGATCGGCGCGGGCAGCATCTTGTCCCAGCTGTTCCTGGCCGCGACCACGTCGACGTTGTTCAGCATGCCCTGGTCGATCAGGTCGAGGAACTGCTTGGAGGTGTTGAACTGCGCCGCGGTGGGCGGCGTCCCGCCGATCATGCGGTTGATGGCCGCCGCGCGCGCCTGCTCGCCGCCGGCGATCGCCGCGTCGACCCAGGTGCCGCCGGCCTGCGTGTAGGCGGTGGCCAGTTCCTTGACGGCCGCGGATTCGCCGCCGGACGTCCACCAGTGCAGCACCTCGGCCTTGTTGGCCTGCGCGTGCGCCGCTTGATGAACGCTCATGATCGCGCCGAACGCGAGCGCCAGCGCGAGGCTCAGGCGGGTGGTCTTGTGGGTCATGTCTTGTCTCCTTGTTTGCTCGTTTGTCTGTCTTTTACGCGACGTCATCGCCGGTCGCAACGGTGGTTCTCAGGTGGCGGCGCGCCGGGCTTGCAGGAATTGCTTGAAGGCGAGCGCGGAATCCTTGGGCGTGCGAGCCTGCGTGGCGTAGTCCACGTGGACGATGCCGAAGCGCTTCTCGTAGCCGTAGGCCCACTCGAAGTTGTCCATCAGCGACCACGCGAAGTAGCCGCGCACGTCCACGCCCTGGCGCATCGCCGCGTCGACGGCCGCCAGGTGGCTGTTGAAGTAGCGCGCGCGCTGCGCATCCTGCACCCGACCTCCCTGCACCGCGTCGTCGCTGGCCAGGCCGTTCTCGGTGATATAGACCGGCGGCAGCGTCGGATAGCGTTGCTTGAACTCCAGCAGCAGGTCGCGCAGGCCATCGGGGAACACCTCCCAGCCCATCTGCGTGCGTTCGACGCCGGGCAGCGGCGTGACGACGAAGCCGTGGGCGCCGTCGCCGGCGATCACCTGGCGGAAGTAGTAGTTGATGCCGATGAAGTCCAGCGGCACGCCGATGGCGGCCATGTCGCCGTCGCGCACCGGCGCCTGGGCCTCGGGCCAGAGCTCGCGCAGCGGGGCCGGGTAGCGGCCCAGCAACAGCGCGTCCAGCGGCCAGTGGTTGGAACTGGCGGCCGCGCGCTCGGTAGCGATGCGGTCGGCCGGGGAGTCGCTGGCCGGCGTCACCGCGCAGACGTTGGCCACCAGGCCCACCGGCGCGTCGTCGTTGGCCCGCAGCGCGATCGTGCCCAGGCCGTGGCCCAGCAGCAGGTGGTGCATCGCCTCGACGCCGTAGCGCACGTCGGTGAGCCCCGGCGCGTGCCGGCCTTCGCTGTGGCCGATGTAGGCGGAGCAGAACGGCTCGTTGAGCGTCATCCAGCCGGCCATGCGGCCCTTGAAGAGGCGGCCCATGGCTTCGGCGTAGTCGGCGAAGCGATACGCCGTCTCGCGGTTGAGCCAGCCGCCGCGGTCTTGCAGGTATTGCGGCAGGTCCCAGTGATACAGCGTGGCCCAGGCGCCGATGCCCTTGGCGTCGAGCTGGTCCAGCAGGCGCTTGTAGAAGTCGATGCCACGCGGGTTGATGCGACCGTTCGAGTCGATCACGCGTGGCCAGGCGATCGAGAAGCGGTACGCGTCGAAGCCGAGGTCGGCCATCAGCGCCACGTCCTGCTCGAAGCGGTGGTAGTGGTCGCAGGCGACGGCGCCGCTGTCACCCAGGTGTGTCTTGCCGGGCGTGGCGCAGAAGGTGTCCCAGATCGACGGCTCGCGACCGTCGACGTGGGCAGCGCCCTCGATCTGGTACGACGCCGTGGCCGCGCCGAACACGAAGCCGCGACGATGCATCGCCGAGCCTGGCGGCGGAAGGATGGCGGGAATGTCGTTGTTCAAAGGAGACCTCCGACGTGGCGATGCCGCCTGGGCGGGTAGGGGTATGCCGAGGGGAATGGATGGAACCGGTTCCAGTGGCGCGATTCTGCCCGTCGGGACAGGGCGGCGTATCAGGGAAAACGCGAGAGCACCCCCATGACCCCGATGGGTCGCGTGTCTTTCGGCAGGCCTCTATCCTGGGGCGTCGTGTCCATTCCCCTGACGGAGCCCCTTCCATGCGCAACCATCCTCTCGGTCGTACCGGCCTGTTCGTCTCGGAGCTGTGCCTGGGCACCATGACCTTCGGTGGCGGCGAGGGCATCTGGGGCAAGATCGGCAACCTGGGCCAGGACGAGGTCGACCGCCTGGTGGGCCAGGCGGTCGATGCCGGCATCAACTTCATCGACACGGCGGACGTCTACTCCGGCGGCGCCTCGGAGCAGCTCACCGGCCAGTCGTTGAAGAACCTGAAGATCGCGCGCGAGAGCGTCGTCGTCGCGACCAAGGTATTCGGCGAGACCAGCCCCGGCTCCAATGGCCGCGGCGCCTCGCGCGGCCACATCATGGACGGCCTCCAGGCCAGCCTCAAGCGGCTGCAACTGGCGCACATCGACCTGTACCAGATCCACGGCTTCGATCCGGCGACGCCGATCGAGGAGACGGTGCGCGCGCTCGACCAGCTGGTGCGCCAGGGCGACGTGCGCTACGTGGGCGTGTCCAACTGGGCCGCCTGGCAGATCGTCAAGGCGCTGGGCGTGTCCGCGCGGCTGGGGCTGTCGCGCTTCGAGTCGCTGCAGGCCTACTACACGGTGGCCGGGCGCGACCTCGAGCGCGAGATCGTGCCGATGCTGCGGAGCGAGGGCCTGGGCCTGATGGTGTGGAGCCCGCTGGCCGGCGGCCTGCTGAGCGGCAAGTACAAGGCCGGTGCGACGAGCGAAGCCGGCAGCCGCCGCCAGAGCTTCGACTTCCCGCCGGTCGATCGCGCGCGCGCCGACCTCGTCATCGATGCGATGCGGCCCCTCGCCGAGGCCCGTGGCGTCTCGGTGGCGCAGATCGCGCTCGCCTGGCTGCTGCACCAGCCGCAGGTCACCAGCGTGATCGTCGGCGCGAAGCGGTCCGACCAGCTGGCCGACAACATCGCTGCCACGAACGTCACCCTCACCGCCGCCGAGTTGACTGCGCTGGGCGACGCCAGCGCGCTGCCGGCCGAGTATCCGGGCTGGATGTTCGAGCGCCAGGGCGAACTCCGGCGCAAGCAGCTCGCCGACTCGGGCCGATGAGCACAGCTCGACCGCGGGCGCAAACGTTTACGTTTTTTTCGTCACGAAAGCCCAGGTCGGGCAAAGCGTGGGCGATCATGTCCGCCCGACCCTGATTCCATGCCGCGCCCCGTGAACGCGGCCGAGAGACCCGTGACGAGATTCCCGCTGCACTGCCTGTACCGATCCCACCCATGCCCAAGGGGAGGGTGCCGCGCGTGAACTACCTGCCCTTCGTCTCCGCTGAATCGTCACAGCCCGAGCGGCGCGGCACACGCTGGCAACGCGTGGCGCTGGTGTTCGTTTTCTGCTGGTTCTTCTTCGGCGGCATCGCACACTTCGTGCTTACCGATCTCGAGGTGCGCATCGTGCCCCCGCAGATCCCCGATGCGCGCGACGTCGTGCTGCTCACCGGCCTGTTGGAGCTCGCGGGCGCGTTCGGTCTCGTGCTGCCGTGGACGCGCCGCCTCGCGGGCTGGTGCCTGTTCGCGCTGACGCTGGCGCTGACGCCGGCCAACATCTACATGTTGCACATCCACGAGCAGTTCGACGTGCCGGTGTGGCTGCTCTGGCTGCGCCTGCCGCTGCAGGGGGTGCTGCTGTGGCTGATCGTGTGGGGCAGCCGCTGGCGCAAGGTCGCGCGGCACCGATATTAGGCGGGATGGCGCTTCGACACGCTGTGTGGATTCGCGCGAAATTCGAAACGGATTTCGGTCTCGGCTCGATGTCGATGAAGCTTGACTGCGAGGTCGCTTCGGAGGCGATTGCCGCGTCGCGCGCGCGAGCCTCGCGTGGCCCGCTGCCAAGGTCGCGACTGGCTTCGACCCCTGATTTCAGGGCGCTGGCACGACGATCGGCAGCGGGGCAGCGGCGACACACAGGTTCCTGCCCCGGCGCTTGGCCTCGTAGAGCGCTGCATCGGCGCGCGCCAGCAGATCTTCGACTGTCTCGTCCTGCCGCCACGTGGCCACCCCAGCCGACACGGTGACCGGCGTGCAGTCGACGCCGAAGGTGACGCGCCAATCGTCGCTGGCGATCACGTGGCGGATCCGTTCCGCAGCCTGGCAGGCGGTGTCGATCGACGTCGTCATGGGCATCAGCAGGACGAACTCCTCACCGCCATAGCGCGCGAAGCGATCGGTGGCGCGCATCGAGGCAAACGTGAGCGCACAGAATCGCTTGAGTGCCGCGTCGCCTCCCGCGTGTCCGAATCGGTCATTGATCGTCTTGAAGTGGTCGAGGTCCAGCATGGCGATCGAGAACGAAGAGCGCGCGCGGCCGGCTCGGTCGCGTTCCTCGACCAGGAATTGCATGAGCTGGCGTCGATTGAACGTGCCGGTCAGGTCGTCGTGATTGGCCAACTCCTTGTTGCGCTCGAGAAGGATCGTCAACTGCTTGTTCTTCTCGGACAGTTGTTCGCGCAGGCGGCTGAACTGCGCGCCGGTCAACGCGAGGCGACGCACGCCCATGAAGAAGAAGAGCCACAGTATCGCGACGTTGAAAGGCGTTGGTGCCGGCGTCTCGAATCGGTCACGTCCGGCAAACAGCGCCAGTGCCGTGATGGCCCCGTAGCCGAGCCAGAGCCAGGTGAACTGGCGCGGCGTGAACGCCACCATGGCGTAGGTGCAGGTGATGAGCGTCGAGGCGAGGAAGATCATCCACAGTGGCGGCGCCGCGATCAGGAAGGCGATCTGGATGGCGAAGTTTGCGGCCAGTTGCGCAATCAGCAATCGCGCGTCCCCCAGCTTCACCAGCCAACCCGCGCTGACCCCGATCGCAAACAGCCCGGTGCTGCCCAGGCTGGCCGCCGCGAAGGCAGCGGCGATCGACCAGGTTGTGGCTTCGGAGGCGGCATAGAGGCCGATCACGATGGACTGGAGCAACGAATTGACGACAGAAAGCAACGTCATCCGCAGGCGGTGTCGCTGCAGGTTGGCTTGTCTCGGGTCCATTGTTGTTGCCTTCTCTCTCGGGCGACGGAATGTCGACTTGGATGGCGAATGCCAGGCCTGCGTCGGAACTTTCGCGCTCTTGCGGGAGTTTTCGGAACTTTCAATGCACAACTTGAGCGGCCACATGGCCTCCAACGGCACCATCGCTCTCTTTGCTCTGCTTGCCGCGGCATTGCTGAGCTGGGGGTTCAGCCATCGCTTGCCCCCGGCAAGCATTGAGTCGCGCAGAGCGTCCGGGCATCGGCGCTGAAAACGCGAAGCGGCGCCTCTCCAGCGCGAAGCTGCCGTCCGGTTGTCGTTGAGGGATGCCCGCAGCCGGCCAGGAGCAACCGGGCGGGACCGTCCGGTATCGGGTAGCGTACGGTTCAGTGCAACTTGTTCCATGTCGCCGCGGGCAGCCCTAACTCGATGACCGACTCATCCAAATTCAAATGCCCGGCCTGTGGCTTCACTGTCTTCAACCGGCGAGTTGCAGCTTGCGAGTCGTGCAAGGCGCTGCTGCCGGCCAACTTGATGTTCTCCGGAAAGGAGCTCGCGCGACTCGAGGAAGAGTCTGCGCGGATCGCGAAAATCCGGGCCAACATGTCTCGGGAGGCCGAGCGACTTGAAGAGGAGAGGCAACGGCGCCGTGGCGACGGTGGGTAACCGGACGACACCGATCTCCGCAGTCGGCCAGCGCTGTTCGCCAACGTGCGCATTCAGGTCGGCTGGCGCCATGACTCAGCCCATCAGGCAAGGGCAAGCGGTGAACGTACCGTCCTGTCTATATTCTGGATCTGTCCGCAGTCGGCCATGACCTGTCGGTTGGGGAAGGCCGCTTTCGGGCACGCGGGTTTCGCGCCGCCATATCGAGCTCAGGACAGTGGAACTCGACGTTTCGAGCTACGCCGATGCCGGATCGCAACACTCAGGCCGGCACGTGGTGTAGTTGCATCACACACCATGCGAGTTGCGCAATCAGTTCATGCGACTTGGGCGAATAGCCCCCGCTCGTCACGACAACAGTTGGAATGCCTTGTCCGCTCAGCGCGTCCAGCACCATGGCGTCGCGTTCTACGACGCCGGCTTCGGACACGGCGAGCCGACCCACAGGGTCACCGGCAAGCACGTCCGTGCCGGCGTTGTGGATCGCAAGCGCAGGTTTGCGCGGCATTGACGCAAGAAAGAGCGGAAGCTCTTCACGTAGCGTCGCAAGGCAAGCCTCGTCCGTGGTTTGTGCCTTGATCGGGAGCTGAAAGGGGAATTCCTCAACTGACCCAGGAAAGAACCCGGGATGGACCGGGGCGCTTTAGATCCATCACGTGCACGGACGGGTCGCTGCCGCACAGACCCCAAACGCCGTTTCCCCGGTGGGCATCCAGGTCGATGATCGCCACCGGATCGTCCGCGGAGAGCAGTCCTTGCGCTCGAACCGCAGCAAGTGCCGCAGCGACGTCTGCGTAGATGCAGAAGCCTTCGCCATGATCGCGGAAGGCATGGTGGAAGCCGCCGCCTGGATTCATGGCCACAACGCGCTTCTGCAAAGCGTGGCTCATTGCCAGCAATGTGCCCGCACAGGCGCGGGAAACGATGGGGTCGACGATCGACAGCCGGGCCTGGTGGAACTCGCGTGTGCGTGCGTGACGCCCGCGCCCGCGCCAACGCTCAGGTGAGCTCGTTGATGGCCTTGCCGGCCTGCTTGACGACGTAGGTGCCGTAGCGGGCCGCGGTGCTGGCGACGCTGCCCACGCCCGACAGCACGGCCTTGGCGCCCACGCCCACGTCGGTGGCGGCGGCGCCCACGTTGGTGACCAGCACCTGGGCGTCTGCGCCCAGCGTCGTGGCCAGCGTCGTGGCCGACGACATGCCTTGCGTGGCCATGCCCCAGACGTCGCCCAGCGCGTTCTCGACATGGACGACACCATGGCCGATCGCGGTGGCCGTGTCGGCCAGGCCCACGCCCAGGCCCTTGGCGCCGTCGACGGCTGCTGCCTCCAGGCCCTTGGCCACGTCGACCACGCCGGTGCCCACCGCCTTGACGGTGTAGTAGGCGGCCTCGCCCACGTCCTCGACGCCGGTCAGCAGCGCCTTGCCGATGAATTCGCTGGTGCTCTCGAGGGCGTGCAGCGCCTGCTTGCCGAAGGAGACCTGTGTCCCGTTCTTGACCGCATGCGCCGACGGCTTGGCCTCGATCGCCTTGGGAACGGCGATCTTCTTGTCGGGTTGGGCGGCCGCCTTGGCCTTTCCTTTCGACACGGGAGTGGCGAAGGGGCCCCTGGCGCCACCGGAAGAGTGGACTTGCGTCATGGTGAGACTCCGGTTTCGATGATCGAATACTAGGCGCAGGAGGCTCCGTGGAATCCCCGATGAGCGCCGGAAACCCCCCGCTATATCAACCTGGACACAGTTCGGCAAACTCCGGATAAACAGTGGCCGGGGCACCCATTTCCCTGCGGTCGAGTGCCTGTCCTACGATGGGGAGATAGTTGCGCGAGTAACCTTGGTCGGCCGCCTTCGCGCAGCGACGGCGATTACCAACTCATCAGGAGGTCCACCGCATGAAGACGCTGTCCCCGAAGAAGGCCGCAGCCGCCAAGAGCCGTCGTGGCGCGGCCATCGCCACGCCCACCGACCTGGGCGCCAAGGCGACCAAGGACATCAGCGGCGCGCTCAACGCGATCCTGGCCGACGTGTTCGCGATCTACCTGAAGACCAAGAACTTCCACTGGCACATGAGCGGGCCGCATTTCCGCGACTATCACCTGCTGCTTGACGACCAGGGCGACCAGCTCTACGCGATGACCGATCCGCTCGCCGAGCGCGTGCGCAAGCTCGGCGGCGTGACGCTGCGGTCCATCGGGCACATCGCCAGGCTGCAGCGCGTGTCCGACAACGACGCCGAGTTCGTGACGCCGCTGGACATGCTGGCCGAGTTGCACCAGGACAACCAGCAACTCGCCGCCAGCCTGCGCGCCGCGCACGACGTGTGCGACGACCACAAGGACATCGCCTCCGCCAGCCTCATCGAGAACTGGATCGACGAGACCGAACGGCGCGCCTGGTTCCTGTTCGAATCGAGCCGCAACGCGGATTCGGGCGGCCACTGAAAGGCGCGGTTCGGCGTTGCATTCGCGCTAGGATGAGCGCGTTTGCGACGAACACGCGTTGCGAGGAGTTTCCGCATGAAAGGCGACCCCCAGGTCATCGCGCACCTTCAGGCCCAGCTGAAGAACGAACTGACGGCTATCAACCAGTACTTCGTCCACTACCGGATGTACAAGCACTGGGGTCTCGACAAGATCGCGAAGAAGGAATACGAGGAGTCGATCGGCGAGATGAAGCACGCCGACAAGCTCATGGACCGCATCTTCTTGCTCGATGGCCTGCCCAACCTGCAGGATCTGGGCAAGCTGATGATCGGCGAGAACCTCCTGGAGTGCATGAACTGCGACCTCAAGCTCGAGACCGGCGCGCAGGCCACGATCAAGGACGGCATCGCCCACTGCGAGAGCGTGCGCGACTATGTCTCGCGTGACCTGCTGCAGAAGATCCTCGACGACACCGAGGAGCACATCGACTTCCTCGAGACGCAGTTGGACGTCGCCGCCAAGGTTGGCGAGCAGAACTACCATCAGTCGATGATGGGCGAGATCGAGTAGGTACCTCGCCTTCCGCGACCCCGAAAGCGCAGCCTGGCTGCGCTTTTTTCATTGCGGGGCGGGAAGCAGGAGAGGGATCTGCGGCGCCAGGCCCAGAACTGCGCCACGAAAGCAGGCCTTTCTGTTTTGCAAATGCGAACGATTCGCGTTATAGTTACGTCAGGGTCAACCAACGGAATCGCCTCGCATGTCGTCCATCGCCGTCAGCAGGATCGCCGCCGCGCAGGAGCAAGCCCTGTGATCGTCTGCGTGTGCCACCGGGTGTCCGACCGTGACATCGAGCGCGCAGTGCGCCACGGCTGCGCCTCGTTCGACGAACTGCAGGACGAATTGCGCGTGGGCACCGCCTGCGGCAGCTGTCTGGAGTGCGCGCACGACACCTTCGACGTGGCCCGCGCCTGCCGCTCGACGCTCGCCGAGGGGCGCGTCGCCAACGCCGCCCGCGTGATCCCGATCGTCCCCGCCGCGCCGGCCCAACTGGCCGCCTGACGCGCCCAGGGCGCTGCGCGAGACACGTCGGGGCCGCGCATCCCTCCACTGCCGCGACATCTGCGCGGACACCGGCACCCGCGCGGGTTCGTTCCCGAGCGCCAGCAAATCTCCCTGGCGAGCGCCGTCAGGTGCCCGTTGGCCGCCTCCCTTATGCTCTCCTGTGCGAGCGTCGCGTGACGGCGCTTCGACCACGACAACCGCCGCCATCGCCACCCGGGTGGACGGCGCATGGAGACACTTCGCATGACCGCATCCTCCACCACCACCGGCGTCGCCGCCTTCCTGGGCGCTCGGGACTTCCTGCTCCAGCATCGCGAGGACTACGCCACCGCCTACCGCGACTTCCGTTGGCCGCAACTGACCGAGTTCAACTGGGCGCTGGACCATTTCGACGCGATGGCCCGCGGCAACGACGCGCCCGCGCTGTGGATCGTCGACGAGGACGGCGGCGAGGACAAGGTCAGCTTCGCGCGCATGGCCGAGCGCTCGGCGCAGGTCGCCAACTGGCTGCGCTCGCTGGGCGTGGCGCGCGGCGACCGCGTGCTGCTGCTGATGCCCAACGAGGTGGCGCTGTGGGAGGCCATGCTGGCCTGCATGAAGCTGGGCGCGGTGATCGTGCCCACCACCACGCTGGTGAGCACCGACGACCTCACCGACCGCTTCGACCGCGGCGCCGTCAAGCACGTCATCTGCACGGCCTCGGCCACGGCCAAGTTCGACGTGTTCCCCGGCGTCTACACGCGCATCGTCGTGGGCGGCGAGGCGGCCGGTTGGCACGACTACGCGGCGTCGGCGCAGCAGTCGTCCGTCTTCACGCCCGACGCAGCGACGCAGGCCACCGACCCGTTGTTCCTGTACTTCACGTCGGGCACCACGTCCAAGCCCAAGCTGGTGTTGCACAGCCACCAGAGCTACCCGGTGGGCCACCTGTCGACCATGTACTGGATCGGCCTGAAGCCCGGCGACGTGCACTGGAACATCAGCTCGCCGGGCTGGGCCAAGCACGCATGGAGTTGCTTGTTCGCACCGTGGAACGCGGGCGCGACCATCTTCATCTACAACTACGCACGCTTCAACGCGCCGAGCGCGCTGGACGTGCTGGTGAAGAACAAGGTCACGTCGCTGTGTGCGCCGCCCACCGTGTGGCGCATGCTGATGCAGCAGGATCTGGGCAAGTACAAGACGTCGCTGCGCGAGCTGGTGGGCGCCGGCGAGCCGCTCAATCCCGAGGTGATCGACATCGTCCAGCGCGCCTGGGGCATCACGATCCGCGACGGCTTCGGGCAGACCGAAACGACGGCGCAGGTGGGCAATCCGCCGGGCCAGAAGTCCAAGCCCGGCTCGATGGGCCGCCCACTGCCCGGCTACGACGTCGCGCTGCTCGACATCGACGGCCAGCCCGCGCAGGAAGGCGAGATCGCGTTGACCCTGGCGCCGCGCCCGCTCGGCCTGATGCTGGGCTACCAGGACGACGATGAGCGCACGTCCGACGCGATGCGCGACGGCCACTATCACACCGGCGACGTCGCCGCGCGCGACGCGGACGGCTACATCACCTACATCGGCCGCGCCGATGACGTGTTCAAGGCTTCCGACTACCGCATCAGCCCGTTCGAGCTCGAGAGTGTGCTGATCGAGCACGAAGCCGTCGCGGAGGCCGCGGTCATCCCGTCACCCGACCCGATCCGCCTGGCTGTGCCCAAGGCGATCCTGATCCTGCGCGCCGGTTTCTCGCCCAGCCCCGAACTGGCGCAGTCCATCCTCGCGTTCGCGCGTTCGCGCCTGGCCTCGTACAAGCGGATCCGCATCGTCGAGTTCGGCGAACTGCCCAAGACACTCTCGGGCAAGATCCGCCGCGTCGAACTGCGCCAGCGCGAGAACGCGCGCCAGCCGGGTGAGGTCTGGCCGATGGAGTTTCGCGAGCCCGAGAAGGCCGAATAGCGCCTATCGCTGCCCGATGGCGGCGCCTTCGAACAGATCCTTGAACTCGCGCGGCTGCGAGCGCCAGTACTGCTTGGGCGCGCGCACCTGCGCGCCCAGCCTGGCGGCCGCGTGCCAGGGCCAGCGCGGGTCGTAGAGCATCGCGCGGGCCAGGGCGACGGCATCGGACTCGCCGCTGGCGACGATGGTCTCGGCCTGCTCGGGTTCGGTGATCAGGCCGACGGCGATTGTCGGCAGGCCTGTCTCGGCCTTGATGCGCGCGGCGAACGGCACCTGGTAGCCGGCGCCCAGCGGGATCTTCTGCTGCGGCGACACCCCGCCCGTGCTGACGTGGATCGCCGCGCAGCCGCGCGCTGCGAGCGCCTGGGCGAACGCGACGCTGCTGGCCAGGTCCCAGCCGCCGTCGACCCAGTCGGTGGCCGACAGCCGCACCCACACCGGCCGATCGGCCGGGAACGCGGCCCGCACGGCGTCGAACACCTCCAGCGGAAAGCGCATGCGGTTCTCGAGGCTGCCGCCGTACGCGTCGTCGCGCTGGTTGGCGAGCGGCGACAGGAACTCGTGCAGCAGGTAGCCGTGCGCCGCGTGGAGCTCGATCGCGTCGATGCCCAGGCGTGCCGCGCGCAAGGCCGCGAGCGCGAATGCGTCACGCACGCGCGCGAGCCCGGCCGCGTCGAGCGCGCGTGGCGGCTCCTCGCCGGGCGAATGCGGCAGCGCCGACGGCGCCTCGGCGACCCAGCCGTCCGCGTCGGGCGAGGGGATCTGCTGGCCGCCGTCCCACGGCGCGCGGCTGGACGCCTTGCGCCCGGCGTGCGCGAGTTGAATGCCGATGGGCATGGCCGACTGCCCGCGCACCACGGCCAGCACGCGGGCCAGCGCGGCTTCGTTGGCGTCCGAGTACAGGCCCAGATCCGTGGGCGTGATGCGGCCCCGCGCTGTCACGGCCGTGGCCTCGATGATCAGCAGCGCTGCGCCCGACAACGCCAGGTGGCCCAGGTGGATCGCGTGCCAGTCGGTGGCGCTGCCATCGACCGCCGAGTACTGGCACATCGGTGCGATGACGATGCGGTTCTCGAGCTCGAGAGAGCCGATCTTCAGGGGCTGGAACAGGGCGGGCATGGGCACTCCGGCGGGGGTCGACGTCCGGCCATTGCAACGCAAGCGCAGAGGCCGTGCTCGGCCGGGGTCAAAGGTGCGCGCCGTTCGTCGAGCGCGGCTGCAGATCGTCGGTGGGGCGCGCCGGTTCGTCGCAGTTGCATCGCCATGCGCCCGGCCGTTTCCTATGCTGCGCGCTGCAACTGGAGATTCCGATGACCGCCTTGTGTTTCCCGAGACCGCGCCATGTGCTCGCCGCGTTCGCCGTCGCCCTGGCCGCCAGCGCCAGCCAGGCCGGCGGACTCGACATCCACGCCGACGCCGACGCCAAGGACGTCGGCCTGCCGATCTACCCCGGCGCGATCAAGAACTCCGACTCGGGCCGCGACTCGGCGGGCTTCTCGTTCGGCATCTGGGGCCAGGCCTTCGGCTTCAAGCTGGCCGTCGCCAGCTATCGCAGCGCCGACAGTGTCGACGCCGTCGCTGCCTTCTACCGCGACGCGATGCGCCCGTACGGGCCAGTGCTCGATTGCACTGGCGTGCGCGCCAGGTCCGATCGCCATCACGACGACAAGAACAACCAGGACAAGCCCGTCACCTGCGACGACGACAGCGTCGAGGCCGGCGGCCGCCTGTTCAAGGTGGGCATCAACCGGGCCCAACGCGTGTTCAAGGTGACGCCCACGCCAAGCGGGTCCAAGTTCGAACTGGTGCACGTGGAGATGCACGGCTCCGACTGAGGCTTCCGTCTTGTCTCCCGCGTTCTCCGCCCGCCCCGGCAATTGGTAGTTGCACGCTGTTCAATAATTAGTGCAGCGATCAAACTAACTAGGTGGCGGTGCGGGCGACTCCGTCACGCGTTCCGGCACCAGAACGACTTCGGAGACAACGATGTGGACACGTCGGGCATTCAAGGTGGCCCTGGCAGGGGCCGTTGCCAACGGCTTTGCGACTGCGCGCGCGGAGGCTGTCGCGCCCGCGTCGCGCGTCCGCGCGCCCGGGCCCGAGGGCCAGCGTCGCGCCGACCTCGGCGACGGCCGCTACCTCAACCCGATCGTTGCGGGTGACCACGCCGATCCCACCATCCTGAAGGACGGTGCCGACTACTACATGACGTTCTCGTCGTTCCAGGCCTGTCCGGGCGCGGTCATCTGGCATTCGCAGGACCTCGTCAACTGGGCCCCGATCTGCGCCGCGCTGACCCGCCCGATCGGCACGGTCTGGGCCATGGACCTGGTCAAGCACGGCGGCCGCTTCTTCCTCTACATCCCCGTGCTGGGCGATGGCGGAACGGGCATCCACGTCGTTCATGCCGACGCCATCCGGGGGCCTTGGAGCGAGCCCGTGAACCTGCGCGTTCCCGGCTGCATCGACCCCGGCCACGTGCTGGGCGAGGACGGCCGGCGCTACCTGTTCGTCAACGGCGGGCGACGCGTGCGCCTCACCGACGACGGCCTCGCCACGGATGGGCCGGTGGAGAACAACGCCTGGACGCCCTGGCAGTACCCGGCTGACTGGGTGGTCGAGATGTTCGCGCCGGAAGGCCCCAAGCTGCTGCGCCGCGGCGACTGGTTCTACCTCCTGTCGGCGGTGGGCGGCACCGCCGGCCCGCCCACCAGCCACATGGTCACGCTGGCGCGGTCGCGCTCGGTGCACGGGCCGTGGACGCACTGCCCGCACAACCCCATCGTGCGCACCCGCAGCGTCGAGGAGCCCTGGTGGTCGCGCGGCCACGCGAGCCTCGTCGAAGGCCCGGCCGGCGACTGGTGGATGGTCTATCACGGCTACGAGAACGGCATGCGCACGCTGGGCCGCCAGGCGCTGCTCGAGCCCGTGGCGTGGACCGATGACGGCTGGCTGCGCGCCCGCGGCGGCACGCTGGATCGTCCGCTGCCCAAGCCACGCGGTGGCGCACCGCGCCCGTCGGGCCAGGCGCTGTCCGACGACTTCGCGCACGGGCCGATGGGCCTGCAATGGAGCCTGCACGCGCCCGGCCCTGACGACGCCGCGCGCATGCGCTTCGAGGATGCCAGCCTCGTGTTGCGCGGCAAAGGCCAGGCGCTGGCCGATTGCTCGCCGCTGACCTGCGTGGTGGGCGACCGCAGCTACGAGGCCGCGGTCGAACTGGAGATCCGCGGCGACGGCCACGGCGGCCTCGCGCTGTTCTACGACGAGCGCGGCCATGCGGGCATCGGCTTCAGCAGCACCCAGATGCTCACCTACGGCTACGGCCAGGAGCACGTCTGGATGCGCCAGGCCATGCAGACGCGGTGCGTGCACATCCGCCTCGTCAATCGCGAGAACGTGCTGACGTTCAGTCATTCGCACGACGGCCGCACCTGGACGCAGCACCCGTGGCAGATGGAGGTTTCGGGCCTGCACCACAACGTGTTCGGCGGCTTCACGAGCCTGAGGATCGCCTTGTTCAGCGCCGGAGCCGGCGAGATCCGCGCGCGCAACTTCACTTACAGAGGACTCGCGTGATCCCTTCCCGACAGCTTCGCCGTCGCCAGATCCTGGCGGCCTCCGCGGCACTGCCGCTCACCTGCACCACGTGGGGCGCCCCGCACCCCAAGACCATGGATGACCAGACCACGCGCCGCATCGTGCTCGACCTGTCGCAGGCCCGCCAGCCGTTCGATCGCTTCTTCGACCATTGCGTGGGCTCCGACTACCCCGGCACCCTTCGCCGCGACGACAGCCTGGCCCAGTTGAAGACCGCCGTCGACGAACTGGGCTTCCGCTACCTGCGCTTCCACGCCATCTTCCACGACGTGCTCAAGACCGTTCGCCGCGTGGACGGCCAGCTGGTGTTCGACTTCAGCGGCATCGACGCGCTCTACGACGCGCTGCTTGCCCGCCGCATCCGGCCGCTGGTGGAGCTCGGCTTCACGCCGCTGGCGCTGGCCACCTCGCCACTCAAGATCTTCTACTGGGAAGGCAACACCTCGCACCCCGAGCCCGCCGGCTGGGTCGCGCTGATCGACGCTTTCACGCGCCACCTGCTGGAGCGCTACGGCGCGGCAGAGGTGCGGCAGTGGTACTTCGAGGTCTGGAACGAACCCAATCTCGACGGCTTCTGGGAGAAGGCCGACCAGGCGGCCTACTTCGATCTCTACACGCGCACCGCCAGGGCAATGAAGGCGATCGACCCGCAATTGCGCATCGGCGGCCCGTCGACGGCGGGCGCGGCCTGGGTGCCGGAGTTCCTCGCGCATGCCAAGGCCACCGACACGCCAGTCGACTTCGTCACCACGCACGCGTACGGCGTGGATGGCGGGTTCCTCGACGAGTTCGGCGTCGAGGACCGGCAACTGTCTCCGTCACCCGACGCCATCGTCGGCGACGTGCGGCGGGTGCGCGAGCAGATCGAGCGCTCGCACCTGCCGGGCCTGCCGCTGTTCTTCACCGAGTGGAGCACCAGCTACAACCCGCGCGACAAGGTGCACGACAGCTACATGAGCGCCGCCTACGTGCTCACCAAGCTGCGCCAGAGCCAGGGGCTCGCGCAGTCGATGAGCTACTGGACCTACAGTGACCTGTTCGAGGAGCCGGGCCCGCCCACCGCGCCGTTCGAAGGCGGGTTCGGGATGATGACGCGAGAAGGCCTGCGCAAGCCCGTGTGGTTCGCCTACAAGTACCTGGCGGCGCTGGCGTCGGTGCGCGGCCGCGAAGTACCTTGCACCGATCCGTTCTCATGGGCCGCGACTGACGGCCGGCAGGTGCAGGCGCTGGTCTGGGACTGGCGCAATCCGGACCAGAAGGCCAGCAACCGGTCCTTCTTCGGCAAGCCGCAACCTGCGCACGACGTCGGCTCGGTGCAGGTGCAGCTGCGCCACCTGGCGCCTGGTCGCTATCGGCTGAGCCAGCACCGCACGGGTTACCAGGCCAACGATGCGCACAGCGCTTACTTGCGCATGAACTCCCCCAAGGATCTGGACGCACGCCAACTGTCCGAGCTGCAGGCCTTGACGACGGACACGCCGGAAATGCAGCGCGAGATTCGCGTCGGCGGGTCCGGCAGCGTCACGCTGTCGATCGCGCTGCGCAGCCACGACGTGGTGCTCCTGAGCCTGCAAAACATCGCCTGATGATGAAGCGTCACGCCACCCGGTTCTGCATGGCGCTGGCCCTGGCGTCCTGCGCCGAGGTGCCAGCGCCTGTGCTGGCCCCTGGGCGCGTGGCGGCCGATGTGCACGCCTGCGTGCCCGGCATGCGCGAGCTCACGAGCCTGCAACTGTCGCGGCTGATGGGCGCCGGCTGGAATCTCGGCAACTCGCTCGAGGCGACCGGCGGCGAGACCGCATGGGGCAATCCGCGGGCGAGCCAGGTGCTGATGGATGCCATCAGGTCCGCAGGCTTCAGGACCGTGCGCATTCCGGTGTCCTGGAAGCAGTACGCCAACGCCCGCGACGACATCGACCCGCAGTGGTTGTCGCGCGTGACCCAGGTGGTGGACGACGCGCGTCGCGCCGGCTTGGTTGTCGTGTTGAACGTCCACTGGGACGGCGGATGGCTGCAGCCGGTCAAGTCCCGCGAGCGCGTGGCCGATGCACGGCTGGCAAGGTTCTGGACGCAGATCGCGACGCATTTCCGCGATCATGACGACATGTTGTTGTTCGCGGGCACCAACGAGGTCATGGTAGAGGGCGACTACGGCATGCCCAAGCCCGAGAACATCGCGGTGCAGAGCGGCTTCAACCAGGTCTTCGTCGATGCGGTGCGCGCGACCGGTGGCTGCAACGCGACGCGCCACCTGGTCGTCCAGGCCTTCAACACCAACATCGACCACGCGGTGAACTTCGCGACGCTGCCGACGGACTCCGCCGTGAACCGGCTGATGCTGGAGGTGCACTACTACGACCCGTACGATTTCACGATCAACGGCGACGGCAAGGCCTGGCAGTGGGGCGCGTCGGCCACCGACAAGGCGGCGACCGAAACCTGGGCCGATGAGGCGCATGTCGACGCGCAGTTCGCCAAGCTCAAGTCGCGCTTCGTCGACCGGGGCGTGCCCGTCATCCTGGGCGAGTTCGGCGCGATGCGCCGGGCCGAGCATCCCGGCTCGGAGGCCTTCGTGCTGGACTGGGACCGCTACGTCGCGCATTCGGCCTGGACGCACGGCGTGGTGCCGATCTACTGGGACGCCGGCGCGCCAAGCGAGAACCACAGCATGGGCCTGTTCGATCGCCGCACGGGCCGCCAGGTCCATCCCGAGGTCATCCGGGCCCTGGTCGACGCGGCCCGCTGAGTTCTTGCGCCACGCGGCCGAACTTCAGCCTGCCGTCCGCGATGCGCGACCAGCGCAGCGTGATCATGTCGAGCAGATAGTTCTGGTACAGCCGCCACGGCGCCTTCACGCCCTGCCTGGGCATGAAGTCCATCGCGCGCTGCACGTAGCCGGACGAGAAGTCGAGGAACGGGCGGGTCTCGAGGTCCGGCGCGCTGACCGGCGTCGCGCTGGCGATGCCGTGCTTGTCCATGTAGGCGAGCAGGCGCGACGCGTAGCCGGCCGTGAGGTCGGCCTTGAGCGTCCACGACGCGTTGGTGTAGCCGAACGTGTAGATGAAGTTGGGCACGCCGCTGAACATCATCCCTTTGTAGCCCAGCGTCTTCGAGAAGTCGACGGCCTGGCCGTCGACCGCGAACGCGACGTCGCCGAGCAGATTCAGCGTGAGACCGGTGGCCGAGACCACGATGTCGGCGGGCAGTTCGCGGCCCGACTGCAGGCGGATGCCGCCGGCCGTGAAGGTGTCGATGTGGTCGGTGACGACCTCGGCCTGGCCGCTCTTGATCGCCTCGAACAGGTCGCCGTCGGGCACGAAGCACACGCGCTGGTCCCACGGGTCGTAGCGTGGCGTGAAGTGCGTGTCGACGTCGTGCCCCGGGCCCAGGGCCTGGCGCACCATGCCGATCAGGTTCTTCTTGATCCTGGCCGGCCAGCGCCGCGCGAGCTTGAAGAACAGCATCGCCACGCCGATGTTCTTGGTGCGCGTGAGCCGGTACGCGAGCATGCGCGGCAGGCGCCGGCGCAGCGCGTCGGCAATGGCGTCGCGTGCGGGCAGCGACAGAACGTAGGTGGGCGAACGCTGCAGCATCGTCACGTGCGCTGCTGTCCTGGCCATCTCGGGCACCAGCGTGACCGCCGTCGCACCGCTGCCGATGACCACCACGCGCTTGCCGGCGTAGTCCAGGTCCGCGGGCCAGAACTGCGGGTGCACGATGCGGCCGGCGAAGCCAGCGGCGCCGGCGAACTCGGGCGTGTGGCCGGCGGCGTAGCTGTAGTAGCCGCTGCAGGCCAGCAGGAACTTGCAGGACAGTCTGGAGCGGCGCACGTTGCCGCTGGGGTCGGCTGCGTGCTCGATCTCGAGCGTCCAGCGAGCGTCGGCCGACGACCAGTCGGCGCGCACGACCTGGTGGCCATGACGCACCTGGTGGTCGAGGCCGTGCTCCACCGCCGTCTCGACGATGTAGCGGCGGATCGCCGGGCCGTCGGCCAGCGATTTCGCGTCCGTCCACGGCTTGAACGCGTAGCCGAGCGTGAACATGTCGGAGTCGGAGCGCACGCCGGGATAGCGAAACAGATCCCAGGTGCCGCCCATCGCGGCGCGGCTCTCGAGGATCGTGAAGCGGCGGCCGGGGAAGTCTGTTTGCAGGTGCACGGCCGCGCCGATGCCGGACAAGCCGGCGCCGATGATGACGGTGTCCAGGTGCTCGACGGCCTCGGGCTGCGCGGTCTTGAGGAACTCGCTCGCGCGGGCGATCGACTGGCGCGCCTCGGGCACCTTGGCCAGCAACTGCCAGGCGTGCGGTACCACGGGCCACACGGTGGTCTCTACCAGCACGCCGGCCGCGCGCGCCTTCTGCGCGAAGCGCAGGCCGTCGTCGCGCAGCGCCTCCTCGGCGGCGACGTGGATCAGCAGCGGCGGCAGGCCTTGCAGGTCGCCGAACAGCGGCGAGATCAACGGGTTCGTCGCGTCGCCGGTCGCGCCCAGATAGGCGTTGCCCAGGTGCTCCAGCGACGGGCCGTGGAACATCGGATCGCGCTCCGCGTTGCCCTCGATCGACGGGCTGCCGCCGCTCAGGTCGGTGGCCGGCGAGAACAGCGCAGCCGCGGCGGGCTGGCGCTCTCCGGCGTCGCGCAGCGACAGCATCAACGCCAGTGCGAGGTTGCCGCCAGCGCTTTCGCCTGCGACGAGCAGGCGCTGCCCAGGCGAGTCGGCGTCGTGCTGTACGCGCAGTGCGCGCCACGCGGCGAGTACGTCGTCCAGTGGCGCCGGAAACGGATGCTCGGGCGCGAGCCGGTAGTCGGGCGCGAAGACGCGCAATCCCTGCAGTGCAAAGGCCGCGGTGATCGGGCGATGGGTGCGCGGCGAGCAGCCGACGAAGCCGCCGCCGTGCACGTACATCAGCGTCGGACGCAGCGTTGCCCCGAGGTCCGCTGCACCTTCTTGTTCGACCCACTCGCCGCCGACGCCACCCAGCGTGCCCGGCGTGTAGCGCACGCCCTTGGGCGGCGGCAGGGCCTGTCCCATGACCTTGCGCACGCGCATCAGGTCGCGCATGTCGCCGAGCGCGGGTCGCACGCGCTTGCGGATGATGTAACGGGCTACTACGGCCTGCCAGCTTGCCATGTCGTGTTCCTGTTCAGGCCGGCTGGCGCTTGACCCGGCGCGCGATGTCGCGCGCGACGTGCTTCCAGTAGGTCACCGGGAACAGCCACTGCACGATGGCCGCGCCCTTCGCGTCGCTGCCCACCAGTACGCGCGGCGCGCGCCTGGCGATGGCCGCGGCGATGATCTCGGCCGCTCGGGCTGGATCCAGCGCCAGCAGGCTGCGCCAGTTGGCGCGCTCGCGTTCCACCTCGGCGCTGTCGAGTCCCTTGGCGAGTCGCGCGTTCTCGGAGATCGCCGTGCGCACGCCGCCCGGATGGACGATGGTGACGCCGATGGGCGAGCCGGTCATTTCGAACTCGTGACGCAGCGACTCCGAGAAGCCGCGCACCGCGAACTTGGACGCGGCGTACGCCGTCTGCCCGGGCGGCGCGATGATGCCGAAGATGCTGGACACATTGACCAGTTGCGCCGCGCTTTCGCGTGCCAGCACCGGCAGGAACGCGCGCGTCAGGCGCACGGTGGCGCCGAAGTTGATGTTCATCAGCCAGTCGAAGTCCTCGGCGTCCACGTGCTCGAACAGTCCGCCGAGCGCGACGCCCGCGTTGTTGACCAGCACGCTGACGCGCCCGTGCGCGGCCAGCACGGCCGCGGGCAGCGCCGCGACGGCCGCGTGGTCGGCGACGTCCATCACGTGCGTGCTGACGTTGACGCCCGCTTGCTTGACCTGGCGCGCGGTCGCCTCGAGGCCGGCCGCGTTCAGGTCGACCAGCGCGAGGTGCATGCCGCGCCGCGCCAGGTTGACGGCCAGCGCCGCGCCGATGCCGCTGGCGGCGCCGGTGATCACGGCGACGCCGCCGTGCAGCGTCCAGGGTTTCAAGCCGGCCATGCCGTCTCCATTCGTTGTTCGGGGGTGTCGCAAAAGTGACGACACGTGTCGTCAGATATTGATCGGGATCGTAGGCGGCAGCCCCTTTCGTGTCAAATAGGGGGATGCCCGCCTCTGCGAAGACGACCCCCGCGCCCGCCCGTTCCTACGGCGGCCTGGCCATGGAGGAGCGCGTCGCGGCCCGCCGCACGCGCTTCATCGAGGCTGGCATCGAGCTGTTCGGAACGCAGGGCTTTCGCGGCGCGACGGTGCGCGGCATCTGCGCGGCGGCCGGGCTCACCGACCGCTACTTCTACGAGTCGTTCGCGTCGCTGGAAGCGTTGCTGGCCGAGGTCTACGGCACGTTGACGCAGGGTTTTGCCGCGCGCCTGACCGAGGAGTCGATCCGTTCCGAGGCATGGCGCGGCGACGCCGCCGCCATCGAGCGCCAGACCACCGCCGCGTACGAACTCTGGTTCGACACCGTGCGCGAGCCGCGCTTCGCGCGCATCGTGCTGGTGGAGGTGCTGGGCGTCAGCCAGGCGATCGACCAGCTCTACGAGGAATCGGTGCGCGTGATGGCCGAGCTCACGATCGCGCCGCTCGCGGCCGTCAAGCCCGCGCTCAAGTTGTCGAAGGTGCGCAGCGAACTGCTGGGCCGGGCGCTGGTCGGCGCCGGCCTGCAGGTGGCCAAGATGTGGATGACCGGCGGCTACAAGCTGCCGCGCCGCGATGTCGTGCGCACCTGCGTGCTGGTGGCCACCGGCATGCTGGCCGCGCTGCGCGCCGAGGCCGCTGCGTCCGCTTGAGTGCCATGACGCTGGACCTGTTCGCCGCCGAATCGTCCGACCTGGACGACGAGACGCTCGACCCCGGCGCCGTCGTGCTGCGCGGCTTCGCGCTTGCGTTCGCTGCCCGCTTGAAGGAGGACGTCGCGTGCGTCAGCGCCGCGGCCCCGTTCCGCCACCTGATCACGCCGGGCGGCTTTCGCATGTCGGTGGCGATGACCAATTGCGGCCCGCTCGGCTGGGTCTCGGATCGCAGCGGCTATCGATATGACCCGGTCGACCCGGCGTCGGGAGCGCACTGGCCTGCGCTGCCGGACGCGTTCCGCACGCTCGCGCGCGAGGCCGCCGCACGCGCCGGTTATGCGAACTTCGCGCCCGACGCCTGCCTGGTCAATCGTTATGCGCCGGGTGCGCGCCTGTCCATGCACCAGGATCGCGACGAGAAAGACCTGCGCGCGCCCATCGTGTCGGTCTCGCTGGGCCTGCCAGCCGTGTTCCTGTGGGGCGGCGCCGAGCGCGGTGCCCCGGCGCGCAAGGTGGCGCTGCAGCATGGCGACGTCGTGGTGTGGGGCGGGCCGTCGAGGCTGCGCTTCCACGGCGTCCAGGCGCTCAAGGACGGCGACCACCCGTTCGCCGGCGAGCATCGCATCAACATCACCTTCCGCAAGGTCAGGGCCTGAACGGCGCCGATCTGTAAGCGAATGATTCGGGCGTGGGTCGGTTCGCACTGGCTTGGGGCGCCGGGCCCGCAGCCACGGTTTCGCTACCTGACGAGCATGGCAAATTCGTGACACTGCCTAGTCCGCGTGCAATCCAGCAAAAAGCACGACTTTTGGCGGGCTGCGTGACGGTGACAAACTGTTTTCCACAGGCTTGTCCCCAGAGGCTGTGGAAAACATGTCGGTGCACGAGGCCAGCGAGGGGTTGACAGCGACGCCGCCGCTCGCCCCCTCGAATCTGGAACGCATTCCACGTTCTGCGCTGGACGAAGAGCCGAGGTCCGCGCCGGCTCTTGGTCTCGCCGGGCCGGTCTCAGGCCTGGCGGCGACGGGCCCGCAGCGCCAGCAGGCCCAGGCCCGCGGCCATCAGCGCCAGCGTCGACGTCTCTGGCACGGCGCTCACCTCGGTCAGCGTGACGTCGGACACGTCCAGCGCGGACGAGGTCACGTAGTCGCCGATGTCGGCCACGCCGAACGCGATCGTGTGGGTGCCGCCGCTGGCGAACGTGGTGGACCAGTCGGCCCAGCCCGTGTGCGCCGCGTACGTGCCGCCGGTGATCGCGGTGCTGGCGTCGAGGACGTTGCCCAGGACGGTCAGCTTGCCGTCGATGACGACGAAGGCGATGTCTGCCAGCGTCGGGTCGCCGCTCTGGTCCTGCGTGCTCAGGTCCCACTTGAACGACAGCTGGCTGCCGGCCGCGGCCAGGAAGGACTGCGACGCGATCGAGCCTTCGATGGCCGTGATGGCCTGGCCCGGGTTCGGGTCGAGCGCCTGCTGCGCCACGCCGGCGCTGTCCTCGAGGCCGCCGGGTTGGCCGGAGACCAGCGGGGCGTTGCCGGACAGGTTGCGGTTGACGCCGTCGGTGTCGTCCGTGGCGTCGAAGGCGTTGGTCAGCGACAGGTGGTTGCCGACGACCGCGGCGTCGCCGCCGGTCGTCCAGCCGGCCAGGCCGTTGTTGAACTGGCCGTTGACGACCTGGGCGTTGGCGGTGCCGGCGGCTAGCACCAGGGCGAGGGCCGTCAGGGCGGCCGGAGCGATGTGGAATTGCTTCATGGAAAGACTCACTTGGATGGGGTGGTTCGGGCCGGCGCCAGCGTGCGCAGCGCGGCAGTCCTGGCCGAAGCCTTGACCGCGGCGGCGACGGCGGCGGGCGAACCCAAGCCGGCATCGCGCAGCGCATCGAGGCTGGCGGGCGTGACGTTGAGCAGCGTGACGAGCGGGCGGGCGACGGCCGGGCCGGCGAAGCCGTCGGTGTCGATCTCGACGATCGTGTTGTTGCCCGAGGCGATGAACTGCACGACGCCGCTGGAGACCGCGGTGGCCGGGTTGGCGCCGATGCTGGTCAGCAGCGCGCCCAGGTCGAGTCGATCGTCGTTGGGGGCGAAGTCGGTGATCGTGTCGCCGGCGTCGCGCATCGACGTGTAGACGAACACGTCGCGTCCGCCATTGCCGGTCAGCGTGTCGGCGCCGCCACCGCCCGTGATGACGTCGTCGCCAGCGGTGCCGACGACAGCGTCGCGGTTGGCCGTGCCGTTGATCACGTGCACCAGGCTCAAGCCGACGGCGATCGGGTCATGGTCGGACGCGCGGTACGGCGTGCCGGTGTAGTAGTCCGGGCCGCAGGCCGGGCAGGCCGGCTGCTTGAACTCCTGGTTGTAGTCGATGACCAGGGGCTCGTCCGCGTTGATGTGCCACTCGGACACGCCCGTCACCTTGGCCGACAGCGTGTTGTTGGAGATCGCGTGGTCGAGGCGGCCCGACGAGCCGTTGAACACGTACGAGTAGCCGTAGCTGTTGGAGCCCGGCTTGTCCAAGGTGCGGCCGATCTGGTCGACGAAGCCGTTGCTGGTCAGGTCGGCGATCGGGTCTTCCTGGGCGTAGGCGTTGAAGTCGCCCATCAGCAGCGTGTCGAGCACGCCGCGTTGCGACTGCACCGAGGCGACGAAGCTGCGCAGCTGGTCGGCCTGCTGGACGCGACGCGCGTTGAAGCAGCCTTGCAGGTCGCCCGAGTCGGCATCGCCGGGGCCGGCGGTGAAGTCGCTGCAACCCTTGGACTTGAGGTGGTTGGCGACCAGGTTGAACTTCTCGCCGTTGAGGGCCATGAAGGTCTGGGCCATCGGCGCGCGGTTGTTGATCGCGGCGGTGTCGCTCAGCGCGGCACCCACCAGCGACAGGCGAGACGGCTTGTAGATCATGCCGACCCTGATCGCGTCCGTGCCGCTACCGGTGGCCGCGTCGGGCACGCGGGCGTACAGGCTGGCACCCAGGCGCGCGTTGAGCGTGTCGACCAGGTTCTGGAGCGCGACGCTGCCGTTGTTCTGCAGCTCCATCAGCGCGACGACGTCGGCGTTGAGGCCGACCAGTTCCTCGACGACCTTGGTGCGCTGGCGCGAGAACTCGACCGCGTTGTTGACGCCGCGGCAGTCATTGGCCGTGTTCGACGGGGGGCACTTGTTGGTGCCGTCGTCGAATGTGGTGAAGTAGTTCTGCACGTTGGCCGCGCCCACGCGCAGGTTGCCGCCGACGTCGTCGACCATCGTCGTGCGCGGGTTGGTGCGCGCGAAGGCGACGGACTGCGTCGGGTGGATCTTGTAGGCGCCCGGGTCGGTGTTGGCCGACGTGGTCAGGCCGTAGTCGATGACGCCGGTGATCGACGTGACGCTGTCGCCGGCGCGCACCGTGTTGTCGACGGCGGAGATGTAGGGCGTCGGGTTCGGGTTCTGCACGCTGCTGCCGTCGTCGAGCAGGACGGTGCGGCGCAGGTTGTCGGTGTTGAGCGCCTGGGCGCCGGCGCCGGGGCGCAGCGCGTTGGTGGGCGTCCACAGGCGGCCGCCGGAAGCCAGCGTCAGTTCGCCGAAGCGTCCCAGGAAGTAGTTCTGCTGCACGGTGAGCGGGCCGCCCAGCGTGACGAGCATGCCTTCGTAGTGCGCCATGGCGTCCTGCGACGCGAGCGGCAACGTGAGCGGCAGCGGCTGGATCGTGTAGCCGGTGCCTTGCAGGGTGATGCCGCTGACGGTCGTCAGTTCGGTGACCGTGTGGGCGGCGGTGTCCGCGTTGGTCACGGCGCCGACGTTGAATTCGGAGACCTTGGCGGTGACCTGCACCAACTGGCCCGCGGCGACCGTGGGCTGCGTGCTGGTGAAGACGAAGATGCCGTCCGACGTCGCCGGATCACCGTCGCCGTTCAGGTCCTGCATGAAGAAGCCGTTGTTGTTGACCTTGGTGACCACGCCCGAGGTGGTGACGGCCTGGCCGACGTAAGGGCTGGTCGAGCCGCTGCCCTGGATCTGGTAGATCGCGGCGGGCGCCGCCGGGGGAGCCGGTGCTGGCGGGGGCGGCGGCGGGGTGGGCGTGCCGCCGCCGCTGCAGGCCGCGAACGGCGAGGCCGAGTTGCGCGGGGCGGGGGCACCGGTGACGAAGTCGCTGACGTTGTTGTCGGTGTCGGTGCAGCCGTTGCTGAGGCGGAAGTCGGCAGCCGTCTTGCTGGGCGCCGGGGCCGGGCTGCCTTCGGAGAAGTTGGCCGCGCCGAAGCCGACGAGGTCGACGATGTGCGACAGCTGGTCGGCGCTGCAGGCGGTCGACGAGCCGTTGCAGGCGAGGCTGGCGGTCTGGTTGACGAGCGCGACCTTGCCGGCGGTGCCGGACATGTCGGTGGTGCCGGTGAAGTCGGCGGGCGGCAGAGCGGCGCCGGCGGTGGTGGTGCTGAGCTTGACGAGCCAGTACTGGCCCGGCTGCAGCGTGCCGGTGATCGCGGTGCTGCCGTTGGTGAAGTTGCCGGTGCCCGTGGCACTGGCGTACTGGATCGACCACCCGTTGACCGTCACGGCGCTGGCGCCGGCGTTGAACAGCTCGACGTAGTCGGAGGCATAGGTGCCGCCGTTGCCGCCATAGACCTGGCTGATGACGACCCCCGACGTGGAAGCGAAAGAAGGGGCGGCGACGGCGGCCAGCAGCGCGGTGGCGCCGCGGGTGATCGCGGAAAGACGATGGGGGATGGCCCGGAGCATGACGTGTCCTTGTGGGAATCTGAAATTCGAATTGAATGACCGGGCGCAGTGTCATTTCTGTTCGTGACCATACGGTGACCGGTATGTGAACTACCGCGATCCGGGTATCGCGGACGAGCGCGGGCGTCTTCGTGGGGCAGGGCATTCCCTGGAAGTCACCGTGCCGTCATCCGCGTGCCACGCGCGCGCGGCGGCCCGCGCATAATCCTGGCGCCGCCAACCCGTTCGAAAGAAGCCTTCGATGCCCGCTCTCGTTGTTGTCGCTGCCGCAGGCATCCAATGAAGACGCCTCGCCTGAAGGTCGGCCTGATCGGCTATGGCTATGCCGGCAAGACCTTCCATGCGCCGTTGATCTCGGCGCTGCCGTCGCTCGAGCTCGTGGCCGTGGCCAGCTCCGACCCGGCCAAGGTGCACGCCGACTGGCCCGACGTCATCGTCCATGCGACGCCGGTCGAGCTGATCGTGCGCGACGACCTGGACCTGGTCGTCATCGCCACGCCCAACGACACCCACCACCCGCTGGCCCGCGCCGCGCTGCTGGCCGGCCGCAACGTCGTCATCGACAAGCCGTTCACCGTCGCGCTGGACGACGCGCGTGAGCTCGTCGGGCTGGCGCGCAAGCGTCGTCTGGTGCTCTCGGTGTTCCACAACAGGCGCTGGGACGGCGACTTCCTGACGCTGCGCCAGCTGGTGGCCGACGGTGCGCTGGGCCGCATCGTCGAGATGAGCTCGCGCCACGACCGCTTCCGACCCGAGGTGCGCCCGCGCTGGCGCGAGATGGCCGGCCCGGGCGCCGGCCTGTGGTTCGACCTCGGCCCGCACCTGATCGACCAGGCGATGCAGCTGTTTGGCCGCCCGCACGCGATCACGCTGGCGCGAGACCTGACGCGCGACGGCGCGCTGGCCGACGACTGGTTCCACGCCAGCCTGCGCTACGACCGGCTGCACGTGCACCTGCACGCCGGCATGCTGGTGGCCGCGAGCGCGCCACGCTTCGCGGTGCACGGCACGCTGGGCAGCTTCGTCAAGGAAGGTCTGGACGTGCAGGAAGACGCGCTGAAGGCCGGCGTGCGCCCCACCTGGCCGCCGCAGCCCGACTGGGGCGTCGACCCCGGGCGCGCGGTGCGCGTCACGCGAGCGAGCGACGGCACGACCCTCAGTGAGCCCGTGGCGATGCTGGCCGGCGCGCACATGGCCTACTTTGCGGGCATCGCCGCGGCGATCCGCAACGAGGGGCCGAACCCGGTGCCCCCGCAAGAGGCGCTGGCCGTGATGGAGTTGATCGAGCTGGGCATCGCCAGCGCGGCGCAGCGGCGCGAGCTGGAATGGCCGATTTCGGTCTAGCCAGCACGATCTGCGCGGGCGCGGGATACTGCGCGCCATGCAGTCCATCCTCTCCGTCAAGAACGTCTCCAAGACCTACGCGTCTGGCTTCAGCGCCCTCAAGGCCATCGATCTCGAGATTCGCAAGGGCGAAATCCTGGCACTGCTGGGGCCCAACGGCGCCGGCAAGACGACGCTGATCAGCATCATCTGCGGCATCGTCACCGCCACCTCCGGCAGCGTCACCGTCGACGGCCACGACATCGCCCGCGACTACCGGATGTCGCGCGCCATCATCGGCCTGGTGCCGCAGGAGCTCACCACCGACGCGTTCGAGACGGTGTGGGACACGGTGTCGTTCAGCCGCGGCCTGTTCGGCAAGGCGGCCAACCCCGCCCACATCGAGAAGACGCTGAAGGCGCTGTCGCTGTGGGACAAGAAGGACAACCGCATCCGCACGCTGTCGGGCGGCATGAAGCGCCGCGTGATGATCGCCAAGGCGCTGTCGCACGAGCCGCAGGTGCTGTTCCTGGACGAACCCACCGCGGGCGTCGACGTCGAGTTGCGGCGCGACATGTGGCAACTGGTGCGCGAGCTGCGCGCCACCGGCGTCACCATCATCCTGACGACGCACTACATCGAGGAGGCCGAGGAGATGGCCGACCGCATCGGCATCATCACCAAGGGCCAGCTGCTGCTGGTCGAGGACAAGACGGAGCTGATGCAAAAGCTCGGCAAGAAGCAGGTGACGCTGCTGCTGCAGGCGCCGATCACTGCCGTGCCGGCCGCGCTGTCGGACTACGAACTCGCACTCTCCCAGGATGGCAACGAATTGACCTACACCTACGACACGCGCAGCGAGACGCGCGGCATCGTCGACTTCATGAAGCACGTGAACGACGCGGGCATCCAGTTCAAGGACCTGCGCACGAAGCAGAGTTCGCTGGAAGACATCTTCGTGAGTCTCGTCGAAGGAGGCCGGGCATGAGCGGCGCCAACTGGCACGCCGTGCGTGCGATCTACACCTTCGAGATGGCACGCACCTGGCGCACGCTGATGCAGAGCGTCATCTCGCCGGTGATCTCCACGTCGTTGTACTTCATCGTGTTCGGCGCGGCCATCGGCTCGCGCATCCAGACGATGGGCGGCATCAGCTACGGCGCGTTCATCGTGCCGGGGTTGATCATGCTGTCGCTGCTGACCCAAAGCATCTCCAACGCGTCGTTCGGAATCTACTTTCCCAAGTTCTCCGGAACGATCTACGAGTTGCTGTCGGCGCCGGTGTCGTTCGTCGAGATCATCATCGCCTACGTGGGCGCGGCGGCGTCGAAGTCCATCCTGGTGGGCCTGATCATCCTGGCCACGGCCACGCTGTTCGTGCCGCTGCACATCGACCACCCGATCGTGATGCTGCTGTTCCTGGTGCTGACCGCGGTCACGTTCAGCCTGGTCGGCTTCATCATCGGAATCTGGGCCGACGGTTTCGAGAAGCTGCAGGTCATCCCGCTGCTGATCGTCACGCCGCTCACTTTCCTTGGCGGCAGCTTCTACTCGATCTCGATGCTGCCGCCGTTCTGGCAGACCGTCGCCCTGTTCAACCCGGTCGTCTACCTGATCTCGGGCTTTCGCTGGTCGTTCTACGGCGCGGGCGACGTCAGCGTGGGTCTGAGCATCGCGATGACCCTGGGGTTCCTGGCGGTCGCGATGGCGGTGGTGGCGTGGATCTTCAAGACCGGGTATCGGTTGAAGAACTGACGCGATGAAAAAAGGCCTCGCATCGCGAGGCCTTGAAGGAGCGGAGGGCGCGCTCGAGGCGCGCTGTCGTTCAGGCGCGGTGACCGATGACGGTCACGTGCTGCACGGCGACGTGCTGTTGACCGTATTGCGCCATGGCCAGGCTGTCCGCCGCAGCGTATTGCGTGGTCGCCAGGCCGTTCATGCCGGCGACGACGCCCAGGGTCATGAGGGCAGAGAGGGCGAGGGCGGCTAACTGGGCGGTGGTCTTGGTCATGGTGGGCTCCTGAGGGTCGGTGGGGGTTGATCTGTTCGGAAGGCTTTTCGTGTTCCGATGTATGGACTATCGGAGCTTGCAACCAAGCCACAAACCGCCTTGCGACGACCGGCAGCGGATTCGGCGCGAACTGCAATCTGGCGCGACGAACCGTCGCCGCCATCACGGCCGGACAGGGAACGCCGGTTGCCTCACCCCGGTGTCGCGGCCCTTCGCCCGCGTTGCGCCCTGCGCGAGAGGTTCCCCATGGACATCAAGCAAGACCCCAACTCGATCCCCAACTTCAATTCGGGCGGCCGCCTCGGCGAGCCGCAGCGTGGCGAGCCTGAACAGGTGCAGTCCAGCGTCGAGCTCGATCCGACGGCTGGCGGCGACGGCGCCGCCAGCGAGTCGGCGCAGCACGAATCGCTGCTCGACGATGGCAGCGACCCCAAGAAGGTTCACGAGGACGCCTCGACGCAGGGCGCGGGCGCGATCGACGGGCTGGTCGGCGCGCCCTGAGCTCAGGCGCGTGCCGTCGCGTCAGCGTGACAGCGGCAGGTGCAGCGTCGCGCAGAGCCCGCCAGCGGGCCGTGCGGCCAGCTCCAGGCGCCCGCCTTCGCGTTGCGCCAGCGCGCTCGTGATGTAGAGCCCCAGGCCGAGCCCGGCGCGGCGGCCGCTGTCGGCCTCGGCGCCGGACCAGCGCAGGAACGGCGTGCCTGCGCTGGCGAGCTGTTCGCTGCTCAGGCCCGGACCGCGATCCGTCACGCTCACGCAGACGGTGGCGGGCCCGGCCGTCACTTCCACGTCCACCGAGCCGTGCGCGCCGCCGTGGCGGATCGCGTTCTCGACCAGGTTCTCCACCATGCGCCGAACCGCGGCGGGCTGGCAGCGCGTTGACGCCGACGTGCCGCTCAGCGTCACCTCCGGCCCGGTCGGCGCCAGGTCGTCGATGATCGCCTGCACCAGCGCGAACACGTCGACGAGGCCGGCCGCGCCGGCGATGCTGGCGGCGGGCGGGCGGAACAGCGCCAGCAAGCTCTCGATCAGCTCGTCCATCTGGCGCACGTCGTCGATCGCGCTGCGGGCGGCCGGGTGGGCCTCCAGCTCCGACAGGCGCATGCGCAGGCGGGTCAGCGGCGTGCGCAGGTCGTGCGACACGGTGGCCAGCATCAGGCGTTGGGTATCGAAATCGGTCTTGAGCTGGCGCGACAGGTCGTTGAACACCCGCGCGGTCTCGCGCACCTCGCGCGTGCCGCGCTCCTCGTCGAGTTGCGGCGGCGCGACTGCAATGCCGACGCCGGCGGTCGGCGACAGCGCCTGCCCCAGCAGTCGCGCGGCGTCGCTGAGGCGGCGCATCGGCAGCGACAGCGCGCGCGCCGCGATCCAGGCGGCGAGCGCCACGGCGAGCACCTTGATGGCGGCGTCCAGGCCGATCGACAGCCAAGGAGGATGGTGCTGGCCGGCGGGCCAGCTGGCGCCCGGCGGCGGCGGCCGGGCTCCCTGGGCCTCGCTGAACAACGGGTGCATCGGCTGGCGCATCGGTGGCGTGTCGCGCCACGGCGGCGGGGCGGTCGCGCGGAACACCTCGAAGGCCAGCCACGAGCTGATCGAGAAGGCGAGCAGCAGCAGCAGGAAGATGCGCAGGAAAAGCGTGTCCGCGTTCTTCAGTTTCAAAGCCAGGGCTCCGCGAGAGGTCGGTCAGGCGTGCGGTGTGTGCGAAGGGATCGTGCCGGTGCGGATCGGATGATGAATCGCAATGACACCGACCGGGCAAACGCAGGCAGCGCTTCGGGGGGGCCTATCATCGCCGGGCAACGTGAGCCGTGTGTTGCTGTCGCCCCAGCCTGGAGTCCTCCGCATGATCGCCTCGACACATCGGCCGCTGCCCGCGCGAGGCGTCGCATGAGGGCATGGATGCGTTGCCTGGCGCTGTTGGCGGCGGTGCTGGCGCTCCCGGGTTGTGCCGCGCTCGCCGAGTTGCAGAAGACGCCCAGCAGCGCGCTGCCCGCCGCGCCTGGCAGCCCGCTCGCCGCGCTGCTGCCCGCCGACCTCACCCCCGGAAGCGGCTCGGCGTTCCGTCCGCTGGCCTTCAGCTCGTACTCGATGGACGCCCGCCTGACGCTGATCCGCGAGGCGCGCGAGAGCCTGGACATCCAGTACTACCTGCTGGCCGACGACCTCACCGGCCGCGCGTTCCTGCGCGCGGTGCGTGACGCGGCCGTGCGCGGCGTGCGCGTGCGCATCCTCGTCGACGACCTCTACACCGCCAGCAACGACCGGCTGCTGCAAGGCATCGCCGCGTATGCGAACGTGCAGGTGCGCCTGTTCAACCCGTTCCCCGCCGGCCGCGCGTTGACGGTCACGCGCTGGGGCTTGTCGCTGGCCGATCTCACGCGCCTGAACCACCGCATGCACAACAAGCTGTTCATCGCCGACGGCGTGTTTGCGATCGCCGGTGGCCGCAACATCGCAGACGAGTACTTCTTCCGCAGCCCGCGCGGCAACTTCATCGACTTCGACCTGCTCGTGGCCGGCGACGCCGTGCCCGAGCTGGCGGCCTCCTTCGACCGCTACTGGAACAGCCGCCACGTCTACACGCTGGACGCGCTGGAGCCTGGCGCGCCCAAGGCCGAAGCGCGGCGCGAGGAGTTCGAGCGCACGACGGCGTCGGCCGACATGCTGTTCGCGCCCATCATGGCCGGGGCGCGCGACTTCCTGAACTACGGCCCGCTGAGCCGCGACATGGCGCACCCGCCGCTGAAGATGCTGCGCGGCCGCATCCAGGTGGTGGCCGACAGCCCCGAGAAGGTCAAGGGCGAGGCGTCGTCGGGGATGGACCCGACGACGGTGATCTCGCACGTGACCGACGCGATCTCGCAGGCGCACGACCACGTGCTGCTCGCGTCGCCGTACTTCGTGCCGGGCCGCACGGCACTGGAGGGCCTGTACAAGGTGCGCAAGAGCGGCGTGCCGGTGACCCTCGTCACCAACACGATGGCCTCCAACGACGAGCCGTTCGTCAGCGCGGCCTACGGGCGCCATCGGCGCCAGATGCTGCAGATGGGCGTGCAGATCTACGAAGTCAGTCCGCGCATCCTGCGCATGGATTCGATGTTCGACGACTCGTTCGGCGCGATGCTGGGCACGTCCACCGGCCGGCTGCACGCCAAGATGATGGTGATCGACCACCAGACGACGGTCGTCGGCTCGATGAACCTCGACTTCCGCTCGTCGCGCGCCAACACCGAGCTGGGCCTGTTCGTCGACTCGCCGGAGCTGGCCGCCGATGTCACGTCGCTCGTCGACGAGCTGCGCTCGGTGGGCACCTACCGCATGCGGCTGGGCGGCGCGTCGGGCCGCGACGTGCAATGGGTGGACGACCAGCCCGACGGCGAGAAGGTCTACGAGGCCGAGCCGGAGATCGGCATCTCCACGCTGATCGAGGTGTGGTTGTTCTCGCCGTTCATCCTGGAAGACCTGCTGTGAGCGCCAGCTCGCGGCGGCTGACGAAGCGGCGCGGCTGGCCGGTCAGCGGATCGGTGAATGCGAATTCGCGTGCCAGCAATTGCAGCGGCCGTGACCAGTCCGGCGCAGCGCCGGACGCCGACTCAGGCAGCAGGCTCGGGTAGATGCGGTCGCCGACCAGGGGCGCGCCGAGCGCGTCCATCTGCGCGCGCAACTGGTGCGTGCGGCCCGTCTTGGGCGTCAGCCGGTAGCGCGCGAGGCCGTCGGGCAGGCGGGCGATCAGTTCGACGTGCGTCTCGGCGTTGGGCTCGCCCGGCACGATGCGCACCTGCATGAAACCGGCGTCCGACGGCTTCTCGATGCGATGGCGCACGACCTGCGCCAGCGCGAGCTCGTCGCGCCACGGCGCGACGGCCTCGTAGACCTTGTGCACCTCGCGCCCGCGCAGCAACGCCTGGTAGGCGCCACGCGTGGGCGGTTGCACGATGAATACGAGCACGCCGGCGGTCTCGCGGTCGAGGCGGTGCATCGGCGTCAGCGTGTCGATGCCGAGCTGGTTCTTGAGCCGCACCAGCGCCGTCTCGTGCAGGTGCCGGCCGCCTGGAATCGCTGCCAGGAAATGCGGCTTGTCGATGACGACGAGGTGCTCGTCCTGGTGCAGGACGTCGATCTCGAACGGCACGCGCGGCTCCGGTGGCGGCGCGCGCCAGTACCAGAGCAGCGTGCCGAGCAGGCAGGGCGCATCGGGCGCCATCGGACGGCCTTCGGCGTCCAGCACGTCGCCGCGCGCGATGCGCTCGGGCCAGTCGGCGACCGCGGGGAAGCGGGCCTCGAGAAAGGCCAGCACATTCGCAAAGCGGCCGTCACCGACACCCACCCGGCTGGCGCTCACCCCGTCGCGCGGCGTCGGCGTGAACACCTCAGCCGCCCGACTCATCGAGGCGACGCGCCCGCTGCAGGCGCCAGGCCTCGTCGGGATGGGCGGGGTCGAACACCTGCTCAGGCGTCGTCGGCGTCTCGCGCAGCGAGGTGTCGAGTGCCACGCGGTTGTCGAACACGAAGCATTCGCCTTGCCAGTCGCGCCCGGCATCGGGCATCTGGGCGAGGTAGTTCAGCACGCCGCCGTCGAGCTGCCAGACCTCCAGACCGAGGCTGCGCAGCCACGGCGCGGTCTTGTCGCAGCGGATGCCGCCGGTGCAGTACATCGCCACCGGCTGGCGCGCCTCGCGCCATGCGTTCGCGTGCGCCTGCACGTACGCGACGAAATCGCGGAAGTTGTGTACCTGTGGGTCGACCGCGCCACGGAAGCGGCCGAGGCGGACCTCGAAGTGGTTGCGGTTGTCCAGCAACACGACGTCGTCGCGCGCCAGCAGCGCGCGCCACGCGGCGGGCGACAGGTGGCTGGCGTCGTGCGCGCCGGGCGCGTCCGGCGCGCCCGGCAAACCGAGCGCCACGATCTCCGGCTTGACGCTCACCTTGAGCCGGCCGAAGGGCGCGGTGGTGCAGGCGCTGTGCTTGAAGGGCATGCCGCGCAGGCACCCGTCCAGCACGTCGTCGCGTTGCAGCGCCGCCTCGAAGTCGGCGACCGCGTCGCCCGCACCGGCCACCGTGCCGTTGATGCCTTCGCTGGCGACGACGATGCCGCCCGTCAGGCCGTGCGCCAACGCACGCACGACATCGGCCGCCGCGACGGGATCGGCCAACGGTGCGAAGCGGTAGAAGGCGCTGTGGAGGAGCGGGGAGTCGGGCATGGAGCCCCGATTCTCGCAGGCGCGTTCAGAAGAGAACGCCGTCGTCGTCGGGGTGCCAGGTCGGGTGCCTGGCCATCACCGATTCGAACAGCGGCGTCGTGGTCAGGCGCTGCAACCAGTCGCGCAAGGGCGCCAGCTGGGCGGTGTCGAACCACGCCGCGTCGACCGCGGCGAACTGGCGCACGAAAGGGAGGAGCGCCATGTCTGCGAGCGACGGCGTATCGCGCAGCAGGTAGCGATGCGTCCCGAGGCGGGCGTTGAGGGGCGCGAGCATCAGTGCGACGCCTTCGTCGCGCCACTCGTTCGCCGGACGCTCCGGATGGCACGGCGCGTACTTGTAGCGATCGAGCGCCTGCTTGAACGGGCCGTCGTTGAGAGCCGTCAAAGCCTGCACGTCGTCGTTCTCGTCGGCGCGAACCCAGTCCTGCGGGTCGCCGAGCGCCAACGCCCATCGCATGATGTCCAGGCTCTGTTCGAGCACGCGGCCATCGGGCAATCGAAGCACCGGCACGGTGGCCTTGGGCGATAGGTCGAGCAGGGCGGCGGGCTTGTCGCGCAGCGCGACCTCGCGCAGCACGACGGCGACGCCCGCGGCCTTCAGGGCGAGTCGCGCGCGGATGGCATACGGGCAGCGACGGAACGAATACAGGACGGGCAGGGCGCTCGAGGCGGCAGACATGGGCCGATTCTGGCCTGGGCGCGAAACCGCGTCGACGCCGGGCCGCGTCACCCCGTCTTGAAGAACCGCCACCAGGGATCGGCCTTGCGCTGGAGGCGCAGGCACATCTCGAATCGCTTGAAGCGCGGCTCGCTCCTGCAGGCGCGTCGAACGCATTCATCCACGTTGGAGGACTTGCCAGCCACGCAGGTCTCGCGCGGGCCCATTGCCCGCGAGGCGCTCGCCGACGACGTCGGCCTGGCCTGCGCAGCAACGGACGACCCGGCCGCGGACGCCACGCGCGCCGCGCTGCCGAGCGCGGGCTCCAGCACGCCGGGCAAGGGCGCGGACGCTGCGAGGACGATGCCTGCCGCGGGCGACGACGCCTCGCTGGCGGCCGCGTCGAGGGTCTCGCGGGCGTCGCGCGAGCGTGCGAACCAGGCCGTTCCCGTGACCAGCGCCACGGCGAGGAGCAGCAGCAGGCTTCGATGGGGTTGGAGCCTGCGGACGACCGCATGCAGCCGCCTGCCGTCCGCGCGCTGGGCGGGCACCGTCGATCCACTTCGGGACGAACGCAACCAGGCGTCCGCCGAGGGGTCGCCTTGCGCCGAGTCGACGCCCGAACCCGCATAGGTCTGGACCGTCCTCTCGAACTGGGTCGCGCTGGCCGGCGGGGGCTCCGGCGAGGCGAAAACGTCGACTACGCGCGCCGGCACCTTCAGGTGGCCGTGCAGGGCGTCCCAGAGGGCCGTGACCGACTGTGGCCGATCCTGGGGGCGCACCGCCATGGCCCAGTCCAGCGTGGCGAGCACGTGGGCGGCAAAGCCGGGCGGCGCCAGCTGCGCCAGGGGCGTCAGGTCGTCGCCCAGGATGCGCGCGGTGGCGGGCAGCGGCGGACGGCCCGTCAGCATGAAGTAGCAGGTGCTCGCGAGCGCGAAGACATCCGTCCACGGCCCCTGGCGCATCGCCTGCGCGTCGGCGTACTGCTCGATGGGGGCGAACTGCGGCTTGAGGATGGCCGTGAGCGTCTGCGTTCGATCGGCCAGCACGTGCCGGGCGGCGCCGAAGTCCAGCAGCACCGGGTGATTGTCGGCGCACCACAGGATGTTGTCGGGGGCGATGTCGCGGTGGTAGACGTTGGCGCGGTGCATTTCAGCCAAGGCACCGATCAGGGGCTCGATCATCGACATCAGCCACGCCTGTGTCGGCGGTTGCGACCCCATGTCCTGGCGGCGCTGGCGCAGCGTCTGGGCCTTGTAGAAAGGCATCGCCATGTAGGCCGTGCCGTTCGCCTCCCAGAAACGATGCACCTTGACGAGCGACGGGTGGTCGAAACGCGCGAGCAGACGCGCCTCGTTGACGAACGAGCGCAGGCCGAGGCTGAAGTCCGCTTCGTGGGTGCGCGAGCGCAACGTGACGTGGCCATCGGGGCCGCGGCCGACCATGCCCATGGGCATGTATTCCTTGAGCGCGACCTCGCGCTCGAGCGCTGGCTCCCAGGCCCGGTAGACGATCCCGAAACCGCCGACTCCGATCACCTCCTGGATCTCGAACTCTCCCACGCGCGTGCCCACCGGCAAGGCGTCGCTGGCCTCCGGCAGCGGCATCAACGCGGCGGTGGTTGGCAGGAAGGAGGACGATTCGGACATGGAAGCGAGGGACGATCGGCGCCGACTGTAACCGGGCGTAGCCGGCATCGGACGCGCCACCGCACAGGCTTGGTCGCGAAGCGACGCGAAGCTGCAGGATTACACGGAACTCGTGAATCTCCTGCTCGACCGTGGCATCGGAGGCCCGGGCGCGCGGGAAGCCGGGGTACCCCGGCAGGCATCGGCGCTCCTGGGCGCCGATGCGAACACGCCGCTCAGCGAGCAGCGTGCGCCACGGCCTCTGCCGCTTCGTGATCCATCAGCCGCGACTGCGAGGCGTCGGCCTGCAGTCCCAGCTCGCCGTAACGCCACGCGAGGGCGAGCGCCTGGAGGGCCGGCGCGTAGTCGGCGTCGCTGGCGCGGGTGTAGAGCGCCAGGGCGCGCGCATCGTCGCGCGCCACGCCCTGTCCCGCACGCAGCATGTTCGCGTAGAGAAACATCGCGGGGGCATCGCCGCCGTCCGCGGCCTGGCCCAGCAGCGTGGCCGCGAGCGCGACATCGGGTTGGCCCCTGGACGCATCCAGCGCACGCAGCGCCAGCAGGCGCGACGCGGCCGGCACGTGGCCAGCGCCGCCTTGCGCAAGCAGGCGCGCGATGCGCGGGTCGTCGTGCTTGTCGCCCGCCCTTGCGCCAACGCCCGCGCCCGCGAGGAGCTCGGCCAACTGGGTTGCCGCGACGGCATCGCCAGCGCTGGCGCCGGCGTCCAGCACCTGTTCGAGCTGCTGGTGCGACAGGCCGTCGCCGCGATGCGCGAGCAGGGCTGCGTACGCGTGACGCGCATCCGCGTTGGCGCGCGCGGACCAGCGCGCGAGCGAGGCCTCGGCGCCCGCGTCGTGGCGATCGGCCGCGTCGTGAAGCCAGGACTGCGCCTGCGCGGCGTCCGGGGCAACCCAGAAGGGCCGCGTCGCGGCCACCGCGACCGCGAGGGTGGCCCCCAGGGCCACGCCGGCGATCGTGCGCTTCACTGGGCGCTCAGGTCGATCTGGTAGACCGCCATGCCCTTGCCGGTGCCGTCGTCCGCGCGCAGTTGCGTCACGCCGCTGATGCCGTCGGCAGCGGCCAACGCCGCGTTGCCCGGGGCCGAGGTGAAGGTCACCGGGCCGGCCGTCGCCGCCGCAGTGAAGTGCCAGCTGCGGTCATTGCCGTTGGTCGCTTTTGCGAGCGTCGCCGCCTTCTTGATGTAGGCGATCAGCACGTCGCGGTTGGCATCGGGGCTGGCGTAGATCGTCTTGCTGCCGTTGAGGCCCGGGAAGCCGCCGCCGCCGCTGGCGCGGTAGTTGTTCGTCGCGACGACGAACTGCGCCGCCGGATCGACCGCCGTGCCGTTGTACGTGAAGTTCCTGATGCGGCTGCCTTGCGGCTGCGTCACGTCGATCTCGTACTTCATCGAGGCATCGCCATCGAGCACGTCGAAGTTGTAGCCCGGGAAGGTACTGACCAGCGCCTGCTCGCTCGTCAACGTCGGGTCGATCTGGTTGAAGCGCTTGGCGGCCGTCTCCAGCCAGGCCTTCAGGTCGGCGCCGGTCACGACGACGGCCTGGATGGTGTTGGCGTAAAGGTAGAGGTCGGCTGCGTTGAAGATCGCCAGGTCGTGGCTGTTGACGTCGGTGTAGTCGGTGCCGCCGGCGAAGCCGCTCTTGAACGGCGCGCTGACGGACAACACGGGCAACGACTTGTACTGCGGCAGGTTGGCCGTGACATAGGCCTTCACGTACGCGGCCTGGGCCTGGTTGACGACCTGGATCGCGGTGGTGTCGCCAACGTCCGCGAAGTACGTGCTCAGGCGGTAGTCGGTCGAGCCGATGGGCGTTCGCACGTACGCGACCGTGCCGTTGTGCTCGGTCTGCACCAGGGGGGCGATCGCCGGGTCGGCGGCCACGTAGCTCTTGTCGGCATTCTGCGTGGACAGCGTCGCCGTGGTCGTGGCCGTCTTGTCGACGGTCCAGCCGGTGGCGGCGTACTTGAGCGACAGTTTGACCAGGCCCAGGTTCTTGCCCCAGAAGTTGGCCATCACGGCCGGCACGCCGGACACGGTGCCGGCGGTCTTGTCGACGCCGGGGATGAGGAACGCGGCCACGGTGCTGGCGCTGTTCGGGAACACCTGGTGCATGTGGCCCATCATCAGCACGTCGATGCCGGGCACCTGCGCGAGGTACAGGTTGCCGTTCTCCATCGTCGCCGAGTAGGCCGCGTTGTCGGGGCCGCCGTGCGAGATCGCCACGATGATGTCGGCGCCCTTGGCCTTCATCTCGGGGATGTACTTCTCGGCCGTCTCCTTCAGGCCGGCGGTGGTGACGTTGCCGTCCAGGTTGCCCTTGTCCCAGGCCATGATGGCGGGTGGCGTGAAGCCGATGACGCCGACGTTGACCCGCACGGTCACGCTCTTGCCGTCCGGCGTGGTGGCGCTGAGCTGCTTGGGCAGGATCACGTAGGGCGCGAAGATCGGCTTGGAGTCTGTCGTGCTCACCACGTTGGCCAGCACCTGCGGGTAGGCCGGGCCGGCGCACTTGGGCTGCGCCGACGGGGCCGCCAGGTTCTTGACGTTGAACTGGTGGTTGGTCACCTGGCCCAGATATCCCAGGCCGTAGTTGAACTCGTGGTTGCCGATGGTGCCGGCGTCATAGCCGATCGCATCCATCGCCTTGAAGATGGCCAGCTTGTCCGTGCAGGCAACCTTGTTGACCAGCGCCTGGTAGTCGCCGAGCACCGTGCCCTGGATGATGTCGCCGGCGTCGAACAGCATCGTGTTCGCGTTGGCGGCGCGCACCTGCTTGACCAGCGTGGACGTGCGCTCGATGCCCACGGAGTTGTCGGCGGCGAGCGTGTAGTAGTTGTAGCTCAGCACGTTCTGGTGCAGGTCGGTGGTCTCCATCATCGTCAGTGCGACGGTGGTGCCGACGGCCGGGCCGGTGCCGCCCGTTTGCTTGTCACCGCCGCAGGCGGCGAGGGTGGCCGCGGCGGCGAGCGAGGCGACGATCGCGCGGTGGCGCGGATAGGTCGCGTTGGTAGGGAAGGTCATCGGGAGCTCTCGTGATTCGACAAAAGCGCGGACGTTATGCGCCGCGCATGACGAAGTCATGACTCCCGTGATGAACCCCCTGCCGTATCCAGGCGGTCCGCGAAATCCCTGGTGCTGTTGCGCAACAGGGGAGGGCGGAGGTTCAGCGCGCGAGGAAGTCCGTCACCAGCTGCGTGGTGAAGACCGGGTTTTCTTCCATCGTCCAGTGGCCGGAGCCGGGCACCTGGGCCTCGGTCACGTCGTCCGCGGCCGCACGCATGACGACGGCCATCATCGGGCCGAATGATTTCGCGCCGCCGACCGCCAGCACAGGCATCTTCAGTCGGCCGTGCGCGAGGAACGCGCGGTTGTCGATGACGTCCTGGTCGAACGCCGCGAACTGCGCGAAGCCCGAGTGCATCGCGCCGGGCATCGCGTACAGCGCCGCGTAGTGCACCCGCGCGGCTTCGCTGAAGTGCTCGGGCGAGGCCGAGAACTCGTTCCAGAAGCGGTCGAGGTAGATGCGCTCGCGTCCGGCGACGAGACGTTCCATGTCGGGGCCGCCGAAGCGGAAGTGCCACAGCAGCGGGCTCTTGAGGATGTCGTCCCACGGGCCGACGCCGGGCACCGGCGCGTCGATCAACACCAGGCGGCGCACGCGCTGCGGATAGCGCGCGGCGAACTGGAAGGCCACCATGTTGCCGATGTCGTGCGCGACGACGTCGGCCCTGGAGGCGCCGAGCGCGTCCATCACGCCGGCGACGTCGGCGGCCTGCGTCTTCTTGTCGAACCCGCCCGTGGGCTTGGCCGACAGCCCCAGGCCGCGCAGGTCGGGCACGATGACCAGGTGATCCTTGGCCAGTACCGCAGCCAGCGGGATCCACATGTCGCCCGTCTCGCCGTAGCCGTGCAGCAGCACCACTGCCGGGCCGCTGCCGGCCGAGCGCACGTGGATCGTGCTGCCGTTGGTGGCGACGTCGCGGGCGACGAAGCCGGCGGGAAAATCGAAGGTCTCGGCGTGGGACGGGGTGGCCGACGCGGCGATGGCGAGGCCGGTGAACAGGGCGACAAGCGGGGAGCGCATGAGTGGATCCTTTGCGGAAACGAGGGAAGGATTGTTGGTTGTCCTATTGAGTGTGCGGTTGGAAGCGCACCTCGACAAGTCATCTTTGGAGATAATCTGCTTCAACCAAAGGTTTAAAATCGCGCATGGCCGACCTGTCCTCCCTGAACGCCTTCGTCCGCTCCGCCGAACACGGCAGCTTCTCGGCGGCCGCGCGCAGCCTGGGCGTGTCGGCCGCGGCGGTGAGCAAGAACGTGGCGCGGCTGGAGGCGCACATCGGCGCGCGGCTGTTCCACCGCAGCACGCGGCGCCTCGCACTGTCGGAGGCCGGCGAGCGCTTTCTCGCGCAGGTTCGCGACCCGCTGGCCGCGCTGGACGCCGCGATCTCGGGCCTGCGCGACGACGGTGCCGAGCCCGCCGGCACGCTCAAGGTCAGCATGGGGCAGGCGCTGGGCCGCAACTTCCTCGTGCCGCTGCTCGGCGAGTTCCTGGCACGGCATCCAGCGGTGCTGCCCGACTGGCACTTCGACAACCGCCGCATCGACCTCGTCGGCGAGGGCTTCGACGCCGCGGTGGGCGGCGGCTTCGCGCTGACGCCGGGCGTCGTCGCGCGCGAGCTGGCACCGGTGCACATCGTCGCGGTGGCGTCGCCGGCCTACCTCGCGGGGCGCGCGCTGCCGCAGCAGCCGGCCGACTTCGCCGGGTTGGACGGCATCATGCGGCGCTCGACGCCGTCCGGCCGCGTGCGGCCCTGGACGCTGCGCACGCGCCGCACGGTCGACCAGCCGGTGGCGTGCCGGCCGCGCCTGATCTTCAGCGATCCCGAGGCGATCGCGCAGGCCGCGCGCCAGGGCCTGGGTGTCGCGCTGGTGCCGATGCCGTTCGCGTTCGCGGCCATCGCCAGCGGCGAGCTGGTGCGGCTGCTGCCGGGCTGGTACAGCGACGCCGGGCCGCTGTCGATCTACTACCCGTCGCGCAGCCTGCTGCCCCCCAAGACCCGCGCGTTCGTCGATTTCGTCGTGGAGCGCTTCCGTGCCAGTGGCTTCGCCAAACTGGTCGACGGCCGATAGTGCGACGCTCAGGCTGGGTTCCGCGCGAGCTCCCCTGTCGCAGGCGCAGGGTCGGCGACTTGACGGCCACGGTGTCGGCGACCCCGCCCGGCCGCCGTTCATTCGGCGCCTGGTTCGTCGGGCATCGGCTTTGGTGACACTCGCTGCGCACCCCGCGCTATCGTCGCTGCGGTCACGAACCTCCACAGCGTCAGGCCGGTCGACCGCATCCGGTGACGCAGCATCGGAGCGCACATTGGATCGCAGAGAGTTCATTGCAGCAGCGGCCACCGCCGGCTCGGCCGCGGCCCTTGGCTTGACCGGTTGCGGCGGTGGGGGCGGTTCTTCCGCGGCCCCGGCGCCGCCACCGCCCTCGGGTCCGATCTGGTCGTCACTGGCCAGCCAGATGCAAGGCAGCGTGCTGCTGCCGGGCGCCCCGGGCTTCACGCTGGCCGCGCCCGTGTTCAACGCGATCTATGACGCCACCGTGCCGCAGGCGCTGGTGCGCGTGGCCTCCGCCAACGACGTCACGCTGGCGCTCGCGTTCGCGCGCGCGAACAGCCTGCCGTTGACGGTGCGCTCGGGTGGTCACGGCTACACCGGCGACGCCACGACGACGGGCATGGTGATCGACGTCGGCCTGCTCGACACCATCACCCTCGGCGCTGGCACCGCCACGATCGGCGCCGGCGCCAAGCTGGTGGATGTCTACGACCAGCTGTCGGCCCAGGGCGTGTGCATCCCGTCCGGCTCCTGCCCGACGATCGGGATCGCGGGCATCACTCAAGGCGGCGGCATCGGCGTGCTGGACCGCGCCTACGGCCTGACCTGCGACCGCCTCGTCGCGGCGCAAGTGGTGCTGGCCGACGGCAGCATCGTCACCTGCGACGCGAGCACGCACGCGGACCTGTTCTGGGCCTTGCGCGGCGGCGGCGGGGGCAACTTCGGCGTCGTCACGTCGATGACCTTCGACACCTTCGCCACCAGCGACCTCACCAGCTTCTCCGCCGACTTCGCCTGGGCCGACGCCGCCCGCGTGATCGCGGCGTGGCAGGCCTGGCCGCAGACGCTGCCCGACACGATCTGGTCGGGTCTGTTGCTCGCCGCGACGCAGTCGGGCTCGCCGGTGATCGAGGTGTCGGGCGTGTGCATCGGCACGACGGCTGACTTCAGCCCGCATTGGGCCCAGTTCCTCGCGGGCGCGGGCGTCGCGCCGACGTCGCAGAGCGCGCAGACGCAAGCGTTCCACACCACGATCCTGGCGAGCTGCAATGGCAAGACGGTCTCGCAGTGCCACCTGGCCAGCGAGACCCCAGGCGGCCAGGTGTCACGCGGCAGCTTCGTCGCGACCTCCGACTTCTTCAACACCGCGCTGCCCGCGGCCGGCATCCAGGCCTTGCTGGGCCAGGTCAGCGCGGCGGTTGGCGTCACGCCGCTGCTGGTCATCATGGATCTGATGGGCGGCGCCATCGCCGACGTCGCGCTCGACGCGACGGCTTTCGTGCACCGCAACGCCTTGTTCAGCGCGCAGTACTACGTCTCGGGCCCGGTGGTCGTCTCGGCCTCCGACGTCGCCACCGCCCGCCAGGTGGTCAGCGCCGCGCGCACGGCGATGAGCCCGTGGAGCAGCGGCGAGGCCTACCAGAACTACCTCGATCCGGGGTTGACGAACTGGCAGGCGGCCTACTACGGCGCCAACCATGCGCGCCTGGTGCAGGTCAAGGCGGCCTATGACCCGACGTGGGTGTTCCGGCCGGGGCAGGGGATTGCGCCGCAGTAGGGCCGCAACTCCCTGTCGCCATCGGCTGCGCTGCAGCACGGTGCTTCGCGGTCGCTGGCTCACGCGCAGGAGGCCGGCGGCCGCGCAGCGACGACCTTTCCACGGGCGGGCACGCTGCCTGCCCTGCTGACCTTCGTGAGAACAAGACAGCAACATCGACGCCTCGGACGTCGATGAGGACGCTCAGGCGCGTCGTGCGCGGTTCATTCGCTCAAGTGTCCGGAGATCTGTTCCGGCACGACAAGGCACAGTCCCTTTTCGGGGCTGCTCGATGCGTCCTGCATCGAATCAAGATACCAAGGCGAGACCGCTATGACCCGACTTCTGCGTTTCAATACCTTCCCCGGAGCGTGGCTGCCTGCCTTGCTCGCGGTCCTCGTCGCGGGCTGTTCCGGCGGCACGGATCCGATCCTGGGCGCACCGGGCGTCAGCGTGCGCCCGAGCGTGACGTCGACGGTACCGGCCGCCACTTCGCCGGTGGTCAGCGGCGTCGCCACCTCCAGTGATGTGCGTGCCACGTTCAGCAAGCCGATTTCCGCGGCCACGGTGACCGCGACCAGCTTCACGCTGGCCTGCCCGACCGGCTCGGCCGTCGCTGCCGCGGTGACCTACGACGCCGCCACGAACACGGCGATCCTGACGCCCAACGCGGCACTGCCCGCGAACACGCTGTGCTCGGCGACGTTGAGCACCAGCGTCACCGATACCACCGGCGTCGCGCTGGCGCTGCCGTTCACCTGGAGCTTCCAGACAGCGGCGTCGGGTGACGTCACGCGTCCCAGCGTCATCGTCACGGTGCCCGTGAACGCAGCCGCCGCCACGCCCCCGAACACCCGCATCACCGCGGCCTTCAGCGAAGACATGGCACCGGCCAGCCTGTCCGCCACCACCTTCAAGCTCACGAACACGACGCTGGGCACGGCCGTCGTCGGCACGGTCAACTACTCGGTGGCGTCGCGCACGGCCACCTTCACGCCGACGACGTCGCCACTGGCCAGCAACACGCTGTTCACCGCCACGATCACGTCGGCGGCGACCGATCTCGCCGGCAATGGCCTGGCCGGGGACGCGTCGATGCTGCCCGCGGCAAGCGACCATGTGTGGACCTTCACCACCTCGGCCATCGGTGACGTCACCGCGCCGACCATCCTGTCGGTCAACCCGGCGGACACCAGTGTCGGCAATTGCCTGACGAAGACCCTCACCGCCTCGTTCAGCGAAGCCATGGACCCGACCACCATCAACGCCGCCACGTTCAGCGTGACGGCCGGCGGCGTCGCGGTACCGGGTACCGTGTCCTACGACGCGGTCGCCATGCTCGCCACCTTCGTGCCGACTGACGCGGCCGGCTTCGCGCCCAGCACCACGTTCGTGGCGACGATCACCACCGGCGCGACGGACCTGGCCGGCAACCCGCTGGCCATGGCCAAGGTCTGGAGCTTCAGCACCGGCACGCAAGCCTGCACGCCGGCGGTGGCGCTCGGTGGCGCGGCCACCTTCGGCGCCTTCGGTGGCGGCGCGGGTGTCACCAACCAGGGCATCAACACGGTTGTCCAGGGCGACCTCGGAACAACGGCCGCCTGCACGCTGGTGACCGGCTTCCACGACTCGCTGCACGTCTACACGCAAACCCCGCTCAACGTCGGCGCAGTCAACGGTGCGATCAACTGCGCGCCGCCCGCACCGGGCACGCCGGCCACGATGGCCATCGCCACGCAGGCGCGTGCCGATGCACAGGCCGCCTACAACGCACTGGCTGCGATGCCTCCTGGCAGCGACCCGGGTGCCGGCCAACTTGGCGGCCAGACACTGCTGCCGGGCACCTACACGTCGGCCCTGGGAACGTTCGACATCACCACCGGTGACCTGGTGCTCGACGCCCAGGGCGATGCCAACGCGACGTGGGTGTTCCAGAGCGCCTCGGCACTGACGGTGGGCCTGCCCGCCACGCCGCGCCACGTGATGCTGATCAACGGCGCGCGCGCCGCCAATGTCTTCTGGCAAGTCGGCAGTGCCGCCCGCATCGAGACCGGCAGCCTGATGGTGGGCACGATCATCGCGCCGGCCGGCGTGACGATCTCGACCGCTGGCCAGACCATCCAGACGACGCTGGTGGGCCGCGCAATCGGCCTCACGGCCTCGGTGACGCTGGTCAACACGACGATCGTGGCGCCGTGATGCGCCGCCACGCCTCGCTCAGCCCCACGCGCCTGTCCATCGTCAGAAAGCCCATCATGAAGTCCCTCGTCGCATTTCGCCTGGCGGGCCTCGCCGGCCTGGCCTCCCTGTTCGCAGCCCCTGCCTTGGCCCAGGACGAGCCCGGCTATTTCTATCTCGGTGGCTCGTTCGGCCAATCGCGGGCCAAGATCGACGAGCCCCGCATCAATGCCGAACTGCTGTCCCAGGGGCTGGTCACGTCGTCGATGACGCGCGATGAAAAGGACAAGGCGTGGAAGGCCTTCGCCGGCTACCAGTTCAATCGCTACGTCGGCCTCGAGGGCGGCTACTTCAGCCTGGGTCGATTCGGCTTCACCTCCACGACCGTGCCCGCGGGCACGCTCGACGGGCGCATCCGCCTGCACGGACTGAACCTGGACCTGGTCGGCACGCTGCCGATCTACGAGAACCTGTCCGTCATCGGTCGCGTCGGTGGCCAGTACGCCACCGCGCACGACACGTTCCGCGGCACCGGGGCGGTGGTGGCGCTCGATCCGAATCCGAGCAAGAGCGCGCTCAACTACAAGGTCGGCGCCGGCCTGCAGTACGCCCTGACCCGCAACTTGATGCTGCGCGGCGAGGCCGAGCGCTATCGTGTCAACGATGCGGTGGGCAACCATGGCGACGTCAACGTGTTCTCCGCCGGCCTGGTCTGGGCGTTCGGACGCGGCGCCGCGCCGGTCGAACACCCGCTGGTCGCCCAGGTCTACGAGGCACCGCCCGCTGCGCCGCCGCCCCCGCCGCCGGTGGCCGTGATGGCGCCCCCGCCGCCGCCCCCGCCTCCGATGCCGCCGGCGCCCCCGCGCCGCGTCAGCTTTGCGGCCGACACGCTGTTCGCCTTTGATCGTTTCACGATCACGACGAAGGGCGACGAGGCCCTGAACACCTTCGCGCAGGAACTGCGTGGCATGCAGTTCGAGCGAATCACCGTCGAGGGCCACACCGATCGACTGGGCACCTCCGCCTACAACGAGAAGCTGTCGCAACGACGCGCGGAGGCGGTCAAGGCCTACCTGGCCGGGCCGGGCGGCATCGATTCGGCAAAAATCGTGACGATCGGCAAGGGCGAGACTCAACCGGTAACGAAGACGGAGGATTGCCGTGGCAACAAGCCAAGCGCCAAGCTGATCGCCTGCCTGCAGCCGGATCGTCGTGTGGATGTCGAGGTGACGGGGACGGCGAATCGTTGAGAGGCAACGCCTGGCCCGGGCCCCGACGCACACGCTCGAGCGTCCGCTTGAGGGCGCCGGAGCCAGGCGTCGTCAATCGAGACGCCTTGAAGCCTTGGCGTGGGACGTTCAGCTTTCGAAGCCGCCATCCGTCCAGATCGTTCCCTTGGGCAACCGGATCTCGAAGACAGTTCCAGCTTCGTCCGACGAGGTGGCCCGTATCGAACCCAGATGGGCTGAAACCACCTCGCGTGCGATGTACAGGCCCAATCCCATGTCGGCTCCGCCTGCGTGCTGATGACCGACGACGTTGGTTCCGCGCACCAGCGGCTCGAAGATGTCGTTGAGCATCGCATCTGGAATCGGGGAGCCGAGATTGCGGACCTGGAGGACGATTTCGTCGCGATCCGACGCATCCAGCGTGACCGTCACAGCTTGCCCGGCGGTTCCATACTTCAAGGCGTTTCCAACCACGTTGGACACCATCTGTCCCATGCGCAGTCGGTCCCATTGGCCCGTCGAGTCGCCAACGCTGGTGTAGTCGATCTGCCGCCCAGGGATCGCGTGTTCGAGCTCCTGCACGGCATCCCGTACGACATCTTCCAGCAGCATCTCCTCGGGTTTGATGGGCAGGGTGACGCCCAGGCTCTTGCGCGTGTAGGCCAGGACGACATCGACGAGTGACTTCATCTTGCCGGCGCTGCGAAGAATCGCCTGTGCCCCGTTGTGCCCCTCGGGATGCTGCAGTTCCAATGTCTTCGCGCAGTTGACGATGGTGCTCAGCGGTGTGCGCAAGTCGTGACCCAGGACGCCCAGGAACAGATTGCGAGCTCGGTCCACCTCCGTGACGAAGTGTCTCAGCGATGTTGCCAATGCCTCGTCGATGGCCTCGTTGAATCGCGTCACATCGTCGATGTCTTCGACGGAGACCAGACGCGGACTGCGGCTCCAGAGGCGCAGCACCGTCGCCCGCAACGCACGATATTCGGCCACCATCTGATTCACCTCGAATCCGCTTCGGGCTCGCTGCAGCGCGTGCGCTCTGGCCGGTTCGTCGAGTTCACTGACTTCGTCCGCGTTCATGCCTTGGGATTTGGCGAGCTGACGCGAGCTTCCCTGCGGACTGAGCATGTCCCGGGCGACCTCCGTCAGGATGTCCTCGGCGTCGTCGCGCAGTGCCAGCTCGCTCATGCCATGGGTCACTGCCAACCGCGTGCGCGCGAACTCCACCCAGTCAGCCAGGATGGCCTCACGATGGGTCAAAATGAATTCTGAGAGTCGCATGGGCAATCGTGGACGTTGAGCGCAAGAACAGTGGCGGCGGGGCGCAGCAACTTGACGAGATGCAGGCGCCCCCAGGCAGGGAGTATGTGCCTTCTTCTGGCGCCGTCGCTTTGCTGCCCGGACGTCCTGTGCTGACTCTGCCGCTGACCAGCGGTTGGCCTCCAAGGCCGGCCTGGCCCCAATGCCCGAGCGGCGGCTTCGGCGCTGCGCGCGAGAAGGAGGCGCGAATGCAGGCGTCAGGCCGTCGACGCTGCCTCGAGCGCATGCAGGCGCGTCTGCAGCTTGTAGAGCTCGGCATAGCGCCCGTCGGCCGCCAGCAAGTCTTCATGGCGGCCTTGCTCGACCAGCCGGCCACGTTCCAGGAAGAAGATGCGGTCGGCGTTGCGCACGCTGGCCAGGCGATGCGTGATCAGGATGACTGTGCGATTGCGGGCGAGCTGGCGCAGTGACTCGAACACCGCGTGCTCGGCGCGGGCGTCCAGCGGGGCGGTCGGCTCGTCCCAGATCACCAGCGGGGCGTCGCGAAAAAGGCCGCGCGCCACGGCCAGGCGCTGCCACTGGCCGCCGGACAGGTCCACGCCACCGCGGAACGTGCGTGACAGCAAGGTGTCCCAACCCTGAGGCAGGCGGTCGATGACCTCCTGCGCGCGTGAATCGCTGGCCGCCTGCTTGAGTGCAGTGTCGCCCGGATCGACGCGTGCATGGCGTCCCACGCGCACGTTGTGGCTGGCGCTGCGCGGCCAGCGCACGGGGCGCTGCAGCACCATCGCGATGCGGTCGGCGAGGCTGCGCGGATCGATGTCGCGGATGTCGGTGCCGTCCCAGCGGATGTGGCCCTCGGCCGGTTGGTAGAGGCCCGCGATGAGCTTGGCGAGCGTCGTCTTGCCGGAGCCGTTTTCGCCGACGAACGCGATCGTCTCGCCCGCGCGGATGCTCAGCGAGATGTCGCGCAGCGCCGGGTCGTCGCGTCGCCCCGCATAGTGGAATCCGACGCGATCCAGTTCGATCAACGCCGGTATCGCAGCGGCCTGTGCGCCAGCAAGCGGGCGCTGGCGCTGCGCGGCCTGCTCGATGAAGGCGCGGTAGTCGGCCAGGTACAAGCCTTTCTCGAACAGCGAACTGCCCACTTGCATGAGCCGCTCCAGGGCCTGCCCGGCTGTGCGCACCGCAAACAGCGTGGCGCCGGCCGCGGCCAGCGGCAGACGATCGGTCCACAGCAGCCAGCCCAGCACCCCGAAAGTGAACGCCACGCCCAGGGCCGACAACACGCTGCCGAGCGTGCGCACCCGCGCCTCGGCCACGCCCAGCTGCACCAGGTGGGCCTGCATCGCGTCGGCGCTGCGCGCGTATTCGGCGCTGACATAGTCCTGCGCCTGGTAGCTGCGGATTTCTGGGGCGTTGTCGCGATCGGTGGCGAGCTCGATCATCATGTCCACTTGGCGGTTCAGCGATACCGTCTCCGGCATGCTGGCCATGTGCAGCCGTGCCACGGCGAACGCGCCCCAGGCCTGCGGCAGCAGCGCCACGGCCAGCACCGGCAGCAGGACAGGGTCGAGCCAGAACAAGGCCAACGCGGCGCCTGCCACGCCGACCAGCGCGGCCAGCGCGTCGACCAGGCTGTCGGTCGCCGTCTCCATGTGCATCACGCCCCGATCGCGTGCGCGGTGCAACTGGTCGTAGAAGCTTGGGTCGTCGAATGCCGCGAGCTCCACTTTCAGGCTGGCCTCCAGCAGTTGGGCCTGCGCGATGCGGTGCACGCGTGGCGACAACTCCGCGCGAACGCGCGTCGTCAGGGCGTCGAGCGCGAGCTTGATCGTGAAGGCGACCGCCAGGAAGATCATCGCCGGCAGCGCGGCGCGCAGGCGCTCGGCGTTGAGCGCGTGCGCCAGCAACGCATTGATGGCCGCGGCGCTCGCCAGCAACACGCCGGTGGTGATCAGCCCCGAGGCCAGTTGAAGCACGACGACGGCCACGGCCAGCCGAGGCGCGGCGCGGGCCAGCACGTCGACGACCGGGCGCACGGCCATGCAGAGCCGCTCGACGGCCAGCCAGCGGCCCGCGGAGCCGGCCGTCGGGCCGTCCATGCGCCAGTAGGGCGTCTCGAGTTCGACGGGGGCCGTTTCCGCGCTCAGAACGCTCCTCCCGCCAGCGTCAGCAGCGACGGCAAGTCACTGTCGGGATGCATGCGCAGCAACTGGTACGCGACGCCTCCCAGGCCGGGCAACAGCCCGGGCGAGAACGTGCCGCGCGTGATGCCACTGACCGGCCCGTGTGTTTCCATCGCACCGACGACGTGGGCCAGCAGCGACTCGCGCGTCATGCCCTCGGGCGCCAGGCCCGCGTCGATGGCGACCAGCAGCAGTTCGACGGAGCCGAAGTCGCCGTGGCACAGGCTCTGGTTCCAGCCCATGCCCTGGCGCCAGGCCGCTGCCGCGGCGCGGCGTACCTTGGTGCGTGCCGCGTCGTCGACCAATCCCGGATGAAGGTCGGCCTGCGCGAGGCCGATGCCCACCGCGCCATGGCACCAGGCCGCCGCGGTGCGCACGCCGTCGATGCGCCGCATGTCCAGCCAGTTCTGCTCCTGCTCGTCATAGAGCGAATCTTCGAAGCGAAACGCCGCGGCTGCGGTGTTCGCGAAGCGCTCGTGCCCACTGGCCGAGGCGAGCTTTTGCAGCGCCCAGCCGATGCCGCTGACGCCGTGCGCGAAACCGCCGAGGCCATCGGGCCCGCTCGAGTGCGGCCAATGCACCTTGTCACCGGTGGCCAGCGCTGCCGCGCAGAGCCGGTCCCCGATGTCCACCGCCATGTCCAGGAAACGGCGCTGACCGCTGGCCTTCGCCAGCATGAGCAGCGGCACGACGGCGCCTGCCTTGCCGATGAGAATGTCGTTGACGGTGTCGGCAGCGACCGCATCGGGCATGTAGTCGGCGATCGCACAGGCGCGTTCGATCGCGGCACCTGGTTCGATGTCCCAATGGCGCAGCAGCAACCAGGCCCAGATCTGCGAGCCCAGGCCGATGAAGCCCCCGGGCGCACCCGGCCGCGGCTTCTTGACTTCGCTGCGTTGGCGGTCGCGCAGCGCCTCGGCGTTGTGAAGCATCCGGGTCAACTGCGGCAACAGCACATCGACGCCGGGCACCGGGTCGGCCCGTCCGGCCTCGACCTCGCGCAGGTACGCGGCCACCAGCACGGCGGTGCCGGACGCGCCGTTGTACAGATCCTGGTCCAGCGGCTGCACCGCCCATCCGGACTGGCCGAGGATCGGTGCGATCCAGGTCACCGTGCCGTCGTCGCCATGGATGCCCGCTGCCACCAGCTCCGACATGATGCCGGCAGCCTGGCGGCGACGCCGCGCGTCGAGGCCGTCGACATGAATGCGCGCGGGCTTGAGCAACACCTCTTCCGGCATCCATCCGTCGTTGATGTAGGCGCTCACGAGGGCCGCCTGGATCACGCGGCGCTCGAGACCGAAGTCGGCCGCGCGCCAGCTGACAAGCGCTTCGCTGACGAGATCGCAAGGACGCATCCACGTGGTGCCGCGCGGCGCCTCGAGCACGCCGTGGCCTGCGATGGTGGTGAAGAACGGCACATTGCCGTCGAGCAGGTCGGCCACCTCGCCGGCCACGACCGCCGGGTCGCTCGGCGCGACGCGCACGCGCATCCCCATGCGCATCAGCAGCTCGTGCGCACGCGCCACGGCCTCCTCCGGCTTGTGCAGCGACACGGGGTGCCACAGCATGCGACCGAGTTCCGCGTAGACCTCGGTGGCACGCGGCACGATGCGAATGCGACAGGCTCGGAACGGTGCCAGCAATGGCTCGATCTCGCCGCGCGCGTCCATCGCCTGCAGGCGCGCGGTGAGCTGGTCGAACCCGCGCAGCACGCAAGGCCAGTGATCGGCGAGCACGGGATTGGCGCTCGGGTGGTTCTGCGACAGGTCGGCGTCCACTTCGTGCGTGCCGATGCGGGCTTCGTCAGACCGCTTGTGCAGGATCTGCAATTGGCGCAGCTTGGGCTGCTGGCCGGGCAGCGAGCCCAGTGCGGAGCTGTCCACCCCGCGCCAGCCCAGGCCCGCACCGCGTCCGGGCAGCAGGCCACAGTTGAGAACCGTGCTGGCAATCGTCTCCATCGCGCGATCGGCGGCATTGCCCAGGCCCGTCGGAATGGCCTTCAGTCGGGGCGTGAACAGGGTTTCGCAGTCCACCACCACCGGCGTGGGACCGCAGGCGATGAGGTTTTCGGCGTGCAGGTCGCTGCCGCTGACCAGGCGCATCACGGCCAGCCAGTGGCCGATGCCCAGGTAGAAACAGGAGAGTTCGGCCGCGTCCGCTGCATGTCGATGTTCGACGAAGGCGGTCCAGCCGTAGTCTTGGCGCTCGAGCACGCGTGGCACGCGGATCCGAGTGGCAACCGGGTCGTCACGCATCGCGTTGTCGATGAACTGGCCGAGCGCGGCGTCGACCGCCAGGGATCGAGGCTTGTAGACGACGCGTCCGCCACAGCATCGCACCAGCGCTACCGTCTGGCCATTCTGATGGGCGTCACCGGCGCCGAAGCTGAGGCTCACCAGGCGGCCGAGCGGGGCGCCGCACAGCGCGGCCAGTGCGTCGCGGTCGTCGGCAAAGCGCGCGGCGAAACGTACCGTGCTCGCGCAGCGCTCGTCGACGATGCAGCGCACGCGCGCCCGCAGGTCGGGGTATTCGGAATCGAGGCCCAGCCAGAACTCGGGCCGGGCGGACATCGCGATGAACTGCTCGAAGCGCTGCTCGCCGGTGTCGCCCGTGAGCTGGCCCCTGACGCGCGCGGCATTGAGCTCGAGCAGCATCAGGCGGGTGAGCTTGGCACCCACGACGGATAGAAGTGTCTCGCGCGTCACGTCGACGAGCAGCACGCGTTCTTGCTCTTCCAGGCCGGCCACCGACGAGAGCTGGGCTACCAGCTCGTCCAGGGAGGACGAGAACAGGAAGCCCAGCGAAGCGTCGAAGTCACCGGCGTCCTTGATGGGCGCCGTCACGACTTCAGCAGCAGTAGCGGGTGTGCGAGCCGCTGCAGTCGCTGCCGCACTGCTTGGTGATGTAGACGATGTCGCCAATGATGTCGGCTTCGGCGAACTCACCGCCTGCAAACAGCGGACCGGCGGGGTGGCCGTCGTCCGCTTCGGTGCGCCACTTGGCGATCAGGGCGTCGGCTGCATCATGCGAGAAAGAACTCATGAGAACTCCTTGGGTTTAGGTTGGATCGGTGTCGGTGACTGCCGCTCGTCCGCGACGAAGCTGTTGGCCTCATGCTTCGGAGCGACCCGCCGTCGACACCCGCCGCATGATTGCCAGCGCCCGCAAAGTCAGCAATACCGGGAATTCCTGGAGCTTGCGATCTAGGGGGCGTGTATACCCAGTGATGTATGTTGACCGGACATCGGATATCTCGTCGGCCAACTGGTATCTGGTCCGCGAGTGGTTAGCGGAAAGATACCCATGCATGTATCCAACTTTGCCCTGGAGAAGTGGAGATTCGTTCTGCTTTCTTCGATCCCGACTAACTTTGTGCGGCGGCAGGCCGTGCAGCAGGGCCCGCGGTGTCGACTCGGAAAGACGTCAGACCGAGGGATTTGATGGGGTGCGGATACGATTTGTTGCAATCGATGGCCGGGACCCCACTTGCGTCCATGCCGAGCCGACCCGCTCCAGGTTGGCGCCGCCGCCTTGACGATGCCCAGCAACTCTGGCGGGACGGCACTCGCCCCGGCGCGAACTCAGCGCACCGTCGACGCCGCCACCTTGTTGCTCATGCGATCCAGCCAGCGATACAGCGCAGCGGTGGCTAGCAGAAAGCCCAGCCCGCCGAGCCACACCGCCGCGTTCGCGAAACTGTCGCCCACGAGGGCCAGCGGCGCGTCCTTGCCGCTGAACACGGTCAGCGCGGCGAGGGCCACGCCGAACAAGCCTTCGCCGACGATCATGCCGCTGGCCAGCAGCACGCCGAGTTGCTTGGCCGATGCCGGCCGGGC
>JBDSDD010000048.1:0-62508 GCA_039920745.1 Burkholderiaceae bacterium | reverse complement strand
GCCAGCGGCGCGGCGCCGTACCACTTGCGTGCGGCCGCACCGATCGGCCACGCCAGCGCGCTGGCCAGCAGCAGCACCATCGAAAGGGCCAGCAACGGCAGCTCGAGATTGGCGCCGGCCAGCCCGTGCAGCGGCTCGTACGCGAACGCGAACGCCAGCACGTCGGTGCTCCACAGCACCACCTTGCCGTCAACCACCTTGGCCTGCAGCAGGTCGTGCCCGCCGACCTGGTGCCAGAGGAAGGGCTGGGTCTCGACGAAGGTCTCCGGCTCGAGCAGCAGCTTGGTGGTGATCGTGCCGTCGGGGTTGGCGGTGATGACCGTGGGCATGATCATGTTGATCAGCGACACGAACGTCGTCTCGCCACGTCGCGTCGTCTGGTAGCGGCCGGCGATCAGTTGCGCGTGCGCCTTCGCCGTGGCCGGATCGATGGCCAGCACCGGGTCGGCCTTCGGGTAGTAGCGGTCGGCGAACTCGCGCAACACGTTGTCGCGGATGCCCTCGCCCAGGCCGTCCTTGCCAAGAGCGTTGACGGAGATGAACATGCCGACATGGTCGTCCAGGAACAACCACAGGTCGCTGTGGAAGTAGTCCGTGTCGCCACCGTGTGCGATCACGCGGTGGCCGTTGATGTTGACCTGGTAGAAGCCCAGCGCGATGCCGTTGAGGTCGGGGAACGCGCGCGTGATGGTGGTGTGCATCATGCGAGCCGTCTCCGGCTTCAGGATCTGCGTGTCGCCGTAGCGGCCGTCGGCGAGGTGGGCGAGCATGAAGTGCGTCATATCGTCGCCCGTCGACGACAGCGCGCCCGCGGGCGGCACGTTGATCACCTCGAAGCCCTTGCCCGGCTTGTCGGACTCCTCGTAGCCGACGGACATGTCCGGCTTCAACGCATCGGGCAGCGGTTGGCGGAACGTCGAGTGCTTCATGCCCAGCGGGCCGAAGACGTTGCGCTCGATGTAGTCGTTGAACGGCATCCCGGAGACGCGCTCGACGATGTGGCCGGCGATGCCCGTCGCGTAGTTCGAGTAGGCCGACGTCGTGCCCGCCGAGTAGATGCGCGCCGGCATGTTGCCACTGAGCACCTCGGCGAGCGGGGTCTCGGGCACGTCGAACGCCAGCAGGTCCTTGATGCGTTCCTCGAAGCCGGCGCGGTGCGTCATGATCTGGCGCAGCGTGATCGGCTGGCCGTCGAGCGGCGGCACCTGGAAGTCGAGGTAGCGGTTGACGTCGACGTCGAGATCGAGCTTGCCCTGCTCCACCAGTTGCATCACGGCCGTCCACGTGAACAGCTTGGACGTCGAGCCCGGGCGGAACAGCGTGCGTTGCGGATCGACCGCGATGCCGCGCTTCTCGTCGGCCAGGCCGTAGCCCTTTTCCAGCAGCACCTGGCCGTCCTTGACGATGGAGATCACGGCGCCCGGTGCACGCGCGGTGCGCAGCGCGGTGGGCATCAGGCCGTCGAGCCAGGCCTGCGCGTCCTGCGCGGTGAGCTCGTGGGCCGCGGGCCCTGCGGCGGGCACGGCGACAGGCGCCGGCGCGGCCTCGGACGGCGCGGCGCAGAGGCCAGCCGACGCCACGGCGAGAGCGATGGCGGCGGCCAGGGCGGCCAAGGTGGGGAGGTGTCTCATCTGCGTTCCGTGGATGGGTTGAAAGTGCGTGGACAGGCGTGGATCAGAAGCGCGAACGGGCGAGGTCGCCGGCATCGACGCCGGCCGCAGCGAGGTCGGCAGGCACGCCCTCGCGGCAGGCGAGCGCGGCGGCCAGACGGCCGAGCGCCTCGGCGCTCTGGATGCCGTAGCCGCCCTGCCCGACCAGCCAGAAAAAGCCTTCGGCCATCGGGTCGAAGCCGACGACCGGTGTCCGGTCCGCGCTGAACACGCGCAGGCCGGCCCAGCGATGCCAGACCTTGCCGACCTGCGCGCCGCTGGCGGTCTCGAAGCGATCCACCGCGATGGCGACCTCGAGATCCTCGGGCTGCGCATCGCACGCCGGGCTCGGCTCCTCGTCGGCGGGCGACAGCAGCAGGCGTCCCGCGTCCGGCTTGAAGTAGAAGCTCTCGTCGATCGCGATGGCCGCGGGCCAGGCCGCGCAGGCGAGGCCGCGCGGTGCGTCGATCAGCACCGCGGTGCGGCGCAGTGGCCGCAAGCCCACCGGGCGCGCGCCGGCCAGGCGGGCGATCTCGTCGCCCCAGGCGCCGGCGGCGTTGACGACGACGGGCGCGGCGTGGCGCCCCTTGCCCGTGTCGACGATCCAGCGCGCGCCGACGCGCTCGATGCTCGTGACCTCGGCGTCCAGCACCACGGTCGCGCCGGCCGCCTTGGCCTGGCGCAGGTAGCCCTGGTGCAGCGCGGCGACGTCGATGTCGGCCGAGCCCGACTCGAGCACGGCGCCGCCCAGGTAGCCGGGCCTGAACGCCGGCACCAGTTCGTTGGCGTGCGCGACGGCTATCAGCTGCGTGTTGGCGGCGATGTCCGCGTCGGCGCGGAAGGCCGCGAGCATGTCCGCCTGCTCGGGCGTGCCGAAGAACAGCGTGGGCCGCGGACTGACCAGTGGCGTTGGCGTGAACCACGCCGGCGATTCGAACAGGAAGGCCTGGCTCGCCCGCGTCAACGCCCGGACGGCAGCGTTGCCATAGATCGTCGAGAACAGCGCGGCCGAGCGGCCGGTGGAGTGGTAGCCCGCTTGCGATTCGCGCTCCAGCAGCGCCACCGAGCCGCGCCGCGACAGGTGCGCGGCCGCCGCGGCGCCGGCCATGCCGCCGCCGATCACGATGAAGTCGACCTCGCGGGCGTCTGATGTCATGGGCATCGCTCAGAAGCTCGACGTGAGGGTCATGCCCAGCGTGCGGGGGCGCGTGGGCACCACCTGCACCGGGCCGCCGAGGGCCAGCTCCGACGTCGAGGCGCCGATCTGCGCGCGACGGTCGAACACGTTGCGCACGTAGAGCGCGAGCGCGACGCGGCCGAAGTCGACACCGCCCTGCAGGTCAGTGAGCCAGTAGGCCGGCATCTTGTAGTTGGGCGCCGTGCCGCTGCCGTCGAAGCCCGCGTTGCGTGCGCCGGCGTAGCGCTCGCTCAGGCCGACGTAGGCGACGTGGCCCGCCAGGTCGAACGAGGCATTGGTGCCCAGCGAGGCCGCCAGTGCCGGGCTGTTGGGCAGGCGCTGGCCGGACGTGCCCAGCCCTGGCGCGTCCTCCTTGAGGCGGCCGTCGATCGTCGACAGGTGGCCGGTGACGCTCCAGCGCGCGTTCGGACGCCACGTCGCCCGGAGCTCCACGCCCTGAATCTCCGCCTTGCCGGCGTTGACGACCACGCCGTTGCCGTTGACCGAATAGACCTGCTGGATGTTGTGCCAGCGGATGTCGTAGAGCGCCGACTCGATGGACAGCGTGTTGTCGAACAGGTCGGCCTTGTAGCCGGCCTCGTAGCTCCACAGCGAGTCGTGCGCGAAGGTCGGCGGGGCGGTGGGCAGGCCGGTGGCCGGGTCGTCGAGCACCGCGTTCGGTCCGCCAGGCCGGTAGCCGCTGGCCGCGCGCACGTACACGTTGCTCTCGGGCGTGAGCGCGTAACGCGCGGTGGCGAGCCAGGTCTTGGGCGTCTCCTTCGAGTGCGCGGGCGGCAGCGAGCCGCCGGCCAGCGGGCCGCTCGCGTCCTGCGTGAAGTCCTGCTTGTTCTGCGCCACGCGCGCGCCGGCCGTGAGCGCCAGGCGCGAGGTTGCGTTCCACGTCACGTCGCCATACGCGGCCAGTTCCTGGTAGCGGCTGATCAGGTCCAATTGCGCGAGATCCGGGGCGGGGCTGGGGCCGCCGGTCACCGTGTCGTAGACATGCTGCTTCTGGTTGGCCGACTCCCGGTCGTAGAACAGGCCGGCGAGCCATTCGACCTGGCCGCCGGACGCGGACGTCAGGCGAAACTCCTGCGTCGTCTTGTGGACGTCGGCGTCGACGTCCTCGCCCACCGTGTCTGGCGTGAAGCCGAAGAACTGCGCGATCAGCGGCGCGTAGACCGCCGACAGGTCGTGCGTGAGCGTCAGCCGCGTGCGCTGCACCGACGTGATCGAGTTCAGGCGCGCCGTGCCGAAGTCGTATTCGAGATCGACGGAGCCCAGGCTGGTGCGCATCGAGTACGGCTCGCGCATGACCTCCTCGCGGTCGGACGGACCGTTGAGCGGCTTGCCGGTGCCCGGGTCGTAGTCCACGTAATCGGAGTTGCGACGCTGGATGTCCTGCGTCAATGCGGTGGCGCGGACGTGGAAGCGCGCGCTCGGTTCGACCAGCAGCGCGACGCGCCCGCCGGTCGTGTCGCCGCTGTTCGTGTTCTTGCCGGCCGCCGCGCCGAGCACGTCGACGTAGCCGCCCTCGTGGTCGCGGAAGGCGGCCACGCGCAGCGCGGCGACATCGGCCTTCAGCGGCACGTTGACGACGCCGTTGATCGTGTTGCCGACACCGCCACCCTGCGTCGCGCTGGCGCCCAGCGCGACCTTGCCCGAGAGTTCGGTGGTGTCGGGCTCGTTGGTCACGTACTTGACCACGCCGCCCATCGCGCCGGCGCCGTACAGCGTGCCTTGCGGGCCGCGCAGCACCTCGATGTGGTTGAGGTCCAGCAGCGCCATGTCGAGCGCCGTCGTCGACGCCGCGGCAAAGGCGCTGCTCGAGCCGAAGGCGACGTCGTCGATGTAGATGCCGACCGTGGGGATCGTCTGGTCGCCGGTGGACACGCCGCGGATGCTGACCGCCCCGGTGCCCGCGCCGCCATTGGTCTTGACATCGAGGCCCGGCTGGTCGCCGAGGTAGTCGACGAGGCTCTTCGCGCCGGCCTGCTCCAGCGCCTCGGTGGACAGCCGGTCCACCTGCATCGGCACCTCGCGCGCGGGCTCGCGTCGGCGCGAAGCCGTGACATAGACGACCTGTGCCACCTCGCTCGCGCTGGCGGCGGCCGCCGGAGCGCTGGCGCCCGCCGCCGGCGCCGTGGCCTGGGCCAGCGCGGCCAGCGGGAACATCGATGCGACGGCCAAGGCGGTCGACGTCAGGCGCAGACGCGCAAGACGGACGGGCAGCGGCGCGGACGGGGCGAACAGATGCATGGGAGATCCCTGGTGGAGAAAGGAGCCGGCGGCCCATTTCGCAGGCCTTGGCCAAATCGTAACGTCACTTTTCCTTTTTGTCCAAGATTTTTCTCTTTTGGAAAACTAGATCGTATTTGGAGATTATTCGTCGCACTCCACCTCACTGTTAGAGTCGCGGCATGAAAGCTCCTCTCCCCGGCCCGGGCGAAGCCATCCGCGCGATGCGCAAGCGCAGCGGCCTGACGTTGACCGAGCTCGCCGCCCGCACGGGGCTCGCGGTGTCCACGCTGTCCAAGCTCGAGATGGGCCACGTCTCGCTGTCGTACGACAAGCTGATGCTGATCAGCAAGGGCCTGGACATCGACATGGCCGAACTGCTGGACTCGTCGCCGCACCCCAGCGGCGCGGCCACTTACGGCGGGCGCCGCGTGCTGCACCGCGCGGGCGAGGGCCAGCACCTGGAGACGCGCAGCTACAGCCAGACCTACCTGGCCACCGAGCTGCTGAACAAGCGCATGACCCCGATCCACGTCGAGCTCCACGCGCGCACGATGGACGAGTTCCGCGCCGAGTTCGGCGACTTCATCCGCCATCCCGGCGAGGAGTTCACCTACGTCATCGAGGGCGAGGTGACCTTCCACACCGAGCTGTACGCGCCGCTGACGCTGCACGCCGGCGACTCGATCTACTTCGACAGCGAGATGGGCCACGCCTACCTCAAGGCCTCGGAGGGCCCCTGCCGCACGATCACCACCTGCTCGCCACGCGGCCGCGACGAGACGATGAAGGACACCTTCGTCAACGCCTCGGTCAAGCACGCGGGCGAGCGCGTGCCGGCCCGCAAGAAGGCTGTCGTGACGCGGGCGAAGCCGGCCAAGGCCAAGCCGTAGCCATCGATCGAGGCCCGCGTTGACCAGCCTGGCCCTCACGCCCATGCGCTCGCTGCTCGCCCTTCTCGCCGTCGCCAGCCCCCTGGCAGCCGCCGCGCCCGACGAAGTCGCGCTCGGCCGCGACGCCGGCTATCCGGTGGCGCACCGGCTGTCGCAGATCCACGATCCCGGCTTCATCGTGGGCTCGTTCAGCGCGCTCGACACGCTGGCGCCATCCTGCCTGCTGGCGCCGGCCGAGCATCCGTTGACCTTACCCGTGGCCGTATCGGCGCCCGCCTTCGCCTACCGGTACGACGGCCGCACGCAGACGCTGGACGACTACCTGCAGCACCAGCGCGCCAGCGCCTTGCTCGTGTTGAAGGATGGCGAGATCGTGGCCGAGCGCTACAACTACGGCCGCACGCCCGACATGCGCATGCTGTCGAACTCGATGGCCAAGACGCTGGTCGCGCTGGCCATCGGGCAGGCCCTGGCCGACGGCGCCATCCATTCGCTGTCCGACACCGCCGCGCGCTACGTGCCAGAGCTCAAGGGCACGCTGTACGGCGACACGCAACTGGCCAACCTGCTGCGCATGGCCTCGGGCGCGCGCTACGTCGAGGACTACACCGATCTCGACGACCGCGCCGGCTTCAATGCGATCGTGCGGCGCCGGGGCGTCGTCGAGGCCGTGCGCTCCGTCACCGAGCGCGCGGCGCCACAAGGCACGCGCTTCAACTACGCCGGGGTGCAGACCGAGGTGCTGGCCCTGGTGCTGCGCGCGGCGACCCGGCGCAGCCTGTGCGAGTTCGTGGGCGAGCGCCTGTGGCAGCCGATGGGCGCCGAGTCGGCCGCCAGCTACCTGCTCAATCCGGTCGACCATGTCGAACAGGCACAGGGCGGCTTCAACGCCACGCTGCGCGACTACGCACGCCTGGGCTGGATGCTGGCCAACGACGGGCGGGTCGGCAACAGGCAGGTCGTGCCGCGCGACTGGCTGCTGGCGATGACCGACGCCACGCGCCAGCCGCCGCAGTTCCGCCCCGGCACGATGGACTCGCACGGCAGCGCTTACCTCGGCTACGGCTTCCAGGTCTGGCTGCTGCCCGGCGCGCACCGACGCTTCGTGCTGCTGGGCGCCTACGGCCAGGCGATCTACGTCGATCCGGCGCTCCAGCTCGTGATGGTGCACCTGGGCGTCGGCGCCGACGCCCGCGGCGACGCGAGCGGCGCGCACCTGGGCCAGGAGCGCGATGCGTTGTGGGGGTGTCGTCGCCAGTTACGGCGACTGGTGAAGCAGGGTCATCGGCGTCGGCACCCGACCGGCACGACTCGCCAACTCCCGGTATAACGCAGGCATGAAAGGCGGCATGTCAGCCGCCCACGCACCGCTGCCGGAGGGAAGCGCATGCGCATTGCCCTGGTCGACGCCTGCCAGCACGAGACGCTTGTCGCCCTGCTGCACGAGATGTGCACGTCCTACAGCGAGGAAGAGCCCGTCTCGCTCGCCGATGTCCGCTCGAACCTGCTCGACAACCTGCTGGCTGCGGGCTCGCCCGTGCGCCTGGTGGTGGCCGTCGATGACGCCGGCGAGGCCATCGGCTTCGCGGCGATCGCGTTGTTCCACTCGCTGGTGGACCCGGCGCCGCAACGCCGGGGCCAGATGCTGCTCAAGGAGCTCTACGTGCGCCAGTCCCACCAGGGCCAGGGCGTGGGTCGCGCGCTGATGGCGTGGGTCGCGCGTCACGCGATCGAGCGCGGGTGCGCGCGCTTGGACTGGAACGTCAGCGCGTCCAACCGCCAGGGCCTCGCGTTCTACCGCTCGCTGGGTGCGCTTCACGTGGCCGGGCGGCTCAACTTCCGGCTCGGTGGCGAGTACCTGGCGCGGCTGGCCGATGGCGACGGGGACGAAGACGGCGACGACGGCGACCCGCGCCGGGCGTCCTAGCGGATCGTCGCCCTCGACGCCTGCTGCTCAGGCCGCCAAGGAAGCGGCCCTCGTTCAAGGGGGATGCGCGGTTCGAGGGATGGAAGGTCGACAGGTCGACCTCTAAAGTCAGCGGGTTTTGTACAACACACATCCCGGAGGCATGCCATGAAGTCGATTTCCAGCCTGTTGGTCGCAAGTCTCGTCGCCGCGGCGAGCGGCGCGCACGCGCAGACGACGCTCTATTCACAGAACTTCGAAGCGCCGGTCAACTTCGTCGACGACGGTGGCGACATCAACATCTTCCGCACGGTCAACCAGCTCTACGGCAACCAGCCGGTGGGCTTCACGTTCACGCAGCCCTACACCGACGAGACCCTGCGCGTCGGCGGCACCGGGGCCTTCGGCACGGGCTACAAGGATCCGCAGCACATCGCCGGCAACTACGTCGTGTCCATGCTGTCGGACGCCCAGCCCGACCTGCTGTCGATGTCGTTCTCGGTCGGCAATTTCCAGTTCCTGAACTTCGGCCTCGACATCTCGTCGATCGACCTCGACCGTTTCGGCGGCCCCTTCGTGCCGACGGGCGGGACGGCGCCGGTCTTCCAGTTCTCGCTGTTCGACAACCCGTCCGGCGCCACGAACCAGTCCGGCAACGGCGTGCTGCTCGACAGCGCGACGGCCACCGGCGTCGCGGGTCCGAACAAGTACACCTTCGACTGGACGCACGAGATCCTGGGCTTCAATGCGGCCGGCAGCACCAACGGCAACGTGACGCTGCAGATCGACCTGCTGTCCGGTGGCTATGCCGCGATGGACAACTTCGTGGTCGTGGCGTCCGACGAGAAGGGCGTGATCCCCACCATCCCCGAGCCGGGTTCCTGGCTGCTGATGGGCCTGGGCCTGGCCACGCTGGCCCTGCGCGCACGCAAGGCGTCACGGGTCGGTTGAAGCACCCCGCTCAGGCGGTCGGTTCGACCGCTTGAGCGAAGTGTGCGGCCAACGCATCGATGAACAGCCGCGTGCGCCGCGGCAGGTGGCGCCGGGAGGCGTAGATCACCGAGATCGGCGCGTCGTCGTCGCTCCATTCGCGCAGCACCTCCACCAGCTTGCACGAGGCCAGTTCTTCGGCGACGTCCCAGAACGAGCGCCGCGCCAGGCCATGGCCGGCCAGCATCCAGTCGTGCACCTGCTGGCCGTTGTCGGAGACCAGGCGGCCGCGCACGCGCACGTGCGTGGCCGGACCGTGCGGCGGGCGAAAGCGCCAGTCGGCGTGCAGCGCCGCGCCGGGCGCCAGCACCAGGCACGCGTGATGCGCCAGGTCGGCCGGCGTCGCGGGCGTGCCGTGCTTCTTCAGGTACCGGGGCGTGGCGCAGACGACGCGGCGGTTGTCGGCCAGCTTGCGCGCGATGAGGCGCTCGTCGGCCAGCGGGCCCACGCGCACCGCGCAGTCGATGCCGGCCTCGACGAGATCGACGACGCGGTCGCTCAGCGACAGGTGGATGGTGAGCTCGGGATGCCTGGCAGCGAACTGCGCGACGAGCGGACCGACCCAACGCCGGCCCAGCGCGGACGTGGCCGATAGGCGCAGCGTGCCGCGCACCTGCGCGTCGTCGCCGCTCAGCAAGGCCTCGGCCTCGGCCACCTCGGCCAGGATCACATGACAACGCTCCAGGTACAGCGCGCCGTTGTCGGTGAGGCTCAGGCGGCGCGAGCTGCGCTGCAGCAGCCGCGCGCCCAGTTGTGCCTCGAGGCGCGCCAGCCGCTTGCTGGCCACGGCCGGCGACAGCCCCAGTTCGCGTCCGGCCGCCGACAGGCTGCCTGCCGCGACGGCGCGCACGAAGAGGTCCATGTCCTGCAGGTCGGCGGTCATTTTCGTCATCGTCGTCAACTTCAATTTCCTGGATAGGCTGCTTGGTCATTTTGACGGATTCCGTTCCAGATCGGAAACGCTCACAGTCACGTCATCGCAACCCGTTCCGGAGACCGGCATGACCTCGAATGCACTCGCCCACCAGACCATCGCCGTGTTCGGCGCCAGCTCGGGCATCGGCCTGGCCGTCGCGCGCGGCGCGCTCGCCCTGGGCGCGCGCGTGATCGCGATCGGGCGCGACCGCACGCGCCTCGCGGCCGCGGTCGGCACCGATGCGCTGCAGATCGCGCAGTGCGACATCGCCGACGAGGCCCAGGTCGCGGCATTGCTGCGCGACATCGGCGCCCTGAACCATGTGGTCGTCACCGCGGGCGGCGTCGTCGGCGCATCGCCGCTGACCGCGCTGGACTTCGACGCCGCCCGCGACGCCATCGCGACCAAGCTGCACGGCAGCCTGCTGGTGGCCAAGCACGCGGCGCCGCGGCTCGCGCCGGGCGGCTCGATCGGTTTCACCACGGGCGTGCTCGGCCGCAAGATCACGGCCAACACGGTCGTCAAGACCGTGATCAACGCGGGACTGGAGGCAGCCGTGCGCCAACTCGCCCGCGAACTGGCGCCGCTGCGTGTCTACGGCGTCAGCCCCGGCCCGGTGGACACGCCCAACTGGGGCCCGCTGGGCGACGAGGAACGCCGCGCCCGCGCGCACAGGCTCGCGGCGACGCTGCCGGTGGGCTTCATGGCCAGCGCCGACGACACCGCGCAGGCCTACCTGTTCGCGATGCAGGCGCGCGCGCTCTCGGGCACGGTGATCGACCTGGACAGCGGCGCGCAGATCGGCGCCTGACCGTGCCGGATCAGCGCCGCGTCAGAGGCACTGCGCCGGCGCCATCGGATAGCCCCCAGGTCTTGACGGACGGCCCGTCCAGCGTACCTGACGGCGCCTCCAGGCCCATCCTGCTCTGGACCAACTGGCCCCCCGCCCCGGCTGGATTGAAGCGGTCACGCGGGCCGGCTAGGATCACGGGTCACCATCCTGAGCCCGCCCATGTTCCCGAGCGCCGCCCCCGCCGCACTCGCGCCCGACCCGGCGCGCCGCGCGTGCATGCCCGCATGAAACGCGTCGTCACGAGCGCGCACGTGCACGCGCAGACGAAGACGTCGTTCCGCTACGAGGCCACGTGGCACATCGAGGGCGTGATGCTCACCTGGAAGGCCTCGGTCACGCTGCCCGGACGGCGCTGGAGCCTCGCCGGCGGCACGCCGGAATGGACGGACGGCGGCGAGGCCAAGGCGGTGCGCGACGACGTCGGGCGCAGCATCGACGGCCTGCAGGTGCCCTAGCGGCTCTTGGCTTCCGGCAAGGGCAGCGCCGTCGTCTGCTTGACGCGGTCCAGCACGAAGCTCGTCTTGCAGTCCTGCACGCTGGGGTGCTTGAGCAGCGTGTCCATCACGAAGCGCGAGTAGTGCGCCATGTCGCTCACCAGCACGCGCAGCAGGTAGTCCATCTCGCCGGTCAGCGAGCTGCACTCGACGACGTCGGGCCAAGTCTGCACCGACGCGCGGAACGCATCCATCGGCTTGCGCTTGTGCGTCTCGGAGTGCTTCTCGAGGCGCACCGTGATGTAGGCCGTCAGCGAGAGCCCGACCGCTTCCGGCTTGACCAGCGCGACATAGCCTGCAATGACGCCAGCGTCCTCCAGCCGCTTGACGCGGCGCAATGTGGCCGAGGGCGACAGGCTCACCGCCGCGGCGACCTCGTCATAGGTGGCGCGGCCATTGGCCTGGAGAACGCGCAGTATGCGCAGGTCGACGGTGTCCAGCTTGAATTCTGTGTCCATCCGCGAATATTGCAGGATTCCTGCGTAGACCGCCAGCTCCGGCGTGGATTTGCAGAAATGCTGCGAGGCCTTTTCCCTATGATTCCGAATCCACGCACTCGGAGACCGCCATGAAAGACTTGTTCGACAACCCGATGGGCCTGCAAGGCTTCGAATTCGTCGAGTTCGCCTCGCCCACGCCAGGCGTGATCGAGCCCTACTTCGAGATGCTGGGCTTCACTTTGGTGGCCAGGCACCGCTCCAAGGACGTGCTGCTGTACCGCCAGGGCGACATCAACTTCATCGTCAACCGCGAGCCCAAGAGCGCCGCGGGCTACTTCGCTGCAGAGCACGGCCCGTCGGCGTGCGGCATGGCGTTCCGAGTCAGGGACTCGCACCAGGCCTACGAGCGCGCGTTGTCGCTCGGCGCCCAGCCCATCGAGATCCCCACCGGCCCGATGGAGCTGCGCCTGCCCGCGATCAAAGGCATCGGCGGCGTGCCGATCTACCTGATCGACCGCTTCGAGGACGGCAAGTCCATCTACGACATCGACTTCGAGTTCATCGACGGTGTCGAGCGCCGCCCGGTCGGCCACGGCCTGAAGCTGATCGACCACCTGACGCACAACGTCTACCGTGGCCGCATGACGTTCTGGGCCGACTTCTACGAGCGCCTGTTCAACTTCCGCGAGATCCGCTACTTCGACATCCAGGGCGAGTACACGGGCCTGACGTCGAAGGCGCTGACCGCGCCGGACGGCATGATCCGCATCCCGCTGAACGAGGAATCCAAGAAGGGCTCTGGCCAGATCGAGGAGTTCCTGATGAAGTTCAACGGCGAAGGCATCCAGCACATCGCGCTGCTGTGCGACGACCTGCTGCCCACGATCGACAAGCTGGGTCTGGCCGGCGTGCCGCTGATGACCGCGCCCAACGACGTCTACTACGAGATGCTCGACACGCGCCTGCCCGGCCACGGCGAGTCGGTGTCCGCACTGCAGTCGCGCGGCATCCTGATGGACGGCAGCACCGAAGGCGGCACCCCGCGCCTGTTGCTGCAGATCTTCTCGCAGACCCACCTCGGGCCGGTGTTCTTCGAGTTCATCCAGCGCAAGGGCGACGACGGCTTCGGCGAAGGCAACTTCAAGGCGCTGTTCCAGTCGATCGAACGCGACCAGATCCGGCGCGGCGTACTGACGGCGGACGCGGCGGCCTGAACGGCGGCCCCGCCAGAAAGCAGAACGGCGCCCGCGAGGCGCCGACCACGTCGAGCACGCGCCTGCCGGCGCGCCGGACGGCAACGTCGTCGAGACGCCGTTCTTCACGCTGGACCAGATCTTCGTGCTGGCGCGGACGGCTTGACGATCAGCGGGCGTCGTTCCCCAGCCAGGCCCGCAACCGCCGCACGCCCTCGACCAGTCGCCCGGTGTCCTTGGTCGCGAAGCACCAGCGCAGCCACCCGCCCGCCTCCGGCGCGAAAGCGGCGCCGGGCGCGAGGCCCAGGCCGGCCTCGGTCACCAGTCGCTTGGCGACGGCCAGCGAGTCGTCGAAGCCCTCGAGCTTGAAGAACGCGTACATGCCGCCGCGTGGCACGGCCACCTGCACGCCGGGGAGCGCGGCGAGCAGAGGCACCAGCGTGTCGCGGCAGGTCTTGAGGTGCGCGACGATCGCCGGCGTGATCTCCTCGCGGTGGGCCAACGCGGCGAGTGCCGCGCGTTGCGTGAACACGCTGGCGCACGACGTGTTGAACTCGATCAGCTTGCCCAGCGCATCGGTCAGCGTGTCTGGCACCACCAGCCAGCCGAGTCGCCAGCCGGTCATCAGGAAGCTCTTGGAGAAGCTGTGCGCGACGACCAGGCGATCGTCGGGCGCCGCGATGTCCAGGAAGCTGGGCGCGCAGGCGTTGTCGCTGGGCTCGAAGTAGAGCCGCTCGTAGACCTCGTCGGCCAGCAGCCAGGTGCCGGTGGCGCGGCAGTGGTCGAGGATGCGTTGCTGCTCGGCGCGCGTGAGCGTCCAGCCGGTCGGGTTGTTGGGCGCGTTGAGCACCAGCATGCGCGTGCACGGCGTGACCGCGGCCAGCAGCTTGGCCATGTCCAGCGTCCAGGCGCCGGCCACCGGCTCGAGGGCGACGCAGCGCACCGTGGCGCCCATGATCGCCGGCTGAGCCAGCAGGTTGGGCCACACCGGGGTCACGACGACGACCTCGTCGCCCGCGTCGACCAGCGCCTGCGACACCAGCATCAGGCCGTTGACGCCGCCGGAGCTCACGACGATGCGTCCGGCATCGACGCTGGTGTGCAGCGCGCTCGTGCAGGCCGCCAGCGCCTCGCGCAGCGCGGGCAGGCCCAGGTTCTGCGAGTAGAACGTCTCGCCGCGTTCCAGGGACTCGATGGCGGCGCGCCGGATCACGTCGGGCGTCACCTCGTCGCTTTCGCCGAACCAGAACGCGAGCACGTCGGCGCGGCCCATGCCAGCGTTGGCGATCTCGCGGATCAACGAGCCCTGGAGACGTTCGATGGCTTGGCGCATGGCGGCTCCGGTGCAATGGAGCGCCGATTGTGGGCCAGGCCGGCAGCGCCCGTGTCAGACCCCGAAACTGATGAAGCCCAGCGAGCGAGCGCGCGTGACGGCGTGCTTGCGCGACCCCGCGTCGAGCTTGTTGAACAAGTTCTTGAGGTGCCACTTCACCGTTTCGTCACTGACGGCGATCGACTTGGCAATTTCCTTGTTCGAGTAGTTCCGCGCGAGCAGCACAAGGATGCTGCGTTCCTTGGGCGTCAGCGTGCGCGAGCCCTGGCGCCGCTGGCGCTCCTCGCCGGTGTCCTGCACGCCGACCGCGGCCCCGGTGCCAGCGGCCGTCCCGACGTCGCCCTGGATGCCGCGCCGTCTCAGCCGCACCAGCGCCAACGGGTAGTTCATCTTCTGGACCGCTTCCTTCTCGTTGGCTTCCAGCGCCTGGCGAGCGTAGTCGTACGCCCGCGCGTGGTCGCCGGACTCCGCCCAGCGCTCGGCCAGGAAGGTGAAAAGTCGGGCCGGGGCTTTCCAGCCTTCGACGCGCCGTCCTTCGACCAGCGCGGCTTGCGCGTAGTGCAGCGCGGCGGTGGGCAGCACCATGTCGGCCGGCACGGGCAGGGCGAAGCGGTGATGGGCGTCGGCGAGCACATCCGTCACCCCCACGTGCAGTGAATGCAGGTCGTTCTGGACGATCAGGGCCCGCGCCTCGGAGAGCACGTCCAGCGCGTCGTTCGGCCGGTCGGCGGCGACCAGTCCGCGCGCCTGGAAGATCAGGTTCAATGCCAGCGTGTGCGTGAAGCCGCTGGCGCGATACAGCGCGATGGCGCGGCACATCGGCTCCAGCGATTCGTCGGCCCGGCCCATCGAACGCAGCGTCTCGGCCAGCGAGGCGCAGGCGATGCCCAGGTGCAGCCCCGGCGCGCCAATGGACAACGCGACGATGGCCTCGGCCAGGATGCCGCGGCTTTCTTCGAACGCCCCCAGGTGGCGCATCAATTCGCCGACACGGGTATTGGCGGTGCCGATCAGCGTCGGCCAGCCGGTGGCCGCGGCGCGCGTGGCCGCGAGTTCGAAGCATTCGGCGGCGAGGTCGAGGTCGCCCAGGCCCTGGATCGAAGCGCCCGCGTTGATCAGGCAGACGATCTCCAGGCGCACCATGCCGATCTCGCGCGCCTGCGCGGCGGCTTGGCGATAGAGCAGCGCCGCCTCGGACGGGTGGCGAAACGACAGCGCCATGCCGCGCGACGCGCTCCACAGCGCATCCCAGGCCGTCGCGGCCTCGGGCCAGTCGTCGCCCGGCGACTGCAGGCCGATGCAAAGGTCGACGCCCGTGCTCGTGTAGCCGCGCTCGAAGCTCAGCCAGATCTGGGCAATTGCCAGGCGCTCGGGGCTGGCGAGCCGCTCGAAGACTGCGATGGCGCACTCGTGCGCTGCGATCTCGCGGTCGCGCTGGACACGCATCTTGGCCAGCGCGGCCTCCACCAGCCAGGCGTCACCTTCGGCGCAGGCGTCGTGGCGGGCGTCCAGATGCTGGCGCGCCTCGAGCAGCCAGCGCTCGGCGACGTCGAAGTCGCACAGCAGCGCCGCGGCCTCGCACGCGGCGAGCGCGGCGCGCGCGCGGTGCGCGTCGGGCCGGTTGCAGCCCTCCGGCGGCGGCGGCGCCAGCATCGGGATGACGCCATCGACCAGGCGCAGGGCCCGGGCGCTGTCTCGCTGGCGCAGATGCCAGGCCAGCGCGATGGTCGCGGCGAGCACGCCTTCGCCCCAGGGTTGTGTCAACACCCCCTCGAGTATCGAAAGCTCGGCATCGGCCGCGAAAAACTTCATCGGGACAATTGTAGAACCCTGGTCGCGCACACGCCCCGAAACACGGGGTGCACAGGATGCCAACTACGCCACGCGACTGGGCCTGCAATGCGGCCCGACGTCGATTGGGTCGGCCGCAGCGGCGCTCGCGGCGAGGTTGGCGTTGTGCGAGGCGGCGCTGGACAGCGACGCGCGGGCGGTGGCCCTCCCATCGACGTCGATGCCGGCCGCGACGGCTTGCGCCACGTTGAATATGCGCAGGCTTGCGCAGCCCGAAGTCGGGGTCGGCCAGAACGTGCCGTTCGTCACCCGCTCGTACGCCAACTCGTCGTCCAGCACGAGCGATCCGTTGCAGACGATCGAGCGCAAGGACGTCGCCATCACGCTGCCGGGCGAAGGAACCGTGCCTTGCCCGAAAGCCTGGCGAGTGCGTTCAGGCCGCCGTGAACGGCAGCCTCAGGTACAGGCTGCCGAGCGCGGTCAGTTCGCCATCGGCGCCGAGCAGGCTGGTGAAGTGCGCATCGCTGTTCCAGCGGCCGGTGAACCACGCGTAGCGAAACACGTCCGGGCGGGTCTCGCAAGTGTGGACCATGTCGGTCATCTGCGCCTGCTGCTTGGCCAGGGTGTCGATCGCGGCGCTGCCGTCGCCGTTGTGCCAGTTGGCCAACTCGGTGACCCAGACCGGCTTGCCGTACTTGGCCAGGCGATCGAGCTGCGCGGCCAAGCCGTAGTCGTACCAGTGGAACGCGAGGTAGTCGATCTTCGGGCTGCGGCCGCCGTTGGCCGCCTGGTAGGCCGCGATGAACGCGTCCATCCACACCAACGGGTCGCTGTAGCCGGGCAGCGTGCCCCAGGTGATCGCGGGCCCGACGATCTTGGCGCCGGTCGCGGCGGCCACGGCCTCATAGCCAGGCCATGCGGCGGCCGCCTGGGTCGGCGTCAGGTTGGCCTGGTCGACGAGGTTGGGCTCGTTCATCACCAACAGGTACTTGATGTTGGTGTTCGCCTTGATGTAGGTCTCCACCGTGGCCGCGTCGTAGCTCGCGTTCCACAGCATCGGGAGGTAGTCCATGCCCACCTGGGTGGCCACGTTCGACGGCAGCGCGGTGTCGGGCCGGCTGCCCCAGTCGTACCACCAGCTCACGCCGGCCGAGACCGCCTGGAGGTCGGCCAGCGTCGCGAAGTTGTAGGCAATGCCGCGCTTGGCGCTCTTGGCAGCGACGGGGGACGGAGACGGCGTGGGAGTCGGGGTTGGCGTGGGCGTGGGCGTGGGCGTCGGCGTCGGTGTCGGTGTCGGTGTCGGTGTCGGTGTCGGTGCAGCCGAGCCGCCACCCCCGCCGCAGGACAGCAGTGCGAAGCTGGCGGCCAGCAGCGTCAAGCGGCGGCGCAGATCGACGTCGCGGTCGAGTGTCATGAGGCTCTCTCCGATTTTTTCTGCCTGCCGGCCAGGGGTTCTCGACCTGGCCCGGGACGACGCCCTGTGCGCCATCCAGGATTTTCAAGATGAGTCGCAAATCCCATGCCCGAAGTCAGGCTCGGCGGACCAGGTCGTATCCAAGTGAAAGCGCTCGGGGCGTCGTCGTATGGAACCGGTTCCTCCAGCGCGTTCCAGCACTTCCAGAAATCCGCCGATATGACCAGATTTGTCACCTTTGCAGGTGACAAATTGAGTCACTTGGGCGCCGGCCCGACGCGCCACGTCCGCAGCGTTGCCGGATGGCGTATCAGGACGTGAGCGCGCTGACCTGCCCGCCATGCTGGCGCGGACGCGCCGGTTCGGAGTCGCCCGCCGCGCCGTTGCAAAATGCCGGTTGCGAATCAAGGAGACGCCATGTCCACCGTCAAGATCACCCCGTCCGTCCATGCCAGCAACAGCGCCCCGTTCGTGCTGTTCGGCGGCATCAACGTGCTGGAGTCCAAGGACCTCGCCCTGCGTGCCGCCGAGGAATACGTGCGCGTCACGACCAGGCTGGGCATCCCGTACGTCTTCAAGGGCAGCTTCGACAAGGCCAACCGCTCGTCGATCCACTCGTACCGCGGCCCGGGCCTGGAGGAAGGCCTGCGCATCCTCGAAGCCGTGAAGACCACCTTCGGCGTGCCGCTGATCACCGACGTCCACGAGCCGCACCAGTGCGCCGCCGTCGCCGAGGTGGTGGACGTGCTGCAACTGCCGGCCTTTCTCGCGCGCCAGACCGACCTCGTCGTCGCGCTCGCCAAGACGGGCCGGGTCATCAACATCAAGAAGCCGCAGTTCCTGAGCCCGTCCCAGATGGCCAACATCTGCGAGAAGTTCCGCGAGGCGGGCAACGACCAGCTGATCCTGTGCGACCGCGGCACCTGCCTGGGCTACGACAACCTGGTTGTCGACATGCTGGGCTTCAGCGTGATGAAGAAGACAACCGGCGACGCGCCGGTGATCTTCGACGTCACGCACTCGCTGCAGCAGCGCGAAGCCGGCGCCGCGGCGTCAGGCGGCCGGCGCGCCCAGGTCGTCGAACTCGCGCGCGCCGGCCTGGCCGTGGGCCTGGCGGGGCTGTTTCTCGAAGCGCATCCGAATCCGGACCAGGCCAGGTGCGACGGCCCCAGCGCGCTGCCGCTCGATCAGCTGGAGCCGTTCCTGGCGCAGATGAAGGCGATCGACGACCTGGTGAAATCGTTCGCGCCGCTGGACATCCACGGTTGACGTCCCACGGGCTCGCGCGTGACGCGCGAGCGCCGACTCAGGCTTCGGTGAGGCTCTTGCGGTGCCGCAGTTCGGGAAACCAGCGCATCCACAGGCCGACGACCAGCAGCGTGCCGGCGCCGCCCAGCACCACGGCCCCGACCGGGCCGAACAGCGCCGCCGTCGCGCCCGACTCGAACTCGCCCAGCTGGTTGCTGGCGCCGATGAAGATCGAGTTGACCGCGCTGACGCGGCCGCGCATCGCGTCGGGCGTGTCCAGTTGCACCAGTGTCTGGCGCACGACGACGCTGACCATGTCGACCGCGCCGTTGATGAACAGCGCGACCATCGACAGCCAGAACCAGTGCGAGACGCCGAACACGATCGTCGTCAGGCCGAAGATCGCGACGCAGGCGAACAGGATCGCGCCGGCGCGGCTCCTGATGGTCCAACGCGCGAGAACCAGCGACATCAGCAGCGCGCCGATCGCCGGCGCGCCGCGCAGCAGGCCCAGGCCTTCGGGGCCGACGTGCAGGATGTCGGCCGCGTAGATCGGCAGCAGCGCGGTGGCGCCGCCCAGCAGCACCGCGAACAGGTCGAGCGAGATCGCACCCAGCACCACCGGCTTGGCGCGGATGAAGCGCACGCCGGCCAGCAGCGTGTCCATGGTCACCGGTACGCGCGGCGCCGGCTTGTGCTCGTAGCGCGCGCTCCAGACCAGCGTCGAGGCCAGCACGAACAGCACCGCGCAGACGATGTAGACGACGCTCGCGCCGGCCGCGTACAGGAAGCCGCCGAGCGCCGGCCCGCCGATGATTGCGGCCTGCATGCCCGACGAGCTGAAGGCCAGCGCGCGCGCCAGGAGGGGCGCCGGCACCAGCAGCGGCGTCAACGCCTGCTGCGCGGTCATCTGGAACGAGCGCGCCACGCCCAGCAACAGCGACACGCCCAGGATCAGGTCGCGCGAGATCCGGCCCTCGTGGGCCGACAACAGCAGCACCAGCGCCGCCACGAGTTGCAGGATCAGCGCCATCGAGACGATGTGTCGACGGTCGTGGCGGTCGGCAACATGGCCCGACACCAGCGCCAGCGCGAGCGCCGGCACGAACTGGAAAAGTCCGACGAGGCCCAGGCTCCAGGCGCTGTGCGTCAGGTCGTACATCTGCCAGGCGACGGCCAGCATGACCATCTGGTTGCCCATGGTGCCCGCCACGCGGCCTGCCCAGAATCGAAGAAAGGAGGGGTAGGAAACGAGGGAGAGCCGCGCCGTCATAGGGTCGACATGCTCGCACAGGGACGTTGGCCCAGCTTGGCGCGAGGTTGAATCTGCGCTTGGGCCTCGCCGCCGACCATTAGAATTCCATGCTTCTTGAAAGGCCTGGAATGAAACTGGATACCATCGATCGGAAGTTGCTGGAGATGTTGCAACTCAATTGCGACACGCCGATTGCCGAGCTGGCGGCCACTGTGCAGCTGTCGACGACGCCTTGCTGGCGCCGCGTCCAGCGCATGAAGGAGGCCGGCATCATCACCGCCCACGTGGCGCTGGTCGATCCGAAGAGCGTCAACGTGGGCGTGACGGTGTTCGTCAATGTCAAGACCAACCAGCACGCACAGGCCTGGTTCGACCAGTTCAACGCCACGGTCGAATCGATCCCCGAGGTGGTGGAGTTCTACCGCATGAGCGGCGACATCGACTACCTGCTGCGCATCGTCGTGCCCGACATCGCGGCCTACGACGGCGTCTACAAGCGGCTGATCGCGGGGACGCAGTTGTTCGACGTGAGTTCGAGCTTCGCGATGGAGCAGCTGAAGTTCACCACGGCGCTGCCGCTGCGCTACGCGGACTGACGACCCGGCGCGCGGCCGTCGCCTACATCCAGACCACAACGCCTTTCGGCAACGCCTTGAGGTCGACCGTTTCCGCCGAGCTGACGTCGACGGGTGCGCAATGATGGTTCGTCCGGTTCGACAGGCGCAGGATCCGGCACAGGCTGTGCTCGTTGAAGAGCCTCGGGTTGCAGGCCAGCATGACGGCGCCCGGCAACGCCACCGTGCCGGTATCGCCGGCGATGGTGAGTTGCTCTTCCTCGTTGTCCCAATCGGCGACCCTGGCCTTGGACCTCGCCACGAACGACCCGTTGTCGACCAGCCTGTGCAGGTTGTGGATGATCTCGTGACAGGTCAGGATGACGCTCAATCGGACGCCGGCGCCCTCGCCTTTCAAGGCCTCGAGGGAGTCGATGCCGTCAAGATCCGGGATTTTCATGCACAGCTTGTTGAGCCTGCCGGAGTACCCCGAGTTGCCCATCATCGGCGCCATCACCGACATGTCGCCGTAGGCATTGGTGGCCACGCCGTTGTTCGGCAGCAGCCCCCAGGTCCCGCATTTCCGGACGAAGACATCCAGGCTCATGATCGTCAACTCCTTGCGCAAGATTCGAATGTCGCTGCCCCACCGGTCCGCGCCTGCCAACAGAGCGGAGACAACACTAGCATGCGCATGTCGGATACGCGAGCCTTGGTATGCAAGCGACGCGGGCAATCACCTGCCATGGCCAGGAGCCGCGGCGCAAGGCTCTATCGATGCGGGAGCCAGCCTAGCCCACGTGCCAACAGCAGCGCCGCCACGCAGGCGCTGATCACCGCAAAGCCTTGCTGCAGCCGCGGCCCCGCAACGCGCGCCGCGATCACGCGCGCGAGCAGCGACGCCCCGACCGACCCGATCGCGAACGGCAGCGCGATGTCCCACGCGATCGCGCCATGCCAGGCCGCCGCGCCGACAGCACCGATCGACGCCAGCGCGATCACGGCCAGCGAGGTGGCGATGACGCTGCGCGCGGACAACTCGGTGAAGCGCGTCAGCGCGGGCACGATGACGAAGCCGCCACCCACGCCCAGCAGGCCGCTGAGCAGGCCCGCGGCCACGCCCGTGAGCGCGAGCGCCTGCGCGCACGGGCGCGTCCACACGAGACGCCCGTCGCGCGCATCGAGCACGCACGGGAGCGCCGCGCGTGAGGCCGCGCGTTGCGTGATCGCGAGGCGCGCGCGCTGCCACATGCGCCACGCCGACAGCAACAGCACCGCGGCGAACGCGAGCGTCAGCGGCGCGTTGGGCACGCGCTGCGCGGCGGCCACGCCGAACGGCGCCAGCACCATCGCGAGGCCGCCCATCAGCAGCGCGGCGCGGTAGCGCACGATGCCGTCGCGCAGTCCGAGCACGGCCGACATCGCCGCGGCCAAGCCGACCGCCAGCAACCCGATCGGCGCCGCTTCGGCCACGCCCAGGTGCAGCGCGAACACGAGCAAGGGCACGGCCAGGATGCCGCCGCCGGCGCCGGTGAGCGCGAGCAGCAGGCCGACCAGCGCGCCGAGTGCGAACGGCTCCATCACAAGGTATCGAGCGGGATCTTGAGGTAGCGCACGCCGTTGCTTTCGGGCTCCGGCAACGCGCCACCGCGCATGTTGACCTGCACCGACGGCAGCAGCAGTTGCGGCTTGCCCAGCGTGGCGTCGCGCGCGGTGCGCATCGCGACGAACTCGGCCTCGGACACGCCATCGTGCACATGGACGTTGCGCGCGCGCTGTTCGGCGACGGTCGACGCGATGGCGACAGCGCGGCCGCCGGGCTGGTAGTCGTGGCACAGGCACAGGATCGTGACGTCGGGCAGGCTCAGCACGTGGCGGATCGAGCGGTACAGCGCAACGGCGTCACCGCCGGGGAAATCGCAGCGGGCGCTGCCGTAGTCCGGCATGAACAGCGTGTCGCCGACAAACGCGAAGGTGTGCTGACGGCCCGGCACGACGAAGGTCATGCAGCCCGGGGTGTGGCCCGGCGTGTGCATCGCAGTGGCCGCGACGCTGCCGATCATGAAGACCTCGCCGTCGTCGAACAGGTGGTCGAACTGGCGCCCGTCCGGCACGAAGTCGGCGCCCGCGTTGAACAGCTTGCCGAACACGCGCTGGACGTCGGTGATGCGCCGGCCGATGCCCAGCGTGCCGCCGACGCGCTCGCGCAGCCAGTGCGCGGCGGACAGGTGGTCGGCGTGGATGTGCGTCTCGAGGTGCCATTGCACGCTCGCGCCGAGTTCGGCGATGCGCGCCAGCAGGCGCTCGGCGCCCGCGGTGCTGGTGCGCCCGGACGGGGCGTCGTAGTCCAGCACGCTGTCGATGACGGCGCACTGGCGGCTGGCCAGGTCGAGCACCAGCCAGGTCACGGTGGACGTGGCAGCGTCGAAGAAGCCTTCGACCAGCAGCGCGGGATCGGTCGGGATGGACATCATGGAACGTATTTGAACAGGGCGCACGCTACGTCAGATTCCGGCGCACGCACAGCGGGTTCGTCCTCCCCGCAAAGGGGCTTGTCTGGGTGGCCCAGTCAGTGAGAGACTGGGCCGATGGACAGCCAACACGCCACCCTCGATCCGCAGTCCCACACCTGGTTGGAGCTCGGAGAAGTGCAGCAGTTGCTGCTGGATGCCTACCCTGGCGTCGTGCTGGGCGTGGACGCGCAGAGCCGAATACGCTGGATCAACCCGACCGCCGCAGAACGCCTGGGCTACGAGCGCGAGGAGCTCAGTGGCAAGCCCATCGCCGGCAGCCTGATCGCACTCGAAGAACTCGAGGCCCGCGCCGTGGAGCTGTCGGGCATCCTCGGCGAACACGTGGTGGCCGATGCGGGCGTGCTGGGCACCGCGCTGCGCCGCGACGGCATCCCCAGCGAACACGACTGGGTGCTGCGCCACAAGGATGGCTCGCCGCATTCCACGCGCCTGAACGTCGGCGCGCTGCGCAACGGCCAGGGCCAGGTGACCGGCCTGATCGCCGTCGAACCGCTGCACCGCAATACCGAGGAATCCCCGCTGCGTCTCACGCACCACGACAGCCTCACCGGCTTGCCCACGCGCGCCGTGTTGCAGGATCGCGCCGAGATGGCGTTGCTGCGTTCGGTGCGCCAGAAGAGCGTGCTGGCGATGATGTTGATCGATATCGCCGGCTTCGACGCGATCTGCGAGGAATACGGCCACACTGTCGGCGACGACGTGCTTCGCGCCACCGCCGGCCGCCTGCATTTCGAGCTGCGCAAGACCGACACCGCGGTGCGCCTGGATCACGGCCAGTTCGCCGCGATGCTGGTCGACCTGCACCAGCCCGAAGAGGCGCAACGCGTGGCCGCCAAGGTCGCTGCTGCGCTGATGGCGCCGATCAACGTGGGCGTGGCCCGGCTGTCGCTGGTGGCTCGCGTCGGCGTCGCATGGTCGCCGGCGCACGGCAACCAGATGATGGCGCTGCTGCAGGCCGCCGAGACGGCGCTGGCCACGTTGCCCGCCGGTGAAGGCGGTGTCGCCAGCGCGCCGGTCAAAGCCTAGAAAGGCGCGACGGACGGCACGAGGTCGCCCGCGTCGTCGGTCGGCGTCGTGCGCGGCTCATGCGCGTGCTGGCTCGCACGCCCGAGGTCGTGCTCCATCGCCCGCACCAGTTTCTGAACCGCACCATTGATTGCGGCGTCGAGCGCGGGCGCATGCTGGGTCACCACGATCGGCGGGCGGCCGTTGAGGCGGGCTTCCATCAGGCAACGCTTGTCGGGCGCGCCGCCGTGGCCGCCGTTCTCGTCGCTGAAATGCACCTCGATGCGCGACACGTGCTCGGCGAGATGGCCCAGCGCGGATTCGACGACGCTGCGCGCCCATTGGTCGCGCGCCTCGCTGCCGTCGATGTGGCGGTCTGTATTGATCTGGATCTGCATGGTTGAGCTGTCCTGGGGTTCGAGTTGACCCTGCTGCAGCACTCCTCGTGCCCAGGTCGTGGGGGCATGGCGATTGCCATGGAGGCTCATCCCTACCGACGCGCAGACACCATGAACAACAGCAGCACAGACCGCACCCGAGACGACCTGCCCGACGGACGCAACGGACGCGTCGTGGGCGAGAACGACGACAACGTGCTCGAATCCCTCGGCAAGGCCGTCATCGCGCCCCTCGCAGGCGCCGACAAGGCTGCAGAGCCGGTCGACGACCAGCACGGTCGCGCGTTCGTCGACCTGACGAGGACGATGCCGCAAGGACAGGCGCCGACCGCGCCCAAGCCTGACGGCACCGCCCTCTAGCCCTTGCGGCGCAGGATCGCCAGGCGTCGGCGCTGGCGCTCGCCAAAGCCCAGCTTCTCGTAGAGCGCGACGGCCGACGTGTTCTCGGCCAGCACATGCAGGAACGGCACGTCGCCGCGTGCAACGATGGCCTGCGACACCACGCGCATCAGGCCAGCCGCCAGGCCCAGGCCGCGGAAGTCGGGGTGGCAACAGACGGCGCTGATCTCGCAGTGCCCGGGCACGCGCAGGCGTTCGCCAGCCATCGCGACCAGCCGCCCGTCGGCCTTGAAGCCGAGAAAGCGGCCAAGCTCCGCGGTGCGCGCGAACCAGGGGCCGGGCGACGTCAGGGTGACCAGCGCCGTCATCTGCGGCACGTCGGCGGCGCCCAGTTCGACGAAGCGCGAGGCGTCTTCCGCCGCTGCGGTCGCGGGCCCGATCATCTGCACCAGATTCTTGCGGTCGACCACGTCGAACAAGGGGCCCGGATCGAAATCGTCGGTCTCCGCCATGGACACCACCTCGCCCGGTTGCATCAGCGTGGCCAGCGCATCGAAGGCGGCGACGCACCGCTCGGGCATGGCGGCGAACACCGCGAACTCGGGGCGGAAGCGGCGCGCCCGCGTGTCGCCCAACGCAAACTGCGCCTGCGATGTGGCGAGCGCGGTCCACAGGACGTTGTCGAGAGGGTGGCCGGAGATCGTCGAAGTCATGGCCGGCAGTTTGCCTCCTCGCGGGTGCAGCCGGTGTCCGCGCGGGCTGCACGTCCGCACACACGAGCTGACGTGGTGGTAGTTCGCGCCAGCCTTCGGAGACGACCAGGAATTCGACGCCGACCGCGCCGCGGGGCGAGTGCTGGATTGCGTTCTCGTTCATGGCGGCTCCGGGTGGTGCTTGTCGTTGGTGCCCAACGTCATCGAGGCCGACTTTCAGCCGGCCGACCGTTCGCCATATCCGGGTGAACCCCCGCGTGTCGGCAATATCCCGAGCCGCTTGAGTCGCGACAGCGGAACTAGTTCACGTTTCCGCCAAAGCATGCGTGCGCGCCCCTGTGACGGGCCTGAAACAGTCCTTGCAGGACGGTAACATGTAGTAACTCGCTCTCCATCGGACCATCATGTTCAAGACCAAGCGCAAACGCGCCGTCGTTCTGGCACTCATCGCGTTCTTCTGCACCGCTGCCACCACCTACGTGGCGGTGGACTGGAAGCGCTTTGGTGGTGGATTCCTGGCCTACCTGCGCGGCAAGGGCAACCCGGTGGTCGCTTCCTCTCGCACCGGCTCGCCGGGCCAGGGCATCGGCCACCTCGGCGATGCACAGGCCTCGCATCCGGGCGCTGCGGCGCTGCCGCAACTGGTGGCCGCGACTGCGCGCAAACACACGTACGGTACCGGCCAGGGTGGCGGTCACAAGTCCGATGAAGACCTGTTCAAGTACGGCGATCCGGCCGCCGGCGGCGGCATCCCGCCGGGCAGCTTCATCGTCGCGCAGAACGAGACCCCGGTTGGTGGCGGCAACGGCGGCGGCAGTCCGGCGCCGGCGCCCGGCCCGGCCGCACCCGAAGTGACGTCAGCGGCCCCGTCACCCGAAGCCGGCGGTGCGGGCGGTGGTGGCACCAACGGCTCGCCGGCCCCCGCCGGCTCGAACGGCAACCCCGGCGACACCGGCGTGACCATCGGCAACCAGACGCCACCGGTTTCGCCCACGCCCCCGGTTTCGCCCACGCCCCCGGTCTCGCCGACGCCTCCGGTCTCTGCGCCGCCGGTGTCCCCATCGCCTCCGACCGAGAGCCCGGCGCCCGCGCCGACGGATCCGACCCAGTCTGGCGCTGGCCCGGACAGCGGCACCCCGCCGCCCCCGTCGCCACCGATCAACTCGCCGGTCTCGGCCGTGCCCGAAGCCTCGAACCTGTCGATGATGGCGCTCGGCGCCCTGTTCCTGGCAGTCGCCGCGTCGCGCAAGCGCAAGAACGCCTGACGCCGCCGGCGCCACGCGCGCCACCGATCCCGCCAGCGGGCGCCCCTCCTCGAGCGGCGCCCGTTGTCTTATTTGGGAGGTTTTCGGCCCGCAGGCCCGACGAACGCGAGTGAATCCCTAGCTTCGCGCGATGCTGTCTTCATTCGTCACCCAATGGCCTGTAGCATCCTGCTCGGCAACCGTCCTGGTTGCCGGGTGACCGTGCCGCATCTCCGCCTGTCGGCTCGAGTCGTCACCGTTCGCCGACGCCGAAGAACCGGACCGCAAGGCATGGCCAAGCCCAATTTTCACGATCGCAGCTGGCAAGACATCGACTGGGAGACCTGGGGCTCGCAGTTCATCATCGTCGACCGCGCCTCATCCGTCGGCGAGCTGCAGAACGGCATCACCACGCGCTACATGGAAGTCCAGGACCTGCTCTCCCAACTGCCGCCGCACGCCGGCCGGGCCCAGACGCTGGTGGGCGCGTGGCGCCAGGAGGTCAACGGCTACGGGCGCACCGTCGTCTTCTCCGAATCCACCCGCCTCCTGTGCCGCCTGGACGACCTGCATGCGCAGATCACCGCGCAGCTGCACGCCGCCCGCCAGGCTGCCAAGGCCGCGCGCAAGGCGCGCCACCACCGCGCCGTGAGCACGGTCGCGGGCGCAGCGCTGTCCGGACGCGCGGGCGAGCAAGCGTCGCACCGCAGTTCGGATCTCGACACCGACCATTTCGAAGGCATGCGCCACAGCGCGGCCACGTCGCGCCAGCGCAGCGACGACATCCACCCCGGCCAGCAGACCGCCGCGATGCGCTGGGCGGCCGTGCAGGCCGCGATGGCGCGCGAGTGCGACGGGCGCCTGCCCGACACCGCCAAGCCGGTCACGGCGCGCCAGTTCAAGACAGCGGTCGATGCCAGCACGGACGGGCCGGTCGAACAGTTCCTGCCGATGCGCGACAACGGCATGGTGCGCATCGTCGTCGCCAGCCGCATGCAGTTCTGGACCACCGGCCTGCCCAACCTCGAACAGCTGGGCATCGCGCGCTTCTCGATCTACCGGCGCGACGGCAACTCCCGCCGCTTCGACTACGTGGCCGGCATCCGCCGCCCCGAGGACACGGCCGCGCAGCGCGAGTCCGACGAACGCGCCTAGCGCGGCTCAGCGCCGCACATACTCGTAGTCGTCCACGGGCACGCCGCGCAGCGTGTCGTTGCCCGCAAGCACGCGCACGCGCACGAAGCCTGCGCGCTCCAGGACGCGGCACGAGGCCTCGTTGCCCACCGTGACGGTGGCGTGCTGCCGGGTCACGCCGTGGCGCCGCAGGTGGCCGCTGAGCGCGATCACGGCCTCGGTCGCGTGGCCCTGGCCCCAGTACGCCGGGATGAACGCATACCCGACGTTGGTGGCCACGCCGAGCGCGGTCACCTCGGCGTCCATCTTGCCGATCCAGGCGCCGTCGGCGACACGCTGCACGGCCCAGCCGAAGTCCAGCACGTCCGCCCCAGCGAGCGAGCGTTGCGCGACGCGGGCCCAGCGCGCCTGCAGGTGCGCGAGATCGGGCGACGGCAGCAGCGAGATCCATTCGTAGATCGCCGGGTCGCGCATGCCGTCGAACAACGGCGCGGCATGGCAGCCGTCCAGCGGTTCCAGGTGCAAACGGGCAGTGCAGAGCGCGACGTTGATGGCAGGGCCATCGATGCGCGGTGGGCGTTCGGGCATGGCGCAGTGTGCGGGGGCGCGAACCGGGGCGCAAGCGCCCGCAAGAGGGCATGCCCGCGAGTGCTTGCGCGACGACGCGGGCCCGCAACGAATGCGGCGGCCCGGGTGCTTGTCCGGGTTGTTCCGCCACGCGACATGGCTATCCTCGCGCCCATCAAAAATATCCAGGAGATCCCCATGGATCGCAGGCAACTTCTCAAGGGCGGCGCCTTCTTCACCGTCGCGGCGGCCACCGGCGCGCTCGCCGCGTGCAGTGGTGACCCGTTCGAGGCGGCCGGCACGTACCAGTTCGCGCAGGGCGTCGCCAGCGGCGACCCGCGCGACACCAGCGTCGTGTTCTGGACCCGCTGCGTGCGCACCGACGGCGCCATTGGCAACATACCCGTACAGCTACACGTATCGACCACGGCAGACTTCGCCAACATCATCGGCCAGACCTCGCTGGTGGCGAGCGCCGCCTGGGACAACACGCTGCGCGCGAAGATGACCGGCCTGCCGGCCAACACGCCGCTGTTCTACCGCTTCGTGGCCGGCCGCGACATCAGCGACATCGGCAGCGCCAAGACGACGCCATCGGCCAGCGCCAGCGTCGCGCAGCTGAAGTTCGCGTGGTTCACGTGCCAGGACTGGTCGATCAACCACTGGGGCGCGATGTCGCTGCTGGCGCAGGAGGAGCTCGACTTCATCGTCCACGTGGGCGACTACATCTACGAGACCGTCGGCGCCTCGTTCCAGGGCGGCGCGGCCGAGCCGGCGCACACCGCGCTCGCGCTGCCCGACGGCACCACGCTCGGCACGGCCAGGGTCGCGACGTCGCTGGCCGACTACCGCTACCTGTACCGCACCTACCGCGGCGACGCACGCCTGCGCAAGCTGCACCAGCAGTGGCCGATGATCGCGATCTGGGACGACCACGAGTTCAGCGACGATTGCTGGCAGGACCACCAGACCTACACCAACGCCAACGCGCAGCAGACCGCGCGCCGCCGCGCCGCGACGCAGGCCTGGGTCGAGTACATGCCGGTCGACTTCGGCGACGTCTCGTTCGACACCGCCAACGCCGCCTACGACAACATCCGCATCTACCGCGACTTCCAGTTCGGCAACCTGATGCACCTGGTGATGACCGATGAGCGCCTGTACCGCGACGACCACGTCGTGAGCGAGGCCGCCATCGCGCAGGCCCAGGGCCACGACCCGATCAACGGCAGCGATTCCGTCGGCGCACGCTACTTCGTGCAGCAGCCGGTGCTCGCTCAGTTCGACGCCCTCAAGACGCAGGGGCTGGGCCGGCCGTCGTCGATGCTGGGCACCACGCAGTCGCAGTGGTGGAAGGACAAGATGGCCTCATCCGGCTCGACGTGGAAGGTGTGGGGCAACGAGGTGATGCTCAACCGGCTGTGGGTCGACCTCACGGCGCTGGCCCCGCCGCCGTACAACGCGGTCTACGTCGTCAACTGCGACGCCTGGGACGGCTACCCGTCGCACAAGGCCGAGCTGATGGGCTTCCTGCACGCGCAGAACGTGCAGAACGTCGTCGCGATCACCGGCGACCTGCATGCGTTCCAGTGCGGCGTCGTGCGCCACCTGCCCGATACCGTGGCGGGCGTGCCGGTGCTGGTGGACTTCGTGACGGCAGGCGTCTCCAGCTCGAGCTTCTTCAGCTACCTCCAGGCGGGTGCCGCGGGCACGCCGCTCGCGTCGTTGGTGGCCAACGCGCCCACTTTCGAGGCGATCGCGGCCGCCAACAACCCCGACCTGAAGTACCACGACCACGACGCCCAGGGCTACGCCACGGCCACCGTCACGGCCGCGCAGATGGTGGTGACTTTCAACAAGGTCAAGCCGCTGAACCCGGACGGCTCGGCACCGGCCTCGCCGCTGCTCAAGCGCACGCGCATGACGGTGACGGCAGGCAGCCTGGTCCCGGTGATCGTCGACAACGTCTGACGACGTCGGGCTGGTCGTGCGCTCCAGGCACGCTCAGTTCGGCGGATCCTTGAGGCGCGTGCGTGACACAGCCATCATCACGCCGACGCCTGCGAGGACCAGGCAGGCGATGGCGATGTAGGTGGCGGCGACGTGTGCGGCAACCAGGGCCCACGCGATGCCGCCGATGAGCAGGACAAGCCCGACGATGTAGAGAAGGAACGACATGCGCCACCCCGATGATTGCTGAGGATCACACGATAGTCCGCGCTCGCCCCAAAACCCATCGGCCGGCACCGCGCGCGAGCGTAGGCCGAGCCCTACAGTGCCGGGCGCTCTGGCCGACGGCACGAACACGCGGTACTTTGCGCTGGAGTCGACCGTGCCGGCAGCCGTGGCGGCGGCGATCCGGCGCCGCCGAGGGCCACATCCCGCTTGACGCACCCCGCCAGGCGGCAGGATTGCTCACTCCGCGGTAACTTTCGGTAGTCCTTCACACGCGGATCGACCAGGGGCCGTACAGTGGGGCGGAGACTTCACAGAGAACCTGACAGGTTCAAAACCGTCGACGTGACCCAGCCCCTGCCGCCCAATGCCTTCGAGGCCGCTGCGTTCCGCCGTGGCACGTTCCACAACGCCAGCGGGCGCCCGCAGCATGGCTTGGCGGCCGCGCTGCGCTGGTTGGCCACGCGCACGCGCGGGCCGTGGCCCACGCACGTCGAGGACGTGCCCGTCGCGCCCCCCATCGCCAAGGTGGACGACGGCTCGATTCGCGCGACGGTCATCGGCCACGCCACCGTGTTGGTGCAGGTCGACGGACTCAACATCCTCACCGACCCGGTGATGTCCACGCGCATCGGCCCCACGCCGTGGATCGGCCCGAAACGCGTGCGCCCGCCCGCCGTGCCGTTCGACCTGATCCCGCCGATCGACGTCGTCTTGTTGAGCCACGACCACTACGACCACCTCGACCGCCCCACGCTGCGCCAACTGGTCGCACGCGACAACCCGCTGGTGCTGACCGGCCTGCGCGTCGGCGCCAAGGTGCCGTCGAAGAACGTCGTCGAGCTCAACTGGTGGGACAGCCACGCGATCCGCGAAGGCGTCACCGCCACCTACGTGCCGGCAGAGCACTTCTCGGGCCGCGGCCCGTTCGATCGCGACAAGTCGCTGTGGGGCGGCTTCGTGCTGGAGACGCCGCACGGCAAGGTCTACTTCGCGGGCGACACCGCCGACGGGGGCCACTTCCAGGCGATCCGCGAGCGCTTCGGCGCGATGACGCTGTCGCTGATCCCGATCGGAGCCTACGCGCCGCGCTGGTTCATGCAGGGCGTGCACATCGACCCCGACGAGGCGCTGAAGGCCAGCCTGACGCTGGAGTCGCAGACGACGCTGGCGATCCATTTCGCCACGTTCAACCTGGCCGACGACGCCTACGACGCCCCCACCCACGCGCTGGCCCGCGCCGTCCAGCACCTGGTCGACGCGCCCGCAGGCAGCGACTTCCGCGTGCTGCCGTTCGGCGAGGCGGCCATCGTGCGCATCGGCGAAGGCCGCGAGGCCGCGGCCCGACGCCGCTACGCCTGAGCGCGCGGCGCCCGCAGCCGCGTCCCATCGAGGTCATCGCGCAGCGCCTGCGCGTCGCGGCGTCAACAACAGTTCGTCGTCCCGCGGCGGCAGGGGCCATCACACAGGATCCATGGGCGCCAGGCAACGGCTCAGCGCCCCGCTCGATCGTCGCGCCCCGTGGCTGCGCCTCCCGCCGACGCGCCGATGATGCAGCCGATGGCGAGCCACTGCAGCGCGCCCAGGCGCTCGCCCAGCACCAGCGCGCCACACGCCGCGCCAACGGCCGGCGTCGCGCTGACGAGGATGCCAAAGACATGGCGCGGCATGCGCCGCAACGCCGCCATCTCCAGCGAATACGGCACCGCGCTGGACAGCAACGCGACGCCCAGGCCGGCCATCAAGATGGGCGCAACAAGCATCGCGGCGCCGGCATGCGCGATGCCGATCGGCACCGCGAACAGCGACGCCACGAGCATGCCCAGCGTCACCGCCTGCCCGCTCGCGAGCGTCGCCACCCGCTTGCCGAACACGATGTACAGCGCCCACGACACGGCGGCGCCGAGCGCGAACAGCAGTCCCAGCGGGTCGAGCGGCTGCGCCGACCCCAGCGGCAGCAGCAACGCGAGGCCGAAGAGCGCCAGCGCGACCCAGGCCACATCCAGCGCGCGCCGCGACGCGGCCAGCACCACGACCAGCGGACCGGTGGTCTCGATGGCCGTGGCGATGCCGATCGGGATGCGCGCGAACGCGTGGTAGATGCACAGGTTCATGCCGCCCAGCATCGCGCCATAGACCAGGATGTTGGCGATGTCGCGCCGCGCCACCGGCCTGCGCCACGGCCGCCAGAACACCAGCAGCAGCAGCGCCGACAGGCCGACGCGCAACGCCGTCATGCCTTCCACGCCGACAACCGGAAACAGGCTCTTGGCGACGGCCGCGCCAAGGTTCTGCGAGATCAGCGACGCCGCCAGCGCGACCAGCGGCAGCGCCCCCTCGGGACGCGACGCCGGCTCACCCAAAGCGATAGCTCGACACCGTGATGCCGCCAAAGAAATCGCGCTCGTGATACACGCGCGTCGCCGCCTCGTCCTCGGCCGCGCCGAGCGCCACCATCAAGGGAAGCAGGTGCTCCTCGCGCGGGTGCGCGAGACGCGCGGCGGGCGCGTGCTCCCAAGCGGCGAGCGTGGCCGAACGCGTGGCGGCGTCGGCGATCGCCAGCGTGCTCGCCAGCCAGCCATCGAACGCCGCGGACGGCGCCTGCGCGGCGGGCCCGAAGACGCGCAGGTTGTGATAGCTCAGGCCGCTGCCGATGATGAGGATGCCTTCGTCGCGCAGCGGCGCCAGCGCGCGTCCGAGCGCCAGGTGCTCGTCGGGTGCGAGCCCCCGCTTCAGCGACAGTTGCAGCACCGCGACGTTCGCATCCGGATAGATGACCGCCATCGGCGCGAACATGCCGTGGTCGAAGCCGCGCGCGGCGTCCGCCTGCGACACGATGCCGGCCGCGGCCAGCGCCTCGCACACGCGCGCCGCGACTTCGGGCGCGCCCGGCGCCGGGTACTGGATGCGATAGGTGAAGTCGGGAAAGCCGGTGTAGTCGTAGAGCATGCCCGGGCGCGGGCTGGTCTGCACGGTGAACTGCGGCGCCTCCCAGTGCGCGGACAGCATCAGCACGGCGCGCGGCGTCGTGCCCAGCTCGGCGGGCATGCGCGCGAGCGCGGCTTCCAGGCGGTCGTAGACGCCGCCCATCTGCGCCTTCATCCACGGCCAGGGGCCGCCGCCGTGCGAGATGAAGTAGGTGGGGAGTCGGGTGTCGGACATGGCGGAGGATCCTCGAGCGGGTTCGCTCGAGGATATCGCCTGGGGAGAGTCCTGACGCGCCGCGCGGCTCAGCGGCCGGGCCTTCGTCCGACGGCCGAGCAGGGCCTTGTCGCGCCACCTACCGGATCGGGGCGATCGGAGGCAACATGGCGGCCTCCTCCCGTGAAGGCTTGCACCATGCTGCTGCGCTCCCTGCTCCTGCTCACGCCGCTCGCATTGGCGGTACCGCTCTCGCAGGCGCAGGACGCCGCGGCCGGCGGCATGGCGTTCCAGCAATGCGCCGAATGCCACAGCCCCGGCAACAGCGACGGTGCGGGGCCCGGGCTCAAGGGCGTCTACGGCCGCCGCGCCGGCGCCAAGGCCGGGTTCGAGTACAGCCCGGCACTGGCGCAGTCCACCGTCATCTGGAACGACGTCATGCTCGACAACTTCCTCACCAACCCGCAAAAGGCGCAACCCGGCACGACCATGCTGTGGCCCGGCGACCCCGACGCCAAGGAACGGGCCGACCTGATCGCCTATCTCAAGACCCTGAAGTAGGGCGGCGCCATAGAAGACGCTGATTTGCACTCTTCTTCCCCGCTTGCAAGCACGCCAGGTCGCCTATCCTCGCGACGAGGTTCGCTGGCAGCGAACTGCTTTCCCGCACGTTCCGCGACGCGCTGCAGCCTATGGGTTGGGTAAGACTTGTCGAGCAAGAACCAAAAGATGTGGAGACTGATGCTGAACGCCCCCGCGGCCGCGGGCGGTCTGTTGATGGCGCTCGGGCTTCTCGCATCGGTACGCTGGATCTTCAAGCTTGATGCGATCTCGATACTCGTTCCAGGCGCTGGCCAGATGGGCATCGTCGCCCCGCTGCTCTTCATCGTCATCGGCGCAAGCTTTGTGTCTGCCGCGAGCACAGGAAGGTTGCGCGCCTTCTCCCGAAGGCTGGTCGGGGGCGCCTCCTGCGTCTTGATCGTCGTGCCGCTGGCCTACCTGGCGGAGAATTTCGTCGGTGTGAATCTAGGCATAGACTTCGTTCGCTCAGGAACGCTGCCCACCCTGGGCAACCTCCACCCTGGGCGAATCTCGCCAAATGCCAGCATCGCGTTCCTGTCGATTGGCTTGGCGCTTTTTCTGCACTGCCGAACCCATCAAATCGGCCGGCGTCAGCTCTATACGGCACTCAACGTCATCGTCGCTTGCGTCGGCCTTGCGGGGCTCTCAGGCTACATGCTGGGTCTCGAAAGCCTGTTCAGGCTCCCGAGCTTCAACGCCTTGCTGCCGGCGACAGCGTTCGGCATGGCCGTGTCGTCTGCGGGCCTGTGGATGCTGCGCCAGGACGACGCGAGCGACTACACGGACAGCTCGACCGACAACGAACGCAGCATCGGTTACAGGTCGCTTGTCGTGCTCGCTCTGGTGGCACTGGGTGCCGGTGTTGCAGGATTCGCGGTCTTGCGCGAGACCTTCGAGCAGTCTGTTTCCCAGAGCATGTTGCTGTCGGCCACGACGAACGCGAAGTCGCTGGCAAACACCATCGAGTTGAACATGTGGTTCCCCCGGACAGTGTCGACACGAATTCCCATCCGCAGCGCACTTCAGAAGTTGCATGCCAATCCTGACGATCTCGCGGCCAAGGACGGCCTGCAGCGGATCGCCGAGTCCTTCCTGCCGACTGGCATCACTGGCTTGGAGTTCTACGACGCAGAGGGTCGTCTGGCTGCACGCGCGGGGCGAATGGATATGCCCAACGCACAAGCCCGGCACCACCTGACGATAAGCGGCCTGAAGGCGATCGTGGCCTGGAACAACGGCTATTTCCTGTCCACGGATGTCGACGTCGTGGTCGACGGCCAAACGGTCGGGCGGGCAGTCGCGGAACAGCGCCTGAAGCTGTTCGATGATCTTCTCGCCGAGGTCAGGGACGGGAGCGACACAACTGACGCAACTCTGTGCAGCCGAGAAGGCGCGCGCGTCCAATTCGGGCCAACGCGCTTCAGCCCTGCGGCCTTCGACGTTGCGATGCTTGACTCTTCAGGGCAGCCCTCGCGGCCGCTGGTGAAGGCCTTGCTGGGTCAGCGCGGCGTGGCATTCGACAAGGATCTGCGTGGCGTTCGTGTCATATCCGCGTACTCGCCCGTCGGCGACTACGGGCTCGCTTTCGGCGTGCAGGCCGAAGTCGCCACCCTCTATGCGCCCCTGAAGTCCCGCCTGAGCTTGCTGGCATTGGCCATCTTCGGGATCATCGCGTTGGGCTTCTATGCGCAGCGAACCCAGGTTCGCCCGCTGCTCAAGCAACTCGTTGCCGGGAAAAATCGCATCAACGCCATTCTCGAGGAGCAGTCCGAGTTGGTGTCTCTTGCGAAGCTCGATGGTGAATTGACCTACGTCAACCCGGCCTATGCGCACCACTTCGGAAGCCGGCCTGAAGAAATGATCGGCAGCAACCTGTTCGACCAGGTCGAATCTGCGGACAGCGACAAAGTGCGCGAGACCATTGCCGCGGTTATCCGGACCGGGATGCCCACGTCAAGCGAAAACCGCATGACGACCAAGAACGGCAAAGTGCGCTGGATCGCTTGGAGGAATGCCGTTCAGATCGACGCCGGCGGGCTTCCATTGCTCCATTCTGTCGGGCGCGACATCACCGAGCGCAAGCACGCAGAACTCGCCTTGCGCAGCAGCCAGGCACTGCTCTCTCGCACGGGGCGGGTTGCCGGGGTTGGCGGTTGGGAGCTGAATCTGCGATCCGGGTTGGTGACCTGGTCCGAAGAGACCCGCCGCATTCACGAAGTGCCGGACGACTTCACGCCCAACCTCGAAACCGCCGTTCAGTTCTACGCTGCCGAATCGCGACCCTTGATCGAGGCCGCGGTGCAAGCCGCCATTGCCAAAGGCACGCCCTGGGACCTGGAACTCGGCCTGATCACCGCGACCGGTCGGGCAATATGGGTGCGCGCTCAAGGTGAGGCAGAGTTCGAAGGTCAGTCGCCCATTCGACTTGTCGGCGCTTTTCAGGACATCACCGAGCGCAAGCTATTGCAACGTCAACTGGCCGACAACGAACGCTTCATACGAAAGATCACGGATAGCCAACCCATTCGGATGTCCTACATCGACCGTGAGCTTCGCTATCGGTTCGTCAATCTTGCGCATTGCAAGCGCTTCGGGCTGGATCGCGAGGCGATCATTGGCAAGACCCGAGGTGAGTTGTCGGGAGGTGCCGCCGACGCCAGCGTGCTGCCCCGGCTCAGAGCGGCGCTGGAGGGGCACGACCAATGCTTCGAATTCGACGAGGTCATCGACGACAAGGTCAGACGCTTCGAGAAGCGTCTCATTCCTGACTTCGACGACAGCGGCAACGTCCAGGGGCTCTTTGTTACCGGGATCGACATCACGGATCGAAGCCGTGCGGAGCGCGCGCTCCGCGAACTCACGGTGATCTTTGACAACACGACTGACTTCGTCGTTCAAACAGATTTCCGAGGGAAGCTCACTTATCTGAATCCGGCAGTTCGCCATGCCACAGGCATCGGGTTGAGTGAATCGGTGGTTGGCAGGGACTACAGCGATTTCAACACGCCCGAGACACAGCGCCTGTACGTGGATGCCATCCTCCCCGAGGTCCACGCACGTGGTGTCTGGGTTGGCGAGACCACCGTCCTCGTGGCCCACCAACGCGTCGTGGTCGTCAGCCACATGGTGATCGCACACCGCGACGCGGTCGGTCGAATCGCCCGATATTCCGCAATCATGCGAGACATTTCTGCGCAAGTCGCGGCAAAGTCAGAGGCCGAACGCCAGACAGCGACGCTGCGTTCTGTCAGCGAGGCCATTCCAGCCGTCGTCGCCGTTGTCGGGTGCGATCTGCGGTACCGATTCGTCAACAGCGCGTTCGAGCAATGGATCGGCTTGTCAAGAGATGCCATCGTTGGCAGGACTCTCGAGGAGGTTCTCGGAACCGACGACTACGAACAAACACGACCCTGGCTGGAACGGGTCGTGGCGGGGGAGTCTGTGAAGTTCCAGCGAGACTACGCTGATGGCAGGCCCATCCGCAACCTTTCGATCAACTACATCCCGCTTCGCCTTGACAACGGGGAGGTTGACGGTTTCGTTGGCATTGCTCAGGACATCACGCAGCACAAGCAAGAAGAGGTGCGGCTGCTGCAACTTTCACAAAGCGACGCGTTGACGGGCTTGATGAACCGCGCCGGGTTCGAGCAATATCTTGACCGTCATGAACAGGATTCAGTCGGTGAAATCACCAGCACGCTCGCTCTGTTGTACATCGACCTGGACCATTTCAAGCCAGTCAACGACGAGCATGGACACCCGGTCGGAGATCAACTCCTGCAGCTGTTTTCCAAGCGACTGCTGCGCATCGTGCGTCCAACAGATGCTGTCGCCCGACTTGGGGGAGATGAGTTCGCAATCGCATTGGCCGGAATCGGGGCGCTTGAAAATGCGCATGCGGTGGCGGAGAAAGTATTGTCCGCAGCGAGTACGCCATTCCACATCGATTCACTCGTGGTCACCGTTGGTGCGAGTGTGGGCGTGGCGTTTGACTCGCAGCCGAAGTCGAGCTGGCGGGATTTGATAAAGATCGCCGACCAGCAACTCTACGAGGCGAAAGCCGCCGGCCGCGGTCGCTTTTCCGCGCATGACCGCATTCAGTCGGCGTAAGGCGCGACCAGGTTCATGAAGTCCTTCAGGGCGCCTGGGCGACGCCCAGTTCGGCGACGTCGCTGTCGTCCTTGAGTTCGATCCCCGTGACGCGCCGCCGCTGCGACTCGCGCACCAGCCACGCGATGCGCGCGGCCGCGGCGGGCAGCGCGAGGCCGTCGGGGCGGATGTTGCTGACGCAGTTGCGCTCGCTGTCGGCGCGCCCGGCCTTCGGTGCCCAGGTAAGGTAGGCGCCAAGGCTGTCGGGCGAGCTCAGGCCGGGGCGTTCTCCCAGCAGCATCAGCACCATCGATGCGCCGACGCGTTCGCCGATCTCGTCGCCGAGCGCGACGCGCGCCTGCGTCGCGACGACGACGCGACGGGCGACGACGCCAGCCTTCGCCAGCTCGGCGATCAACGGCGCCGCGTGCATCTGTGCGGCCATGGCCGACAGCCCGTCGCCGACGACGATGCACAGGCCGACGTCGCCATCCGGCTCGAGCGCGTCACGGTCCGCGGCTGCGAGCTGGCGGCCGAGATCGGGACGCGTCAGGTACTCGACGCGCATCGCCGCGCGGCTGGCCACGCTGGCCGGCGCCAGGCCCTGGCCGCGCAGGTCGGCCAGCAGCGCCTCGACGTCAAGCGGCAGGTGCACCGCGTCGCGCGCCCCCGCGTGCGCGGCCGCGAAGCGCAACACTTCGGCGGTGGGCAGGCTGGTGCCGGAGCGGCCGAGCGAGATACGCGCCGGGGTATGTCGGCGCAGCGAGATCCAAGGATCGGCGGGTGGCGCCGGCGGGTGCACCGGGGCGTCGCCGCTGTCCCAGTGGATCGGGTGGTCGGGCAGCGTGGTGGTCATGCGAGCAGGCCCTGCCCACGCGACATCGCCTGCGCCAGCGCGGGCATCGTCGTGACGCTGCGCAGCGCGCCGTGCTCGTCGGTGATGCCCATCGCGTGCAGCCAGGCCTCGAACTCCGGCGCGCGCTTCTTGCCCAGCAGCTTGCGCGCGAACAACGCGTCGTGGAAGGAGGTGCTCTGGTAGTTGAGCATCACGTCGTCCGCGCCCGGCACGCCCATCATGAAGTTCAGGCCGGCGCTGGCGAGCAGCACCAGCAGCGTATCCATGTCGTCCTGGTCGGCTTCGGCATGGTTGGTGTAGCAGATGTCGCAGCCCATCGGCAGGCCCAGCAGCTTGCCGCAGAAGTGGTCCTCGAGGCCGGCCCGGATGATCTGCTTGCCGTCGTACAGGTACTCGGGGCCGATGAAGCCCACCACCGTGTTGACCAGCAACGGCCGGTAGCGTCGCGCCACCGCGTAGGCACGCGCCTCCAGCGTCTGCTGGTCGACGCCGTGGTGTGCGTTGGCCGACAGCGCGCTGCCCTGCCCCGTCTCGAAATACATCACGTTGTCGCCCAACGGGCCGCGCCTGCACGCCAGCGCCGCGGCGTGGGCCTCGTCCAGCAACGCCAGCGACACCCCGAAGCCGCGATTCGCTTGCTCCGTTCCGGCGATCGACTGGAACACGAGGTCGACTGGCGCACGCTGCTCGATCGCCCGCAGCGTGTTGGTGACGTGGGTCAGCACGCAGGCCTGCGTCGGGATCTGCTGGCCGGCGATCAGGTCGTCGAGCAGGTGCAGCAGGCGCACCAGCTGCGGCACGCTGTCGGCCGCCGGGTTGATGCCGATCACCGCGTCGCCAGCGCCGTACATCAAGCCGTCGACGATGCTGGCCAGGATGCCGGCGGCGCTGTCGGTCGGATGGTTGGGCTGCAGGCGCACGGCCAGCGAGCCGGGCAGGCCCAGCGTGTTGCGAAAGCGCGTGACGACGCGGCAGCGGCTCGCCACGAGGATCAGGTCCTGGTTGCGCATGATCTTGCTGGTGGCCGCCACCATCTCGGGGGTCAGGCCCGGCGCGAGCGCGGCGAGCGTCTCGGGCGTCGCGGCGTCGCACAGCAGCCAGTCGCGCAGGCCGCCGACGGTGAGGTGACGCACCGGCGCGAACGCGGCAGCGTCGTGCGTGTCGACGATCAGCCGCGTGACCTCGTCGATTTCATACGGCAGCACCGCCTGGGACAGGAAGGTGGCGAGCGGCACATCGGCCAGCGCGGCCTGCGCGGCGACACGCTCTCGCGCCGTCTCCGCCCCGACGCCGGCCAGTTGGTCGCCCGAGCGTGCCGGGCTTGCCTTGCCCATCAGCTCGCGCAGATCGGCGAAGCCGTAGACCCTGTGACCAACCGTGGCGCGATAGCTCATGCCTGCGACGATACAGGCATCACGTGGCAGCGAGAAGAATCAACGCGCCTTTTTCAGGCGCGCCACTTCCGCCTCCAGCTCGGCGATGCGCTGGTCGCGCTCGACGATGGCCGGCACCACCTCGTCCACCGCGATCAGCTGCGGGATGTGCTGCGGGCAGTTCGCGTCCCACGCCTTGACCGTGAACACGATGGCCTGCTCGGCGCGTGCCTTGTAGCCGGCGGGCATCAGGCGCTCGATCAGCGCCGGGTCGGTCTCGACACGGGCCTCGCCCCACAGCTTGATGCGCTGGCGCTGCGCGTAGTCCATCAGGAACAGCTGCGCCTTCGGGTTGTCGGCCAGGTTGCCGGTCGAGATGAACTGGCGGTTGCCGGTGAAGTCGGCAAACGCCAGCGTGTGCTCATCGAGCACATGCAGGAAGCCCGCCGGGCCCCCCCGGTGCTGCATGTAGGGCTGCCCGTCGAGGTTGGCGGTGGCCATGAAAAGCGTGGTCTGCGCCTCGATGAAGCCGCGCACGTCGTCGGTGATGCCCGTCTGCCAGCCGCGACCCTGCTCCATGCGCGCGTACGCGTGACGCGAGCCGCGCGCCTGCTGCAGCGCCTTGACGGCGGGCGTGAAGACGATGTCGCTGGGATAGGCGGCGGCGGGCATGGGATGCTCCTTGCAGGTTCAGGCGGTTTCGAGGGCGGTGACGGCGGGGAAGTCGATCTCGGTGCCCGCCACTTCGTTGAGGTAGTTGGTCCACGTGTTCAGCGCGACGTGCTGGACGATCTCGACGATCTGCGCGTCCGAGTAACCGGCGGCGCGCACGGCGGCCACCGCGGTGCCGTCGACGTGGCCACGCGAGCGCGTGACCAGCACTGCGAAGCGGACGGCGGCGTCGGCCTTGGCGTCGCTGGACGTGCCGGCGCGGTTGGCGGCGATCTCCGCGTCGTCGAGCTTGGCCAGGTTCTTGCCGAGGTAGGTGTGCGCGGCCAGGCAGTAGTTGCAGCCGTTGACTTCGGCGACGGCCAGCGCGATGCGTTCGCGGGTCTGGGCCGGCAGCGCGCCCTTGGCCAGCGCACCGGACATGCCGAGATAGCCTTCCAGCGCCGCCGGGCTGTTGCCGGCCACGCGAAACAGGTTGGGCACCGAGCCGAGTTGCTTGTTGACGGCCTCGAGCAGCGGCTGCGAGGCGGCGGGGCTGGTGGCGATCGAGGACGGGGTAGCGATGCGGGACATGAGGTTTTCCTTGAAGAAGTCGCAACGTCGTGTCGCGGCATGGATGAACTATCGATCCTTCCGTTCTTTCGCACTAGACGGTACGATATGGAATCACTCTTCCATTTATCGGGACTATCGATGGACCGCCTCGACGCCATGACCGTCTTCCTCGCCGTGGTGGACGGCGGCAGCCTGTCGGCAGCCGGACGCCGGCTGGGCATGCCACTGGCCACCGTCAGCCGCAAGCTGGCCGAACTGGAGACGCATCTCGGCGCGCGCCTGCTCAATCGCTCCACGCGCCGAATCGAGCTCACCGACCCCGGCCGCGCCTACGAGCAGGCCTGCCGCCGCATCCTCGACGACGTCGAAGGCGCCGAGCGCGCGGCGGGCGGCGAGTACGACGCGCCGCGCGGCGAACTGGCGATCACCGCGCCCATCGTGTTCGGCCGGCTGCACGTGCTGCCCGTCGTCACCGCGTTCCTCGGCGCCAACCCCGAGGTCGACGTGCGGCTCGCGCTGGGCGACCGCGTCGCCCACCTGCTCGACGAGCACGTCGACGTCGCCGTGCGCATCGGCGTGCTGCCCGACAGCCGCCTCAACGCGATACCGATCGGCACGCTGCGCGCGATCGTCTGCGCCAGCCCGGCCTACCTGAAGGCGCATGGCACGCCGCGCACGCCGGCCGACCTGGCACAGCACCGCTGCGTCAGCTTCGACTCACCCTACCCGTCGCCCTGGCGCTTCGACGGCGCCGAGGACTTCACGCCGGCGCGGCCCCGCCTGATCGTCAACACGGCCGAGTCCGCGGTCGACGCGGCGGTCGCGGGCCTGGGCGTCACCTGCGTGCTGTCCTACCAGGCCGACGCCGCGCTGCGCGCCAAGCACCTGCGCCGGCTGCTGGAGAAGTTCGAGCCCGCGGCAATCCCCGTGAACCTGGTCTTCGACGGCCAGCAGCGCGTCACATCCAAGCTGCGCGCGTTCCTCGACGTCGCGGCGCCGCAGCTGCGCGAACGCCTGGCCGCGCTGCGCGCAGAATGATCGCCATGAGCACTGCCCAGGACCCGCGCACGCTGTTGCGCCAGATGTTCGACGCCGCAATCGCCTCTGCGCAGCCCGCGCTGTGCCTGCCACCTCACTTGCCGGTGCCCTCCAAGGGCCGCACGATCGTGATCGGCGCCGGCAAGGCCTCGGCCGCGATGGCGCGCGCGCTCGACGATCATTGGCCCGGACCGCTGGACGGGTTGGTCATCACTCGCTATGGCTACGAGCTGCCGTGCGCGCGCATCGAGATCGTGCAGGCCGCGCACCCGGTGCCCGACGAGGCCGGCCTGGTCGCCTCGCAACGCATCGCCGCCAAGGTCACCGGCCTCACCGAGGACGACCTCGTGATCGCACTGATCTCGGGCGGCGGCTCGTCGCTGCTGGTCGCGCCCGCACCGGGCCTGACGCTGGATGACAAGCGCGCCGTCAACACGGCCCTGCTGGTGAGCGGCGCGACGATCAGCGAGATGAACTGCGTGCGCCGCCACCTGTCCGCGCTCAAGGGCGGCCGCCTCGGCGCGCTGTGCCATCCGGCGCGCGTCGTGACGCTGCTGATCTCGGACGTGCCCGGCGACGACCCGCGCGACATCGCCTCCGGCCCGACGGTGGCCGACCCGACGACTTGCGCCGACGCGCTGGCCATCGTCGACCGCTACAGGATGGCCGTGCCCGACGCGGTGCGGCGCCTGCTCGCGTCCGGTGCCTGCGAGTCGGTCAAGCCCGGCGACCCGCGGCTGGCGCACAGCGGGCTTGCCAATGAAGTGCGCATGATCACCGCGCCCCAGGTCGCGCTGGAGGCCGCTGCACAGGTTGCGCGCGACGCCGGCATCGCGGCATACATCCTCGGCGACAGCCTCGAAGGCGAGGCGCGCGACCTTGGCAAGGCCATGGCCGGCATCGCGCGCCAGGTGGCGCTGCGCGGCCAACCGTTCGAAACGCCGTGCGTGCTGCTGTCCGGCGGCGAGACCACCGTCACCGTGCGCGGCAACGGCCGCGGCGGGCGCAACGTCGAGTTCCTGCTGTCGCTGGCCGTGGCACTGGACGGCCTGGCTGGCGTGTACGCGATCGCCGGCGACACCGACGGCGTCGACGGCGCCGAAGAGATCGCGGGCGCGCACGTCGCGCCCGACACGCTCGCGCGCGCGTGGGCGGCGGGCCCGAACCCGCGCGCGCGCCTGGACGCCAACGACGGCCACGGCTTCTTTCGCACGCTGGGCGACTCGGTGATCACCGGGCCGACGCTGACCAACGTCAACGACTTCCGCGCGATCCTGGTCGACAAGCCTTGATCAGCGCTTGCGCGGCTTGCGCCGACTGGGCGGGCTGCGCTTGACGTGAGGGTCGGGCGCGTCGGGCGGATTGCGCTCGTTGCGCAGGCTCGCCTCGCGCATGTTGCGCTTGCCCTCGCGGATGAAGCTCAGGCCGATCGCCGCGATGAACAACAGGTAGAGCACGATGGGCGCCAGGAACAGCGCGACCACCCACCACAGGAACTTGCCGCCGCCGGCGGCGCCGTTGACGATCCAGTAGACGAACGCGATGAAGGCGATCGTCGACAGCAGCGACGCGCTCCTGTCGATCCAGGAGCGCTGCCGGGTCTTGCGCGGTGTCGGATTGTTGTTTTCGTCCATGCCGCATTGCATCACGGCGCGGCCTGTTCAAGTGTCGGACGTGGACAGCATCTCGCCCGTGTCCAGCGCCAGCACGCGCTCGGGCCAGCGCAACGCACCCAGGCGCGAACGCGGCAGCGCGCCCGCCGCCAGCGGCCGCTCGAGGAACCGCCCGCCCACCGAGAAGTCGATGCAGTAGACGTTGCGATGCAGGCCGTGCCACGCGGTCGGCGCGAGGTCGGTGAACAGGGTCTCCTCGGACTTGCCGAGCGAGGCGCGATCGACGCGTGCGAACTGGCGCCAGTAGTGGCCGACGATCACCGGCACGCTGTCGCTGTATTCGTCCCACCAGCGGATGCGCTCGACGAAGCGCCAGTGGCCGCTGGCGAAGAACGGCCGCGCCGCGCCGCGCTCGATGCCCGACGTGACGACGCGGATCGGGTTGGCCATCTGGCGGATCTCGTCGACCTGCGCGGTGGCCACCAGCATCGGCACGTCCTGCGTCGGGTCGACCAGGCGCTCGCGGTATTCCTCGTACTCGAGACGCGCCGCCTCGCCGATGCCGCGCGCCGCAAGCAGGCCCTCCGCATCGGCGTCCCAGCGCAGGAAATGCTCGACGCGGCTGAGCGCAGGATCGGCGGCGCGCAGCTGCGCGATCGAGGCCAGGTCCCACGCCGCGTGCACCACGCGCAGGTCGGCGCGCTCCAGCGCCAGCGGCAACCTGCGCAGGAACGCGATCACGGCGTCGCGCTGCCCGGCTGGCAGGTGCGCGCGCGGCTCGTACTTGGCATCGCGCGCGCTGAATTCGCTCCAGAACCAGTCGTTGCCGTCCTTGCGATCGCCGCGCAGCAGGTTGATCTCGTGGTTGCCCAGCGTGGCCAGGGCGCGGCCGGACTCGACCAGTCGCTGCACCAGCGCAATGACGCCCGGGCTGTCGTGCCCGCGGTCGCACAGGTCGCCGACGAAGACGAGGTGGCGCCCATCGGGATGGTTCCCCTCGGCGTCGTAGCCCAAGTGGGCCAGCAGCGCGAGCAGCGCGTGGAGCTCGCCGTGGACGTCGCCGACCACGTCGAGCGGGCCTTCGGGGAGCGGAGCGAACATCGGGGTCCTGGACATGCCCCGTAGTTTCGCCGATGACGGAATTCCCCTAGCGTCTGGGCAGCTTGCGAATCAACTCGATCAACGCCTCGACATCCACCGGCTTGACGAAGTGGTGGTCAAACCCGGCCTCGCGCGACTTGCGCCTATCCTCGTTCTGGCCCCAGCCGCTCAGCGCGATCAGCCACAACTTGTCGCCACCGGGCTGCTCGCGGATCGCCCGCGCCGCCTCGAGGCCGTTCATGCGCGGCATGCCGATGTCCAGCAGCACGACCGCCGGCTTCCATGAGCCGACCCTCTCCACCGCTTCGACGCCGTCGTGCGCCACGGCCACCGGGTAGCCCAGGATCTGCATCACCTGCGACAGGCTCTCGGCGCTGTCGACGTTGTCGTCCACCACCAGCACGCGCAGGCCGTCGGTCTCCTCGGCCGCGAGCTCGTGGCCGGCGTCCAGGCGCGGCGCGGGCGCGGGCATGCGGATCAGCGGCAGGCGCACGACGAAGCGGCAGCCCCGCTCCGGGCCTTCGCTGGTGGCCGAGACCGAGCCGCCATGCATCTCGACCAACCGCTTGACCAGCGCCAGCCCGATGCCGAGCCCGCCCTGCGCACGCTCCATTGAGCGATCGACCTGCGCGAACATGTCGAACACGCGCGGCAGCATGTCCGGCGTCAGGCCGATGCCCGAGTCCTGCACCGTGATCACCGCCTCGTCGCCGTCGCGTTCGGCCAGCACCTGGATATGGCCGCCTTCGGGCGTGTACTTGGCCGCGTTGTTGAGCAGGTTGGCCACGATCTGGGTCACGCGCGTGGCGTCGGCGTCCACCATCAGCGCACGCTGCGGCGCCAGCTCGGTGGTCAGGTGGTGGCGGCCGGCATCGATGAGCGGGCGGCTGGTCTCGATCGCGTCGCGCACGGCATCGGCCACGTCCACCTGTTCGAGACGCAGCTCGACCTTGCCCTGGCTGATGCGACTGACGTCCAGCAGGTCGTCGACCAGGTGCACCATCTGCTTCAACTGGCGCTCGATGATCTTGCGCGCGTTGTCGTGCATCGCCTCGTCACGCGACAGCTGCATGATCTGCACCGCATTGCGGATCGGGGCCAGCGGGTTGCGCAGCTCGTGCGCCAGCGTCGCGAGGAACTCGTCCTTGCGCAGGTCGGCGTCGCGCAGCGTGGCCTCGGTGCGCTTGCGCAGCGTGATGTCCGCGATGATGCCCAGGAAGCGCCGCCGAGCCAGCTCGCTCTCGCTGGCGCGCGCCGACACGTACGCGCTGCCATGCACCTCGATCCAGTGCTCGCTGGCGTCGGGCCAGATCACGCGGGCGTCGAACGCGATGTCCGCGCTCGTCGCGAGTGCCCGCGTGATGAGCGCGCGCACGCGCTCGCGGTCGTCCGCGTGCAGGTGCGCGTAGAGCATGTCCAGGTTCCAGCCCGGCACCGGCGCGGCGTAGCCGAAGCAGCGGTCGTACAGGTCGGAATGGCGGCAATCGCCAGTGGTGACGTCGATCTCCCACTCGCCCACGTGCGCGGCTGCCAACGTGAATTCGAGGCGCGCCTTGCTCTCGCGCAGCGCCGCGTCGATCTGTTCCTGCTCGGTGATGTTGGACGCGATGGACAGCACCGACTCCACCGTGCCGTCGTCGGCGAACTCGGGGATCAGGCGCGACGAGATCACCCACGAATGCCCGTCGATGCCGTTGAAGCGGTACTTGACCGCGCCCACCACACCGCTGGCGAATACCTTGCGCACCGCGCGCTCCCAGTCGGCATGCACATCGGGCGGCATGCCCATCTCCGCGGCCGTGCGGCCAATGTGCGCGGCCGCCGGCACGCCGCTGTAGCGCTCGACGATCGGGCTCACGTAGACCTGGCGCAGCTGCCGATCCAGGCGCGAGAAGATGTCGGGCGAGTTCTCCACCAACGTCGCGAACTGGCGCTCGCGCTGCGACAGCGTCGCCGACGCGATGGCCAGCGTGGCCTGGGACTGCACGCGGTCGTCGATGTTGCGGATCACCGAGAGCGTGCCCAGGGGTTGCAGCTGTGCGTCCTTCAGCAGCGAGACAGTGCATTCGACATGCATCGCCCGCCCATCGGCGCGCACGTGCACGGACTCCGCCCGGTAGCTGCCCCGCGCGCGCAAGGACTCGCGCGCGTGCAGCGCGCGTTCCGCGTCCTCCCAGCGCTCGCGCAACAGGTCGCCACGCGGCCGGCCCAGCATGTCCGAGGCCACGCAGCCGTACTGCTGCTCGGCCGCCGGGTTCATGAAGATCACGTTGTCGTCGACGTCGAACGCCAGCACGGCGTCCTGCATCTGCGCGAGCACTTCCTTGCGCATCGCGTTGCTGGCGGCGTTGGCGCTGTCGAGCGTGTAGATGTCCGAGCCGACGATCAGGGCGTCGACATCGCCATTGCGGATCGCGGCGAGGGTGTCCTCGGCCTCGACCAGGCGCGACTCGAGCTCCAGGTTGGCGCGGCGCAGCTGCGCCAGTTCGCCGTCCGTGCTGGTGTCGCGTTCGAAGGTGTCGGTGCTCATCGCGTGTCCCCAGCCTTGGGTCAGCGTTGCACCGGGACGTCGAGCCCCTTGAGCACGCGCGCCACGTCCGACATGTCGCCGATGATGCGGCGCGCCGGCGGCGGTGCCAGCCGCAGCAGCGTCGGGGCGCAGACGATCTGGTCCGCGATGGCCTGCGCGACATGCTCGGCGATGTTGAGGATCTCCAGCGTGTAGCGGTCGTGCAGGTGCTCCTCCAGCAGCCGGCGCGCGTTGACGATCGCACGCGCGGACTTCGGCGTCGCATCTGTCACATACAGGCGCAGGACGAAGGGTTTGACGACATCGGCACCCATGCGAAGCTACCGGAGCGGCTGCACGTCGAGGCCGACCAGCACGCGCTCTTCGTTGGACAGGTCGCCGATGATCTTGCGGATCGGCTCGGGGAACTTGCGCACCAGCGTCGGCACGGCCAGGATCTGGTCGCCGGCGGCGAGGCGCGGATTGACCAGCAGGTCGATGACCTCGATCGTGTAGCGGCCCGCCAGATGCATCTCGCACATGCGCTTGAGGTTGTCGAGGGCCGCGCTCGACTTGGCGGTCTGGCCGGCGACGTACAGACGCAGCTGCCATTCGGCGACGCCGGGCGTGTCCTCGCTCAGCGCCAGGGCTTTCGCGCCGCGACCCGTGGCCTTGGGGATCAGGGCGCGCGCGTTCATTTCGCCGCCTTTCGCGTCGCATTGGCGGCCGGGGCGGCGCGCGGCCGAGGCGGTGGCACGTCACGCGACTGCGCCATGTTGCGCGAACGCGTGCTCACGCCCTCGGCCAACAGCGTTTCGCGCTCGATCGCGAACTCGACTTCGCCCGTGCGCTCGTCGGCCTGGGCGTTGAGCGCGACAATCTGCGCGTCGATCGCCTTGCGGTGGGAGGCCAGCTCCTTGAGTCGGCGCTCGTGGTCGCGCCGGCGCAGGTCGGTGGCCGCCTGCTCCTGTGCGACTTGCGAGACGCGCGCGGTGCCGGTCAACACGCGGTCGCCGGACAGGTAGACGTCGACCAGGTCGACGCCACGATCGCCCAGCATGAACTCGCGCACCTGGTGCGAATGCGGCATGCCGCGCGACTTCAGCACCTGCAGCGTCCGCGTGCGCTCGCCGTTGCTGGCGACATTGGACAGCAGGATCCAGGTGTCCATCAGCGACGACACACCGACCTGCGAGTCGGCCACGTCGGCAGCCAGGTCGCTGGTCAGGCTGGTGAAGACGGCCGTGACGCCGTTCCGCTTGAGGAAGTCGATCAGGCGCATCAGGGTGGGCTTGAGCGAGCGGTCGTCCCGGTCCATCGTCAGGTTGCTGATCGGGTCGACCACCACCACCGACGGCTTCAGGTCGCGCACCAGTGCGTACATGTGCACGAGATGCTGCTCCAGGCCGTGCAGTGTCGGCCGCGAGGCGTCGATGTGCAGCAGGCCCTTCTTGACCCACGGCCCCAGGTCGAGTCCGATCGAGCGCATGTTGCGCAGCACCTGGCTGGCCGACTCTTCGTAGGCGAACAGCAACGCGCGCTCGCCGCGCGCACAGGCCGCGTCGACGAAGCTCGCGCCGACGCTGCTCTTGCCGGTGCCGGGCGCGCCGGACACCAACGTGCTGCTGCCGCGGTACAGGCCCACGCCGCCCAGCATGTCGTCCAGTCCGGCAATGCCGGTGGACACGCGCTCGTCGCGCGCGAGGTGGTCGAGCCGCATCGACGTGATCGGCAGCAGCGAGATGCCGTTGGCGGCGATCACGAACGGGTACTCATTGGTGCCGTGCGCCGTGCCGCGGTACTTGATGACGCGCAGCCGGCGCGTGGAAACCTGGTCGATGATGCGATGGTCGAGCAGGATCACGCAGTCGGCCACGTACTCCTCGAGGCCGAAGCGCGTCAGCGACTGCTCGCCGCGCTCGCCGGTGATCACGGCGGTGACGCCACGATCCTTCAACCAGCGGAACAGCCGCCGCAGCTCGGCGCGCAACACCGCGTGGTTGGGCAGGCCGGAGAACAACGCCTCGATCGTGTCCAGCACGACGCGCTGCGCGCCGATCGAATCGATCGCATGGCCCAAGCGGATGAACAGGCCCTCAAGATCGTACTCGCCGGTCTCCTGGATCTCGTTGCGCTCGATGTGGACGTGGTCGACGACGATCTTCTTCTGCTTCTGCAGCTTGTCCAGGTCGACGCCCAGCGATCGCAGGTTCTGCGCCAGTTCCTCGGCGTTCTCCTCGAACATCATGAAGACACCGGGCTCACCATGCTCGATGGCGCCGTGGACCAGGAACTCGGCCGCCAGCATCGTCTTGCCGGAGCCCGCCGAGCCACACAACAGCGTCGGCCGCCCGCGCGGCAGGCCGCCTTGGGTGATCTCGTCCAGGCCGGGGATGCCGGTCGGCGCCTTGGGCAGGGTCGAGGGGTCGGATGAACTTGACTTCGCGGGTTGGTGAGGGCGTGCCATGTCGTAGCGGTCCTGAGGCCATTTGGAAACGTCGGGGGGGGCGGAGCGATCGTTCCACCAGCGTGCGGGTGCCCTGCGCCCGGCAACCAGATCAGCAAGCGGCAGGCCCGACTGGGACGCGACCCGCTGTCGAGCGGCGCGCGCAGCAATCGCGCGGCGCGGCACAATCGGTTGGCTCGACTGCAGAGTTTGCTGAATTGGAGGGCGTTCGCCGCGAATCACCCGCGGGATGCCTTACTATTTCGCCCGACGATTCCCACTACTGGAGCCAACATGTCCAAAGAACAACGCGCAAGCAAGAACACCAAGAAGCCGAAGAAGGACGCCGTCGCGCCCAAGGCCGCTGGTGCCGACCGTCCGACCCCGCCGGTGACCTCGGTCGCCCTGAAGGGCAAGCTGGCCAAGAAGCCGGCCTGATGGGTCGATGCGCGCCCGGCCCCGCCGGAACGCGCGTCTCCCCCTGTTGTCGATGGACGACCTGCGCGCGCTGACGCGACGATTTCCCCACGCTGGCCGGGTCGACGCCATCTACCTGCGTCCCGGCCGCGAGCAAGCGGCCGTGGCGGTCGCCTCCGTGCTCGCGCTGGTCGATCGTGGCCTCGAAGGCGACCGCAGCGCCGCCAAGCCGGCCACCCGCCCGGGCGGCAACAAGCGCCAGGTCACGCTGATCCAGGCCGAGCACCTGCCGTTGATCGGCGCCTGGACGCAGCGCAATGTCGCCGCCGCCGACCTGCGCCGCAACCTGGTCGTCTCGGGCATCAACCTGCTGGCGCAGCACAGCCTGTTCGCCGACCAGCCGCTGCAAGTGCGCATCGGCACGGACGTGCTGATCGTCATCACTGGGCCGTGCGACCCGTGCTCGAAGATGGAAGCGCTGCTGGGCCCCGGCGGCTACAACGCGATGCGCGGCCACGGCGGCACCACGGCGCGCGTGATCCATGGCGGCGTGGTGGCTATCGGGGATGCGGTGGTCGTCGAACCCCGCGTCGCAGGGCAGGCCGCGCTCTTCTAGGCCCTGGCGAGCACCTTCAGCAGCCAGGCCTGCATGTGCAGGATCTCGTCCTCGCAGACCGAGTGCTGCATCGCGTAGTCGTGCCACTCCACCGGATAGCCCAGCGCCACCAGCGCGTCGCGCGTGGCCAAGGCGCGATCGAAAGGCACGATGGGATCGGCGCGGCCGTGGCCCAGGAAGATCGGCACGCCGCGGTTGGCCTCGCTGCATTCGACGGCCGTGGTGGCCGCCAGCGGCAGGTAGCCCGACATGCCCAGCAGCCCGGCCAGCCGCTGTGGCGCGCGCAATCCGGCGAGCAGCGTCATCGCGCAGCCCTGGGAGAACCCGCCCAGCACGATGCGCGACGCGGGGATGCCTTGCGCGATCTCGCGGGCGATCAGCGCCTGCACGTCGACGGCCGACTCCCGCAGGCCCTTCTCGTCCTCGCGCCGCAGCAGGTCGGCGCCCAGGATGTCGTACCAGGCCTGCATGCGCATCCCGCCGTTGAGGGTGACGGGGCGCACCGGGGCCTCCGGAAACACGAAGCGGACGTCGCCCACGGCACGCAGGTTCCACTGGCGCGCCACGGGAATGAAATCGGTCGCGTTCGAGCCGAGGCCGTGCATGATGATCACGCTGGCTGTCGGCGAATCGCCGGTCTGGAAATAGAGGGTGTCTAGCGGCATGGCGCCAGCATACCCAAAACCCGCGCCGGCTTACTTCTGCATGCTCGGCAGCGCTGGCTGGTTGAGTGCCGGCACGTCCGCGACAGGCAGCGCCTGCACGTCGCCGTAGCCGGGCGTCAGGAACAGATACGTCTTTTCGGTGGCGCCCGCGCGGACCTTGAAGCGGTAGCCGTCGATCACCTCGGCCTTGTCGCCCGTGCGCTGCACCAGCACGTACTCGCCGCGCGGCAGCATGTCCGGCACGTACCACTTGGTGCGATCCACCCTGATCGCCACGCCCATGTTGATCAGCGATCGGGCGTGATCCTCCCAGCCTGGAGCGAAGTGCTCGCTGGTGATCGGCTCGGAGGCGAAGGCCGCGGCCGAAGTGGCCGCCAGCAGGACGACGGCAGCCAGCGCGCCGAACACGATGCGCGTGGCGTGGGGGAGTGTGTGAAGGCTCTTCATGATCAAACCTCGCTGGTGCACCAAGGCACCGGATGCCATGCCAAAACGCGGCAAACGCCGTTCCGGGTCAAAGGCCCGCAGCCGGGATATTGCGCCACTTCGGCCGACCTTGCGCGGCCGCTGTCGTCTTTACGCGGGCTTACTCGCCTTCCAGGAAGCGGTCGAGCGCGGCGCGCACGTCGGCCTCTTCGGCCACCAGCGTCACCGGCGCGCCGGCGAGGGCCGCAGCACCCTCCTTCTTGAAGCGGCTCACCCACACGCCCGCGTCGCGGCCCTGCGCGAAGGCGGCGCTCTGCAGCAGCAACGTGTCGCCGCCGCCCACCAGCTTGAAAAAGAACTGGCCGTCGGCCTCGCGGTACTGCTTGAAGGTGGCCAGCGGCGCGGCGGCGGACTTGGGCGCTGCAGCCGGCGCAGCCGCCAGCGGGCGGAAACGGCGCAGGCCGACGGACTCGCGCAGCGTCTGCAGGAACGGCGCGGCAATCGCGCGCGCCTTGCGGGCGCCGATCAGCAACTGCTCCTCGATCAGCTCCGGGTGCGCCATGAACGCTTCGTACTTCGCGCGCATCGGCCCGATCTCGCGATCGATGACGTCGTGCAGGCGCTTTTTTGCCTCGCCCCAGGCCAGGCCGGCACGCAGGTCCGCACGGAACGCGCCGCGCTCCTCGGGCGTGGCGAACGCATCGAACAGCGTCACGATGTGGGCGCCATCCGGATCCTTGGCTTCGCCGGGCAGCCTCGAGTCGGTGACCACGCGCGCGATGGCCGCGGCCAGGCCCTTGGCGCCGCCGTCGAACAGCGGGATCGCGTTGTCGTAGCTCTTGGACATCTTGCGGCCGTCCAGCCCCGGCAGCAACTGCATCGCCTCCTCGGTGACGGCTTCCGGCAGGGTGAACAGCGGCTCGCCCTGGCCGAACATGTGGTTGAAGCGTTGTGCGATGTCGCGCGCCATCTCGATGTGCTGCACCTGGTCCTTGCCCACAGGCACCTGGTGCGCGTTGAACATCAGGATGTCGGCCGACATCAGCACCGGGTAGCAGAACAGGCCCATGTTGATGCCGTCGTCGGGCTCGCCGCCGGCATTGGCGTCGGTGGCGGCCTTGTAGGCGTGGGCCCGGTTCATCATCCCCTTGGGCGTGGCGCAGGTGAGCAGCCAGTTCAGTTCGGGGATCTCGGGGATGTCGCTCTGGCGGTAGAACACCACGCGCTCCGGATCCAGCCCCGCGGCCAGCCACGTGGCGGCCAGCGCCAGGCGCGACTCCTCGACCCGATCCGGGTCGTCGCACTTGACCAGGGCGTGGTAGTCGGCCAGGAACAGGAAGCTCTCGACGTCCGCGCGGCGGCTCGCCGCGATGGCCGGTCGGATCGCGCCGACATAGTTGCCGAGGTGCGGGGTGCCGGTCGTGGTGATGCCGGTGAGAACGCGAACTGTCATGGGAAGGCCGGTTCAGGTATGAAATTCGACTGTAACCGAGGCGGCCTCGGGCATAGTGACGCACGGGCTGCCCGTCCTCTTCACGCCACCGCCGACCATGACCGGATCGATCGCCGATTTCAGCCTCTCCTGCACCGCCACGGCGTTGTACGTCTACCCCGTCAAGTCCTGCGCCGGCCTGCCCGTGGCGGAGCTGGAGCTCGACGAGCGCGGCGGCGCAGTGGGTGATCGGGGCTGGGCCATCGTCAACGCGCAGGACGAGGTCACCTGGCAAGGCGCGTTTGCGCGGCTCGCACTCGTGCGGCCGGTGTGCAAGGCCGACCGGCTGCACTTGGAGGCGACCGGGTTCGCGTCCATCGAGGCGCAGCAACCCGCCGGGCTCGAGCCGTGCCGGATCAAGCTCTGGAACGACGTGACTGCACGCCACGACGTCTTCGACGCCGCCGACGCCGGCCCGGGCGTCGCCGCCTGGTTGGAACAGGTCGTGGGCGCGCCGCTGCGCCTGGTGCGGCTGGGCGAGGCCGCGCGCCTGCGCGAGAACAACAATGCGCTGCACCTCGTCTTCTCCGCCTCCGTGGCGGCGGTCGACGCGCAGCGGGCGGGCGCCGGCCGGCCGCCGGCCGATCCGCGGCGCTACCGGCCCAACATCGTGCTGTCGATGCCCGACGCCCACGACGGCGTCGAGTTCATCGAGGAAAGCCTCGAGGCGCTGCAGTGGTCGGGCAGCGACGCCGCGACGCGGCTCGAGATCACTGCGCCTTGCGTGCGTTGCGTGATGCCCAACGTGGATCCGCTGTCGGCCAGCGTCGACGAGACGGTGCTGGACACGCTGTCGCAGCTGTCGCGCCAGCGCCGTGCGGACGCCGCGACGGTGTTCGGCATCTACGCACGCGGCCCGGTGGGCGCGCGGCTGCGCGTGGGCGACTCGGCGCGGATGGCGCTGGCGTTCTGACGCTCAGCCGCTCAGTTCAGCGGCACCGACGCCGCCGCAGCGGCAGCCGCCTTCTTGCGTTCCTTCATCACCGCCTCCATGTCGTCGACGCGGTAGACCAGCTTCGCGCACTTGTGGTTGAAGGCGACCATGTCGTCGTTGTAGGCGTTGCTGACCGGCTGCGAGTCGGCCGCATCCTGGTTCAGCTGCTTGACGTGCAGGTTGTGCTCCTTGATGAGCCCATTGAAAGCACGGATGGAGGTCTCGCTGTCGTGATCGAGCTGGGCCTGCAGTTCGACCAGCTTGTCGTTCTCGGCCTGGACCTGGTTGAACAACTGCTCGTGCCCGTTGTTCGTCGCCTCGATGGCCTTGAAGCGCGTCTTGAGGCCCGCTTCCGTATCGAGGCAGTCGACGAGTTGGTCGCGCGTCGCGTACGGGCGCGCGGACGGCTGCGCGGCCGCGGGCTTGCCGGTCTTGACGGTGGTGGCACGCGCCGGCTGCACGATGAGCAGGGCAACGACGGCAAACAGCGGAAAACGCAGGAAGGACATGGCGGCCTGGGGGCATGACAAGCCCGGATTGTCACCTGCCCAGCGGGCCGGCGGAAGCTCGGGCATCAGGGTGCGGATGCGCCCGCAGCCACGGCAGCGGCCTTCTTGCGTTCCTTGGTCACGACGTCGATGTCGGCGGGCCGATAGGTCAGCGAACCGCACTTCTGTTCCGCGGCGGCCTTGTCGGTCAGCAGGATGCCGTCGGCGAGCTCGGCGTCGGCCTGCTGCTGGTGGGTCTGTTGAACATGCAGGTTGTGATCCTGGGCGAGCTGGTTGAACGCAGATATCGCGGCTTTGTCGCTGCGATCGAGGCTCTTCCTCATTTCCCCCAGTTTGCCGGCCTCGGCCTCGTCGGCGTCGAACTTTTGGTTGCTCGCGACCATTGCAGCCTGGATGCCGAGCATGCGCTGCTTCAGCGAATCGTCCAGGGCCAGGCATTCACGCAGTTGATCCCGCGTTCCGAACGTTCCCGCGGCTGGTGGCGAGGCGGGCTTCGCGCTGGCCGCATCCGCCAGCAGCACGAAGCCAAGTACCAGGAACGCAATGCGCAGCGATGTCATGGAGGCCCGTTGCATGGGTGCGGTTCCATTTTGTACAGCAGCCACGCCGCCCGCGATAGCGCGTTGACCCTGAGTCAATCCGCTGTCGAGGCCGGCGCCGCTGTGGCTGTGGGGGCCAGCCGGCGCCCGCGCAGCCACGCCACGAGCTGCAGCCCCACCAGCAGCGTGCTCGCCGCGACGAAGCCCGCGGCGACCGGGCGCGTGAGGAACACCGACAGGTCGCCGCGCGAGAGCAGCATCGCGCGGCGGAAGTTCGGCTCCAGCTGCGGGCCCAGCACGAACCCCAGCACGATGGGCGACAGCGGGAACTCGAGCACCAGCAGAACCGCGCCGATCACGCCGAAGGCCACGGTGATCGCGACGTCGAACAGGTTGTTGCGGGTACTGTAGACGCCCACCGCGATGAAGAACAACGCCGACGGATAGAGGGCGCGGTAGGGCACGCGCAGCATGCGCACCCACAGGCCGATCAGCGGCACGTTGAGGATCACCAGCAGCACGTTGCCGATCCAGAAGCTGGCAACCAGGCCCCAGAAGATGTCGGGATGGTCGGCCACAAGCTGCGGCCCGGGCTGGACGCCCTTCATGATCAAGGCGCCCAGGATCAGCGCCATCACCGCGTCGCCGGGGATGCCCAGCGTCATCGTCGGGATGAAGTCGACCTGGGTCTTGGAGTGCGACGCCGCCTCCGGCGCGGCCACGCCCTCCAGCGCACCCGTGCCGAAGCGCTCGGGCGTCTTGCTCCACTTGCGCTCCAGCGCGTAAGCCAGGAAGGTGGTGATGGTCGGCCCGGTGCCGGGCAACGCGCCGAACAGCGTGCCCACGCCGGTGCCGCGCACCATCGGCCAGAACGCCTGGCGCATCTCGGAGCGGCTCGGGCGCATGTCGCGCATGCGCACGCGGTTGTTGGCGGGGCTGACCGTCGTGCGGTTGACGCTGACCAGGAAGTCGGCGATGCCGAACAGGCCCATCGTCAGGCCGCCCAGCTCCACGCTGTCACGCAGCTCGGTGAGGCCCAGCGTGTAGCGTGCGGTGCCGCTGATCTCGTCGGTGCCCACCACCCCGCACAGCAACCCGAAGAGCGTCATCGCGACGCCCTTGAGCGGCGAGCCGCGCGACATCGTCGCCCCCGCCAGCAGGCCCAGCAGCATGATGGCGCAGATGTCGGCCGGCCCGAAGCTGTTGGCCGCCCGCACCAGCAGCGGCGACATGAAGATCATCACGACGATGCCCACCGACGCCGCGAAGAACGACGCCATCATCGTGATCCCGAGCGCCGTCCCACCCTTGCCCTGCAAGGTCAGCGGATAGCCGTCGAGGCAGGTCACCGCGTGCGGCGGATGGCTGGGCAGGTTGAGCAGGATCGCGCCGATCGCACCGCCGTACTGCGATCCGTAGAAGATGCCCGCCAGCATCAGGATGCCCGGCACCGGCGCGATGACGGCGACGATGGGCAGCAACATCGAGATCGTCGACAGCGGCCCCATGCCCGGCAGCACGCCGATCAGGTTGCCCACCAGCACGCCGAACACGCACCACATCAGGTTGCCCGGCTGCAGCGCCACGCCGAAGCCGTACATCAGCTGGATCAGGGCGTCGTGCATCGCGTTACCAGGCCAACAGCGGCAGCAGAAGGTGCAGCCCGTAGTGGAAGACCAGGACGCCCAGCACGGTCATCAGCGCGGCGAGCGCAGCGGCCGCGCGCCAGCTGTTGTCGCGGTCGCCCATCGCGGCGATGAACACCGACGCGAACGACGCCGGCACGAGGCCGCCGTGCTCGCCCAGCACGACGAAGGCCAGCACGCCGGCGACGATGCACAGCCAGCCGCGCCACTGCACCACCGGCCCGGCCAGGTGGGCCGTCCCGGTGGGCGCCGGGACCGCCGCACCGTCCGGCGCGCGGCGGGCGGTGGCCAGCAGCGCCACGCCGGTCAGCGTCATCAGCACGCCCAGCACCACGGGAAAGAAGCCCGAGCCCATCTGGCGCAACGTGCCCATGCCGTAGCCGACGCCGGCGATCACGACGGCGAGGCCGGTCGCCACCAGCAGCGCGCCGCCAACGTGATCCTTCGTCCACTTGTTCATGACGCGACTCTACCGCCACGGGCCGCGACAATGGGTGCAGCAGACAACGGAAGCACTCCATGGGCATCGAGATCGAACGCAAGTTCCTGGTCGTCGGCGACGCCTGGCGCCAGGCGCCGGCGGTCGCGTACGCGCAGGGCTACCTCAACCGCGACAAGCACCGCACGGTGCGCGTACGCATCGTCCAGAGCCAGGCCTGGCTGACGATCAAGGGCGCGAACACCGGTGCGGCCGGCGCGACGCGGGCCGAGTTCGAGTACCCGATCCCCGTGGCCGACGCCCGGCAGTTGCTCGCGCTGTGCGACGGCCCGCTGGTGCGCAAGCTGCGCCGGGTGGTCGTGCACGCGGGCGCCACCTGGGAGGTCGACGAGTTCGAGGGCGACAACGCCGGGCTGGTGGTGGCCGAGATCGAGCTCGCCTCGGAGGACGCGGCCTTCGAGCCGCCGCCGTGGCTGGGCGCCGAGGTGACGCACGACGTGCGCTACTTCAATTCCAACCTGGCGGTCGCGCCGTTTTCGACCTGGCCGCCCGCGCACGGCCGCGCGTGACGCAACCCCGCGCGCGAGCGCGCCAGCCATTCGTGTGATGATGCACTCCTGTGCGCCGCTCGCGCGCCATTCCGGCCGCGACCGCCGGCGAACGCCGCTGACTTCCCCTTCGTCAGCCCGCGCCCGGCCCGCACGACCCACAAGAACACAGAGAACGGAAAACAAATGGCCACCTCCCCCGACGTCACCAGCATGGCGCTGTTCTGCGACTTCGAGAACGTCGCGCTCGGCGTGCGCGACACGCAGCACGACAAGTTCGACATCAAGCTGGTGCTCGAGCGCCTGCTGCTCAAGGGCAGCATCGTCGTCAAGAAGGCGTATTGCGACTGGGACCGCTACAAGAGCTTCAAGTCGACGATGCACGAGGCCAATTTCGAGCTGATCGAGATCCCGCATGTGCGCCAGTCAGGCAAGAATTCGGCCGACATCCGCCTCGTCGTCGACGCGCTGGACCTCTGCTACACCAAGGCCCACGTCAACACCTTCGTGATCATCAGCGGCGACTCCGACTTCTCGCCGCTGGTCTCCAAGCTGCGCGAGAACAACAAGCAGGTGATCGGCGTGGGCGTCAAGCAGTCCACCTCCGACCTGCTGACGGCCAACTGCGACGAGTTCATCTTCTACGACGACCTGGTGCGCGAAAGCGGTCGCCAGTCCAGCCGGCGCGAGGCGCGCCCGGCAGCACCGGCCACGCGCCGCCCCGCAGCGCCCGCCGCGAACACCGAAGAGAACCGCCGCCGCGACGAGGCCGATGCGCGTCGCACCAAGGGTGTCGAGATGGCCCTGCAGACCTTCGAGGCGCTGTACACGGAGCGCAGCGACGGCGACAAGATCTGGGCCTCGGTGCTCAAGGAAGCCATCAAGCGCCGCAAGCCCGATTTCAGCGAGTCGTACTACGGCTTCCGCAGCTTTGGCGGCCTGCTCGAGGAGATGCAGGCGCGCGGCTTCCTGAAGATGGGTCGCGACGAGAAGTCGAACGCCTACGTGTTTCGCAGCGGCGGCTCCGACGCTGCGCTGGCGCCGGCGGGCGTCACCGAGGCGGCCCCGGCCGCGCCTGAGGTGTTGCCGCTGGTGCATCGCGTCGGCGAGCCCGAAGCGCGCGAACCGCGCGGCCGCGGCGCGCGCTCGCGCGGCGGACGGCGCGCCGCGCCGGAGCGGCATGACTTCGAGTCGACCGTGGCCGTCGAGCCGCCGCAGGCGCCGCTGTTCGAAAGCGCCGAGGAAGACGACGACGCGGCCGAACGCTTCGCCGACGCGGCGCGCGAGACGCAAGCCTCGCGCGGCACGAAGGCCCCGGCCGAGCTGGTGGCGGACGCCGACATGCAGGAGACGGACGAAGCCATCGAACCGCCGGCAGCCCGCGATGGCAACCCGCGTCGCGGCAATCGCGGTGGACGCGGCGGGCGCGGCAATGCGTCGCGCAAGAACGCCGAACCGGGAGCCCACGCCGAGCGCACCGCCGACGCCCGCGTGGCGGCCCCAGCGCCGACGCCGGCTCCCGTTCAGGCTCCTGCGCCCGTCCCGGTCGTCGCCGAGGCCCTCGCCCCGGCAGCCAAGGCGCCACGCGCCCGCAAGACCGCCGCGGCCAAGACCGCGGTGCTGGCACCGGTCGCGGCCAAGAAGCCCGCCGCGAAGAAGGCCGCCGCGCGCCCAGCGCGCAAGACCAAGGCCGCCGACCCCACCTGAGCGCGGGCCGTCCGCGTTCCCTGAACATCATCCTGTCGAAGGAGTCCTGCGTGCGCCTGCGCCACACCCTCCTGATCGCCGCGGCCCTGGTGCCGGTTGCTGCGTCCGCCCAAGCCAAGCCCCAGCTCAGGCCCCCCACCTTGGCCGAGGCGCAGGCCTTCATGGACAAGGCCGAAGCCGAACTGGCGACGTTGGATCGGGAGAGCTTGCATGCAGGCTGGGTCAGCCAGACCGACATCAACGACGACACGGAATACGGGACGTCCAAGGCGCAGGAACGCGAGAGCCTGAAGTACAACGACTTCGTCGTCGGGGCGCGCCGCTTCGACAAGCTGGCGTTGCCCGCACCGCTCGCACGCAAGTTCAAGCTGCTCAAGCTCAACGGCAGCCCGACCGATCCGAAACTCGTTGCCGAGCTCGCGCAGACCTCCGTCATGCTCGGCGGCATGTACGGCAAGGGCAAGTACTGCCTCAAGGACGACGCGGCGAACTGCCTGGGCATCGAGGACATCGGCGTGCGCATGGCCAAGTCGCGCGACCCGGCCGAACTGCTGGACCTGTGGACCGGCTGGCACGCCATCGCGCCGCCGATGCGCGACAAGTTCACCCGCCTCGTCCAGTTGTCCAACCAGGGCGCACGCGAGTTCGGCTTCAAGGACACCGGCGACCTGTGGCGCGCGGGCTACGACATGACGCCGGACCAGTTCTCCGAGGAGCTCGAAGCCACCTGGCGCCAGTTGCAGCCGCTGTACCGGGAGCTGCACGCCTACGTCCGCTTCAAGCTGGTCCAGAAGTACGGCGCGGTCGCGCAACGCCCCGACGGCATGATCCCGGCTCACCTGCTGGGCAACCCCTGGGCGCAGGAATGGGGCAACGTCTACGACGTGGTGCAGCCCACCGATCCGGCGCTGGCCAAGGTCAAGCTGATCGACCTGGAGGCCGCGCTGAAGAAGCAGATCGTCGCGCAGCATCCCGATGCGGCGCCGGCGTTCTCCCCGACGGTCGACTCGAGTGGCGACGCGGGCCACGCGGCGGCGGTCGTCGCCGGCAAGGCCATGGCCGCGTACGGCGAGCGCTTCTACACGTCGATCGGCTTCGACCCGCTGCCGCCCACGTTCTGGGAGCGCTCGTTGTTCGTGCGCCCGCGCGACCGCGACGCCGTCTGCCATCCGAGTGCCTGGTTCGGCTTCGATACGCCCACCGACATCCGCATCAAGATGTGCATCAAGGTCGATGCCGACGACTTCACGACGGTGCACCACGAGGAAGGCCACCTGATGTACGGCCGCGCCTACGTGAACCAGCCTTACCTGTTTCGAGCCGGTGCCGACGACGGCTTCCACGAGGCCATCGGCGACTCGGTGGCGCTGGCCGTCACGCCGGCCTATCTCAAGCAGATCGGCCTGATCGACACGCTGCCACCGGCCGAGGCCGACATCCCGTTGCAACTGCGCACCGCGCTCGACAAGGTGGCCTTCCTGCCGTTCGGACTGCTGATCGACAAATGGCGTTGGCAAGTCTTCTCGGGCCAGATCAAGCCGGCCGACTACAACAAGGCGCGGTGGGCGCTGCGTGAACAGTACCAGGGCGTCACGGCGCCGATCGCGCGCAGCGAGGCCGACTTCGATCCGGGCGCCAAGTACCACATCGCCAGCAACGTGCCCTACGCGCGCTACTACCTCGCCACGCTGTACCAGTTCCAGTTCTACAAGGCGATGTGCGACGCGAGCGGCTACACCGGCCCGCTCAACCGCTGCACGTTCTACGGCAGCAAGGCCGCGGGCGACAAGCTCAAGGCAATGCTGGAGGCCGGCGCCTCGCAGCCGGCGCAGGTGACGCTCGCGCAGATGACCGGCGCAGATCACCTGGACGCCGCGCCGATGCTCGAGTACTTCAAGCCGCTGTACGACTGGCTCAAGAAGCAGAATGTGATCAACAAGGCGACGCCGGGCTGGAAGGGCCAATAGGCCCCCACGTTTGCAGGCGGGCGGTCTCACCGTCGACGAGCCCGACATACCCCTAGTGTGCTGATTGAGAAATTCGCAGACAAAAGCGCTCGACGCTGGCGAGGATGTCATCAGCGGTTTTCGTCCACGAGAACGGTGTCGGCTTGGCGTTGTTGATGTCGAGGTAGCCACGAATAGA
>JBDSDD010000047.1:0-29182 GCA_039920745.1 Burkholderiaceae bacterium | reverse complement strand
GCGTGCTGTGCGCCTGGTGCTTGAGCATCGAGGGGAATACCCGTCGCTCTGGCTGGCCATTGAATCGATAGCGCCGAAGATTGGCTGCGTGCCGCAGACGCTGCTGACGTGGGTCAAGCGCCACGAGGTCGACACCGGGATGCGCGAAGGCGTCACGACGGCCGATGCTCAGCGGATGAAGGAACTCGAGCGCGAGAACAAGGAATTGCGGCGGGCCAACGAGATCCTGAAGGTGGCCAGCGCGTTTTTCGCCCAGGCGGAGCTCGACCGCCGATTCAAGTCCTGAGGGAGCTCATCGACGAGCATCGCGATACGTTCGGGGTCGAGCCGATCTGCAAGGTTCTGCAGATTTCCCCGTCCGGGTATCGACGGTATGCAGCGTTTCGGCGCGAGCCGCAACGGCGCTGTGAGCGAGCGCAGAACGACGACGTCCTGGCACCAGAGATCAAGCGAGTCTGGCAAGCCAACATGCAGGTCTACGGCGCGGAGAAGGTCTGGCGACAGCTGGCTCGTGAAGGCACAGCGACAGCCCGGTGCACGGTCGAACGGCTGATGAAACGCCTCGGATTGCGCGGTGTCATGCGAGGCAAAGTCGTGCGAACGACGGTCAGCGACCGCAAGGCGCCGTGTCCGCTGGACAAGGTCAACCGGCATTTCAAAGCCGAGCGACCGAACCAGCTCTGGGTCTCGGACTTCACGTACGTCTCGACCTGGCAAGGCTGGCAGTACGTGGCCTTTGTCATCGACGTCTACGCCAGGCGAATCGTGGGTTGGCGTGTCAGTAGCTCGATGACGACAGACTTCGTTCTCGACGCTCTGGAGCAGGCCCTGTACGCACGGCAGCCGGAGCGCGATCGCAGTCTCGTGGCGCACTCCGACAGGGGCTCGCAATACGTTTCAGTCCGCTACAGTGAGCGGTTAGCAGAAGCAGGCGTGGAGCCTTCCGTGGGCAGCAAGGGCGACAGCTACGACACCGCGCTGGCCGAGACGATCAACGGCCTCTACAAAGCCGAATTGATCCATCGCCGGGCGCCCTGGAAGACGAAGGAGTCCTTGGAACTCGCGACGCTCGAATGGGTGTCCTGGTTCAACCATCACCGACTGCTGGAGCCCATCGGCTACATCCCGCCCGCCGAGGCTGAGGCAAACTACTACCGGCATCTCGCCGAGCAGGTCGCGATACCGGCCTGACTTAAACCAACCGGCCTCCACGGAACCCGGGCCGATTCACTGTCGTTACGGAGTCGGTCGGCCTGAGGAAGATGCGTGCCCCGTCGCTTACTCGGGGGTCGCATTTCTGCGAAAGCAGCGCTGCTGCTGCGGGCTGGTAGGTTGGTGAAATATGGCGATCTCATGAGCGGCACTGGGGAGACAGGCCTACGGGCAATCGGCGTGGGCGCCGAAATATGGTCAGGCGCGTTCCGAGAGATTGCGGTCGTCGAGAACGACGGCGATATCTTCAGCGCTCGCCGGTTTTGTCAGGTGCCGATCGAACCCTGCCGCTACAGCACGCTCAACATCCGACTCGGCGCCCCACCCCGTTAAGGCAACGAGGACTGGCCGAGGCAGAAATTCACTTTTTCGTATTGCCTCGGCCAGTTCGTACCCATCCATCCCGGGCATCCCGATGTCCAAAAACGCCACGTGCGGACGAAACTCACGTGCCGCCCTTAAGCCACTCTGACCGTCGCGCGCAATACGCGTTTGGTGACCTTCGAGTGAAAGCTTGATTGCCAAACTATCACCCGCATCTAAATTGTCATCAACAACGAGAATGCGCAGTCCCTCTGACGCGCCGATCGCAGCTGCTTTGGAGCGCGCCTCAGGCGCTGGTCCTCGTGTATCAGGACACAATGGCATACAGACCGTGAAGGTACTGCCTGTTCCGACACCGTGGCTATGAGCCAACAAGCGTCCGCCGTGCAGGTCAACGATCCTCTTGGCCAAGAACAAGCCGATCCCCAAACCGCCTTGGGCCATGGACCGTGTACTCCCTACCTGGGAAAACATGTCGAACACGCGGCCCAAAGCGTCGGCATCTATTCCGACACCATCGTCGGAGACGGATATTGCGGCCTCATTGCCTTCAACAAACGCCGCAACTTTCACTTGCCCTCCGGGTGGAGTGTACTTGGCAGCATTGCCAATCAAATTGGCCAATACCTGTATCAATCGGGCGCTGTCGACCTCCGCCATGATGGGATCCGCGGGCGCATTCACTGTCAACGTATGTCGGTGCGCTTCGATCGAGGGCATGACAGTCTCGACCGCACGCGCCACTATCGTCTGCAGCGACTCGACTTGTCTCTGTAGCTCGATTTTTCCGCTCGAAATGCGTGCCACGTCTAGAAGATCGTCGACCAGACGAACCATGATGTCGACTTGACGTTCCATCATGTCGCGCGCACGACCAGTGACTGCTTGATCCCCGGAGCCAATTCGCAAGATTTGGAGCCCGTTTCGCAGCGGCGCCAAGGGATTCCGAAGCTCGTGGGCCAGCGTTGCCAAGAACTGATCCTTGTGCCTATCGGCTTCTTGCAAGCTCATTTCTGCGAGCCTTTGATCGCTGACGTCCAGCGTCACACCATCAAATCGAATCGGAGTGCCAGTGGTCTCGTAGAATGTACGGCCAATAGCGCGAATCCACCTGATCGCTCCAGTGGCTGGATTCAAGGTTCGAAAAACGGTGTCGTAGTGCGCTCGCCATTCGATGGAGTGGTCTATAGCCCGACGCGTTTGTTCACGATCCTCAGGGTGGATTCGGTCGTAGAAGGTGTCAATGGTCACCAGGGCGTCTGGTGCCAGGTGAAAGTGGGTTTTCACTAACTCATCCCACTCAAGAACGTCGAAGGGAAGGTCGCAATACCAAAACCCGACGCCACTGCTTTGCCGAACAAACGCCGACCTTTCCTCACTCGCCCGCAAGGCAGCTTCGGCGCGGACCCGCTCCACAACGTCATTGAAGACGATCACCACGCCTCCGATGCAATCCTCGTCATCGACAATCGGTTTCCCCGAAAACTCTATGGGAATTTCGCGGCCGTCGCGAGAACGGAGCAGTGTCTCGTTCGACGTCCTGGTAGTCTGATCTCCTCGAAGAATCATCGCGACCGGATCATGCAGGCCTAAACGTGTTGCCTCGTTTGCGACTTGAAAGACATCATGCAGGGCATGTCCATGAGAGGTCACGGCATCCCATCCAGTAAGGCTCTCCGCCACTGGGTTCATGAACCGTACCAAGCCCTCGAGGTCTGTTGCAATTACCGCATCGCCAATGCTCGAAAGCGTGGCCTGCAATCGAGCGCTTGTGGCTCGCAACTCAGCTTCCACACGTCGGCGAAGCTTGATCTCGTTTGAGAGGTGCTCGATCCGCTCGTTCAGTAGCGAAAACTTGTTCGCGGCCTCGTGTCCCGACAGGCGCAAGAGCACGATCGCCGGGGTCATTCCTTCAGGAGCAGCGTAGCGAACCCCCTGGCAGCGAAAGGCACGGTGTTCCCCCAGCGAACTCAGCTTAAGCGCTCCCGGTATGGGTACACGAGTTCGACTGGCGCTGCGAAGATAGTCCAGGATCTTGGCGTCTGGATCGGCTGCCAGTGAGGCAAGGTCTTCTCCAACCAGAGACCGATCGCCGATACCAAGCAACCTTTCACAAGCTGGGTTGTGGCCGTGGATACGACCATCTACATCGACCAGTAGGAGCGGTTCCAGGATGAGCGGAGCGATCCGCTGAAACTCCGTCCAGATCGCGTTCACAGCGTCAGCTCTTAAAGTACTCGCGACCGTTTGCCGTGACGCCAGCTGATTCAGGCTGCAAATACACAACTACCCGGCAATCGTTGTGACCTTCGGCAATTGTGCGCTCCAAAACGACCCTGGAATAGCCTAGGTTTTCAGCCGCAATGACCCCAAAGACGTTGGACGTCATCATGCACATTGCCGGCCTGCCGATCACCTTATCTTCGAATGGGCAGTTTGCATTGCCGAAGACAATCTTTTCATCGTCCTCTTCCAGCACTCGGAACGAGCCCTTGATGCGGCGCTTCAGATCGACAAGCACTTCCCCAACTTGCGTGCGCGTGAGTCGCTCGACTTGCAGGGCGTCCCTGTAGCTACGGTTGATCTGGTCGCCCACTCGTTGACCTACGACGCTGACAAAACCCGAGGCTTCCTCGAGGCCGACCACATCCTGCAACGTTCCAGACAACTCGCGTATAAGCGTACGCAGGAACGAATCTCGCTCAAGGTGCACGTCGAGGTCTTTGATTGCGGTAGCAGACATGATGAAAACTTTCGCAAGTTATCGTGCAGATTGTAGACACCACCTGCTGTCGAGCAGGACGGCGTTGTGTGACGCTCCCAGCGCTCCGTCGCTATTCGCAAGAACTTGCGGTGGGGTCCGCCGTTCGCGCTCTCATTGATGGTCGGATTTCGGGTGCCCAATCTTCCGATGTCTACGCCTGCGTCGGGTCGATATCCATCACTCAGCCGACCGCGCATCCAACCGTTCGAGCAGCCACTGCAAACGCTCATTTCAAGCGCAAAGGCAGCAGTTCCGATCGACGTCAGGCACGGGCTCGGATCGCGACAAGCAATGCGTCTTTCGACGAAGACTCGACGCGATTCGAGGCGATGCCTGTCGCCGCTCCTGTCGCTCACTCCAACCGGAACGCCTGCACCAGCGTATTCAAGCTATCCGCCTGGTCGCGCAGCGATTCCGCCGCCGCCGCGCTCTCCTCGACCAACGCCGCATTCTGCTGCGTCATCATCTCGAGCTTCTGCACCGACCCGCTGACCTGCCCGATCCCTGTCGACTGCTCGGCCGAGGCCGCGCTGATCTCCGAGATGATGGCCGTCACGCGTTCGACGCTGCTCTCGATCTCGCGCATCGTCGCGCCGGCGTCGGCCACCTGGCGGGCACCGGTCTCGACGCGTTCCACCGACGCGCCGATCAGCGACTTGATCTCCTTGGCCGCGCCCGCCGAGCGCTGGGCGAGCGAGCGCACCTCGCTGGCGACGACGGCGAAGCCGCGGCCCTGCTCGCCGGCGCGCGCGGCCTCGACGGCCGCATTCAGCGCCAGGATGTTGGTCTGGAACGCGATGCCGTCGATCACGCCGATGATGTCGGCGATCTTCTTGGAGCTGTCGTTGATCTCGGTCATCGTGCTGACGACGTGCGACACGGCCTGCGCGCCGCGGCGCGCGACGTCGCTGGCCGACGTCGCGAGGTGGTTGGCCTGCTGCGCGGCCTCCGCGCTCTGGCGCACGTTGCCGGTGAGCTCGCTCATCGCGCTGGCGGCGTGCTGCAGGCTGCCGGCGGTCTGCTCGGTGCGCTCGCTGAGATCCTGGTTGCCGACCGCCACTTCCTTGCTGGCGGTGCCGATGGACTCCGCCGTGCTGCGGATGTGACCCACCAGCGAGCGCAGCTTGGCCTGCATGCCGCCCAGCGCCTGCAGCAGCTGGCCGAGTTCGTCGTCGCGGTCGGACTGCACCGATGCCGAGAGGTCGCCCTCGGCGACGCGACGGGCGAATTGCATCGCGCGCTCCAGCGGGCCCTTGACGCTGCGGATCAGGCGCCAGCCCACCAGGCCACCGACGCCGATCGCCGCCGCCGCGAACGCCGCGAGGATGGTCACGAGCGTCCTCTCGGCGCGCTTGGCGCTGGCCGCGGCGCCGGCGCTGTCGGCCATGATTGCCTTCTGCAGCGACTGCAACTGCGCACGCCACTTGGTTTCCAGCGGCAGGATGCGGTTGGTGAGCGACAGGGCGGCCTCCACGTTATTGCCGTCGGCGCCCTGCTCCGCGGCCTCCAGGATCTGTGGGATCGTGGTGGCGGCAAGCGTGGCGATCTCCTTGGCCGTGGCGCGCTCCTCATCGGACGCGCCTGCGCCGGCGACCAGCGCCTGCAGCGCCTTCTCGTCGGCCAGGTAGCGCGCCTTGGCGGCCTTGAGCTTGTCGATCTCCGCGCTGATGGACTTCATCTCCGTCATCAGCGCGACGCTGCGCACCTGGATGGCCATCTCGTCCATCGAGTTGCGCAGGTGGCCGACCGCGTCGGACATGGCGTTGTTGACCTCGACCACGCGTTCCACCTTGGCGGCGATCACCTGGGCCTGCCAGCCGCTGACGGCCGAGCCGAACAGGGACAGCGCCACGAGGGTGCCGAATCCGAAGGCGAGTCGCTGGGCGACGGAGACGTTCTTGCGGGAAAGGGAGTAGGACATCGAGGCAGCCTGACAGGGTATTGCCCGCTATCGGACTTTTTGGCGAGAACTGAAACCCCCGCCACCTTGTCGACGTCCAGAGGGCCCAAAGTCCGGTGACGGGCGCACTCGCGATCGCGATCGCGGCGGGTCATATCGACCACGCGCCCCCTTTCATGAGCCTTTCGAATTGTTTGTTGCGGCATTTATGGCAATAGTTCACGAAAATCAACCTTTCAATGTTGATATCGTTCGCCATATGCTGCTATGCAGCAATTGTCAGACTGTAGACTGGCAGGCATGGGCGGATATCCAGTTGCGCCCCAGTCATCGCCCCGGCCGTCAAAGACGACACGGGCTCCACCAAGGGAAATAAAGTGATCAAGTTCTCGCGCGCCGCCCTCGGCGCTCTCCTGCTGGCCGCCAGTGGCTTCGCTGCTGCCGCCAACGTCGTCGTCGATGCCAAGAACAACTCCCTTGGCGACGGCATCGGCCTCGCCACCGGCGTCTTCCTGAGCGCGGGCGAGTCGTTCAGCTCGACGGCTGTCGCGACCGACCTGTGGGACAACTCTTGGACCGATCCGACGTACCTGACGAACGCGGACGGCCATGGCTTCCAGAGCGGCACCCTGGACGGCCTGTACGCCGCCTACGGCTCGCTGGTCGGCCAGATCGGCGACGGCGCCCTGTTCTACGTCGGCACGTCGTTCAGCGGCTTCGCGAACGCGACGGGCGAACTGAAGTTCTTCTTCTTCGACTCCGACGCCTACAACAACACCGGTGACGTGCGCGTCGCCGTGTCGGCCGTGCCGGAACCCGCCAACATCGCCCTGCTGGGCCTGGCCCTCGGCGCCTTCGCGCTGACGCGCCGTCGCAAGGCCTGAGCGCCACCGGGCTCCTCGCGAGCCCGTCGCTGACAAAGACAAAGGGTGCCTTCGGCACCCTTTTTCATTTCGCGCGGCGCTGCCGTGCTCAGTACTGCCGGAACCAGTGCACGTGGTTGCGGCTGACGCTGAGCGTCTCGTTGCGACCCTTCAAGTGCACCTCGGCCGTCTCGTTGGGGCCCTTGATCACCTGCGCCACGAAGCGCAGGTTGACGATGGTGGAGCGGTGGATCTGGATGAAGGTCTCAGGCTCGAGGCCGTCCAGCAGTTCGCGGATCGACTTGCGGATCAGCGCCTCGCCGCCCACCCACACGACCAGCGTGTACTTCTCGTCCGAGCGGAAGTACAGCACCTCGTCGACGGGGATCAGCTTGATCATCTGCCCCACCGACGCGCGGATCCACTGCAGCCGCGTGCCCGCCGGCACGCGGCGACGCAGCTCGCCGGCCAACGCGGCCAGCACGGTGTCGAGGTCGCCTGTGGGCAGGTGGCCCAGCGCGGCCCCGGCCACGTCGCTGGCGACGCTCGTGACTTGCCCCAGCCCGGCCTCGGCGAGGTTCATGCGGCGCCGCTCGGCGACGCGCCGACGCAGGCGCACGACGCTCTCGACCAGGCGATCGGCGTCGAACGGCTTGACCAGATAGTCGATCGCGCCCTGCTCGAACGCCGCGACCGCGTACTGCTCGTAGGCCGTGACGAAGACGATCTGCACGTCATGGCCCATCAGCCGCGCGGCATCGACGCCGTTCATGCCGGGCATGTGCACGTCCAGGAACACGACATCGGGCTGCAGTCGCAGCACGAGGTCGACCGCCTCGCGACCGTTGCGGGCCTCGCCGGCGATCTCCAGCTCGGGCCATTGCCGCGCGAGGTGGTGGGCGAGGTGGGTGCGCAGCAGCGGCTCGTCGTCGACGATCAGCGCGCGCACCGCGTCGGGCGCGCCCGTCACGCGTGGGCGCACGAGGTCCGGCTCGTCGTCATGCGCTTCGACCGATCGCGTCGGGTCGGTCATCAGGCTACCCTCCGTCTGTCGGCGGCGCTCATTGCAGCCTCCGCGGCGCATCCGCCGCCGGCACGTCGATCAGGATCTCGGCCAGCAGGCCGTGCGGCGCGAGTTCGGTGAGCTCCAGCCGCGCGGCGCCGCCGTAGAACGCCGCCAGGCGCTCGCGCAGGTTGTCGAGGCCCGTGCCGGGCACTGCCGATTCGCCCATGCCGACGCCGTCGTCGCGCACGACAAGGCGCACGAGCGGGCCTTCGCGGCCGGTGGTCACGGCGATGGTGCCCCCTGTCTCCGACGGATCGATGCCGTGGCGCACGGCGTTCTCCACCAACGTCAGCAGCAGCATCGGCGGGCACGGGAAGCCCTGCAGCGACACGTCGCCTTCCACCGTGAAATCGAGCCGGTCGGGCATGCGCAGGTGCATCAGCTCGAGGTAGCTGCGTACCAGCGCGATCTCGCGACCGAGCTGCGCGTCGCCGTCATCCAGGCGCGGCATCGTGGACTTCAGGTAGGCGATCATGCTGCGCAGCACGGCCGGCGCACGCGGCGAACCGGTTTCCACGAGCGCCTGCACGTTGGCCAGCGTGTTGAAAAGGAAGTGCGGCTCCACCTGCGCGGTGAGCACGGCCAGGCGGGCATCGGCCGCCAGGCGTTCCAGGCGGGCGCGCTGCAGCGCCAGCTCCAGGCTCATCGCCTTGGCCTCGGAATCGCGCTGACGTTCGAGCGCGCCGAGCGCCAGCATCAGGCCGACGATGGTGCCCGTGCCCGAGATCAGGATGAAGCCCTGGACGCGGCCTTCATGGTTGACGAGCGCGGTCAAGTCGCCGCCGGTGGCCAGCAGGTAGACGGCCAGCGTGGCGAGCGTCGCAGCGACGAAGACGGTGATCGACTGCAGCACCCACGGCGGCACCCACTTCTGCCGCCAGATCAGCGCGGCGCTGCGCGCGACAAGCGTGATGAAGCCGACGAACAGCGTGCGGCCGAGCAACACGGTGAAAGGCAGCTCGAAGATCGGGTTCAGCACGACGGCGATGACCAGCGACGACGCCAGCGTCAGCCCGATCGCGCGCGGCGACAGGGCGCGCAGGAAGCGGGCCCAGCGCGAACGCGGCGGCTCCGCGGCCTCGAGGCCGGGCGTCACGACGGGAAGGGAAGTGGACATGCCGCCACGATAACGCGCCGTGCGCCGCGAGCCCAGGGGCGCAGGGCTCTGGTGCGACGAGCGACGGAAGACGAGGGGCGAACGGGCGCCCTCCCCTCGGCGTCGGCAACGATCGGGTGCCCCAGGCGCGCCGCCGTGTCAGAACCCGGCGCGCTGCATCGGCGCGTTGAGTGCCACCCGCAAGGTCTCCGCGCAATCGGCCAGGTGCAGCCGCGAGGCCTCGCTGAGCCCCGGGCGATGCTGTGCCGCCTGGATGCGGGGCAGCAGGGCCGCGGCCTCGGAGCGCAGCGTCGAGCGCATGTCCACGCGCACGCCGCCCGGGGTGCGCAGCAGCACGGTGGCCAGGCGATTGACGTGATCGCGCTGCAGCTCGCGGCGGCGGGCCGGGATGTCGCCCTTGCCGTCGGCGCCGAAGTTGCTGGACTCCGACCACAGCGAGCGCGTGATGCGGCTGTAGACGTCCGACGGTGTCAGCGCCTGCGCGGGGTGGTCGAGCTTGGGGGCGCTGTCTTCCAGGCGCTGGGCCAGGCCGTCGCTCATCAGCGCGGCCAGCACCTGGCGCTGCAGGTCCAGCATCACCGATTCGACCGGGTAGTCGGTGGACACCGCATCGCCGCCGGCCGACACATCGCCGCGCTCGAGGAAGTCGGGCGCGAGCCGGCGTTGCAGGGCCGGCGAGACGTGGAAGCTGTCGGCCGCGAGCACGCCGTCGACCAGCGTCTCGAGCGCGGCGCGCTGGACGCCGACCGGCACCGGCTGCATCGGATCGCGCCCCGAGCCCGGGAAGTCGCGCAGCGTGGACACGCCGCCCAGCTGGCGCAGCAGCACGCCGGCAGCGCGCGTGGCGTCGCGCAGCGCGTACGTGACCGAGCGGCGCAGCACCGCGTAGTCCTCGGTCGGCTTGAGGTTGCGGCCTTCCTGGCGCGCGAACAGGTCGCGCGCGATCGTGAAGCGCTTCTGCGCGTAGCCCACCGGGTCGCTGCCGAGGTCGCCCTGCAGCGAAGCCGGATCGACGCCGAGGTAGTTGTCTTCGTCGGTGCCGTAGTCCAGGCCCGGCTCGGCGTTGCGCGACGCGATCTTGAGCAGTTCGGACTTCTCCTGCGCCGCCAGCGTGTCCGTCGGCATCGGCTTGTAGGCGTACTCGATGGCCCAGTAGTCGTACGGGCCGAGCGTGGAATCGAACGGCGTCGCGGCCGGCTCGCCGGGGCGCGGCAGGTTGATGGGCAGGTAGTCCATCACCGAGCCGCCGAGCGAGTGCGACTTGGTGAACTCCGGGTCGGACAGCTGCTTGTCGGTGTACAGGCGCGACGCGCGGAAATTGTGGCGCAGGCCCAGCGTGTGGCCGACTTCGTGCATCGTCACGGCGGTCAGGTAGGCCTGCACGTAGGCATCGGCCGCCGGGCTGTCCGGGTCGATCTCGCCGCGCGCGGCAAGCACATCCAGGCCGTAGTCCGCTTGTTCGGCCTCGTAGTCGCCCGCCAGGCAGGCCTGCAGGTCGGCGTTGTAGCCGCGCGGCGCGGCGACGGTCGGCGCCAGTTCGGACGGCGGCGCCTGCAGCAAGCCGGGGATGTTGAACGAGCTCGCCAGATCGAGAACCTGCGTGCGCATCGCGCGCAGGTCGCGCGAGGACAGGCTCTCGATGGCGATGGCCGCGTCGAGGATCTCGCCGCTGCGCGGATCGACGTGCGTCGGGCCGATGGCGCCGTAGCTAGGCTCGGCATTGACCATCCAGCGCACCGAGGTGACACCCACGTCGAGCGTGTCGAACGCGGCGTCGTCCGGCTGCACCTTGACGACGATCGCGCTCTTGAAACCGATGCGCTCGAACGCCTTGTTCCACTCGAGGATGCCGCGCGAGATCGAGTCGCGGTACTTCACGGGAATGGTGCGGTCGAGCCAATAGGTGATGGGCTTGACCGGCTCGGACAGCGCCGCCGCCGGGTCCTTCTTCTCGAGGCGCCAGTGGTTGATGAAGCGCTCGCGCGGCGACCGCGCGACGTCGTCGCTGAAGTCGGCCACCGTCGTCGTGAAATAGCCCACGCGCGGATCGGCGGCGCGCGAGGCCATCGCCGTCTCGGGCAGCCGGGCCAGCGAGTAGTGCAGGCCCAGGAACAGGCTGCGCACGTCCGGCACGAAGCTGGGGATCGTCGGCTGCGGTGCGCCCGCGGGCGCGTTGGGGAACGACGTGGCGATGGACTGCGTGAAGTAGTGGGCCGTGACGTCGAACATCACTTCGTCCGGCGCGCCGCGCACGCTGTCGAAGTAGGAGTTGCGCGGGTCGTAGGCGTAGCCCTGGCGGTACATCTGCTGCAGGTGGATGGCCATGCCCAGGGTGTCGCCCAGGAACAGGTTGTTGGCCTCCACCAGCACGCCGTGCGAGCTGGCATCGGCTTGGCTGGCCACCGGCGTGCTGCCGATCAGGCTGACGGAATACGCGGCATCCACGGCATAGGCCGCCGGTGTACCGGCCTTGGCGCGGAACGTCTCGTTGAGCGCGACCAGCTGCACCAGGTTGTGGATCTTGCGGAACTCGACGATCTGCGGCGAGCCCCACGGCGAATACGAGCGAATCATCGTGCCGCCATACAGGCCGCCCTCGCCCAGGCCCTGCGAGATCTTGGGCGAGAAGAACATCGGCTTGTTGAAGTCTTCCGGCTTCAACTCCAGCCAGACCTTCTCGTCCTTCTGCCACAGGGTCAGCATGCCGTCGACCTTGCGCGCGCCCTGCGTGACGGTGGCGAACGGCGGCAGCGGCGGGCCGCCGGCGACGGTCGGGTTGCGCGCGGCGCTGACGCGTCCGCCCGCGGCCTGGCTGGCACCGCTGGCCGGCGCCGCGGCGGCCGACGCCGCCTCGCTGGCGGACGCCGCGGCGTCGGGGGCAGCGGCGTTCGCCACGGTCTCGGCGGTGGGCGCGGTTGCGCAGCCGAACAGGAGGGCAGCGCAGGCAGAAGCCAGAGCGGTCAGCGGCGAAATCGGGCGAAATTGGGGCATGGAGTCAGGATACGTGAAACGGCAATGGGTTCCGGGACGGCAAAGGTCGGGAGAAACAGTCAGTGATAACCCTGTACGATCGATTCAGTACGTATAGAATGTACATACCGAAAGATTCCGCATCGTACTTTCAAATACAGGTCGAACATGGAAGCCACTGTCGCTGAACGCGGCCAGATCACGTTGCCGAAAGCCGTGCGCGATGCGCTCGGGCTGGCCAAGGGCACCGTGCTGAAAGTCGAACTGGATGGCGGCCGGATCATCCTGCGCAAGGACGTCACCGACGCGATCTCCCGCGTCCGTGGCCGTTTCAAGCTGCCGGACGGCGTCTCCACCGACGACGTGATGCAGGACCTGCGCGGCCGCACCCCGGAAGAGACGCCCGAATTCTAATGAAGCGCCGCCCCATCCTCCTGTCGTCGCCCTGTCCCGCCAAGGATGCGCGTTGATCGCCATCGACACCTCCGTGCTGATCGACCTGTTGGGCGACGGCGAAGGCGCCGATGCCGCCGAGGCCTGCCTGCGGCTCGCACTCGGCAGCGGCCCGGTGGTGGTGTGCGACGTCGTCGCCAGCGAGGTGACCGCGGGTCTCGGCCATGGCGCGGAAGTGATGGACGCGCTCGACGATATGGGGCTAACCTTCTCCTCCATCGAACAACGCTCCGCGGTTCGCGCGGGCGAGATGCAACGCAAGTACACCCAGCGCGCGCGCGCCGCGGGCCAGGTCGTCGGGTCGCCGCGCACCATGCCCGACTTCCTCGTCGGCGCGCATGCCCTGCTCCAGTGCAACGGCCTCATCACGCGCGACGAAGGCTTTTTCCGCGACTACTTCAAGGGTCTCAAGGTCATCGTGCCCAAGACCTGACGAACCGATTCTTTTCCACCCTCTCACTCAGACGCCACACCCGGCTATTCCAGGAGATCTCCATGCTTGAAGCCTACCGCCAACACGTGGCCGAACGCGCCGCCCTCGGCATCCCGCCGCTGCCGCTCGACGCGAAGCAGACCGCCGCCGTGATCGAGCTGATCAAGGCGCCGCCGGCCGGCGAGGACGCGTTCCTGCTGGACCTGCTGACGCACCGCGTGCCTCCGGGCGTGGACGATGCCGCCAAGGTCAAGGCCAGCTTCCTGTCGGCCGTCGCGCACGGCGACACGGTGGTCGGCCTGATCTCCAAGGCCAAGGCCACCGAGCTGCTCGGCACGATGGTGGGCGGCTACAACGTCAAGCCGCTGATCGACCTGCTCGACTCGGCCGACGTCGCCCAGCAAGCCGCGAACGCGCTCAAGAAGACGCTGCTGATGTTCGACTTCTTCCATGACGTCGCAGAGAAGTCGAACGGGGGCAACAAGTTCGCCTCCGAAGTCATCGACAGCTGGTCCAAGGCCGAGTGGTTCACGACCCGTCCGGAGGTCGCCGCCAAGATCACCGTCACGGTGTTCAAGGTCACCGGCGAAACCAACACCGACGACCTCTCGCCGGCCCCCGACGCCTGGAGCCGCCCGGACATCCCGCTGCACTACCTGGCGATGCTGAAGAACGCGCGCCCGGGCATCACGCCGGAAGAAGACGGCAAGCGCGGCCCGATGCAGTTCGTCGAGGACCTCAAGAAGAAGGGCCACCTGGTCGCCTACGTCGGCGACGTCGTCGGCACCGGCTCCAGCCGCAAGAGCGCCACCAACAGCGTGGTGTGGGCCACGGGCGAGGACATCCCGTTCGTGCCGAACAAGCGCTTCGGCGGCGTCACCCTCGGCGGCAAGATCGCCCCGATCTTCTTCAACACGCAAGAAGACTCCGGCTCGCTGCCGATCGAAGTCGACGTGTCCAAGCTGGACATGGGCGACGTCATCGACATCTACCCGTACGAAGGCCGCGTCGAGAAGAACGGCGCCATCGTCGCCGAGTTCAAGCTCAAGAGCGACGTGCAGTTCGACGAAGTGCGCGCCGGCGGCCGCATCAACCTGATCATCGGCCGCTCGCTCACCGCCAAGGCGCGCGACTTCCTGAAGCTGCCGGCGTCGACCACGTTCCGCCTGCCGACCGCGCCGATCGAATCCAAGGCCGGCTTCACGCTGGCGCAGAAGATGGTCGGCCGCGCCTGCGGCCTGCCGGAAGGCGCCGGCGTCCGCCCGGGCACCTACTGCGAGCCCAAGATGACCACCGTCGGCAGCCAGGACACCACCGGCCCGATGACCCGCGACGAGCTGAAGGACCTGGCCTGCCTGGGCTTCTCGGCCGACATGGTGATGCAGTCGTTCTGCCACACCGCGGCGTACCCGAAGCCGGTGGACGTCAAGATGCATCACGAGCTGCCGGCGTTCATCTCGAACCGCGGCGGCGTGGCCCTGCGTCCGGGCGACGGCATCATCCACAGCTGGCTCAACCGCCTGCTGCTGCCCGACACCGTGGGAACCGGCGGCGACAGCCACACCCGCTTCCCGATCGGCATCAGCTTCCCCGCGGGCTCCGGCCTCGTGGCCTTCGGCGCCGCCACCGGCGTGATGCCGCTGGACATGCCCGAGTCGATCCTGGTGCGCTTCAAGGGCCAGATGCAGCCGGGCGTGACGCTGCGTGACCTGGTGCACGCGATCCCGCTGTACGCCATCAAGCGCGGCCTGCTGACCGTGGCCAAGACGGGCAAGGTCAACGCGTTCTCGGGCCGCATCCTCGAGATCGAAGGCCTGCCCGACATGAAGGTCGAACAAGCCTTCGAACTCAGCGACGCCTCGGCCGAACGCTCGGCCGCCGGCTGCACGGTGTACCTGAACAAGGAACCGATCATCGAGTACATGACCTCGAACATCGTGCTGATGAAGAACATGATCGCCGACGGCTACGCCGACAAGCGCACGCTGGAGCGCCGCATCAAGGCGATGGAAGCCTGGATCGCCGACCCGCAGTTGCTCAAGGCCGACGCGGACGCCGAGTACGCCGAAGTCATCGAAATCGACCTGGCCGACCTCACCGAGCCGGTGCTGTGCTGCCCGAACGACCCGGACGACGCCAAGTTGCTGAGCGACGTGGCCGGCACCAAGATCGACGAGGTGTTCATCGGCTCGTGCATGACCAACATCGGCCACTTCCGCGCAGCCTCCAAGCTGCTCGAAGGCAAGCGCGACATCCCGGTCAAGCTGTGGATCGCCCCGCCGACCAAGATGGACGCCGCGGAACTGACCAAGGAAGGCCACTACGGCACGTTCGGCACCGCCGGCGCGCGCATGGAGATGCCGGGCTGCTCGTTGTGCATGGGCAACCAGGCGCAGGTGCGCGAAGGCGCGACCGTCGTCTCGACGTCGACCCGCAACTTCCCGAACCGCCTCGGCAAGAACTCGTTCGTGTTCCTGGCCTCGGCCGAACTCGCGGCCATCGCGTCCAAGCTGGGCCGCATCCCCACCGTGGCCGAATACCACGCCGACATGGGCGTGGTGAACGCCGACAGCGCGAAGATCTATCGCTACATGAACTTCGACAAGATCGAGGAATACGCGGAAACGGCCAAGGGCGTCACGGCCTGAGACGCCGACGACATTCGCGTCGACGACGCGACATGAACAAGGGGCCGAGCGATCGGCCCCTTTGCATTGGCCGGCGCGACGAAGCCGCGCCGTGCGGGCTCAGAACCCGTAGGTCGCGCCGAGCATGAGGGACTGGACATTGGTCGTCGAGCTCCTGGCGCCGACGCGCGTGACGTCCAGGTCGGCCACCAGGCGCACCTGGGGCGTGAGGGCGTAGGTCACGCCGAGACCGAGGTAAGGGTGCCAGGCGTCGTCGGTGACCGAGCCGTGGGTGGTCGTGATGGGCGTGCCCAGGAAGGTCTGCGAGTAGTCCACCTTCACCTTCGAGTAGGCGATGCCGCCGCGCACGACACCGCCCCAACCCGCACCGAACTGCGGACGCCACGCGCCACCAACGCCGAACATGTCGATCTTCGCGTTGGCATCGTCCACTTCCGAGTGCTCCTTGAACGTGCCGAGATGGCTGTACATGCCCTCGATCGCGAAATCGGTGCCCGCGAATGCGTAGCCGACGAGCGCCTTGCCGGCGGCGGCGTTGTCCTTGCAACCTTCGCCGAAGGCACAGGCGTCACCGGCGTGGCTGGCGCCGATGCCGATGCCGACGTAGGTCTGAGCGAAGGCGGTGCTGCCGAGGGTGGCGAACGTGAGTGCGCTGACGATGGCGATGGTCTTGGACTTCATTGGGTTTGTTCCCTGGATCGTTGTTGGTCGAGAACCGCGGATTCTGGGAAGCGATGTTTGCTGACCGGTGTCTGGCGTCGCAACGTCGCGCCGATGCATCAGCCCGCGGGACCAGCGCTGGCTCGATCGCCGCAGGCCTGTGGACAGCAATCGCGCCGCATGCAGGGGCTTGCGACACCGGCTATCGTTGCGGTCGATGCCCACGTCCACGCCGCCCCTCGCCTGCGACCTGCTGATCCGACCGTTCGACGCCGCTTGCGGCGCCGAGGTGATCGGTCTCGACCTGTCGCGGCCGCTCGCAGAGGCCGACTTCCAGCGCATCCATCGCGCCCACCTCGACCATCACGTGCTGGTGTTCCGCGAGCTGGCGATCACGCCCGACCAGCAAGTGGCGTTCAGCCGCCGCTTCGGGCCGCTGCAGATCCATGTGCTGAACCAGTTCCAGCTGGCAGGCCATCCGGAGGTGCTGGTCATCTCCAACATCAAGGAAGGCGGCAAGCCGATCGGGCTCGGCGATGCGGGCGCCTATTGGCATTCCGACCTGTCGTACCTGCCGCGCCCCAGCCTCGGCTCGATGCTGCACGCGCAGGAGTTGCCGAGCGAAGGCGGCGACACGCTGTTCGCCAACCAGCACCGCGCCTGGGACGCGCTGCCGCAAGCGCTCAGGAACTCGATCGAGGGACGGCGCGCGGAGCACTGGTACCTGTGCAAGTACGCCGAACTGCAGAAGCGCAACCCGTGGCGGCCGGACCTGACGCAGGCCCAGGTCGACGCCGTGCCGCCGGTCGCCCAGCCCATCGTGCGCACGCACCCCGAAACCGGCCGCAAGGGCTTGTTCGTCAGCGAGCACTTCACCACCCGCGTGCTCGACGTGCCCGAGGACGAGAGCCGCGCGCTGCTGGACGAGCTGTTCACGCTGTCGACGCAGCCCGAAGTCGTCTATCGCCACGCCTGGCAGCCGGGTGACATGGTGTTCTGGGACAACCGCTCGCTGATGCACCTGGCGGCGGGCACGCCCGACCACCTGCGCCGACGCCTCAATCGCACGACGATCGAAGGCGACGTGCCGTTCTGAGCCGCGGCCTGCCGCGCACTGTCGTCCTCAGTCGCGCACCGGGTTCCACTGCACCCCGGATTTCGCGACGACGCCTGGCTTCAGGCGTTGACTCTCGTCGTAGTCGTCCCACGGGTGGAAGAACAGCGGCTCGGTGGTGTCCAACGCAGACAGGCGTTCGCCATACGCCGCAAGATATGCGGCGCGCTCCGTCGCGTCGACGCGGCCCGGCATCCACGCGACGAAGGGCGGCAGCACCGTGAAGCCCGTGTACGCCAGCATGCCGTTGTGGATCGGCCAGAGCACGTGCAGCAGGTCGCCGTCGATGCCGTCGGGCTCGTACAGGGTGGACGCCGTGCCGGTGCTGATGCAAAGCATCGCGCGCTTGCCGTGGAAGTGGCCGCGTTCGTACTTGCGTCCGGCCGAATAGGCGAAGCCTCGGCTGAACACGCGGTCGACCCAACCCTTGAGGATGGCCGGCATGCCGAACCACCAGACCGGGAAGTGGAACAACACCAGGTCCGCCGCGGCGACCTTGGCCTGCTCGGCGCGCACGTCGTCGGCGTGGCTGTCGCGGCGATGCGCGTGCTCCTGCTCGCGCGACAGGTCGAGGACGTCGGGGTTTGCGCGGTCGTGCTCGAACTCCTCCGGGCCCAGCGCCGGGTTCCAGCGCATCGCGTAGAGATCGCTGACGGTCACCGAATGCCCGGCTTGCGTCAGCCCGGCAACGGCCGCGTTCTTCAGGGCGGCGTTGAACGAGGCCGGTTCGGGATGAGCGAAGATGATGAGCACGTTCACGTGACCATTGTGGGTCAGTTCACCCTGTTGTGCAGCGCCGGCCGTTCAACCACGAAGGCCGCATCCAGCGGCTCACGACGACTTCAGGAGATCCGATGAATCTGCACTTCTTCGCGCGCGCCGCGAGCGCGACCCTGCTGGCGGTCACCGCCTTGGAGACCCAGGCCCAGGACGCGACGCGCATCGTCGCCGCCACGGTCTATCCGGACAGTGCCCGCGTCGAGCGCGAACTGAAGGCGCCTGGCGGCACGCGCCACGTCGTCATTGCCTGCCTGCCCGCCGGCGTCGACCTGGCGACGCTGCAGGTCGACGGCGACCCGGAGCTGCGCGTCGGCGAAATCCACGCCACGACGCTGCCGACGACACGGTGGCCCGAGTGCACGCCATCGCCGCTCGAGGCGCGGGGGCAGGCGCTAGAGGCGAAGCGGGCATTGCTCGAGGCACAGCGCGATTCGAACGAGCTTGCGCTGTCCTATCTACGGGTGTGGGGCGCGTCCGCGCCTGCCGACGATCGCGCGGGAACGCCCGCACCGGCTGCCCCTGCCAGCAAGGCCGTCGCCAAGCCCGCGGGCACGCCGAGACCGGGCGCGCTCGCTGCCGACCTGCGCCAGGCAGCCTTCGACGTCCTGGTCGACCAGGCCAGGGTCAAGCGTGAACTGCATGCGCTCGATCAGGAAGACACCCGGCTCGACGACGAAGCGCCGCCGTCACGCGGCAAGGATGGTGGATGGCGCACGGTTCGCTTCGACGTCTGGACGCCGGCCGCCGCGACCCTGCGGGTTCACTACAACGTCATCAACGCCTATTGGCGGCCCACCTACCGTGCCACGCTGGATACCGTGCACGCGACGCTGCGCATCGACCGCCAAGCCGACATCGTGCAAGGCAGCGGCGAGGACTGGGGCGAGGTGCGCGTGAAGTTGTCCACCGGGCGGGTCAACCGCGCGGCGCAGGCCCAGCCACCGGGCGGTTGGTTCCTCGACGTCGTCGCGCCGCACCCGGTCCTGGCTGGGCTCTACATGTCGTCGCCCGCGCCCGCAGCCGCGCCGCTGCTGCAGCGCGTCGAAGTCACCGGCAGCAGCATCCGCTACGATCGCCCGATACCGCCGCCGTGGGGCGCCAGCGCCGTCGCTACCGACTACGCGACCGAATTCGACGTTTCCCAGCCCGTGACGCTGCCGTCCGACGGCGAGACCCACACGCTCCAGTTGGCGAGCCAGACCGTGGCCGCGACGCTCAAGCGCCGCGTGACGCCGCGCACAGATCGCGCGGTCTACCTGCTGGCCGAAGCGCCGCGTCCTGTCGGCGCGTGGCCTTCCGGGCCGCTGCAATCGTGGGTGGACGGCGCGCTCGTGGGCCGCACGCCGTGGCTGCCGTCTCAAGGTGACAAGCTGGAGGTGGCACTGGGCCAGGATGACCAGATGCGCATCGACGTCGAATCGCCCGGCGCCTTCACGCAGTCGCGTGGCGTGTTCGGCGGTAGCGTGGAACGCACGTCGACGGCGGTCTACGCGATCGTCAACCAGCACCCGCAGGCGGTGACGGTGGAGATGCTGGACGCCTCGCCGGTGTCGCGCAACGAGGCCATCCAGGTGAGGCACACCTATGCGCCGCAGCCCAGCGCCCTCGACTGGGACCAGGTGCCCGGCGTGGCCGAATGGACGCTGGCGATTGGCGGGCAGCAGACGCGTCGCGTGACCATTTCGCACACAGTGACGACCTCCAAGGACACGCAGGTCAGCAACTTGCCCTGAGCGCAGCACCGGCCAGGAGAAAGGCCCAACGCGGGACAGTCCCGCCTTCTGCACGAGCCCGATCGACGACCATGGCACCGCCGTGGGGGTCTACGGCGCCAGCGCAGCACCCGTCGCGTCGATCAGCATCGCGGCGCTGCGCTCGCGACTGGGGCCGACACGCAGCGCGATGCTGCGCAACCGGTTGATGCAGGCGAGCCAGGAATTGACGCAGCAACTGCGCGCCTGAGCCGTTGCGCCGCACGCGTCCCCGGAGCGCGGCGGACGATACTTTTCAGGCAACTCGACCGCGACCTGGGTCTTGATACAGCCCGGCTGCTGGCGTGCCTTAAAGTCAGCGTCTTGTCTGCTTTGCCGCCGCCGCGGCCTGAATCGTGCTCAAGAAGCCTTCCCGGGAACAGTGGATCACCATCGCGTGGGTCAGCGGCTTCATCGCCTGCGCGTTTCTCGTCGCGCTCATCGCCGCGATCGTCGTCGTCTCCGAACAGTTGCCCGAACTCGACGAGATCACGCACTACCAGCCGCGCCAGCCGCTGGAGATCGTCACCCGCGAAGGCATCGAGCTCGCGCAGTTCGGCCCTGAACGCCGCCGCTTCCTGCCCGTGGGCGAGTTCCCCGATGTGCTCAAGGGCGCGCTGATCGCCACCGAGGACGCCGACTTCCGCAACCACAGCGGCGTCAGCGTCAAGGGCATCGTCCGCGCGCTGCTCGCCAACCTGATCCACCACAAGCGCCAGGGCGCATCGACGATCACCCAACAGGTGGCGCGCAACTTCTTCCTGAGCCGCAAGCAGACGTGGTCGCGCAAGTTCGCCGAGGCGCTGCTGGCGATGAAGATCGAACGCGCGCTCTCGAAGGACCAGATCCTCGAGCTGTACATGAACCAGATCTACCTGGGCCAGCACGCGTACGGCTTCGAAGCCGCCTCGCTGACCTACTTCGGCAAGCCGTCCAAGCAGCTCACCGCCGCTGAAGCCGCGATGCTGGCTGGCCTGCCCAAGAACCCGGGCGGCGCCGATCCGACCGACCATTTCGAGAAGGCCAAGGCGCGCCAGATGGTCGTGCTGATGCGCATGCACGAGACGGGCGTGCTCAACGACGAGCAGTGGGAAGCCGCCAAGAAGCAGCCGCTGAAGATCACCGGGCACTGGACGCCGCCGGTCAGCGCCGAGTTCCTGGCCGAGATGGTGCGCCAGCAGGTGGTGCAGCGCTTCGGCGAGGCCGCGTATTCGCAAGGCCTGAAGGTGACGACGTCGCTGATGTCGACCGACCAGGCGGCCGCGCAAGCCGCCGTGCGCAAGGGCGTGATCGACTTCGACCGCCGCCAGTCCTACCGCGGCCCGGAAGACAACGAAGACCTGCCCGATACCGATGCCGACATCGACACCGCCGCGGCCACCGCGCTGCACGACCACCCGGACGACGACGACCTGCGCGTGGCCGTCGTCACGCACGCGAGCCCGAAGGAGGTCGTCGCGATCCTGGCCAGCGGCGAGACGCTGCACCTGAGCGGCGACGCGCTGCGCGGCGTGCAGGCCGGCCTCAAGGCCAAGGCGGCCGAGGACATCATCATCGAGCGCGGCGCGATCATCCGCGTGATGCGCACCACCGGCGACGCCAGCTACAAGAGCGAGTGGCGCGTCACGCAATGGCCCGACGTGCAGGGCGCGCTGGTGTCGCTGGACTCCGCCACCGGACAGGTGCGCGCGCTCGTCGGCGGCTTCGTCTTCTCGCACAGCCAGTTCAACCACGTGACCAGCGCCTGGCGCCAGCCGGGCTCCAGCTTCAAGCCCTTCATCTACTCGGCCGCGTTGGAGCACGGCATCCAGCCCGCCACGCAGATCATGGACGCGCCGATCAGCATCGACGACGCCCTGACCGGCGGCCGCCATTGGGATCCCAAGGACGACGACGAACCGCTCATGGGCCCGATCTCTCTGCGTGAGGCGCTCGCCAAGTCCAAGAACCTGGTCAGCATCCGCGTGGTGCAGAACTTGGGGATCAACACCGTGCGCAACTGGGCCGCGCAGTTCGGCCTGGCGGCGGACAAGCAGCCCGACAACCTCACCCTGGCTCTCGGCGCCGGCAGCGTCACACCGATGCAGATGGCGCGCGCCTACGCATCGTTCGCCAACGGCGGCTTCTCCGTGATGCCGCGATACATCGAGAAGATCACCGACGCGCAGGGCAAGGTGCTGTTCGAGGCCCCGAAACTCCCGGAGACGCCCGGCGAGGATTCGCGCATCATCCCGGCGCGCAACGCGTTCGTCTCCGCCAGCCTGCTCAACGAGGTCGCGCGCACGGGCACCGGCGCCAAGGCGCAGGCCACGCTCAAGCGCCAGGACATCTACGGCAAGACCGGCACCACCAACGATTCCGTCGACACCTGGTTTGCCGGCTTCCAGCCCAGGATCACGACGGTGGTCTGGATGGGCCGCGACGACAACACCAGCCTGGGCGCCCGCGAGTTCGGCGCGACGCTGGCGCTGCCGATCTGGATCGACTACATGCGCCAGGCGCTCAAGACCGAGCCCGTCGCGATGCTGCAGCCGCCCGGCGGCGTGCAGCAGGTGCGGGGTGACTGGCTCTACGACGAGTTCGTCGGCGGCGGCTACATCTCGTACCTGGGCATGGAGCCTGGCAACCCACCATCGGTGCAGGTGGCCGGCTCGCCGCGTGAGGTGCCCTCCGAGCCGGCCGATGGCGGAGCCGGCAGCGCACTGCAGCCCACCGGCCCGAACGCCGTGCTGCTGCCGCCCGTGTCGCCCCAACCCGGCATGACGTTCCCGGCCCACCCGGGGCCGAAGCCGCCGGCGCCCGCGCAGCCGCAGCCGCCGCAGGATCCGGGGCAGCGTCTGGCACCCAGCCTGCGCTAGCCAGTCCCCGCAGTTCGAAGTCAGGACGGTCGCCTCAGGCGGCCGTCTTCGCTTCCAGTGCCTTGACCAGCGCCTGCAACGCACGATTGAGCGGCGTCGGGATGCCCAGCCGCTCGCCTTCCCTCACGACGTAGCCGTTCAGGTGATCGATCTCGGTCGGCCTGCCGCGACGCAGATCCTGGCAGGTGGATGAGACCTGGCCCGGCATCGACGTGGCGATGCGTTCGACCGCGGCGAACACGTCGCCCGGGATCGTGACGTCCAGTGCCCGCGCCACCGCCAGGCATTCGACCACCGCGTCGTGCACGGTCTGCGCGATGCCCGGCAGCGTCACCATGCGGCCGTACGGGACGTCCGTGATCGCCGAGATGGCGTTGTAGCCGCAATTGAGAAGCAGCTTCGCCCACAGCGCGCCCAACACGTTGTCGGATTGCTCCACCGGCACGCCAGCGCGTGCGAACAGCGCGACGATGTCGGACGACCCCAGGCTTTCGCTCGTCGCGCCGATGTCCGCTGGAATGACGAGCTCACCACGCCCCAGATGCCGCACGTGGCCCGGGCCGCTCATCTCGCAGGCCACATAGACCACGGCCGGCGCCACCGGCCGCTGGAGCACGGCCTGCGCGCGCGCAGCGTTGTCGACGCCGTTCTGCAGGCTGAGCACGCGCGCGTGCGGCGCAAGATGCGGGGCCAGGTCGGCGGCGGTGGATCGGGTGTCGGTGGACTTGACGCACACCAGCACCAGTGCCGCGCCGACGACCGCCGAGATGTCGGTGCTGGCGTCGACGCGGATGTGCTCGTCGAATGCGGCACTGCTCAGGTGCAGGCCGTCGCGCTTCATCGCCTCGACGTGCGCCGCGCGCCCGATCAGCGTGACGGACACGCCAGCGCGCGCCAACATGCCGCCGTAGTAACAGCCGACTGCGCCGGCGCCGACGATGGCGACCCGCAAGTTCATCAGAAACCCTCCATGCTTCGCACCGCGGGGCGAGCGCCTGCTGGCGGCCGTGCGTCGCTCATGCCCCCTCGCGCAAAGGCGGCGCGATCTGCTCGGCGTAGTCGTACAGCGCGCCCAGGATCTCCTGGCCACGCTCGTCCGCCTCCTCGTTGAGCTGGTCGATGCGCTCGAAGAAGTCAGGCAGCGTGGTGGAGCCGCCGGCGCCTTCGTGCAGGCGGGCGCTGCAGTGGTCGACCCAGCGCTCGTTCTCCTGCTCGCTGAGCGTGTCGGCGAAGTTGCGGGCGCGGTAGCGGAACAGGATCTCCTCCAGCCGTGCGTCGTCGAACGCGACGCGGTGGCCCACCAGTTGCTCGCCGGTCATGCGGCGCAGGCGCTCCAGCTTGCGGCGGTCCTCGTTGCCGACGAAGCCACCGTACAGATCCTCATCGACGTCGACCGCCGACGTGGCCGCCGGCCGCGTGTAGACGTCGCGCCACGCGCCCTGCATCAGCGTGGCGATGTCGGGTGCGGCCTGCGCGTGCTTCATCGCGCGCTCGACGTCGATCGAAAAGCGCGCTGCCGTCTCGGCCGACAGTGTCTTGAGGTTGCCGATGACGATCGGCGACTTGTTGGCGTGGATGCTCTTGACCGGCAGGCGCGCGACGCCTTCGGGCAGGTCGGCGGTGCGCGTGAACATGCGCTGGCGCAGCGTCTCGGCACTGAGGCCGGCGAGCTCCTGCGGATCGTGCGACAGGTCCCACACGAGCAACTCGTTCTTGTTGGTGGGATGCTGCGCCAGCGGGTAGACGATTGCCGTGCAGCCGTTCTCCACGCCGAACATGCCGGAGATGTGCAGGAACGGCTTGTTGGCGCCGATCTCGGCCCACACCGCATCCTTGCGGCGCAGCTTCAGGCAGAACTCCCACAACCGCGGCTGGCGCGTGCGGATCAGGCGGGCCAGCGCGATGGTGGCGCGCACGTCGGACAGCGCGTCGTGCGCCGCCTCATGCGAGATGGCGTTGGCCTTGGTGAGGTGCTCGAGCTTGAACGACGGCCGGCCATCCTCGTGCTGGGGCCACTCGATGCCCTCGGGCCGCAGCGCCCAGGTGGCGCGCACGACGTCCAGCAGATCCCAGCGTCCGCACTCGTTCTGCCATTCGCGGGCGTAGGGGTCGATCAGGTTGCGCCAGAACAGGTGGCGCGTGACTTCGTCGTCGAAGCGGATCGTGTTGTAGCCGACACCGATCGTGCCCGGCTGGCCCAGCGCCCCTTCGATCATGGCCGCGAACGCGTGCTCGGGTTGGCCTTGCTCGAGACAGGTCTGCGGCACGATGCCGGTGAGCAGGCAGGATTCGGGGTCGGGCAGCGAGTCGGGCGACGGCCGGCAGTAGTGCATCACCGGCTGGCCGACCTCGTTGAGCTCCGCGTCGGTGCGGATGCCGGCGAACTGCGCCGGGCGGTCGCGCCTGGGCACGCGGCCAAAGGTTTCGTAGTCGTGCCAGAAGAAACTGAATGCGGTCATGGGGGAAAGATACCTTGTCGTGCGCGGAAGCGGCGTGCGCCAATCCAGCCATTTTCGCCCTTCCAGGGCGGCAGGGGCCCGCGGGCCGGCACGCATCGACAACAGGCCCCGCCGGATGCCATGATGGGCGCATGCAAAGTGTCTATGAAGCCGCGGGTGGCCTGGACGGAATGCGCCGGCTCGCCAGCGCCTGGCACGCACGCGTGATGGCCGACGAAGTCGTCAGCCATGCGTTCAGCCACGGCTTCCACCCCGACCACGACGAACGCCTCGCGGCCTACTGGGCCGAGGCGCTCGGCGGCCCGGACGCCTACTCCGCCCACCACGGCGACGAGACCCGTGTCGTGCGCATGCACAGCGGCAACGGCCCGCACGCCGACATGGATCAGCGCGCCATCGCCTGTTTCGACCAGGCCCTGGCCGATGTCGGGCTGGCGGCGACCGGCCCCCTGCGACAGGCGCTCCACGACTACTTTGCTTGGGCGACGACGACCACCATGTCCCGTTATCACGACAGCGCAGACGACGTGCCGGCTGGCTTGCGCATCCCGCGCTGGTCCTGGGACGGGCTCCAGGCCTGATGCGTTCGCAGCGTCGCGTCCCCGCGTGACGCGCGATACCCGCGCGCCCATTGCATCCATTCACCCCCCATTGCGCCCCAGGCCGCCCAGGAACACATTAGGGGAGTGAAAACGCGCCACGGGCACCGTGGCCGCGCACGAAGCGCTGCTTTTGCGCCTCGCGATTTCCCGGTGCCGCATTGCCGTGGAGGCCTGACATGCACGCATCCTTCTCCGAAACCATGCACCACTGGCGCGAGAGCGTCGACTACGCGTTCCACCCGCACATGGCGGACGCCGAGCACCCCGCCGCGACGAGCCTCGCGGACAACCCGCTCCGCGCCGGGATCCGCCACGTGCGGCTGCTGCCGCTGCTCGTGCCCGGCATGGCGCTGGTGCTCGTCTGCGCCGCCCTCCTGATCGGCTCGTTGCTGCGCGGCTGAAAGAGACGGGCCCGCACGCGCGCCCTCCCGGGCCGCATGCGGCGCTGTCGTCCGAGACGCCCGATCAGCGCGCCACGTTGGCGACCTGCAGGGTCGCGGGCGCCTCCGCGGGCTTGAGCGCGCGCGAGTGCAGCAGCAGCTCTTCCAGCGCGGTGTGCCCGTAGGAGAGCTCGAGGAACACCTCGACGCCGTGCATGAACTCGGCCGGATCGATCCAGTGGTTGCCTTGTGCGATGGCACGCAACTGCGGCGCGATCTCGATCCAGTTCTGCTCCATCCAGCCATGGTCCTGCTGCAAGGTGTGCACGCCCGTGACGAGTTCGTCGTCGCCGCTGTCGAGCAAGGGCGGGAACACGAACAGTTCCTCCGCGAGGTGGTGTTCACGCATCGATTCGGAGAAGAACCCCTCGATGGCACCGGCCTCGGCACGGGTCTCCTCACCCGGCGACTCGCCCTCCACCCGGGTGGCGAGCGCGGCCAGGCGGTCGAGGTGATCGCGAACCTGTCGATGGTAGGTGTCCATGCTCGCAAGGTCGCCTTCGGTTGCTCTGGCTTTGGCTTTCATCGCGCGCTCCTGGACAACTGGATGTCTCTTTATACGCCGCCACGGCGCGCCAGGGTTGCTCCACATCAACGGCTATCGCATCGGTAGATGCCATCGCCCCAAGCGGGTGCGATCGGCCTAGACTGGCACGGCCTGGCGGGTGCATCCACACCTGGCCCGGGCGAAGGAGACTGAAAAAGTGCAACTTGCCAACAGTGCCTCTCCCGCCTACTTCCACAAGGTCGTCGACTGCCAATGGGCGTGTCCGGCCCACACACCGGTGCCCGAATACATCCGGCTGATCGGCCAGGGCCGCTATGCCGACGCCTACATGATCAACTGGGTCTCCAACGTGTTCCCCGGCATCCTCGGACGCACCTGCGACCGCCCGTGCGAGCCTGCCTGCCGGCGCGGGCGCGTGGAAGAGAACAACCGCGACAAGCCCGAACCGGTGGCGATCTGCCGCCTGAAGCGCGTGGCCGCCGACCACAAGGGCGACGTGCGCGCCCGCATGCCGGCCATCGCCCCGCCCAACGGCAAGCGCGTTGCCTGCATCGGGGCCGGGCCGGCGTCGCTGACGGTGGCGCGCGACCTGCTGCCCTGGGGCTACGAGGTGACCGTGTTCGAGGGCGAGGCCCGGGCCGGCGGCTTCATGCGCACGCAGATACCGCACTTCCGGCTGCCCGAGTCGGTGATCGACGAAGAGACGGGCTACATCCTCGACCTCGGCGTCCGCTTCGAATCTGGCCGGCGCATCGAGTCCATGCAGGCGCTGCTCGACCAAGGCTACGACGCCGTCTTCGTCGGTTGCGGCGCGCCGCGCGGACGCAACCTCGACCTGCCGGGGCGCGACGAAGCCGCCGAGAACATCCACATCGGCATCGACTGGCTGGCCTCGGTCTCGTTCGGCCACGTGACGAGCGTGGGCGAGCGCGTGATCGTGCTGGGCGGCGGCAACACCGCGATGGACTGCTGCCGCTCGGCGCGCCGGCTCGGCGGCCGCGAAGTGACGGTGATCGTGCGCAGCGGCTTCGCCGAGATGAAGGCCTCGCCGTGGGAGAAGGAGGACGCGATGCACGAAGGCATTCCGATCCTCGACTTCCATGTACCCAGGAGCTTCGAGCACACCGGGGGCAAGCTCACCGGGATGACCTTCGAGCGCGTCACCGCCCGCATCGACGCGCAGGGCCGGCGCCAGTTGGTGCCCACCGGCGAGCCCGATGTTCGCGTCCCCTGCGACACGGTGCTGGTGGCCGTGGGCCAGGAGAACGCATTCCCGTGGATCGAGAGCGACTGCGGCATCGCGTTCGACCGCCACGGCCTGCCCGTGCTCGCCGCCGAGACCTTCCAGTCCTCGCTGTCTCACGTGTTCTTCGGCGGCGACGCCGCGTTCGGGCCCAAGAACATCATCTCGGCGGTCGCGCACGGCCACGAGGCCGCGGTGTCGATCGATCGCTACCTGAACGGCGAGGACGTCGCCGACCGGCCGCCGCCCACCAGCACGCTGATGTCGCAGAAGATGGGCATCCACGAATGGAGCTATCACAACGACATCTCGGTCGACACGCGCTTCAAGGTGCCCTGGGCCGCCGCGGAGCGCGCGCTGGCCGACATCCGCGTGGAGGTCGAGCTGGGCTTCGACGCCGCCACCGCGTTCAAGGAGGCCAGCCGCTGCCTGAACTGCGACGTGCAGACCGTCTTCAACCGCGACACCTGCATCGAGTGCGACGCCTGCGTGGACATCTGCCCGATGGACAGCATCACGTTCACGGCCACGGGCGACGAGCACGAGCTGCGCACGCGGCTGAAGGCGCCAGCGCTCGATCTCGCTCAGGATCTCTACGTCTCGCGCGAGCTCAAGACCGGGCGCGTGATGGTCAAGGACGAGGACGTCTGCCTGCATTGTGGCCTGTGCGCCGAGCGCTGCCCGACCGGGGCCTGGGACATGCAGAAGTTCCTGCTCCTCACCACCCAGGCCGGCCCGGGCTGCCGCGATGCCCGGCCCGTGGCGGAGGCCGCATGAAGACCTTGCAGGCCGTCAACGACTTCGTCATCAAGTTCGCCAACGTCAACGGGTCGGGGTCGGCGTCGGCCAACGAGCTGTTCGCCAAGGCCATCCTGCGCATGGGCGTGCCGGTCAGCCCGCGCAACATCTTCCCCAGCAACATCCAGGGCCTGCCCACCTGGTACGAAGCGCGCATCTGCGAGAACGGCTATTCGGGCCGGCGCGGCGGCGTCGACATGATGGTGGCGATGAACCCGC
>JBDSDD010000046.1:0-9138 GCA_039920745.1 Burkholderiaceae bacterium | reverse complement strand
GCGACACGATCGCGGTCGTCGGAAAGTAGACCCAGAGAGGCGCGTCGCCGGACTCGTACAACACCTGGCCCAGCGGCATGTCCGACCATTCCAGGTGGGGCTGCCAGCGCAGCATCGCATCCGGGGGAAGCGTCGCGAGTAGTTCGTTCAGTTTCAAGTCCGGCGGGTCATGCATGGCAGTCCTTCGAATTCGATGTGCCTGCGAGACGCTTGCGCGGCACGACTCCAAAGCAGATTGTCAGTACGGCGTGCATGCTCGGCGCTTGGTCGTGCAACTCGGGCGACACGACGCAAGGCTGGCGCCAGCCCTCAGCCACCTTGGTGGAGAGAGTAGTCCAAAATTCGTCCACGAGCCGGCGCTTCGGTGGCACGGGGCCCGGGTGGGCGATCAGTGGCCGGCTGGTCGAGCTGAGGCATGGCGAGATCGAGGTCGAGAGCGCGCCGGGGGTTGGCAGCCGTTTCCATTTCACCATTGTCTTCGCGCTCCCCGCAGAGACAGCCAGTGACTCCGCCGCCGCGCGTGCGTCGCAGGCTTCGAACCTGCGCGGCCGACACGTGCTGATCGTGGCCCCGAGCGCTCCGTTGCGCGCCAAACTGCGCGATAGGGCGCAGGCGGCGCAGATGCGCTCCGGCGAGACGCCCATTTCCACGCAAGCCTTGGTCGCGCTCATCGCACCGGCTGCCTGCCGTTGACCTCCGCCGTCTGACGGAATTGGCAGCAGCCAGACTTTCGTTTCTCAGAGTAGCTGCCTAAGCCCGAAAAAGGCCGATGCCAGTCGGCCGCCACCAGTTGCCTGGCGCGGCCACAAGTATGGGTAGAATCGCCTCACCCAACTGCCCCATCAGTGCAGTTACGGTGTAAAAAGTCGTTTTAAATCAATGACTTAAGCTGCGGGTGTAGTTCAATGGCAGAACGGCAGCTTCCCAAGCTTCATACGTGGGTTCGATTCCCATCACCCGCTCCACGCCTCACGCCCGGCCCCGCCCGGGCGTCTTGCATTGTGGGGAACACCCGGCGAAATGCCTGCCAGTCCGCGCGATCCTTCAGTGTTTCCATGTCTGTGCACCGCAGCAAAGCTGAGGCACCATCGTTACAACTCCACCGCGGGCTCCCATGGGAAATCCCTATCAGGTCATTTGCCTCAGTGCCGTCGCGCCGGACCTGTTCACGTCGTCCTATGGGCCGTTCGTCGTCAACCCGTGCCGCAGCCTGGCTGACATCGCGGACGCGTTGCACAACAGTGCGTGCGATGCCTTGCTGGTCGAGGTGAAGGCACCGGCCGACTACGACAAGCTGCTGGCCTGGCCCGGGCTCGCGCATGCGGTGATGGACTCGGCCGTGGTCGTCGTCGCACCCGAGCCGACGCCGGCGCAGTGCATCAAGCTGCTGCAGATGGGCGTGCAGGACGTGCTGGCGAAGCGCCACGCGAGTGACGATTCCCTGGGCCGCGTGCTGCGCGTGGCGATCGAGCGCAAGCGCATGGACGCCAGCGCCAAGCGCGCATTCAGCACCGACCTGACCACCGGCCTGCCGACGCACGCGCAGTTGCTGGAGCACATGACCCACCTGCTGGCGCTGCGCGAGCGCGAGCCGGCCGCGATGGCGCTGATCGTGCTGCGCCTGGAAGGCTTCCGCGCGGCCGAACTGGCGCTCGGCGCCGAGGCGGCCAACGTGCTGCGCCGCAAGGCCGCCGTGCGCCTGCGCGCGGCCCTGCGCGCGAGCGACGTCGTCGCCTCGTTGGGCTCTGACATGTACGGCGTGCTGCTGGCCTGGATCGACGCCGAGTCCGACGCCGACGGCGTCGCGCGCAAGCTGCTGACGTCGCTCAAGCAGCCGTTCAATGTCGCCGGGCAGGACTTGCCGGTGATGGGCACCGTGGGCATCGGCCAGTACCCGGCGCACGGCAAGGACGCCGCGACGCTGATGCGGCGCGCGGTAGGCCAGGCCTCCAACGGCAGCGTGTCCGAGCTGGGCCATGTCGTCGCCGGCGCGGCCAACGACGACTGACGCCTGGCGTCTGTGGCCCTAGCGGCGCGGCGGCTTGCGCAGCTGTGTCTTGGGCCTGCGAGCGCGAATCACGAGCATCGCGATCAGGCAGACGACCACGACGCTCGGCAGGGCGATCCAGATCCATGGCACGCCGTCGTCCTCGCTGGACGATGCCGGCGCCGAGGCAGCTTCTGTCGCGAACGGACTGAACCCACCGCCACCGGGATCGCTCGCCGCCGAGGCCACCGCGGCCGCCTGAGCGCGATGGGTGAGCAGTGCAGCCGGCACGATGCCCGTCGGGCCGCCGCCGTTGCTGAGCACCCAGTGGTCGGCCGACCATTCGACGCGCAAGTCCTCGCCGTCGCTGGTGTCGTCCAAGGGCTGGCGCTGGATCACGGCGAGCCCGGCATCGGTCAACGACCACAACTCGGCGCCGGGCTTGGTGCCGCGCACGCCCACGGCGACGACGGCGAGGCCGTCGGTGCTGGCGGCCAGGCTGGTGGCCAGGGACGCCTCGTCCTTGCTTTCGGTCGGACGCATCCAGACGCCGCTGTTGCCGAAACGCCGGTCAAGCGATCCATCGGCATTGAGGTGGAACACCGCCGCGACCGTCCCGCGCAGGTCGGCGACTTCGCCGGCCACCAGCACCGAGCCGTCGGCCAGCGGCAGCACGTCGTTGGGCTTGACCGCGACGCCGGCCGGCGTCAGCTGCACCTTGCCTTGCACGCCCCAGTGCTGGTCGGCGTTGCCGTCGACCCCGAAGCGCGCGACGATCGGCTGCGGCTGGTTGCCCGCGAGGCTGGCGCCAACCATCCAGGTGCGATGCGACGCGTCCACACGCACGCTGGCCGGCGGATCGTTGGCGGCGCCGAGCGCGAACGCGGTCTGGCCGTTGCGGCCGAAGCGCTCGTCGGGGCTGGTGCCGTTGACCAGGTGCTTGAGCAGGAAGTCGTTGGCGTCGGCCTGCGGATCCTCGGTGACGGTCCACGCGCTCGTTGCGTCACGCACGGTGAGCGAGCCCGCGTGTGCAGGGGCGCACGCGAGGAGGGCGAGGGCGAGGGCGAGGGCGAGGGCGAGGGCTGTGGCGGGCGCGACGCGCGGCTTCATTTGTTGATGTCGCCCAGGCAGAGGTACTTGACCTCCACGTAGTCCTCGATGCCCTGGTGCGAGCCTTCGCGACCCAGGCCCGATTGCTTGACGCCGCCGAAGGGCACCTCGGCCACCGAGATCAAGCCCGTGTTGACGCCCACCATGCCGTATTCGAGCGCCTCGCCGACGCGGAAGATGCGCCCCACGTCGCGGCTGTAGAAGTAGCTGGCGAGGCCGAACTCGGTGGCGTTGGCCAGTGCGATGGCTTCGGCCTCGGTCTTGAACTTCATCACCGGCGCGAGCGGGCCGAAGGTTTCTTCCTTGGTGCACAGCATGTCCGACGACACGTCGGCCAGCACCGTCGGCGTGAAGAAGCGCTCGTCGATGCGCTCGCCGCCGACCACCACGCGGGCGCCCTTGGACAGCGCGTCGGCGATGTGCGACTCGATCTTGGCGATGGCGTTGGCATCGATCATCGGGCCCTGGTTGATGCCAGGCTCGAAGCCGTTGCCCACCTTGATGCCGCGGGCCTTTTCGGCCAGTCGGGCGATGAAGGTGTCGTACACGCCTTCCTGCACATACAAGCGGTTGGCGCACACGCAGGTCTGGCCGGCGTTGCGGTACTTGGAGACCATCGCGCCTTCGACGGCGGAGTCGATGTCGGCGTCGTCGAAGACGATGAACGGCGCGTTGCCGCCCAACTCCAGCGACAGCTTCTTGATGGTGGGCGCGCACTGCTTCATCAGGATGCGGCCGACCTCCGTGGAGCCGGTGAACGACAGGTGGCGCACCACGTCGCTGGCGCACAGCACGTTGCCCACGAGGATGGAGTTGTCGCCGTCGGCGGTGACGACATTGAGCACGCCCGCCGGCATGCCCGCGCGCTGCGCCAGCTCCGCCAATGCAAGCGCCGACAGCGGCGTCTGCTCAGCCGGCTTGATGATGACGGGGCAGCCTGCGGCCAGCGCCGGCGCGACCTTGCGCGTGATCATCGCGATGGGGAAGTTCCACGGCGTGATGGCCGCGCACACGCCCACCGGCTGCTTGAGGACGATATAGCGCTTGCTGTTGTCGGTGGTGGGGATCGTCTCGCCGCAGACGCGGCGGCCTTCTTCGGCGAACCACTCGATGAAGCTGGCGCCGTAGACGACCTCGCCGCGCGCCTCGGCCAGCGGCTTGCCTTGCTCGGCGGTGAGGATGCGCGCCAGGTCGTCGGCGTTGGCCATGATCAGCGAGAACCACTTCATCAGCACCGCGTGGCGCTCCTTGGCGGTCTTGGCGCGCCAGGCCGGCCAGGCCTTGTCGGCGGCGGCGATTGCGGCGTCGGCCTCGGTCGCGCCGAGGTTGGCGACGTCCGCCAGCTTCAGGCCGGTGGCCGGGTCGTTGACGTCGAAGCGCGAGGCGCCGGCAACCCATTCGCCGCCGATCAGCGCGTCGGTCTTGAGCAGGCCCGCGTCGTTGAGGGTGGCGATGGGGGAAGTCTTCATGTCCATTCGAAATCTCCTGGGGCCGGCGTGCGCGGCAGGCCGCGCGACCATGGTGGCCTGTGATGGTCTCAACTCTACCCGGTGCGAGCGCACGCCCGCCGTGGCAAACGGCCGGGTTTGCATGGGTCAATGCAACGAAAAGAAAAGGACAAAGGAAAAGCCGCCGGGCGCACCTGCGGAGTGCGCCGAATGGCGGCTTCGATGACGATGTTGGCGCTCGCTCGCTGGCGAACGCCAAGCGATCAGGCCAGCGCCTTGAAGCAGTCGGCCATGATGCCCAGGCCTTCGTCGATCAGCGCGTCCGATGCGACGAGCGGCACCAGGACGCGGATCACGTTGCCGTGACTTCCGCACGACAGCAGCACCAGCCCCCGGTGGAGCGCTTCCGCGCAGATGCGCTTGGTGAGGTCGGCATCCGGCCGTGCGAGGTCGCCATCCTTGAACAGTTCGATGGCGATCATCGACCCCAGGCCGCGCACTTCCTGGATCACGACATGCTCGCGGGCGATGGCCTGCAAGGCGTCTACCAGGCGCGTACCAATCGCCCTGGAGCGCTCGAGCAGATTCTCTTCCTCGAAGATATCGAGCACTGCCAGGCCGGCTGCGCATGCGAGCGGATTGCCCGCGTAGGTGCCGCCCAGGCCACCCGGCGCAGGCTTGTCCATCACGTCGGCGCGGCCGATCACCGCCGAGATCGGGAAGCCGCCGGCCATGGACTTGGCCATGGTCACGATATCGGCTGCCACACCCCATTGCTCGCTGGCGAGCCAGGTGCCGGTGCGACCAGCGCCTGTCTGTACCTCGTCGGCGATCAGCAGGATGCCGTGCTTGTCGCACAGGGCGCGCAATGCCTGGGCGAATTCGGGCGGGCAGACATGGAAGCCTCCTTCGCCCTGCACCGGTTCGATGATGATCGCCGCGACGCGCTCGGCTTCGACGTCGTACTTGAAGATCGCCTCGACCGACGCCAGGGCGTCGGCGACGCTCACGCCTTGCAACGCGTTCGGGAACTTCGCGTGGAAAATCTCGGCCGGGAACGGCCCGAAGCCCGTCTTGTAGGGCGCCACCTTGCCGGTCAGCGCCATCGTCATCAGCGTGCGGCCGTGATAGCCGCCGCCGAAGGCGATCACGGCCGCGCGCTTGGTGGCGCAGCGCGCGATCTTGATGGCGTTCTCGACGGCTTCGGCACCGGTCGACAGGAACAGCGCCTTCTTCGGGAAATCGCCTGGCGTCTTCTCGATGAGGCGCTCGGCGAGTTCGATGTAAGGCTCGTAGGCCAGCACCTGGAAGCAGGTGTGGTGCACCTTGTCGAGTTGCGACTTCACGGCGTCGATGATCTTCGGATGGCAATGGCCGGTGTTGAGCACCGCGATCCCGCCCGCAAAGTCGACATAGCGTCGGCCTTCGACGTCCCAGATCTCGGCGCCCAGCGCGCGTTCGGCGAAGACCTCGTAGGTCTGGCCGAGCCCCACGGGCAGGGCGGCGCGGCGGCGCGCCATCAGGGCGGCGTTGTTCAGGTGGGCGTCTCGTTGCATGGGGAACTCCGGCGCTCGCAAGGGAGCGGTTGCAGAACAGTTGAGGGTGCGGCGATGTAACGACACTGCCAAGCCGAGTGCACTGACTTTAGTTCCGGCATACCAATACAGCCATGTACAGTTGACGGGTTGGGCCTGTGCACTGTGCAGGTCTCCAACCCTATACAGTTAGGGCATGGCCTGATGTTCACGCTGCAATCCGATTCCTCCACGCCCCTGGTCACGCAGATCGTCGACGGCCTGCGCCGGCTGATCGTCGACGGTAGCCTGCGTACGGGCGCCAAGATCCCGTCGATCCGGCAGTTCGCGAAGACGCACCAGGTCAGCGTGTTCACGGTGGTCGAGGCCTACGACCGGCTCGTGGCGCAGGGCTACCTGGTGTCGCGGCCGCATTCCGGGTTTTTCGTGCGGCGCCGGGCGCCTGCGGAGACGGCGGCCGTGCCGGGCTTCGCGTCGACCGCCAACTTCGATGCACAGTGGTACTTGCGCAGCATCTTCGAGAACCGCCACCTGGGCGTGAAGGCCGGCTGCGGCTGGCTGCCGCAGTCGTGGCTGTTCGAGGACGGTGTGCGCCGCAGCCTGCGCGGCCTGGCAGCCGAGAACGTCGAACTCGACGGCTACGGCGACCCGCGCGGCCACCTGCCGCTGCGCGAATGGATACGCGACGCGCTGGCCGAGCAGGAGATCTCGCTGCAGCCCGACCAGGTGCTGCTGACGCACGGCTCCAGCCACGCGCTGGACCTGGCGATTCGCCGCCTCGTGCGCGCAGGCGACGCCGTGCTTGTGGACGATCCGGGCTATTCGAACCTGCTGTTCGCGTTGCGCGTGGCTGGGGCGCGCCTGATCCCGGTGGCGCGCACGCCGCAGGGCTACGACCTCGCCGCGCTGGAACAAGCCATCGTCACGCACCACCCGCGCGTGTTCTTCACGCAGCCGCGGCTGCAGAGCCCTACCGCCTCCACCGCCACGCTGCCACAACTGCACCGCGTGCTGCAACTGGCCGACAAGCACGGCCTGACCATCGTCGAGAACGACCTCTACGTCGACCTCGACCCCGACCCGCGCCCGTCGCTCGCGAGTCTGGATCAACTCGCGCGCGTGCTCTACGTCGGCAGCTACTCGAAGACGATTTCGCCCAACCTGCGCGTGGGCTACATCGCCGCGCACCCGGCGCTGATCGACGACCTCGCGCAGCTGAAAATGATCTCGGGCCTGACGTCGTCCGCGTTCAGCGAGCGCCTGATCCTGGGCGCGCTGACCGAAGGCCGCTGGCGCAAGCACCTGAAGAGCCTTCGCACGCGTCTCGCGCAGGCGCATGAGACCTGCGGCCAGCAGTTGGTGGCGCTCGGCTTCGAACTGTTCCACGAGCCCAAGGCCGGCATGTTCCTGTGGGCCCGCCACCCGCGCCTGCCCGACCCGGTGGCGCTGTCCAACCGCGCGGCGCTGCACGACATCATGCTGGGGCCGGGCAACCTGTTCAGCGCGACGTTGCAGGCGACGGACTGGATGCGCTTCAATGTGGCGTTTGCCAACGATCCGCGCCTGGGCGCGTTTCTCGAAGGCGAACTAGCCTAAGCGCGGCTGGATCCCGAAGATCAGTCCGAAGATCACCGCGATGACGGTGATGGCCAGCCAGATGCGTTGCAGCGTCTCGGTGGCGCGCTTTTCCTTGAGGGCTCCGGCGAGCTGATCCTGCAGCGCGGCGATCTGCTGGCGCAGCACCGGCGCTTCCATCTGGGCGCTGACGGCCTCGGCCAGCAGCGGTGCGGTGAGCTCCTGCGCCTTGTCGGTGTTCCAGGTGGCCTTCAGATCCTTGATGCTGCTTGCCCAGAAGGTGCCACCGCCGCCCGAGGTCGGCTTGACGACGAAGCCCGAGCGCGCGAAGAAGTGGTCGCGCATCTCCATCTCGGCCTGGTCGGGCACGTCCACCTGGTACAGCGAGCCGGTGAGCAGGCTGGCGTCGGCGTGCAGCTCGAGCACCCACTCGACCAGCAACGCGCGCAGCAGGCTCATGACGCCGATGCCCGCCGGCTCGGCCAGGATCTGGCCCTTGGGGCCGAGCCGGGCGGCGCCCAGGCGCTTGCCGTCGGCGCCGGTCATCTCCAGCACGCGGAACTGCAGCGCGTTGGTGGAGCGCCCCGTGGAGGTTCGCTCGGCGAACTGCCGGGTCTTGCCGTCGCGCGGGTCGAACTCGGCCAGCCAGCTCAGTTGCACGCGGTACAGGTGCTCCACGCGCGTATCGGACTTGCTGTTGACGCTGGCGTGGAAGTAGGTGACGCCGGCGACGCGCACATGGCCTGACTTCGTGCGCACGCGGAACACGCGTGTGCGACACGCCCGCGCCGCCGATTCCATCTCGTGCTGCGTGCTGACCCACGGTGCGGCCGCGGGCGGCGCGTCGGCGGGGATTTCGGGCACGGGAGGCGAATCGGACATGATGGGCGCGCGAGGGAGTCGACTGATTGTCGAGCCATGTTGCGCAACGGCAAGAGGAAATTGCAGTCGGGACGGTGATGTTGTACCGAATCCCGCCGCCAGCGGGCGCCAGGGGCGGCCCTCTTATAATCATCGGCTTCGCGCGACCTCGTCGCACGCTCCATTTGCCCGCCCCGCTCCGAGCCGGGCGGCGCCCCAGAAAGTGCCGGAATGAAAGCCGCTGAAATCCGTTCGACCTTCCTGAAGTTCTTCGAATCGAAGGGCCACACCATCGTCGCCTCGTCGCCGGTAGTGCCGGGCGACGACCCGACGCTGCTCTTCACGAACGCCGGGATGAACCAGTTCAAGGACGTGTTCCTCGGCTTCGACAAGCGCTCATACGTGCGCGCCGTGAGCAGCCAGAAGTGCATCCGCGCGGGGGGCAAGCACAACGATCTGGAGAACGTGGGCTATACCGCGCGGCATCTCACGTTTTTCGAGATGCTCGGCAACTTCTCGTTCGGCGACTACTTCAAGCACGACGCGATCAGCTACGCCTGGGAGCTGCTGACCGTCCACTTCAAGCTGCCGACCGAGAAGCTCTGGGTCACGGTGTACGCCG
>JBDSDD010000045.1:0-110209 GCA_039920745.1 Burkholderiaceae bacterium | reverse complement strand
CGGCTGCAGCGCGCGCAACACCGGGCCCTTCGTCGCGATCCATTGCGGCGCGCTGTCGGCCGAGCTGCTGGAAAGCGAGCTGTTCGGCCACATGAAGGGCAGCTTCACCGGCGCCTACCGCGACCAGCCGGGCCTGGTGGAAACCGCGCACGGCGGCACGCTGTTTCTCGACGAGGTGGGCGAGATGCCCACGGCGATGCAGGTCAAGCTGCTGCGCTTCCTGCAGGAGGGCACGTTCGTCCCCGTGGGCGGGCGCGTGCACAAGCGCGCCGAGGCCCGCGTGGTGGCAGCGACGCACCGGGACCTCGAGGCCATGGTGCGCGAGGGCACGTTCCGCGAGGATCTGTTCTACCGGCTCAAGGGCGTGGTGCTGCGCACGCCAGCGTTGTCCGAGCGACCGGCCGACGTACCACTGCTCGCATCGCGCTTCCTGCGCCGCGTCGCCCCGCGCACCGGCTTCTCGGCCGGCGCCTTCGCCTGGCTGGCGGCACGCGAGTGGCCCGGCAACGTGCGCGAGCTCAAGGCCGTCGTCGAGTCCGCCGGCGCACTGATCCTGCCCGACCAGCACGAGGTCGACGCCGACCTGCTGCGCCTGGCCAGCGGTGACATGAGCGACGACAACGCGGCGCCGGCGGGGCACGTCGATCCGTCGGCAGGTCCGCTCGACGCGGCTTTGAACGAGCTCGAGCTGCGCCTGGTGCGCGACGCGATGACTGCGGCTGGCGGCAACCAGTCGGAGGCGGCGCGGCGGCTGGGCGTGTCGCGGGTCGGGTTGATCAAGAAGCTGACGCGACTGGGGTTGCGCTGATCGTCACGATCCTTGCAAAGTGAGTGCCTTGGCCAGGATCGGCAGGCTGACGTCCATCCGATAGTCGACTGAAGAGTGGTCGTCCGCGAATTCCTCGTAGACATGCGCCACGTCCATGGCGACCAGTCGCTTGTGCATGCGCCTGGCGCCATACACCAGGTTGTATTGGTCGACGTCGCCGCAATCGATGTACAAGGCTTTCAGCGCCGCCAATCCGCGCCCGTGTTGTTCGACAAGGGTCAACGGATCCCAGGCCATCCAGTTCGCCCAGCGCTCCGGGATCAGTTCGCAGGTGTCGAGCGTCACCGGCAGGCGAACGCCATACGGTTGTGAAGGGTCCGGGTCGAAGCTTGCGGCTTGCGCCAGCATCATGAGGATGTGCACGTCGCTGTCCTTGGCCTTCTTGGCCTGCCAGAAGGCGTCGACCCACCCGCCGATTCCGGGCTCCTTGGCGAGCGCGCGCAGGACCGGAACGAATTCGTGCCGATAGAGCAGCTCGAAACCCATGTCGCCGGAATGCACGGCCGCCGCACTCCAGAAGTCTGGGTGCAGCAGCGCATGGACCATTGCGCCGTAGCCGCCGCTCGACTTGCCGAAAAGGCCGCGCCGGGCCTCGCCCCCGCAGCCGAACCTGGCTTCGACGAACGGTACCGCCTCGGTCCGCAGGAAATCGTCCCAGCGACCCATCGCGACCGAATTGATGTATTGATTACCGCCGAGCCGGGTGAAGCAGTCCGGGAACGCCACGACGACGGGCGGCATCTCGCCAGTCGCGATCAAGCGATCGAGTCGCTCGGGCAGGTTCTCGCCAAAATTCTTCCAGTTGGTGTGTACCGGCCCGCCCGCGGTGAATCCCACGATATCGACCAACATCGCAAGGCCGCGGCCGTCATGCCCTGCCGGGATGTAGACGTCGATGGCACGCCGGGCAGGATCGCCAAGCAGATTGCCCGCCAGCACCTGGCTGTCGATCGTCAGGTGATGGACCGTGCCGACCGGCATGTTCGAGCTTCTGCGCATCTTGGGTTCCTCCTGTTTGCAGCAGAGCAGTTTGCTCGTTGCAGGGTACGGCCGCTCGCCACCAGGCACCGCCGTTGGCGAAGCCGCGCGCTGCAAAGTCTTCGTCCACACCGAGGTCTGCGTCGCCGCCCCCATGCATCTGCTGGAACGTGCGAGTCGGGAAGAACAGATTCTTCGGAGAGGGGCCACCAACGCCAAGCGGATCGCCGATGCTATGCCGTGTACCGGCGTTGAAGTCGTCAATGGACATGCCGAAGCTGGCAACCTTGACCTCGGACAGGACAAGTCTACTGCGCGCTCCAGAAGCTGCGACCACGCACTGATCAAGCCAGCTTCGTCGACGGCCACAACCGCACGACGAGCGCCGCGCCCGCGCCGGCCGCCGACAGCAGCATCACGCCGGTCCAGCCCCACTGCGCCAGCGCCAGGCTACCGAGCGCGGCCCCACTCGACATGCCGATGAACATGCCCGTGAACAGCAGCGCGTTGAGGCGGCTGCGGGCGCCCGGGTCGATGCCGTAGACGATGGTCTGGTGCGAGATCAGCGTGGCCTGCACGCCGAGGTCGAAGCCCACGGCGCCCAGGCCGATCACCCACAGTTGCAGGTGCATCGGCAGCAAGCCGCCGGCGGCCATCGCCAGGAAAGAGAGGGCGGCCAGGCTGGTGCCCAGGCGGGTGACGAGCTCGGGGCCCCGAGTGTCGGCCAGGCGGCCGGCCACGGGCGCGGCGAGCGCGCCGGCGGCGCCGGCCAGGCCGAACGCGCCGGCGGCGGCACTGCCCAGGTGCCAGGTCGACGAGTGAAGCATCACCGCCAGCGTGGACCAGAACGCGCTGAAGCCGACGGCCAGCAGGCCTTGCGCGAGCGCCGCGCGCCGCAACGCGCCGTGCTGCTTCCACAACTGCGCCGACGAGGCCAGCAGCGCAGCGTAGTGAAGGTGCGTCGTGGCCTTGAAACGCGGCAGCGCCCGCCACGCCACGGCGGCGAACGCAGCGATGCTGACGGCCGCGGCGACGAACATCGCACGCCAGCCGGCGTGCGCGGCGACGAAGCCGCTGACCACGCGTGACAGCAGGATGCCCATCAACAGCCCCGTCATCACGGTGCCGACGATCTTGCCGCGCTGCGCCTCGGGCGCGAGTGTGGCGGCGGCGGGCACGATGTCCTGCGCCATCGTCGCGGCCAGGCCCACCGCGAGGCTGGCGACGAGCAGCAGCGCGATCGATTGCGAGGCGCCTGCGACGAGCAGCGCCACCACCAGCGCGGCGGCTTTCACCAAGACGATGCGGCGACGGTCGAAGCGGTCGCCCAGCGGCGCGAGAAAGAAGATGCCGGCGGCGTAGCCGAGTTGCGTCAGCGTGGGCACGAGGCCGACCTGGCGCGCGGAGGCGCCGATGTCGGCGCCCAGCACGCCCAGCATCGGCTGGCTGTAGTACAGCGCGGCGACGGATAGCCCGGCGCCGGCGGCGAGCAGGCCGACCAGCGGCAACGTCAGCGGCTGGGCGGTCCCGGCGTCTGGTATATGCGCAGGATGAATGTTGGACATGGGGTGCTGCCTGTCGAATCGGGGGGTGGCTGCATTCTCACGAGGGATCCAACTTGTGGGTAGGCGCGCACGGAGAACAATTGCTATACGCTACACGCATGACCAAGCCTGCCAGTACTGCCGATCGCTTCGAGCTGATGGAGACCTTCGTGCGCATCGTCGAGGCGGGCAGCCTGTCCGCCGCGGCCGCGCAACTGGGCACGACGCAGCCCACCGTCAGCCGTCGCCTGCAGGCGCTGGAGCGCTCGCTGGGCGTGCGCCTGCTGCGCCGCTCGACGCACTCGATGACGCTCACCGAGGACGGCCAGCGCTGCCTCGAGCGCGCACGCGAGCTGCTCGCCAGCTGGCACGCGTTCGAGGCCGACCTGCGCGGCGCCAGCGACGAACCCGAAGGCACGCTGCGCGTGATCGCGCCGCACGCGTTCGGCCAACAGCAGCTGGTGGCCCCGCTGACCGAGTACCTGGCCCGGTACCCGCGCGTCAATGTCGACTGGCTGCTGCACGACCGCCGCCCCGACTTCATCGCCGAGGGCATCGACTGCGCGATCCAGGTCGGCCAGATCGACGACCAGGCCGCCATCGCGATCAAGCTGGCCGAGGTGCCGCGCATCGTGGTCGCGGCGCCGTCGCTGTTGGCCCAGTTGCCGCCGGTGCGGGCGCCGCAGGACCTGGCGGGCCTGCCGTGGCTGTCGCTGCGGCCGTACTACCGCACCGAGGTCGCGCTCACCGCCCTGGCCGACGGCCGCGCGGCGCGCTTCGCGATCGCGCCGCGCATGAGCACCGACAGCCTCTACGCGCTGCGCACCGCGGCCGTTGCCGGCGTCGGCGCGGCGATCGCGTCGGCTTGGCTGGTGGCCGACGATCTCGCGCAGGGCCGGCTCGTGCACGTCGCGCCGCAATGGCGTGCCGCGCCGCTGCCGGTGTACCTGGTCTATCCGCAGGCGCGCTTCTATCCGGCGCGCCTGCGGCGCTTCCTGGACGTGATGCGGGCCGCGATGCCCGGCGTCGTCTCCGCGTCGACCGCACCGCCGCGCGCGGGTTGACGGTTCGTCGCGCATACGGGCAGTTGGCGCCGCGCGCGGCACGGCTCGTCGCAATGCGGTTTGAACGTGGATTCGAAGCTCCGATAGTCCACACATCGGAACACGAAACGCCTCCGAAACCACCCCAGACACCCAGGAGCCCACCATGACCAAGACCACCGCCCAGTTCGCCGCCCTCGCCCTCTCGACACTCATGGCCCTGGGCGTCGTCGCCGGCATGAACGCCGTCGCGACGAGCCAGTACGCAGCCGCGGACAGTCTGGCCATGGCGCAATACGGCCAACAGCACGTCGCCGTGCAGCACGTGACGGTCATCGGCCACCGCGCCTGATCTGCAGCGCGGCCCGGGCGCGCCGGCCGCGACTTCGAAGCTCCGCTCTTGCGGGGCTTTTTTCATTCCCGGACGACATCGCGACGGGGCGCGCTCCGGGTTCCAGAGCGCTGCGCCGCGGTCGCTGGCATCATGTCGACATGAAGAAAATCCTCCTGCCACTCATGCTCGCGCTGGCGACCGCCCTGGCCGTCGCTGCCGACCGACCTTATGACGAGTCCGCAGACGCCAAGGCGCAGATCGCCACCGCCCTGCACGAGGCGGCCGCGGCCAAGGAGCCTGTGCTGCTGATCTTCGGCGCCAACTGGTGCCCCGACTGCCGCGCGCTCGACCTCGCCCTCAAGACCGGCCGCAACGCCGAGTTGATGCGCAAGTTCAAGGTCGTGAAGGTGGACGTGGGCCGCTTCGACCACAACGTCGATGTCAGCACCCTCTACGGCAACGCGACGAAGAAGGGCATTCCGTCGGCGGTGATCGTGTCGCCCGACAACAAGATCCTGTTCATGACCCGCGCCGGCGAACTGGCCGACGCGCGCACCATGAGCGACGAGGGGATCTACGACTTCTTCACCAAGGCCGCGGCCTCCGCGAAGCAGTGATCAGGCGGCGCGGGAGGGCGTCGCCTTCCAGCGCCTGAGCATCAACGCGTTGGTGACCACGCTGACGCTGCTGAACGCCATCGCGGCGCCTGCCACCATCGGGCTCAGCAGCCCGGCCGCGGCCAGCCCGATGCCGGCCACGTTGTAGGCGAACGCCCAGAACAGGTTCTGGCGGATCTTGGCGACGCAGCGGCGCGAGATGTCCAGCGCGTCGGCCACCAGGCGCGGGTCGGAGCGCATCAGGGTGATGCCGGCCGCCTCCATCGCGATGTCGGTGCCCGAGGCCATCGCGATGCCGACGTCGGCCGCGGCCAATGCCGGCGCGTCGTTGAGGCCATCGCCGACCATCGCGACACGCACGATCCGCCGCCGGCCGCGGCGAACCTCGCCGCTCGACAGCGAGCGCAGCGACGCCAACAGCGAGGCCTTTTCGCCCGGCAGCACCTCGGCATGCACCTCCGCTATGCCCAGCAGTTGCGCGACGCCTTCGGCGCTGGCGTGGCTATCACCGCTGATCATCACGGTGCGCACGCGCTCGGCATGCAGCCGCTGCACGGCGTCGATCGCGCCGTCGCGCAGCCGATCGCCGAAGGCCACCAGGCCCAGCAGCTCGGGCGTATCGCCGGAGACATCGGCCAGCCACGACACCGTGCGGCCCAGCACCTGCAGTTCGGCGGAGCGCGCGGCCAGCGGCGCCAGGTCGACGCCCAGCTCGGCCATCCAGCGCGCACTGCCCAGGCGCAGCTCCAGTTCACGCCCGACGGGCGGGCAGGCTCTATCGGTATCGAGCGCGAGGCCGTTGCCCGGCGACATTCCGGCACGCTGGCGCGCGATCATGATCACGCTGGCGGCGATGGCCTCGGCCAGGCGCGCCTCGGCGGTGGTCCGCGCGTCGGCCGGCGCGAACACGCGCGCGGACACGCCCTTGCCGGGCACGGCGCGCTGCGCGCTTGCTGCGGGCACGCGGGCGTTGGTTCCGCGCGCCATGTCCAGCACGGCCTGCGCGAGCGGGTGCGTGCTGCCCGACTGCACCGCGGCGGTGAGTGCCAGCAGGCGCGCGGCGTCACCGTCGACGGCCACGCAGGCGACCAGCATCGGCCGGCCTTCGGTCAGCGTGCCGGTCTTGTCGAACGCGACCACCGTGACGTCGTGCGCGATCTCCAGCGCTTGCGCGTCCTTGATCAGGATGCCGTGGCGCGCGGCGGCGCCGGTGCCGGCCATCAGCGCGGTGGGCGTGGCCAGGCCCAGCGCGCAGGGGCAGGCGATGACCAGCACGGCCACGGCGTTGAGCACTGCGCGCTGCCAGTCGCCGGCGCCCAGGCCCCAGCCCAGCAGCGTCAGCAGCGCCGCGACGCAGACCACCGGCACGAAGACCGCGCTGACACGATCGACCAGGTGCTGGATCGGTGCTTTCTTTTCCTGCGCGGACTCGACCGGGCGGACGATGCGCGCCAACGTGGACTCGGCGCCGACGGCGCTGACGTCGACCAGCAGCAGCCCTTCGCCATTGATCGCGCCGCCGGTCACGCGATCGCCCGGGCCGCGCGCGACCGGCAGGCTCTCGCCGGTGACCAGGGACTCGTCGACGTGGCTGTCGCCTTCGCTGACGCGGCCATCGGCGGCGAAGCGCTCGCCGGGTCGCACCACCAGCCGGTCGCCGACGCGCAACTGTGCGATCGCAACGTCGGTGTCGACACCGTCGCGGCGCACGCGCGCGGTGTCGGGCTGCAGGGCCTGCAACGCCCGCAGCGCCTGCGTGGTCTGGCGCTTGGCGCGCGATTCGAGCTGCTTGCCCAGCAGCACCAGCGTGATGACGACGGCCGCTGCCTCGAAGTACAGGTGGCCTGCGGACAGGCCGGGCATGCGCGCGGCCGCCCACCATTCATAGAGACTCAAGCCGTAGGCCGCGGACGTGCCCAGTGCCACCAGGACGTCCATGTTGGCACCGCCGCCGCGCAGCGCGCGCCAGGCGCCGGCGTAGAAACGTGCCCCGAACCAGAACTGCACCGGCGTCGCCAGCAGGAACTGCACCCACGCCGGCCAGCTCCAGGTGAGGCCGACGAGCGCGCCCAGCATGGGCAGCAGCAACGGCAATGACAACGCCGCCGCGATGACGACCGGGCGCCATGCCTGCGCGCCGGACACCGGTGCGGGCGCCGGAATGTCGGGCGCGAGCGCCACGAAGCCGGCTTTGCGCACCGCGGCCTGCAGGCCGTCGAACGCCAGCGGCGCATCGGCGCGCACGCTCGCCCTCTCGGTGGCCATGTTGACGCTGGCGTCGGCCACGCCGGGCACCGTGCGCAGCGCACGCTCCACCCGGCCGGCACAGGCGGCGCAGCTCATCCCCTCGACCGGAAAGGACCAGTCGCGGCGCGCGGGCAGGATGGGAACGGGCATCGGGCGGGACTTCGACGGAATTGAAGCGCAAGAGACAGGCAGTGTCGACGGTCTGTCTGTAACGGTCTGCGCAGATTGGAAAGCCCCCACGCAAATGGGTTGGTGGAGGCGAATTCCGCATCGTCAAACCCGCACGCGGCCAGGGGCCGCGGCCCCGTCCGGTGGCCTGCCGGTGCGGCAGGCGCGACACTACGGATCTGATCCCCTCCAGGAGAGCACCATGACCGAATTCCTCGTCGATGGCATGAGCTGCGGCCACTGCGTCAACGCGGTCACCGCAGCCATCCACGCACTCGACCCGGCCGCCAGCGTGGACGTCAATCTCGGCACCAAGCACGTGCGCGTCCATTCGGACCTGGACCGCTTCGTGCTGTCGTCGGCGCTGGCCGATGCCGGCTACGATCCGGTCCCGATCGGCCTCGAATCGTCCGACCACCTCTGACGGAGCCAGGCCATGCCCTTGGTCACCCTCACCGTGCGGCGCGGGAAGGACGCCGCGTTCAAGTCCGCCGTGCTCAACGCCGTGCACAGCGCACTGGTGGCCTCCGGCGTGCCGCAGGCCGATCGCTTCCACCGCGTGCTGGAACTGTCGGCGGAGGACTTCCGCTACGACGCCAGCTACCCGGACCTGGCCACGCCGCGCACCGATGACTTCGTGCTGGTCGAGATCCTGCTGTCCACGGGGCGCAGCGTGAAGGTCAAGCGCAAGATCGCCGTCGACCTGATCGACGGGCTGCGCCAGGCGCCCGGGCTGGACCCGGACAACGTGATGCTGGTCTTCAAGGAGACCTTGTGGGAGAACTGGTCGTTCGGCGGCGGCCGGTTCATCCACGTCTGAGCGTCAAGCCTCGGGCGCCACCGCGCGCGGTGGCCACACGAAGTCGTGCGGGCGGCGCACCAACCGCTTGAGCACCAGTCGCAAGACCAGCCCCGCGCGCTCGTAACGCACGTGGCGGGCGCGGAAGGCGGTCGCGAACGCGAGGCTGTAGCTGACCGCGACATTGACGATGCCCACCAGCACGACGCCCGCGACGGCGAATGCCACGGCGGACTCGGGCTCGTGGCCTTGCAACGTGCCGAGCGCGTAGGCCACGTTGGCCGATGCGAAGGCCACGTGGCGGATGTCGATCGGCAGGCCGGTGAGGAAGCCGACGAAGCCGACGCCGCCCAGCATGAAGCCGAAAGACAGGTTGCCCAGCAGCGCGCCCAGGTTGTTGCCGATGTAGCGCGCCAGGCGCGCCGTGCGCGCGGGCCCGAGCAGGCGCAGCAGCAGCGGATGCACGCCCAGGCGCGCGCCGACGCGGCCGAACACGCACAGGTTGTCGTAGTAGCCGCTGATGACGCCGGCCAGGAACAGGCAAACGCCCGCGACGGCCGCGTGCAGCAACGCCCAGCTGGCCCAGGGGTGCAGTTCCTCGAGCATGTGCTGCGCCTTGGCCTCGGGCACCGGGCTCAGTCCGGTGGCGGCCCGGAACGCGAACAGGATCAGCAGCGCCGTCGGCACCGCGAACGCCACGTTGCCGACGATGGCCACCACCTGAGTGCGCACCGTGCGGACGATGAGGTCGGCCAGGCGCGCGGCGCCGGCCGGCGTCGCGTCCTCCTGGTCGAGCCGCGCGGCCAGCAGCGCGGCGGTCATCGCGGGCTGCTTGGTGGCCACGGTGAAGTGCAGCAGGTGGATCAGGACGAACCCGAGCCCGTAGTTCAGGCAGATGGCCAGCGTCTCCCACAGCGGCGCGAGGTGGGCTCGCGTGACCAGCACCTTGAGCAAGGCCATCGCCGCGACGATCCCGCCCGCGCCGCCGGCCACGCGCAGCATGTGCCACCACTGCGGCCGGTCGTCGGTGACGTAGTGCTCGCCGGTCTCGCTGGCGTGCTCGGTGATCTGCAGCGCGACGTCATCGGCCACCTGCGAGAACACGTGGCGCAGGCTTTGCTCGGTGCGCTGTGCGGCCACGAGCTCGACGAACAGCGCGGCGGCGCGCGTGGCGCGTTCGGCGTCGTCCTGCGTCGCGCGGATCAGCACCAGCGCGCGCAGCCGCTCCAGCGTCTGGTGGGCGGCGTGCAGGCTGTGCGTCAGCGCCAGGCTGGTGCCGTGCGCCGGCGCAGCGGCGCGCAAGGTCTCGACGGCCTCCTGCGCGGCGGCGAGCCGCTTGAGCAATTCCTTCGGGCTCTCCTGAGGATCGTGTTCGTGCGCCAGGATCCAGCGCCGCGCCGCAGCCGCCAGCTCCAGCACGTCGGCCTCGTTGGCGGCCTCGGAGCCGTGCACCGCGTGCTCGTAGCGCACGCGGTCAGGGTCGACGGCCAGGCCCGCGGCGCGCGCGGCCAGCATCGCGATGGCGGCGTCGCACTCGCGCGCCGCCTGCGTCGCGCCCGCAGCGAACGCGGGCGAGGCCGCGACGAGGCCGAACAGCGCGGCCCAGTGCGCCGCCGGCACGGCCTGCACGGCGTCGATGTCGGCGTCGCGCTCGAAGGTCGACGCGACCAGCTCGCGCAGCAGGCTGGGGTCGGCCACATGGGGCAGCAGGCGCGAGCCCAGGCGCGAGCGCAGCGTGCGCGAGAACGAGGTCGGCTCCAGCACGCCGGTCTCGGCGTAGAGGAAGCGGTGACGCCGCGCGGCCAGCAAGCTGTCGATGGCGTCGGCGACCTTGGCCAGCAGTGCGGGGTCCGCGCGCAACGCCTCGACCGCGGCGGCGATCGCCTGGTGCGGCGACTCAGCAAAGAGCGCGGCCTTCAAGTCGTGCACCGCTGCGGGACCCGCACCGGCGCGACTCGCCTCGACGAAGTTGCGCAGCGCGGTCGTCGCGGAGGAAGTCATCGGGTCATTATCGCCACGCGGCTCTTCTGTGCCTTGCGGCCATCAACGCCAACGCCCGGACATGCACTGGATGTCCGGGCGTTGCCGTCCGTCTGTAGAGTTGATGCGACCGACGAATCGATCGCGCAAGCCGGGCTTGAAACGCCGTGGGCACTGGCCGCGGCGTCCTGGGATCAATCAGCGATCGATGGCCTTCTTGAGGGCGTTGCCGACGTCGCTCTTGACGTCGCCGAGCTTGGACTGCACCTTGCCGGTGACCTGCTCGGCCTGGCCTTCGGCGGTCAGGCGTTCGTTGCCCACCAGCTTGCCGGCGGCTTCCTTGACATCGCCCTTGAGGGTTTCGGCGCGGCCGTTGACTTGGTCCTTGTTCATGATCGTGCTCCTGTGAGTTGGTAGGGGCCGTTCGACATCGATGTTGTTGGAGTTCTGCGTCCGATGTCGTTCGGCATGTGCAAACTATCTCACCGCACCCGGCAGCGCCGTGTAGTACCGGCGTCGCAATGCATGTAGGACAAAAGCCGGCGCGGATGCCGGCGCATGCCGACGCCGCAGGGCCTGGCCAGCGTCAGAGGAACAGCACGTTGCTGCCCGCCTCGGGCGTCTCGGCCTTCTGCGCGAAGCCGGCGAAGAAGTACACGATGTCGTCGCCCACGTCGCCCGTCAGGCGGCCGACGACCTTGCTCCAGGTCATCAGCGCGACGTGGGCCTCGGGTTCGCCGACGACCAGGATCGGCTGCTCGCCTTCGTCGTGCCAGAAATACGCGCCGCCGTAGGTGCGGCGGCCGACTTCGAGCACGTAGCAGCCGAGCTGCTGCACGAGGCCGGTGACCACGGCCTCGTCGAGATCGGCGACGTACGCCGACACCTCGGCCAGCATCTCGTCGATGGCCGCCAGGCTCGCGACCGAGTAGTCGAGCCGCCCGCCCGCGCGCGCCTGCAGCGACGTGACGGCGCGTTCGGCGGCGGTGGCGACTTCCTCGAAGATGGCGTTCATGCCACCACCAGCCCGGCAGCGGCCAGGCGCTCCTGCACCACCGCCAACGTGCCTTCGTACTCCCAGTACATCACGCGCCCATGCGAGGACGTCACAAGCACGTACTTCTCGGTCAGCGACTGGATGCGGTCGACGGCGATCAGCTTCTCGACGAAAGCCTCGTCGGTGAACTCCTCGACGATCTCGACGTTGTCGCTCGTGTAGCCGTGCATGAGGATCGCGTTGCGCACGCGCAGGCAGATGAATTTCATTCGGCGGCTCGATGGAGGAAGGCGGTCATTCTGCAATGCGATCAGAGGGGCTGCAGGATGAAGCGCCGCAATTCCTCGAACGCCGCATCGGCATCGTCGCGCCACGCGCCATGGCCCACATGCGGGAACGCGCGGTACTGCATCAGGTGTGGGGGCAGCGCCGCTGCGATGTCTCGCGCATCGGCCACCGGGCACACCGGATCCTCCTCGCCCACCAGCACCAGCACCGGGCAGCGCGCGTTGGCCAGGCCCGGCAGCAGGTTCATCGTGCGCTGCTCGCCGGAGGCCGACGCGAACAGCACGTCGAGGTTGTAGATCGTGCGCGCGCCGCCATCGGGATCCTGCGGCGTGGTGTTGTACAGGTGGCGGCAGTGCACGCCGTAGTCGTCCCAGGTCGTGGGGTTCGGGTCGGACCAGAAACGCTTGCACGACTCGGCCGCCGCCGGCCCGCCGAGCTTGCCGAACATCGCCTCCTTGCGTTCCTGCTTCTTGTGCGGCGAGGTGCTGGAGAGGATGACCTTGGACGGGTGGCCGGGGTGGCGCTCGATGTAGCGTTGCGCCACGAAGCCGCCGAACGACTGGCCCAGCACGATGGGCTTGACGATGCCCAGCGCGTCGCACAGCCGCACGACGTCGTCGGCGAAGGTGTCCAGCGTCCACTCCTGCGGCGGGCGACGATCGCTGCGGCCGTGGCTGCGGTGGTCGTAGTAGATGACCTGCGCGATGTCGGCCACGCGGCCGAAGAAGGGGCGGAAGCCCGAATGGTCGAAGCCGGGGCCGCCGTGCAGCAACAGCAGCGTGGGCTTTTCGCGCAGCGTCGGGCCGTCGGGCACGAACTGGGTGCCTTCGACATCGACGTAGAGGCGGACGCCGGGTTCGATCTCGATGCGCATGCATGCGCTCCTTCAAATGCGAGTCCGCGAGCATAGCCGCCCCGACGTAACATCGATCGATGTCCTGGTCCTGGCCCCGCCCCCTTCCCGCCCTCCGCCTGCACGCGATCGCATGCGCCTTGAGCGGCGTCGCCGCGGTTGCGTCGGCCACCGACGCGCTGCCCAATCGCCAGTGCAGCGGCGGCGTGTGCCTGGCCAACGTCGACGCGAAGCTGTCCGTCGAGCCGTGCCGCAACGCCAATCTGGTGATCGCCTGGGCGCAGGGCGGCGGTGCGATGTCCATCGAGTGCTGGACGAACGACGCGCCGACGGACCAGCCGATCTACGTGTTCGATCGCCGCAACCCCTCCGGCCCGGCGTACGACCTGACGGGCATCCGCGCGCTTTCAAGCGAGACGCTGCCGCAGCTGGCGCACGTGTCCGGCGAAGGCAACGACGCGCTGCTGCCCGCATGCCGGCGCCCCACCCCTGCGACGCTGGCGTCCGGCGAGATGCTGCTGACCGAGAAGGTGCCGTCCGACAACGAACGCCACCCGTACTGCTACCGCGTGCTGCGCGTGGCGAGCACGCCGGCCGGCATCACGTTGCGCGCCGACGACGGCAAGCCGCCCAAGCCCGGCGCCGCGAGCCCGGACTGGCGCGACCTGGTGGGTCGCATGGCAGCGCTGGTCGCGCAGGCCGACGCCCCCGCACACGCCCGCGTGACGCGCTCCCGCGCGCCGCTGCGCGACAAGCCCGAGCCGAAGTCGGCGCCGCACGGCTTCCTGGTCGCCGGCGACACGGTGATCGTGCTGGATCGCAGCGGGCCGGGCGGCCTCGTCAAGGTGCTCTACACGCCAGCCAAAGGGCCAGCGATCGAGCGCTGGATCAATCAGGCCGACATCGCGCCTTGATGGTCCGCGCCTTCACGCATTCGACTCGAGCCAGTCGATCGCGAGGTGCGCCAGCGAACGCACGCCGAGCACCAGGGCCCGTTCGTCGGCGAAAAAGCGCGGCGAGTGGTTCGAATAGGCGTCCTTCGGGTCGATCTCGGGCGGCGTCACGCCGACGAAGTAGAACAGTCCAGGGATGATGCGCTGGAAGAACGAGAAGTCCTCAGCCCCTGTCACCTTCGGCACCAGCTCGACGCGATCCGCACCGGCCACGCGCTGCAGCGTTGGCAGCATCGCGGCGGTCAGCGCCGGATCGTTGACGGTCACCGGGTAGTTCTTGTCGATGCACACCGTGCAGCCGGCGCGCGAGCCGCGCGATACCGCCTGCGCCAAGGTGGTGACGCGTTCGTGGATCTCGTCGCGCATCTCCTCGTCGAACGCGCGGATCGTGCCGCGCATCTCGACGCTGTCCGGGATGATGTTCTCGCGCACGCCGCCGCGGATCATGCCGATGGTGACGACCGCGGGTTCGCGGGCGATGTCGGTGCCGCGGCTGATCACAGTCTGCAGGCCCAGCACCACCTGCGCGGCCGTGACGATCGGATCGACCCCCAGCCAGGGCGCGGCACCGTGCGTCTGCTTGCCGTGCACGGTGATCCTGAGCTTGTCCGAACTCGCCATCGTCGGGCCGGGCCGATAGCCGATGGTGCCCAAGGCCAGGCGCGACGTCACGTGCAGGCCGAAGATCGCGCGGGGCGCGGGATGCGCCAGCGCGCCTTCGGCGATCATCAGCTGGGCGCCGCCTTGCTCGCCTTCGGGCGGCATCTCCTCCGCCGGCTGGAAGATGAACTTGACCGCGCCGCGCAACTGGCCGCGCAGGCCGGCCAGAACGCTGGCCACACCCATCAGGATGGCGACGTGGCAATCGTGGCCGCACGCGTGCATCACCCCTCCCTCTTCGCCGTTCCAGGGCGCGCGCACCTTGGACGCGAAAGGCAGGTCCACCTCCTCGGTCACCGGCAGCGCGTCCATGTCGGCGCGCAACGCCACGACAGGCCCCGGCAACGCGCCCTTCAGCAGTCCGACCACGCCGGTGTGGGCCACGCCCGTGCGCACCTCGTCGAACCCGAGCGCATGCAAGTGCGCTGCCACGATGGCGGCGGTCCGGAACTCGCGATTGCCGAGTTCGGGGTGGGCGTGCAGGTCGCGTCGCCATGCGATGACCTGCGCCTCGATGGCCGCGGCTGCGCCGTCGACCTCGATGGCGACCGAACTGGCGACGACTTGCGGATTCGACATCGGCTTCTCCAGGCTGGGACGCGGCCGAGCACGCACCGCTGGGGGCATCGTACGGGAAGCCGAGACCGCGCTCAGTCGTCGCCGTCCATGTCGCCGTGGCCGCGCCCCCGCGTCGAGACCGGCATCGCGGCGCCGTCGGCGCCGTCGAAGAAGAACGGCTGGCGGGCCTTCTGGCGCGGCGCGATCTCGTCCAGGCGCGGCAGCGAATACAGGCGGCCGTTCTGCATCACGTCGACGACGCGGTCGGACTGGCGGATGTCAGTCGTCGGGTCGCCGTCGATGATGACGAGATCGGCCAGCTTGCCGACCTCCAGCGAGCCGATGTCGGCGTCCATCCCGAGGTAGTGCGCCCCGTTGATCGTGGAATTGCGGATCGCCTCCAGCGGCGTCATGCCGCCCATGACCTGCATCCACATGTCCCAGTGCGCGCCCAGGCCCTCGCGCTGGCCGTGCGCGCCCAGGTTCTCGCGCACGCCAGCGTGCAGCAGGCCCGCAGCCGTCTTCGCGACGCGGATGACGTTGTAGTCCTCCTCGGGCGCGATCTCGCGGCGCACCGAGCGCTCCTCGAGCACGCTGCGCGGCACGAAGTTCTTCAAGATCGGATGCTTCCAGACTTCGGTCGTCGCGTAGAAGTAGTGCTCGCCGTCGAGTCCGCCGTAGGCCACGTTGTAAGTCGGCGTGTAGCCCACCTGGGTCTGGCCCCACAGCTGCTTGACGTCGTCGTAGGCGTTCTCGACGGGCAGCGCGTGCTCGACGCCGGTGTGGCCGTCGACCACCATCGTCATGTTCAGCTCGAACAGCGAGCCGCCCTCGGGCACCACCATCATGTCGGTCTGGCGCGCGGCCTCGAGCACCTGCTGGCGCTGCTCGCGGCGCGGCTGGTTGTAGCTCTTGACGCTGATCGCGCCCAGCGCCTTCTGGCGCTTGAGCGCGTTGAGCGCGTCTTCGAGGCTGTCGATCGGTTGGGTGATCGGTGCTTTCGCACCGTACAGGATCGTGCCGGTGGAGAAGATGCGCGGGCCCGTGATGATGCCGGCGCGCTGCATTTCGGACGCCGTGAACACCTGCGACGAGTTGTTGGACGGGTCATGCAGCGTGGTCACGCCGAACGCCAGCGACGCGTAGTTGATCCAGCTCTGCTGCGGCACGATGCCGTTGTCGGCCATGCCGCCGTGCCAGTGCACGTCGACGATGCCGGGGATGATGGTCTTGCCGTGCGCTTCGATCATCTTCGCGCCCGCGGGCACCAGGATGCGGTCCGTCGGGCCGACCGCCGTGATGCGGTTGCCGTCGATGACGATCGTGCCGTCCGCGATCACTTCGTCGCCCTTCATCGTGACGATGCGCGCGCCGGTGATCGCGATGGTGCCGGCGGGCCTGTCGGACGCCTCGACGAAGCCCACGCGCACGCCGGCGGCGTCGGCCTTGGGCAGCTCCTTGGGCGCGCCCGGAACGAACATGAACGCGTTGCGAAGCTCGCTGGTGAACAGGCGCTCGCCGAGGCCGAAGTGCACCCGCGTGCTGTCGCCCGACCAGCTGAGGTATTCGCCCGCATCGACATCGAGCTGGCGCACCGGCAGCGCGTCCATCTTCGCGCCGACCGCGATCGGCTTGGACGCCAACGGCAGCGGCGTCACGTACGCGTGCTCGCGCTCCTGGAACGCGAGCCATCGACCGTCGGGCGACACCGCGAACTGGCTGACGAACTCGCTGGTGGCAACGTCGGTCTCCTTGCGGTCGACCAGGTCGATGCGCACCAGCTTGCTGTTGAAATCAACCTCCTTCTGCACGCCGCCGCGCGTGACGTAGACCGCGTCGTTGGTCGCGCCGAACTGCGGCGTGCGACCGTTCTTGGTCAGGCGTTCGGGCACGCTCTTGCCGTCGGCCGCGAGGCGGTAGACGCCGGTGTCCAGGCCATGCCACGGCGAGGTCAGGTAGCCGCCCTTGCCCTTGACATAGACCACCGTGCGGCCGTCCGGCGAGAACTGCGGCTCGGTGTATTGGCCCGGCTCGGTGGTGAGCGTCGTCTCGGCGCCGCCGCTGGCCGCGATGCGGCGCACCGAGCCCAGGTCCTTGTCGTTCCAGGTCGTGAACACGATCTCGCGGCCGTCGCGCGAGAAGCGCGGGAAGTATTCGAAGTGCGCCGTCTGCGACGTCAGCCGATGCGCCGCGCCGTTGGGCAGGTCCTTCACATACAGGTAGCCGAGCGCCGAATAGACGACGCGGTCGCCCTGCGGCGAGACGTTCATCCAGCGCAGCTGCTTGACGTCGAACGTCGACGGCGCGACGGCCACGGGCACGCGCAGTGCGGGGGTGATCTCGCGCGTGTCCTTCACATGGAACGCGATCTCCGCGGCGCTGCGCTTGAACGGATCGACGCGCCACAGCTTGCCCTGCGCCCACACGACGATGGTCTTGCTGTCCGGCGTCCACGCGAAGCCGGGGTAGACGCCCTGCACCGACCACGCCTCCTGCATGTCGCGCTCGAGATGGCCCCACACAGGCGTCTCCTGGCCGGTGGCCAGGTCCTTCAGGAACAGGGTGCTCTGGTTGCGCACACGGCGCACGAACGCCAGCTGCTTGCCGTCCGGAGACGGCTCGGGGCGCACCGCGCCGCCCTGGCCGGTGACGAAGGGCTCGGTGCTGCCGTCATGCAGGTCGAGGCGCTGGATCGAGAAGATCTCGCCATTGGAGTCCTTGTTGTATTCGAACTGCGTGCCGTCGGTGGTGTCCTGCGAGTAGTAGACGTAGCGGCCGTCGGGCGAGAACGCCGGCTCGCCGAGATCCTTCTGCCAGTTGGGCTTCTCGTTGAGCTGCACGCCCTTGCCCGCGCCGCCGGCGTGGTACAGCCAGATCTCGCCCGAACCCAGCGAACGCGAGCCGGTGAAGTGCTTGCGCGCGGCGATGTACTGGCCGTCAGGCGACCACGTGGGCGTGTACAGCAGGCGGAAGTCTTCCTTGGTGACGGCCTTGGCGTCGCTGCCGTCGGCGTTCATCACCCAGACGTTGTCGCCGCCGCCCGCGTCGCTGATGAAGGCGATGCGCTTGCCGTCCGGCGACCAGCGCGCCTGCATCTCCCAGGCGATCGAGTGCGTCAGCGGCGTCGCGTCGCCACCGGCGATGGGCAAGGTGTAGAGGTCGCCCAGCAGGTCGACCACCAGGCGCTGGCCGTCGGGGCTGACGTCGACAGACATCCATGTGCCGGTGCGCGTGTCGATGTCGACCGTGGCCTTCGGGCCCGGCGGGTGGTTGACGTCCCATTTCGCCTTGGCCGGTGCCGACGCCTCGGACGCGGGCGCGGGCGCATCGACGGCGAGTGCCTGCAGGCAAACCAGTGCGGCGGTGGCGAGCACCGAGAGGCTGCGGCGCGAGATCGGAGCGGGCATCGTGGAGGCGGCCGGGCCGCTGGATTCAGGTGGCCACCAGCATAGCCGCGCGCCCCGCGCCGCGGATGCGGGTCAATCCCCCGAAGCCGTCGTCCGTCGCATTGAAGCTGTCGCGCAGGCGACCCGACCCGGCCTACTTGAGCCCGCCCGACAGGAACTGCTGCAGCCGCTCGCTGCGCGGTCGCACCAGCATCTCGCGCGGGTGGCCCTCTTCCTCGATGCGGCCCTGGTGCAGGAACACGCAGTGGCCCGAGACCTCGCGGGCGAACTCCATCTCGTGCGTGACGACCACCATCGTGCGGCCTTCGGCGGCGAGTTCGCGCATCACCTTCAGCACCTCGCCGACCAGCTCCGGGTCGAGCGCGGAGGTGGGCTCGTCGAACAGCATGATCTCGGGTTCGACGGCCAGCGCTCGGGCAATGGCCACGCGTTGCTGCTCGCCGCCGGACAGGTGCGCCGGGTAGACGTTCTCGCGATGCGACAGCCCGACGCGCGCGAGCAGCTGGCGCGCGCGGTCGGTCGCCTCCGCCTTCGACTTGCCCAGCACGTGCACCGGCACCTCGACGACATTGTCCAGCGCCGTGCGGTGCGCCCACAGGTTGAAGTTCTGGAACACCATCGCCAGACGCACGCGCCAGCGTTGCAGTTGCCTGGCGTCGCCCGCGCGCAGGCTGCCGTCGCGGTCGCGCACCAGCCCCAGCGTCTCGTCGCCGACGCGCAGCGTGCCCTCGTGCGGCTGTTCGAGCAGGTTCAGGCAGCGCAGGAACGTGCTCTTGCCGGAGCCGCTGGCGCCGATCAGCGTCGCCACCTCGCCTGGCTGGACGCCCAGCGAGATGCCGCGCAGCACTTCGCGCTCGCCGAAGCGCTTGTGCAGGTTGTCGACGTGGAGGCTGGATTGCGCCATCGGGGTCTTTCGTCAGCTCGCTCGATCAGGACGTCAGCAGGTTGCCCTGGCGCAGCGCCTCGCGCCCGGCCACGCGCAACACGCCCGCACCCGCGGGCACGAAGCGGCGCGTCTCGCGGGCGTAGAACAGGCCGTCCACCGGGCTCAGCAGCGGCGTGACGAGCCCGGTCATCGGCTCGATCAGATCGGCCAGGTGCTCGCCCGCCGCCACCTTCGCGCCCGGGTCGCGCAGATAGGCGACGACGCCGGCGTGCGGCGCATTGACGGGGATGGAGCCGGCCAGCGGCGTGGCCTCGCAGCGTGGCGCGGGCAGTTGGGCGGGGGCGCCGGAGATCACGCCTTGCCAGGCGAGGTAGTCGATCAGCGCCTGCGCGTCGCGTCCGGCGAATTCGTGGGCGACGTCGGCCTCGCCACGCAGTTCGACGGTCACGGCCACGCACGCGCTGGGAATCGGCGTGCCACTGCCGAAGCGTGCGGCCAGGCGCGGCCAGAGCGTCGAGCAGGCCTCGTCGAACGGGTTGTCGCCCGAGATGTCGGCCAGCAGCGCCGCCTCGCAGCCCAGGAAGCGCGCCAGCGGCTCGACCTGCGGCCACACCGATGTTTCGGTGTACAGGTGCATCACGGCCTGGCTGTCGCAGTGCAGGTCCAGCACGATGTCGGCGTCGATGCTCAGGCCCAGCAGCGTGCGGCGCAGGCTCTCCAGCGCACTGTGGGCGGGCAGCGCGGCGGCGGCCTCGCGCAGCGCGTCGCGGATCAACGCGACGTTGTGCGTCGCGTCGAAGGTCAGCTTGCCCTCGACCTGCGCGGCGACGGTGTCGAACAGGTCGGCGTAGTGGCGATTGAAGTTCTCGCCGCTGGTGAGGTCGAAGCGGCCTTCGACCGACTGCAGCACGCGCTGCGCCAGGCCGATCGGGTTGGCGACGGGCACCAGCACGATCTCGCCGACGATGCGCCCCTCGGCCTCCAACGCGGCCAGGCGCGCGCGCAGGTGGTGCGCGACCAGCAGGCCGGGGATCTCGTCGGCGTGCAGCGCGGCCTGCAGCGTGGCCTTGGGGCCCAAGCCGGGCGTGCCGTAGTGCAGGCTCTGGAGCTCGATCGAGACGCCAGGGGTGTTTTGAGTCAGGCGGTGGTGGATGGTCTTCATGGGGTTCTCGCTTGCCACGGCATCAGCCAGCGGCGTTCGGCGGCATGGAACAACCCGACCAGGGCCGTCGTCATCGCCAGGTAGATCACCGCGGCGGTGAGGAAGGACTCGAAGGGCAGGTAGTAGGTCGAATTCATGGTGCGCGCGGCGCCGGTGAGGTCCAGCAAGGTCACGGTGCTGGCCAGCGACGTGGCCTGCAGCATCAGGATCACTTCGTTGCCGTAGGCCGGCAGCATGCGCCGGAACGCGGCGGGCAGCACGACGCGGCGCAACGACACGCCACGCGACATGCCCATCGCCTGCGCGGCCTCGATCTCGCCGGCCGGCACCGCGCGCATCGCGCCATGCAGGATCTCGATCGTGTACGCGCAGGTATTGATCGCGAACGCAGCGATCGCGCAAAACCAGGCCGAGCTGAGCAAGGGCCAGAACACGCTCTGGCGGACGACGTCGAACTGCGCCAGGCCGTAGTAGACGAGGAACAGCTGCACCAGCAGCGGCGTGCCGCGGATCACGTAGGTGAACGCCCAGACCGGCCCCGACACCCAGCGCGACGGCCAGCCGCGCAGCACGGACAGCGGCAGCGCGACCAGCATGCCGAGCGCCAGTGCCGCCAACGTCAGCTCGACCGTGACCCACGCACCGTGCCCGAACGACGGCAGGCTGGCGCCGATGGCGTCGAAGTCCATCAGGCCCGCACCTGCTTGACGCCCACCGCGTAGCGCCGGCGCAGCCACGCGAACAGCAGTTCGGAGACGCTGGTGAACACCAGGTACATCGCACCGGCGGCGGCGTAGAACAGGAACGGCTGCTGCGTGGAATTGCCGGCGTTGGCCGCGCGCTGCATCAGGTCGGACAGCCCGATCAGGCTGACGATGGCCGTGCTCTTGACCATCACGAGCCACGTGTTGGACAGCGGCGCCAGCGCGTGCCGCAGCATCTGCGGGCCGACGATGCGCACCAGGGCCTGGCGGCGCGACATCCCGTAGGCGAGCGCCGCCTCGCACTGGCCGTTCGGCACGGCCAGGAACGCGCCGCGGAAGATCTCGGTCATGTAGGCGCCGAAGATGAAGCCGATGGTGAGCGTGCCGGCGACGAACGGGTCGATCGTCAGGCCGTCCCAGCCGTAGCGGTCGGCCAGCTTGTTGAGGCCGATCTGCCCGCCGTAGTAGATCAGGAACATCATGATCAGGTCGGGCACGCCGCGGATCACGGTGGTGTAGGCCTGCGCGGCCAGGCGCAGGGCGCGGTTGCGCGACAGCTTGGCTGACGCCCCCGCGACGCCGAGCAGCGCCGCAATGACCAGCGAGCCGAACGCGACCGACAGCGTCAGCATCGCGCCGGCCAGCAGGCTCACGCCGTATCCGTTGAGCATGGCAGGGTGTGGAGGACGTCGGTTCAGCGCGCGTCGTAGACGTCGAAGTCGAAGTACTGCTGCTCGACCTTCTGGTACGTGCCGTTGGCGCGGATGTCCCTGATCGCCTGGTTGATCTTGGCCTGGAGCTGCGTGTCGCCCTTGCGCATCGCGACGCCCGCGCCGATGCCGAAGTACCTGGGGTCGTTGAACAGCGGGCCGATGAACGCGAAGTCCTTGCCGGCCGGGCGCTTGAGCAGGCCGAACGTGACGGCGACCTGGTCCGCGAGCAACGCGTCGAGGCGGCCGGACTGCAGGTCGAGGTAGACCTGGTCCTGGCCGGTGTAGCGCACGATCTCGCTGCCCTTGAAGGTGTCCGTGGCGAAGCGGTCGTGCGTGGTGGAGCGCTGTACGCCGATGCGCTTGCCTTTCATGCCCTCGGGCGTGGGCACCAGCGTCGTGCCCTTGCGCGCGATCAGGCGCGCCGGCGTGGCGTAGTACTTGTCGCTGAACGCGACGCTGCGCTTGCGTTCCTCGGTGATCGACATCGAGGCGATCACGGCGTCGAACTTGCGCGCGTTGAGCGCGGGGATCATGCCGTCGAACTCCTGCTGCACGAACGTGCACTGCGCCTTCAGGTCAGCGCACAGCGCGTTGGCGATGTCGATGTCGAAGCCCTTGATCTTGCCGTCCGGCCCGATCTCGGAGAACGGCGGGTACGCGCCCTCGACGGCGATGCGGATCTTCGGCCACTCGGGCGCTTGCGCCAACGCGGACGTGGCAGCGGCCAGCAGGAGGACGAGCGTGGCGAGGTGGCGGCGATGCATGGCGTGGCCTGGATCCGTTGGACAGGCAAGATTACCTCAGCGACTGACGGACAACCCTCGGGGTAACGCGTCCCGAGCCGGACTCATGCCGTTTTCGACCGCACCTGGTCCGGCCGCGTCGCGGCCACGAGGCGCAGCAACGTGATCTCCGACGGCGCGCCCAGGCGCTTGGGCGGACCCCAGTAGCCAGTGCCCCGGCTGATGTAGATCAGCATGTTCTTGACGCGGTGCAGGCCGGACGTGAACGGCTGCTGCATGCGCACGAAGAAGTTCCAGGGCAGGAACTGGCCACCGTGGGTGTGGCCGGAGATCTGCAGGTCGAAGCCCGCGGCCTCGGCCTCCGTCGCGCTGCGCGGCTGGTGCGCCAGCAGCACCTTGACGGCGGCGCGCGGAGCGCCGGTGATGGCCAGCGCGACGTCGGTGCGGTGGCTGGTGTCGTAGCTGGCGGCCGAGAAGTCGGTGACGCCGGCCAGCACGATGGGCGCGTGGTGGTGCAGCAGGATCACGTGCTCGTTGAGCAGCACGCGCACGCCAAGCGTCGGCAGGTATTTCAGCCACGGCTGGACGCCCGAGTAGTACTCGTGGTTGCCGGTGACGAAGAAGGTCCCGTGGCGCGAGCGCAGGCCGGCCAGCGGCGCGACATGGCGCGACAGCTCGAACACGTTGCCGTCGACCAGGTCGCCCGTGATGGCAACGACGTCGACCTCGAGCCGGTTGATCGTCGAGACGACGTACTTCATGGCCGGGCGCTTGATGGTCGGGCCGATGTGCATGTCCGAGATCTGCGCGATCTTGAAGCCCTGCAGCGCTGGCGGCAGGTCCTTCAGCGGCACGTCGACGATCTTGACGCGCGGCGGCCGCCGCGCGCCGTAGAGCCCCAACAGCGTGAGCAGCAGTGCCAGCATGACGGTGGCGCAGGCGCTCAGGTCAAACCAGTGGGCGGGCACCCGGGTCAGGCCGACGAGCCCGGTCAGCCACAGCACCAGCTCGACCGCATCGCGCATCAGCGTGAGCACGAACAGCGAGGAGAACAGCCCCATCAGCGTGAGGCTGGCCCAGGCCAGCAAGTCGCTGCGGCGGACTTCCTCGGGCGTGCGCTTGCCGCGCCGGCGCCGCAGCCCGAGCGGCACCAGGCCCGCCGAGATGAACAGCAGAGCGGCCAGCAGCCACGCCGACGGTGCACCGGCCGCCGCCACGACGCCCGGCAGGAGGCGCACCGCCACGTAGGCGTGCACCACGACCGAAAGTACCCACAACCCGTTCATCTATCCCTCGACGGCACCCGCGGCACCCGGACGCCAATCGTCCCACATCGGGACGATGGTTCCGTTCGCAAGGCGCGTGCCCGACGGTAACGAGTCTTTGCTGCCTTGGTCGGCTCGCGTTTATTTGGCCAGACCGACCGGGGTCAGGTTGTCGTCGGAGTTGCGGTCGATGCGCTTGTTGTAGGGGTCAATCCCCACCCAGGCGGGCTTCTTGTCGACCTCGACGGTGATGGGCGTCGTCCCCGAGGCCAGGGCCTGGTGCTCGCTGAAGAACGGCGAGATCCAGCGCCGCCCGCGCGCGAGCTCCGGCGGGTCGGCCGCCGGCGGCGCGACACCGTGCTTGATCGGCACCTGCGTCAGCTGCAGCACACTCGACGCGTCGAAATCCTTGCTGCCCGGCTTCGCGGAGAAGACGCCGATCTCCACCGGCTCGTCCATCGGCACTTCGGTCTCCTTGCCTGCGCCGTCCACATGGAACTTGCGCGCCTCGACGTTGAAGGTCACCGCGTACTTGCCGTTGGGCAACAGCGTGGACGTGGCGTCGTCGGCCTTCAGGTCCAGCACCGTGATCTTGTCGAACAGGTCGGAGATCACCTGCTCGTTCTGCGGCCCGGCCTCGGCGCGCAGGATCTTCAGGAAGTCTGTAGTGTTCGCGTATGGCGCGCCCTTGAACGCGAATTGCGCCAGCAGCTTGCGCATCGCGCCGTTGAGCACCTTCTCGCCGAGCGCCTCCTTGGCCCAGTACATCGCCACCGACCCCTTGCGGTAGTAGATGTAGTCCTGGTCCTCGACGCGGTCGAGCGGCAGTTCGTCGAGCAGTTGGCCGCCCCGCGAGCGCAAGTAACGGTCGAGCTCGTACTTGAGGAAGCGGCGCACCTGCTCCTTGCCGTAGTGCTGCTCCATCACGAGCAATGCCGAGTATTGGGCGAAGCTTTCCACCAGCATCGACGCGCCTTGCTGGCCGGCCGGCACCAGTTGATGGCCCCACCACTGATGTCCGATCTCGTGCGCGGTCACGTACGTGGCCACATCGATCTTGGTCGGATCGGTCCAATGCTGGATGAAGCCGATGCCTTCCGAATAGGGAATCGTGTTGGCGAACGACTGCGCGAAGACCGCGTAGGCCGGGAACTCGACGATGCGGGCCTGCTTGAACTGGTAGGGCGCGAATTGCTGGCTGAAGAGCGCCAGCGATTCGCTCATCGCCTTGAGCATCCGATCCACGTTGTACTCGTGCCCCGGCGTGAAGTACACGGCCAGCGCGACGTCGTGCGCGGGCTGGTCGCCCTGCGCAGGCGCGTGCCAGACGGTGGACCGGATCGCATAGCGGCCCGACTGGATCGAGAAGAACTGGTTGATCGGCGCGTCGCTGCGGAAGTGCACCGTGCGGCGCGCGTCGGGGTCGTTCGTCAGCCCGGTGTCGCTGATCGTCTGGCCCGGTGCGATCGGGGTCTGGTCGCCATCCGTGGTGACCGAGATGTCGGAGTCGACCCAGTCGCTGTCGTGCGTCAATGTGTTGAACGAGCGCGCGGAGTCGTCTTCCAGCTTGGGCGGACGCAGTTCGGCCGGCAGCCCGTACTTGCGGCGCTTGGCCCGATCTTCGAGCAGGTACGAGCGCACGAAACCGACGGCGGGTGCGATATCACCGTTGTTGATGAACGAGCCATTGGGCACGACCGTGGTCATCGGCTTGCCATTGGGGAAGCCGCGCTCCTCCAGCGTGGTCGAGAACCCCAGCACGCGTGCCTCGCCGGGCTGCAACGGCGTCGCGAGCTTGTAGATGCGGTAGTTGAAGCGCGCGTACCTGTCGTCGACCAGTGTCGCGCCGGGAAACGAGATCGAATCCAGCTTCAGATCCTTCGCCCACTGCAGGTGCAGCTCGGGAATGGGCTGCGCGCTGCGGTTGACCAGCGTGTAGCTCCCGTGCGTGACGGCGCGCGCCTCGCGCGGGAACAGCTCCACCTTGAGCGTGACGTCGGCCACCCGCGGTTGCGGCACCTTCTCGAACGGCAGCAGCGTCTTCTCGAAGTCGGCCGCCCACTTCTCCTGGTCGGGCTGGGGAATGTAGTGGTTGAGGACGTTGGTGTTGTAGAAGATCCAGGCACCCGTGGCCAGCCAGACCAGCGTCGCGATCGCGAGCGTGACGCCTGCGGGCCCGCGCAAGTGGCGCCCGGCGTTGCGCAGGCGCGGGCGCAGCGCGACGGTGACGCCACGCCGCCACAGCGCGTGCGCGAACACCAGCAGCATCGTCGCGAACGCAGTCCAGTAGATCTGGAACCAGACCTGCCCGATCCAGAACCGGCCGAGGCCGTTCAGGTCGGACAGCGGCGCCGGCGTCGAGCTTCCATAGGAATACAGGTTGTGCTCGAAGCCGAACGTCGACAGCACACCGGTGATCACGATGTAGACCAGCATCACGGCCCAGCCGATGTACTTGTGCGACACCAGCACCTGCACGATGACGGCCAGCACCGCCAACTGCACGGCGGCGACGGACATCGGCCAGACGAACCACGCCAGGTAGGCGCCGATCTCGAACCGGAAATAGCCGTGCAGCGCCTGGAACAGGATGGCCCCGAGCACGGCGATCAGCGTGCTGGAAACCAGCACCGCCACGATGGCCACGATCTTGGGCGCCAGGTGCGTCCAGTCGGGCGCCGCGGTGGCGTCGATGATCTCGTGCATGCGCCGATCTCGGTCGCGCCAGACGAGCTCGCCCGCATAGAAGATCGCCAGGATGAGCGGAAACAGCGAGAAGCCGCCGTTGAGCGTCTCCACCATCAGGCGCGTCACGGGATACGACGGGCTGCCCAGGATCTCGCCGCCGAAGATCAGGTTGATGGCGGACAGCAGCAGGCCGACGGCGATCAGAACGTAGTAGGCCGGGCTGTGGAACACGAAGGCCATGTCCACCTTGGCCAGCTCCCACAACTGCGCCCGCGCGATGGCGGCCGTAGCGGGCGGGATGTCGGGCAGCGCCACGGCGCTGCGGCGATTGGCGGCCGCGCGCATCTCGCGCACGCCCGCCGGGTTGTTCTCGCCGAGCACCGCGAGCTCTTCCTGGTGCCGGAGCACGGCCTTCTGGGCGCGTGAGAGCTTGACTTCCTTGGCGGGCTGGTCCGCATCGATCACATCGGTGATCGGCTTCTGGAAGGACGTCTCGAACTTGAAGCGTCGGTAGCCGATGGCGAACACGCCGGCCGCCAGCGCCGTCCACAAGAGCCGGTTCTGCAGCATCACGCCGGTGAACTGCGGCAGGAACGAGTTGCGCTCGAAAGTGGTCCAGTACTTCGTCGCGTAGAGCAGCGTGGAGAAGCCGAATGGATCCAGGACTGCCGCCGTGTGCTCCCACACCGGATCGTTGCGGGACGCGCCGCGCACCGCGAAGAACAAGCCGAACATCGCGACGGCGCAGACGCTGCTCCACAACATCGAGCGCGTCGCGGTGGCGATCGCGAAGAAGATCGCCGCCGTGATCAGCAGGGTCGGCAACTGCAGGGCGAACAGGCCGTACAGGTAGTCGCCCGGCAGCACGGGCCCGAACTTCTCGAAGTCCACCCAGGGCATCAGCGAGCCCACCAGCGCGCCCAGCGGCATCATGGCCAGGGCGGCGAACGCCGCGCCGCTGGCCCCGATGAAGCGGCCGCCGAGGTAGCTCGCCTTGCTGACGGACGTCGAGCGGATGATCGGCGCGAAGCCGGTTTCGTCGTCGCGCACGACCACGTTGGCCACGATGGCCACCGTGACGAAGACCGAAAACGCGCCCATGAACGCGAGCAGGAACATGATGGCGAACGGCGCGTTCTTGTGGACGTTGCCGATGCTGCCGAACTGGACGCTGTCGCTGGCGGCCGAGAAGAACGCCATCAGGAAATAGATCAGGCTGCCGACCCAGAAGACCGGGCTCTTGACCTGGTAGCGCCATTCGAAGGCGGCGATATGACGAAGCATGGGGCGGGCGTCCGTTTCGTTCTCAGGGAGCGGCGAGGTCGCGCGAGGCCTCGTTCGTCGATTGCCCGGCCGCCTTGCGCTGCGCGTAGAGCGTCGAGAAGTAGACCTCGGCCAGGCCGGCCGACACCAGTTCGAAACGCGGATCGGGCGCCGCGTCGGACATCACGTGGATCACCGTACGGCCGCTGCGCATCCGCGTCGAGATCAGCGCGAATTGCTTGCGCAGGCCCGGCAGTTCGTCGGCGTCGATCTCGCGCGTCCAGACCTTGCCACGCAGGCCTTCGATCAGCGCGCTGGGCGTGCCGGCACTGACGATCCGGCCGTCGACCAGGATGGCCACGCGCGGGCACAGGTCGGCCACGTCGTCGACGATGTGCGTCGACAGGATCACGACCTTGGTGGCGCCGATCTCGGCCAGCAGGTTGTTGAAGCGGTTGCGCTCCTCCGGGTCGAGGCCGGCGGTGGGCTCGTCGACGATCATCAGCGACGGGTTGCCGATCATCGCCTGCGCGATGCCGAAGCGCTGGCGCATGCCGCCCGAGAAGCCGGCGATCGCCTTCTTGCGCACGTCCCACAGGTTGACCTGGTTGAGCAGCGCCTCGACCGTCTCGCGGCGCGGGCCGCTGGCGGTGAGACCCTTGAGCACGGCCAGGTGGTCGAGCATGTCGTAGGCCGACACCCGCGGGTAGACGCCGAAATCCTGCGGCAGGTAGCCCAGCTTGGCGCGCAGCTTCTGCGGCTCGGCCAGCACGTCGATGTCACCGAAGCGGATCTGGCCGGAGGTAGGCACCTGCAGCGTCGCCAGGCAGCGCATCAGCGTCGACTTGCCGGCGCCGTTGGGGCCCAGCAGCCCGTACAGGCCAGACGGGATCTCCAGCGAAACGTCGTCGAGCGCCCGCGTTCCGTTCGGGTAGACGTGGGTCAACGAGGCAATCGACAACATGGCAGGGACTCCGGGCGGATTCGAGATTTCCAAGGTTGCACTCTACCGGGCGGCCGCGGCCGGCCCCAGCGCGATGCGACGGACTGGCGCTTCACTGGGACGGACCGTCCAGGCGCGGGACGCCGGGCGACTCAGTGCGGGGCTACCAGCAAGGTCGCGATCTCGGCGTTGACCCCGCTGCGCGCGACGCTGCGCGGCGTGGCACCGGTCGAGTCGGCGTGGTCGGGGTCGGCCCCGGCGGCCAGCAGCAGCCGCACCGCGGCCACGTGCTGCGCGGCCACCGCGAGCAGCAACGGCGTGCGGCCCTGCGCGTCAGTGACGTCGACGCGCGTGGCGGGGTTGGCCAGCAACTTGCGCAAGGCGTCGACGTCGTCGTTGCCGGCGGCGACGTGCAGCGGCGTCGGCAACGCACGCAGGCTCGCGGCGATCGGCTTGGCCTCGGCCGCGGGCGCCGCTTTCCTGGCCTTCTCCAGCGAGCCGCGCACGGCGTCATTGCCGAGGCGGCCGATCGAGCTGCCGGCGATCTCGACGCGCTGCAGCGCGTCCGCCGCGGCCACGGCGACGTTGTCCGGGGTCGATGCCTGCGGCGCGGCGGCAATGGCGGTAGCGACCGGCGCAGGCACCTGGCTGGGCGCGGCTGGGGCGGGCGCATCGTTGAACGTCGGCGCCGGGAGTCCGGCGACGATCGCCTCCCTGCGAGCGGGCGCGTTCAGCGCGATCTGTGGCGGGGGCGGCGGCGCGAAAGACCCGCGACTCGCCGTGAAGGCATCGGTTCGCGGTGGCGCCAGGCTGTTGGCGTGGTAGGGCTGCTCGGCCTCGGCGACGACGAGATCCTTGTCGCGCGCGCTGCGGGCGTCGACCTTCGCCCGGATGGACTGCACAGACGGTGCCGCCGCCTCGACGGTCACCGGCGGCGTCGGCGCGTACGCCGCAGCGGGCGACATGCCGGGCATCGGCATGTCCTTCGGCGCGGGCGGCAGATCCAGCGACGGCGCCTCGACGACCTTCATTTCCAGCACCTTGGAGTCGGCCGAAGCGACCTGCGTGTCGGCACCGAGCCGGCGGCTCGCGTCGAAACGCCACGAGGCCAGGCCGACGATCAGCAGCGCGCAGAGCGTCGCGCCGGACCGCACGCGCCACGAAGACAGGTTCAACGCCCACAGCCGGCCGCGTCCCACGTCCGAGACCGGCGCGGCCACCGGCGTCAGCGCCGGCTTGACCTCGGGCTCGGCGGCGGGGCGCGCCGTAGCCTGCGCCGCGACCTGCAGCGCGGCCGCCAGCACGTTGGCGCGCACCGACAGCGTCGGCCCGCGGCCGTCGTCGGTCAGCGCGTGCGCCTGGCGGTAGGCCTGGTCGAGATCGTCGCGTTCAGGAGACGTCATGTCGACCTCCATCCGGACAGCAGCGTGCGCAGCTTGGCCTTGGCGTAGCGCAGCCGCGTCTTGGCGGTTTCGGCGCCGACGCCGGTGGCGCTGGCCACCTCGTCGATGCTGAGCCCGCCCTCGGCCTGCAGCACGAAGGCCTCGCGCTGCGCGTCGGGCAACTGGGCCAGCGCGTCGAGGAAGGCCTCGGCCTGCTGGCGCGACTCGATGCGCGCGAGCGGACCGTCGGCGGTGTCGGCTGCCACGCGGTCGGCCCAGCGCTCGCCGTCGTCGTCGGAGCCGGAGCCGGCCAGCGGCGCGTCGATCGACAGCATCGCGTGGGACTGCGCGCGCTGGTGGTCGATCACGCGGTTGCGCGCCACGGTGAACAGCCAGGTGGTGAAGCGCGCGCTCGGCACGTAGCGCGGCGCGGCGCGGGCGACGCTGATCCAGGTTTCCTGCAGCACGTCGTCCGCCGCAGCGTCGTGCTGCGCGCCGAGGCGATGGCGGATGAAACGCCAGGTGGCCCGCTCGTGACGGTCGTACAGACGGGTGAAGGCGGCGGCGTCGCCGCCCGCGAAGGCATGCATCAGGAATTCGTCGCTGTCGGCGGCGGGTGCCGCGGCGTCCGCCGTCGTGGCTTGGGACCACGCACGGTCATCGTCCGACTCGCGCACGAACGCGAGGGGCGGGACGGAGTCGGGGTGGGCCTGCACGGGCCATGATGCTAACGCGTCATGGCCCGGCCACCGGAATGGCGCCAGTTGCAAGTGGTTCAGCGCGCTGGCGGATCCGGGACGTAGTCACGCGGCGGGTCAGCCGGGAACGAATGCGGAGCCGTGTTGGCGTAGCGCGGCGGCGGGATGATGCCGGCGGCCACGAGGTTGTCCTGGCTGTCGTAGCGGATCTCGATGCGCTGCGCGGGCTGCGAAGATGCGCGCTGGAACGTCGTGACGGTCGACGCCGAGGGCTCGCGTGACCCGTGGCCCGTGCCCAGGCGGTCGGGCTGTGCGCGCCCGGCCGAGAGTTCGCCCAGGGCGTCGCGCGAGCGCCGCGCCTCGGGTTCGGCGGACGCGGCTGCGGAATTGGTGTCGGCCGGCGCCGCGGTCGCGGGCGAAGGCGCCGCCTTGGACATGGCCCCGAAGTCCAGCCGCGGCGCCGGCAGCTGACGCGGCGCGGGTTGCGGCGGTGACGCGGGCATGTCGTTGGACACGTCCAGGCGCGGCGCCTCGCGGAACACCGCCACGCCGATCACGCCGACATCCAGCGGCCGGCCGGTGCGCGCCGCGTACGAGTCGGCCAGCGCCGTGAACTCGAAGGCCGCCACGTCGCGGTCGCTCTTGCGCCAGCCGATGATCTCGGTGTGCTGGTACGGCCCCAGCACATAGCCGCGCTGGTTGACGCTGGCCGTCTCGCCCGAGACGACGTTGACGCCGTCGATCGCCAGCACGGCCAGCACGCGCTCGCCGCTGTTGTTGACGAGACGCACTGCGTAGCGCGAACCGGGGCGCCCGGCGACCACTGGCCGGCCATGGTCGCGCCAGACGCGCAGGGTGTCGCCGACGTCGCGGTCGATCACGTCCATGCGCACGAGGTTGTCAGCCCGCGCGGTCGCGGTGCAGGCCAGGTTGAGCAGCGCGGCAAAGGCGCAGGTCGCCAGCAGGGTGCGACGGCGCAGGGGGTCGAGCGTGGTGTTCATCGCCGGTTCCTTTTTCGGGGCAGGTGGCGGTTGAACGGGCGGCGCGCGAAAACGGGGTGAAATCCTTCAGCGCCGGGGGGATCTGGCGCGTGGGGGTGCCGGTTCCGGCCCTTGCAGCAGGGCAGCCACCATGCCCCGCACGAGCGCGCCCGCGTCCAGGCGGGCAAGCTTGCGCGCGTCGGCGGGGGCGATCGGCAGGCCCGCGAACGCACCGTCGATGGCGAGGTTGGCGGCGCCGTGCGACAGGCTCCAACCGGCCAGCGCCAGTGCCAGCCCGCGCGCCGGCGCGTAGGCAGTCGCGGCCTGCAGCAACACGCTGAACGCGTGCTCGGCCGCGCGCTGCAGCCCGGGGTGCCCGGCTTTGCGCGCCAGCATCGGGCCGAACATCAGCCGGAACTGGGCCGGGTGCGCGAGCGCCGCGCGGACATAGGCCTCGCCGATGTCCAGCAGCGCGTGCGCCGGGTCGGTCGCGTCCGCGGCGGCGACAGCCAGCGCGTCGCCCAGGCGGTCGAACGCAAGCTCGGCGACGCCTGCCAGCAGGTCATCGCGGCCGGCGAAGTGGTGGTACGGCGCCGCGTGCGAAACGCCCGCTGCGCGCGCGAGCTCGCGCAGCGTGAGCGTCTCGGTGCCCTGCTCGTCCAGCCAGCGCGCGGCGGCCTCCAGCAGCGAGGCACGCAGGTCGCCGTGGTGGTATGCGCGGGGCGCCGGCTTGCCCCGCGAGCGCGGCTTGGCAGGGGTGGAGGTGGTCGGCATGCCTCATCTTGACACGAGAAGGATTGCGTCGCAGGATGCGTCAATCTTGACACTGTCAAGTTTGATTCACGAAAGCCTGCCATGTACCACGCCATCGTCCGCCGCAAGCTGCGCCGCGCCTTCGCCGACATCAACGCCGGCCGCTACGACGGCATCGTGGCGCAGTTCGCCACGCAGCATCGGCACGCGATGGCCGGGCAGCACGCCCTGGCCGGTGACCGCCGCCACGTCGAATCCACTGCACGCTGGTACGAGCGGCTGCAGCGCCTGCTGCCGGGCCTGGTTTTCGACGTCCGCGCCATCGTCGTGGGGGGCATGCCCTGGAAGACCGTCGCGGCGGTCGCGTGGGACGACCGCTTCACGTTGCCGGACGGCACGCAGGGCTCCAACACCGGCGTGCACGAATTCGAGCTGCGCTGGGGCCGCGTGCATTCACTGGTCATCCATTGCGACTCGCAGCGCCTGCAGCACTACTGCGACCGCCTGGTGGCCTGCGGCGTCGCCGAGGCCGGTGCGGCGCCGATCACGGATGTTCGCTAGACGCGTGGTCGGCAGTGGGCAGCGGCGCCAGAACCGGGCGAAGCGGTTGGCTCCTGCCACCCACGCTCCTACCCGCACTGCGAAGGCTGCGTGCCGGGTCGCGAAGGCTCGCGTTGCGCGACCACACACCGGCAAGCCATAGGGTTTCCATGTGGTTACGAACCCTGGCAAGATTCCTTCCCCTGGTGCGAATGCCGGGCCTGAAGGAGACATCATGGAAAAAAACACCGCCGCTCTTTCGCCGGCCGAAGCCGCGCTGCGCGAGGCTGCGCTCGAATACCACCGCAGCCCGGTGCGCGGCAAGATCGCCGTCACGCCAACGAAGCCGTTGTCCAACCAGCGCGACCTGTCGCTGGCGTACTCACCCGGCGTCGCCTACGCCTGCCTCGCGATCGAGGCCGAACCGTCGCTGGCGCATGACTACACGGCGCGCGGCAACCTGGTGGGCGTGGTCACCAACGGCACCGCCGTGCTGGGCCTGGGCGACATCGGCCCGCTGGCCAGCAAGCCGGTGATGGAGGGCAAGGGCTGCCTGTTCCAGAAGTTCGCCGGCATCGACGTGTTCGACATCGAACTGGCCGAGCGCGATCCCGACAAGCTCGTCGACATCATCGCCGCGCTGGAGCCCACGCTGGGGGGCGTCAACCTCGAAGACATCAAGGCACCCGAATGCTTCTACATCGAGAAGAAGCTGCGCGAGCGCATGAACATCCCCGTCTTCCACGATGACCAGCACGGCACCGCCATCATCTCGACGTCGGCGCTGATCAACGGCCTCGAGCTGGTGGGCAAGAAGATCGGCGAGGTCAAGATCGCCGTGTCGGGCGCCGGCGCCGCGGCCATCGCCTGCCTCGACCTGATGGTGGAGCTGGGCGTCAACCGCACCAACGTCACCGTGTGCGATTCGAAGGGCGTGATCCACGACCGCCGCGAGGACAAGCTCGACGAGTCCAAGAAGCGCTACCAGAAGGTGACGGCCATGCGCACGCTGGCCGACGCGATGCAAGGCGCGGACGTCGTCCTGGGCTGCTCCGCGGCCGGCGCGATCAGCGCCGACATGGTCATGTCCATGGCCGCCAGGCCCATCATCCTGGCACTGGCGAACCCGGAACCCGAGATCCGGCCGGAACTCGCCAAATCAGTGCGCCCGGATTGCATCATCGCCACGGGCCGCTCGGACTATCCGAACCAGGTCAACAACGTCCTGTGCTTCCCGTACATCTTCCGCGGCGCGCTCGATTGCGGCGCCACGCGCATCACCGAGGCGATGAAGATCGCCTGCGTCAAGGAGATCGCCGACCTGGCCAAGGCCGAGATCTCGGCCGAGGTCGCCGCCGCCTACCCGGGCCGCGAGCTGCGCTTCGGCTCCGACTACCTGATCCCGACGCCGTTCGACTCGCGCCTGATCCTGCGCATCGCGCCCGCGGTGGCGAGGGCGGCCGAAGCCTCCGGCGTCGCCACGCGCCCCATCAAGGACGTCGATGCCTACGTGCAGTCGCTGGGCCGTTTCGTGACCCACACGGGCATGCTGATGCGCCCGCTGTTCAGCGCCGCACGCCAGTCGCCCAAGCGCGTCGTCTACGCCGAGGGCGAGGACGAGCGCGTGCTGCGCGCCGTGCAGATCGCGCTGGACGAACGCCTGGTCAAGCCGATCCTGGTCGGCCGCCCCGCCGTCATCGCCTCGCGCATCGAGCGCGCGGGCCTGCGCCTGCAGGCGGGACGCGACTTCGAGATCGTCAACCCCGAGGACGACACGCGCTTTCGCCAGTACTGGGAGACCTACCACCGCCTCAACGCGCGCGACGGCGTCACGCCCGAAATGGCCAAGGCCACGGTGCGTCGCTCCAACACGACGATCGCCGCGCTGATGGTGCACCTGGGCGACGCCGACGCCTTGCTGTGCGGCCTCGTGGGCCGCTTCGATGGCCACTTCGCGCACCTGCGCGAGGTCGTGGGCCAGCGCCCGGGCACGCATGGCTTCGCCACGGTCAACGCGCTGCTGCTGGACAAGCACACGCTGTTCATCGCCGACACCTCCGTCAACGACGACCCGACCGCGGAACAGCTGGCCGACATCGCCGCGATGTCGGTCGACGAGGTGCGCCGCTTCGGCCTGGTGCCTCAGGTGGCGTTCCTGTCGCACTCGATGTTCGGCAGCAGCCAACGTCCGTCGGCCAGGAAGATGCGCGCGGCGCGCGACCTGTTCGCCAAGCGCATGCCCGACGTCGCCGCCGACGGCGAGCTCCAGGGCGACGCCGCCTTCAGCGAGGAGCTGCGCGAGCGGCTGATGCCCGACTCCCCGCTCAAGGGCGCGGCCAACGTGCTGATCTGCCCGAACCTGGACGCCGCCAACATCCTGTTCAACGTGCTCAAGATGACCGGCGGCCACGGCGTGACCATCGGGCCGATCCTGCTCGGGGCCAACGCGCCGGTGCACGTGCTGACGCCGTCGTCGACGGTGCGCCGCATCGTCAACATGACGGCGCTGGCCGCGGCCCACGCCGGAACTGCCAACGACTGACAATTTGATTTGTTGTCGCATACCCTGAACAGGGTATTGCGACGCCCCACTACCCTGTACTGGGTATCAACGCAGCCTACTGGCTGCGTTTTTCGTTGTATGTCCAGAGTAATTTGATATTTTGAATCGAGAACTTCGCCTAATCCCGAACAGGGATTTCACTGACATAAATACTGAATTGATTTAAAGCTGAAGCAATTTAATGGCCGAGTAGAAATTAATCAAGTGTTAAGGGCCGTCGTAACAGGACACGCAGCCTCGATACAAGTCTTTCATCAAGCTGAATCATAAAAAAGAGTACGCACCAACTTCAAAATAGTGCACGGTCGCGGTGCAGGGTATGCACCGTCATACCCCTCGGGGTTCGACCTGATACCGCGGATATTGCTGCGGCACAGAATCAGCGCCTGCATCGCCGACCTCCCCCCGAACTGGATAATCCCAATCGGTGCAACGCGATGCTTCCACGAGCGACACCGACAAAATCGAATTGCCGCTCACATAGCAAAAAATTCACGTCAACCCAATTTCGTGAACTGACCCATCGATTAGGAGAAGAGTTCCATGAAGAAACAAGGACAAGCTTCGAGCCGGCAGGCTCCCTCGAACGGCGCTGACAAGATGAAGGTGCTCGCCGGCCTGATGGCCAGCGTCTTCGCCCTCTCCGCACAAGCTGCCACCTCCGAAGCCTGGGTCGCCACGAGCACCAAGGCCCACGATCCCCAAGCCGCCGTCCACGTCGCGCCTCTCAGGGCCGGCGAGCAGGTCAATGTCGTCGTGTCGCTGAAGCTGCGCAACAAGGCGGAACTGGATTCGCTGACCGCCAAGCTGATGGTCGGCGCTCCTGGTGTCAAGCCGCTGACCTCGGCGGAGTTCATGGCCAAGCACGCCCCGACCGCCGCGCAAGCGCAAGCCGTCGTCGCCTACCTGCGCGCCCAGGGCTTCAGCAACATCGACGTCGCCCCGAACAACTTGCTGGTCAGCGCCACCGGCGGCGCCGGTGTCATCCGCAACGCGTTCAAGGCCGACCTGCACGAGTACAACGTCAACGGCCGCCGCGCTTATGCGAACGTCACCGACGCCCTGGTCCCGGCCCACCTGGCAGGCACGGTCATGGGCGTCGTCGGCCTGCAGAACGTGCACATGATGCACACGCATGCCCAGCACATGGTCGCGCCGGAGGCTGTCACGCCGCAAGCCATCACGGGCGTGAGCATCCCGAACTTCGCTTCGATCTACGGCGCATCCAGCCTGCCGAGCGCCACCACCGGCACGATCGGCATCATCACGGCGGGCAAGGTCTCGCAGACCATCACCGACCTGAAGAGCTTCGCCTCCAGCGCCGGCTACCCCGTTCCGAACGTCACGACGACCGTGGTCGGCACCGCCGGCACCAGCACCTCGGGCGTGAGCGAGTGGAACATGGACTCGCAGAGCTCGCTCGCCGCCGCCGGTGGCTCGATCTCGCACATGATCCTCTACAACGTCACTGACCTGAGCGACGCCGCACTGACCAATGGCTACAACAAGGCCGTCACCGACAACCTGGCGCGGGCGATCAACGTCTCGCTGGGTGGCTGTGAGAGCAACCAAGGTTCGGTCGAAGCATCACAAGACCAGATCTTCCAGTCGGCCGTCGCTCAAGGCCAGATGTTCTCGGTCTCGTCGGGTGACTCCGGCGCCTACGAATGCGGTGCAACCGCAGGCAAGGCGCAGAGCTATCCCGCCGTCTCGCCGTACGTCATGGCCATCGGCGGCACGACGCTGTCGTCCTCGGGCGGCACCTACACCAGCGAAACGGTATGGTCGTGCACCAGCGCTTCCAGCTGCCAGCAGTCGTCTTCCGGCGGCGCCGGCGGCGGCCCGTCGTTGACGGAAAACGCCCCCAGCTGGCAAACCGCAGCAGGCGTGCTCGGCTCGTCCACCAAGCGTGGCGTGCCGGACATCTCGTTCGACGCTTCGCCCCAATCCGGCGCCCTCGTGCTGGTCAACGGCTCCAACCAGCAGATCGGCGGCACCTCGCTGGCCGCTCCGTTGTGGGCCGGCTTCTGGACCCGTATCCAGGCCGCGCACGGCAACACGCTGCCCTTCCCGGCGGCGACGATCTACCAAGGCGCCTCGGCGCACCCGGCCTGGTTCCATGACGTGACCTCGGGCAACCAAGGCTACGCTGCGGCGACCGGCTGGGACTACGCATCGGGCTACGGCTCGGTGCAGATCGCCGCCCTGTCGGCGAGCCTCGGTAGCCCGCCGCCGCCGCCGCCCGCTGGCCCGACGGCCAACTTCACCGACACGGTCTCCGGCCTGACGGTGTCGTTCGTCGATACGTCCACCGACACCGGCGGCACGATCACGTCGCGTTCGTGGAACTTCGGCGACAGCTCGACGTCGACCGCCCAGAACCCGACGCACACGTACGCCGCCTCCGGCTCGTACAACGTGACGGAAACCGTGACGGACAGCAACGCCAAGACCGCCTCGCACAACGCGTCGGTGACGGTGGGCGCGCCGCCGCCGCCGCCGTCCAACCTGTTCACCAACGGTGGACTGGAGACGTCGGTGTCCCCGTGGGCGGCCACGTCCGGCGTGTATTGCAACCCCTGCTCGGGTCAAACCGCGCACGGCGGCACGGGCTTCGCCTGGCTCAACGGCTACGGCTCGACGCACACCGACTCGCTGTCGCAGACGATCACCATCCCGGCCGGCAAGACCTCCGCGACGCTGTCGTTCTACATGCACATCGACACCAAGGAGACCGGCTCCACGGCGTACGACAAGCTGACCGTGACCGCGACCCCCAGCGGTGGCTCGGCCACGACCCTGGCGACGTACACCAACGTCAACGCCGCAACGGGCTATGTGCTGAAGACGATCAGCCTGACCTCGTTCATCGGCAAGACGGTGGTGATCAAGTTCAACGGCGTGGAAGACTCGTCGCTGGCGACCTCGTTCGTCCTCGACGACCTGACCGCAGCAACGAACTAAGCGCCGCGACCCGCCGGCTGTCACCCGCGGGTGGCATCCGGCAGTGACGCCAGGGCCGATCGGGCAACCGACCGGCCCTTTTTGCATCTGGATCCCGACCTCCCAGGGCCGTGCCAGGGGTGTCACCGGCCGGCCCGGCTGCCGCACGACACCGAGGTGCGACCAACCCCCTGACCTGGCTGGACAAGTCCAGTCACCGCCCCGCCCGATTCGCCTCGCCGAACCCAGCCCCGCAACGCCTTGGGACCGCTTGGCGCTCGACCTCTCCCAACCACAGTCAGGTTTAGGACCGATCTTGGTGCGCGTCGCTCGTCGCGACCGGCCGCGTTGGCGGCAGGCGACGCCATGATTGGTAACAAGGCTCGCAGGATCGCTTGGCAGGCACTCGCTGCGAGCGCCACGGCCGACGGGATAGGCCACTGTTAGTCGTGACAATCCGCATGCCCGCCGCGCGCCCGCGACCCGCGGCTGTAACAAACTGGCGTTCAGCTCGCCCGTTGCGCGTTGTTGGCGATGCCTTGCGCGATGCGGCCGAGGAGCGCGTCGGGCAGGTCGTGCCCCATGCCGTCGATGAAGTCGCCGAGCGCGCCGGGAATGCGCTGGACCAGGTCGCGGCCGTTGGCCACCGGCACCAGCGGGTCGACGACGCCGTGGATCACCTGCGTGGGTGCCTGGATGCGGGCCAGCAGAGGCGTGCGGTCGCCGTCGGCCGCGATGGCCAGCAGCTGGCGCGCCGACCCCTGCGGGCGCGACGCGCGCTCGATGTGGGCCACCACACGCGCGCGCAGATCCGCGGGGGCGGGGCGATACGCCGGACTGCCGATCGCGGTGAACACGCTGATCGAATGCGAGATCAGCGTCTCGGAGTCGCGGTTGGCCGGCTGCGACAGGAGCGCGCGACGTGCGTGCATCGTGGGTCCCGGCAGGCGTCGCGATCCGCTGGTGGTCATGATCAGCGTGAGGCTGGCCACCCGCTCGGGGTGGTTGGCCGCCACGTGCTGCGCGATCATGCCGCCCAGCGAAGCGCCGACGACGTGTGCCCGCGCGATGCCCAGCGCGTCCAGCACGCCCACCGCGTCGGCGGCCATGTCCTTCAACGCGTAAGGCGAGCGGATCGGCAGGCGCAGCAGGTGCCGCAGCGCGTTCAGCGCGATGCTGGGAACGCCGGCGTGATCGAAGCCATCGCTCAGCCCGGCGTCGCGGTTGTCGAACCGCACCACGCGAAAGCCATGTTCGAGCAACAGCGTGACCAGCCCATCGGGCCAGCCAGTGAGCTGCATGCCCAGGCCCATCACCAGCAGCGCCACCGGGGCGTCCCGGGGGCCTTGGTCATCCACCTCGATCATCAGGCCGTTGGCTTGGACTTTGGACATGTCAGGCACCTGTCTTGAACAGGAAGCGGCGCAGGCCGCTCGCCTCGAACGGCATCCAGCGCGCGGGATCCTGGCCGAGCCGGTCGACGATGGCGACCATCGCGAGCGGGTTCAGGCCCAGGCCGATGTGGCTCGCGTGCACCTCGACGTTCTCGGCCAGCGGCCCCGGCGGGTTCAGGCTGCACTGCCACGCGACGATGCCGTCGCTGCGCGAAAAGATGGACGTCGTGGGCACCGGCGGCGCCACGCGCAGCGCGGCCTGCATCTGGGCGTCCGGCTCGGGATGGCCGCTGACGCGCTCGAACAACCACCACGCGTTGGTGGCGTGCGGCGGCCCGGCGAATGGCGAGCCGAGCGTGATGACGCAGCGCACCAGCTCCGGCATCTCCTTGGCAAGCTCGCGTGCGTAGACGCCGCCCAGGCTCCACCCGAGCAGGCTGATCTTGTGACCATCGACGCGGTGCAACATGCGGACGCGTTCGCGCAGCGCTTCGAGCACGCCTTCGCGCGGACCCAGGTTCAGGCCCTGCTCCCACGGCAGCGCCTGGTAGCCGCGATCCTTCAGGAAGGCGCGCATCGGCAGCGTCGTGAGGTCGTTGGCGGCCAGGCCCGGCAGCACCAGCACGCGGTGGCCGTCGCCCTTGGGCAGCTTGCGCAGCCACGGCGCGGCGGCGAGGCTGGCGGCGAACTCCCACGGCGCGCGACCCTCGAGGGCCAGCAGCAGCGCGCTGGGGGCGCGGATGTCCGCCGGTGCCGCGTCGACGACGGGCTTGGCCTCAGGCATGTCGATGTCGATCGCGACATCGGAACGGGCACGGCGGGACGGGGAACGCGAGGGCATGCGGGCAGTGGTCAAGAGGTCAATCGGACAAGAAGTGGATATGGGCGGGCCGGATCAGCGCGACTTCCACCAGTCGAGGACGCCCAGCCCGGCGGCCCGCCCGGTGGCGAGGCAGGCCGTGAGCAGGTAGCCGCCGGTGGGCGCCTCCCAATCCAGCATCTCGCCGGCAACGAACAGGCCCGGCGCGGACGTCGCCATCAGGCCGGCGTCCAGCGCCTCGAAGCGCACGCCCCCGGCGGTGGAGATCGCCTCGTCGATCGGACGCGGTGCGCACAGCAGCAGCGGCAACGCCTTGATGAAGCCGGCCAGCACGTCGGCATCGTTCAGCTGAGCGGGCGACAGCAACTCATGCAGCAGGCCCATCTTGACGCCCTGCAGGTGCAAGCGGCTCTTCAGGTGCGTGGACAGGCTGCGCGTGCCGCGCGGCCGGCGCGTCTCGGTGCGCACCTGTTCGAGGGTGTGCTGCGGGAGCAGGTCCAGCGTCAGCGTGGCCTGGCCCCGTGCCGCGATCGCGTCGCGCAGGCCGGCCGAGAATGCGTAGACCAGGCTGCCCTCGATGCCGGTCGTCGTGACGACGAACTCGCCTTGCTGGCGATGCACGACGCCGGCCGAATCGGCTGCAGTGATCGCCACCGGCTTCACCGGCTCGCCGGCGAAACGTTCGCGCAGGTGCTCGCTCCAACCGCTGCGGTTCGCTCCGGTGGACGCGACGTCAAAGCCGCAGTTGCTGGCGCGCAGCGGCGCGATGTCCACGCCGCGAGCGGCCAGCAGCGGCACCCAGGCGCCATCGGAGCCCAGGCGCGACCAGCTCGCGCCGCCCAGCGCCAGCACGCAGGCGTCGGCGCTGAAACCCGTCTCGCCGGCGGCGTTCGCGAAGCGCAGCGTCGCGCCGTCGTCGCCCCAGCCCAGCCAGCGATGGCGCATGTGGAACTGCACTGGCGGCTGGCCCTCGGCCCCTGCGCGAAGGCGATGCAGCCAGGCGCGCAGCAGCGGCGCGGCCTTCATGTCCTTGGGGAACACGCGGCCCGACGTGCCGACGAAGGTCTTGACGCCAAGCTCGCCGGCCCACGCGCGGATGGCGTCGGGCGCGAACGCGTTCACGAGCGGCGCGAGCACAGCCTCGCGTTGCGCGTAGCGCGCGAGAAAGCCGGGCATCGCCTCCGAGTGCGTCAGGTTCAGGCCGCCGATGCCGGCCAGCAGGAACTTGCGGCCTACCGACGGCATCGTGTCGAACACGTGCACCTGCGCGCCGTGCGACTGCAGCACGCTGGCGGCCATCAAGCCGGCCGGGCCGGCACCGACGATCGCGACCGTGCGGGTCATGCCTGCGGCACCAGGAAACGACGCTCCCACGCACCGATCTCGGCCAGCCAGCTCTCGTACTCGACCTCCTTGACCGACACGTAGCCGCGCACGAAGCGCTCGCCGAACAGGCGCACGGCGACGCCGTCGCGCAGGAAGTCCTCCTGCGCAGCGACGATGGTGCGCGCCAGCGTGTGCGCCTCCTCGTAGGCACTGTCGTTCATCGGCTCGGTGGGCGGCAGCGCGCGCTCGATGCCGTCGAGGCCGGCGGCCAACGTGGCGGCGATCACCAGGTACGGGTTGGCGTCCGCGCCGGCGACACGGTTCTCGACGCGCCGCGCGGCCGGGCCGCTCTTGGGGATGCGCAGGCCGGCGGTGCGGTTGTCGTAGCCCCAGTGGAAGTTGACGGGTGCCTGGCTGCCCTTGACGAAGCGCCGATACGAATTCACGAACGGCGCGAACAGCAGCATCAGGTTGGGCAGGTTGGCCTGCAGGCCGGCGATGTACTGGCGAAACAGATCGCTCTCGCCGCCATCGGCGCTGCTGAACACGTTGCGGCCGTCCGCGTCGACCAGGCTCTGGTGCAGGTGCATCGAGCTGCCCGGCTGGTGCGCGATGGGCTTGGCCATGAAGACCGCGTTCATGCCGTGCTTGAGCGCCACCTCCTTGGCCGCGTACTTGAACAGGAAAGCCTGGTCCGCCACGACGAGCGGGTCGTCGTGCAGCAGGTTGATCTCGAACTGGGTCAGGCCGACCTCGTGGATCCAGGTGTCTGCCCGGATGCCCAGCACCTCCAGCGTCGTGCGGAACTCGTCCCAGAACGCGGCGTGTTCGTTGAGCGTGTTGAGGCTGAACGCCGACTGGCCGACCTCGCTGCGGCCGCCGCGCAGCGCTGGCGCGCGCAGCGGCTGCGCCGGGTCGTCGTTGGGCGCGGTGAGATAGAACTCGATCTCGGGCGCGACGACCGGGCGCAGGCCGCGCTTCTCGTAGCGCGCCATCACGTCCTTGAGAATCGTGCGCGGCGCGAACTGGCAGCCCTCGCCGGTGAGCTCGACGCAATCATGGATGGCCAGCGCGCGCGGCACGCTGGCCCACGGCACCGGCTTGACCGTCGCGTAGTCGGGCACCAGCAGCACGTCCGGATCCTGGTCAGGAAAGATCGGGTCGTACGAATAGTCGCCGGTGACGCACTGCATCGGGATCGCCTGCGCGATGCGCAGTTCGGCGCCGCTCGCGAACGCATGTGCCGGCATCAGCTTGCCGCGCGGATAGCCGGAGATGTCGGGGAACAGGCACTCGACGTCGTTGATGCCTCGGCTCTTGAAGTCGGCAGCGAGGTGGGCGGGGACGGCGTGGCTCATGCCGCCATTAGATCAGGAGCACGCCAACCAGGGGATCGAATGCCCGACTTCGGCGACGTGCAACGTGAACCCGATAAGCTGCGGGTTCCCTTCTGTCCTGCTGGAACCTCATGCCCCTCGACCGCCCGCCCTTCGAAACGATCGCCCTCGTGCTGCAAGGCGGCGGCGCGCTCGGCGCCTACCAGGCCGGCGTGATGGAAGGACTGGCCACCGCGGACATCGAGCCCGACTGGGTGGCGGGCATCTCGATCGGCGCGATCAACGCCGCCATCATTGCCGGCAACGAGCCCAAGGTGCGTATCGAGCGGCTGCGCGATTTCTGGACGACGGTGTCCCGGCCCGCGGCATTTCCCGATGCGCTGTCGTTCATGGACGCACTGGTCGAGCCCGTGGACGATTGGCGGCGCCAGATCTGGAACAGCTGGAACGCCCTGCGCGCGCTCACCGAAGGCCAGCGCGGCTTCTTCACGCCACGTCCGACCACCGCGCTGCTGGGCCCGCAACTGCCCACCGCGGCCAGCTTCTACGACACTGCGCCGCTCAAGGCGACGCTGGAGCGGTTGGTGGACTTCGACCGCATCAACGCGGGCGTCACTCGGCTGACGGTGTCGGCCGTCAACGTCGAGACCGGCAACTTCGAGGCCTTCGACAACCGCCACGGTCGCTGGCGCAAGCGCATCCGTGCCGAGCACGTGATGGCCTCGGGCGCGCTGCCACCGGGATTCCCGGCCGTCGCCATCGAGGATCCGGGCCCGCTGGAGGCTTCGCGTTCCAGCGGGGCGCCACGGCCGGTGCACTACTACTGGGACGGCGGGCTCGTCTCCAACACGCCGCTGACCCAGGTGCTCGACGACAACCCGCGACGCGACACGCTGGCGTTCCAGATCGACCTGTGGAGCGCGCGCGGCAAGGCGCCCACCAATGTGGTCGACGCGCAGGAACGCGTCAAGGACATCCAGTTCTCCAGCCGCACCCGCGCCATCACCAACATGCAGGCTCAGGAGCAGCGCCAGCGCCGCATGTTGCGCGAGATCCTCGAGCAGATCCCGCCTGAGCTGCGCGAGACGAACCCGGCCTGCCGCGCCGCCGCCCAGCAGGCCACGGCGCGTTGTGTCAGCGTGATCCAGCTGATCTACCAGGACAAGGAATGGGACGGCCTGTCCAAGGACTACGAGTTCGGCGCCGTCACGATGCGCAGCCACTGGGACAGCGGCCTGGCCGATATCAACAAGACGCTGGAACATCCGCATTGGCTTGAGCGGCCGGATGGCGACGATCCGTTCGTGACGCACGACATCCACAGGCAACGCCGGTCACACGACTAGGAGCCCGGGCGCTGGAAGCCGCCTCCAGGTCGTAAGATCGCCAGCATTCCCACCGACGGAGTGCTGCTCATGAGTTCGATCAAGATCCTCGTCGCGCAAGGCGGCGGCCCCACCGCCGTCATCAACCAGTCGCTGGTCGGCGTGGTGCTCGAGGCGCGCCGCTTCCCGCAGGTGGCGCGCGTGTACGGCGCGCGGCACGGTGTGCGCGGCATCGTCGACGAGGATCTGGTCGACCTGACGCAGGAGACGCTGCACAACCTCGAGCAGGTCGCGCGCACGCCCGCGTCCGCGCTCGGGTCCACGCGCGACAAGCCCGACCTCGCCTACTGCCAGCGCATCCTGGCCGTGCTGCAGGCACACGACATCGGCTACTTCTTCTACATCGGCGGCAACGACTCCTCGGACACCGTGCGCATCGTCGCCGACGAGGCGCGCAAGGCCGGCCACGCGCTGCGCTGCGTGCACATCCCCAAGACGATCGACAACGACCTGGTCGGCAACGACCACACGCCCGGCTACCCCTCGGCCGCGCGCTTCGTCGCCCAGGCCTTCTCCGGCGCCAACCTCGACAACGCCGCGCTGCCGGGCGTCTACCTCGGCGTGGTGATGGGCCGCCACGCCGGCTTCCTCACCGCCGCCGCCGCGCTGGCGCGCCGCTTTCCGGACGACGGCCCGCACCTGGTCTACCTGCCCGAGCGGACGTTCTCCATCGAGAGCTTCCTGGCCGACGTCAAGGCCGCCTACGACAAGCACGGCCGCTGCGTCATCGCTGTCTCCGAAGGCATCCACGACGCGACCGGCGCCACGATCTCTGAAAAACTCGCCAAGAACGTCGAGCGCGACGCGCACGGCAACGTGCAGCTCTCGGGCACCGGCGCGCTGGCCGACCTGCTGTGCGACGAGATCAAGGACAAGCTCAAGATCAAGCGCGTGCGTGGCGACACCTTCGGCTACCTGCAGCGCTCGTTCCTGGGCTGCGTCTCCGACGTCGACCAGCAAGAGGCCCGCGAGGTCGGCGAGAAGGCCGTGCAGTTCGCGATGTGGGGCGACCGCGACGGCTCCGTCGCGATCCGCCGCAACGGCGACTACGCGGTCGACATCGTGCTGCAGCCGCTGGAGGCCGTCGCCGGCAAGACGCGCACGATGGAGGACGCGCTGATCGCCGCGAGCGGCAACGACGTCACGCCGGCGTTCTTCGACTACCTGCGGCCGTTGCTGGGGGCGGACATGCCGGCGTCCGGACGCCTGCGCGCGCCGGCGGTGGCGAAGGTTCTCAAGCGTTGACGAGTGGGCGTGGACCGCGTCACGGCCGACCTGCCACGACGCGCGCTGCGGCGCGAGGCCCTCAGTCGAGATTGAACCGCAACACCGCCCCCGCCGCCGTGCTGTCGCCGCTGGGCAGGTAGGCCCATAACGCTCGCAGCAGGTCGCCTTCGCCAGCCGGCTTGGCGACGAAGCCGTTCATGCCCGCCGCGTGCGCCTGCGCGCGTTCCGCATCGAGCACGGCGGCGGTCAGCGCGATGATGGGCAGGTGGGCCGTGGACGGTTGCGCGCGCAGCTGGCGCGTGGCTTCCAGGCCGTCGACCTCGGGCATGTGCAGGTCCATCAGGATCGCGTGCACCCCCTGGGGCTCGCGCGACGCCTGCGCGATGGCTTCGCTGCCGTTGGCGGCCTCGATCACCTCGGCGCCCAGGCGTGTGAGCATCGCACCGACGATCAGGCGGTTGACCGGGTTGTCCTCCGCCAGCAGCACGCACATGCCTGACAACGGCTGCTGCGGCGCCTCCGTCAAGGGACTGGCAATCGTCGTGAAGTCGTCTTCGCTGGCAGTCTCCAGCGGCAGCTCGACCCAGGCGCAGCTGCCCGTGCGGCCGTCGCTGTCCAGCCCGACGTTGCCGCCCATCAGCGTGGCCAGCTCGCGGCAGATCGACAGGCCCAACCCGCTGCCGCCGAAGCGCCGCGTGGTGGAGCTGTCGGCCTGCGTGAACGGCTGGAACAGCGTGGCACCCAGCTCGGCGCTGACGCCGATGCCGGTGTCGCTGATCTCGATGCGCGCGATCTCCGCGCTCCGCTTGAAAAGGTGCACGTGGATGCGTCCGCTGTCAGTGAACTTGAGCGCGTTGGACAGGTAGTTCGACAGGATCTGGCGCACCCGCACCGGGTCGCCCAGTACCTCGCGCGGCGTGTCGAGCGCCACGTGGCAACTCATCTCGAGCCCGCGCTCCTGGCCGATGGGCGAGAAGGTGCGGAACGCGCTCCAGACGACGGCGTGCAGATCGAACGGGATGTGCTCCACCTGCAGCTGGCCGGCCTCGATCTTGGACAGGTCCAGCACGTCGGAAACGATGCCGTTGAGCAGCTCCGCGGCGTCGACAAGATGGCCCAGGTAGGCGCGGCGCCGGTCGGCGGGCAGCGCCTGGTCCTGCAGCAGTCTGGCCAGGCCCAGCACGCCACTGAGCGGCGTGCGGATCTCGTGGCTCATCGTCGCGAGGAAGCTGCTCTTGGCGCGGAGCGCGGCTTCGGCGTCGCGCTGTGCATCGGCCAGCTCGAGCTCCGCACGGCGCCGGTCGGTGATGTCCTCGACGACCCAGATGGTGCCGGTCTCCTGTCGTCGCCGCGGGTCGACGGCGCGGCCACGCATGCGCAGCAGCAGCTTGGTGCCGTCGGACCGCAGCGCGCGGCGCTCGAGGTCGATGGTCTCGCCGGCGGCCTGCGCGGATTCGTAGACGTTGATGAAGTCCTTGAACTTCGCGGGGCTCGGGAACAGCACGTCGGTCGGCTTGCCCACCAGCGAGCCGAGCGGCAGCCCCAGCATGCGCTCGAGCTGCGGGTTGACACGCTCGAGTCGGTGGTTGCGCACCAGGCAGACGCCGACGACGGCGTTGTCCAGGATCGCGTCGCCCTCCTGCTTGGCGCGCTCCGTCTCGGTGACGTCGCGGGTGGTCATCACCGCCACCTCCTCGCCGTCCCAGTCGAACGCCGCGGCGGTGATGAGCACGAAGTGCTCGGCGCCGTCGCTGGACCAGGCGACCGAGCGGAAGTCGCGCACCCAACCGTGCGCGGAGATCGCGCGGCTCAGCGCCAGCATCGGCTCCTCGTCGCGCCAGAAGCCCAGTTCGAGGCCGTTGCGTCCCATCACCTGCGATTCGTCGAGGCCGATGAACTGCATGAAGGCCGGATTGGCGAGCAGCACGCGGCCGTCCTTCATGCTGGCCACGCAGACGGCGTCCGGGCTGAGGCGGAACAGGCGATCGAGCATCGCCTGCGAACGCTGCAGTTCGCGCTGCGCCAACACCTCGGCCGTCGCGTTGCGGCTGACGCCCCACCAGCCCAGGTGGCGGCCGGTGGCGTCGAACACGGGCTCGCCGCTGCCGCTGATGAACAGCTCCTTGCCGCTGGCTGTGAGGAACTGGATCACGCGGTCGCGATACGGCCGGCGCGCCTTCATGTCGGCCAGCAGCAGGTCCCACTGCCCGTCCTTGACGAAGGTCGGGCCGCCCGGCTTGGCCAGTTGCAGGAACTCCGCCACCGTGTGCAGCGTGTGCATCTCGAAGGACGGCGACAGGTAGGTGAGATGCCCGTGGTTGTCCATCTCCCACGTGAAGTCGCTGCCCAGGCGCAGCAGCCGGCTCATGCGCTTTTCCTGCTCCTGCGCCCGCAGGACGGTGCCCAGCAACTGGCGGCGCACGATCCACGCCGTGATCAGGCCGGCGCCGGTGAGCAGCGCGAACGACAGTGCGCGCGACTCGGCGTGCAACTGGGCCATGCTGGCCGCCGGCGAAATGATGCCGCGGTTCTCGGCGATCTCGAGGCCGGCGATCAGCACGGCGTTGGTGACGCCCAGCACGATGGCCGTGGGCATGTTGACCAGCATGCCCGACACCGCCACCAGCAGCACCGCGCCGCCCAGCACGATGGAGTGCGTGCCCAGCCCCGAGTACCAGGCGTGAAGCATCAACGCCAGCAGCGCGAGCGTGAGCGACAGCGTGGCTGACGCCGAATTCCAGCCGCGGCGCGACAGCGTCCACGCGGCCAAGCCAACCGCGAACAGGCAAGCGCCCATCAGCAAGCGCGACTGCCCCAGCAGCGTGAGCGGGGCGTAACTTCGTTGCACCAGCGCGAGCAGCAGGAGCAAGGCGCCGACGGATCCCACCAGCAGGCTCAAGGCTCGCACGGCGAGGATCGCGTAAGGGTCCTCGCGCTGCCGCGCCACATCGAGCGATTCCTCGTATGCGCGCGCGGGTGACTGCGTCGGCGCGGGCGAACGCGCCCGGGCATTTGGCCGGTTGCCAGATGTGCCCAACTTCATCTTGTTCTCGTTTCCCTCGGGTCGAAGGCGCAGGATTGCAGCTGAGGTGGGGGCGTGTCAATGCCGAGCCGACCCGATTGGCCTATTTAGGCAAGGTACTTTGGCAAAAGACCAGGTCACCCGCGTTGGCAACCTGTTGCGCAACGCCAGCGCGAGGTCGGCTCAGCCCGCGACGGGCGTCGACTCGAACCGGTCAGCGGTCGGCGGGCCGTCCGGTGAACCCAGGTGCAGCGGCGGATTGCTCGCGTGCGAAGCCACGGCCCAGGCCAGGAAAGCGTCCGCATCGAGCGGGCGGCTGAACAGGTAGCCCTGCGCGCCATCGCAGCCCAGCGTCTTCAGCTGGGCGGCCACGGACTCGGTCTCGACACCTTCGGCGACCACCTTCAGCCCCATGTGGTGGGCCATGCCGATGGTCGAGCGCACGATATTGAGGTCGTTGTCGTCAAGGTCGAGGTTCATCACGAACGAGCGGTCGATCTTGAGCTCCTGCACCGGCAGCTTCTTCAGGTAGGCCAGCGACGAATAGCCGGTGCCGAAGTCGTCGATCGACAGCTGCACGCCCATCTCGTGCAGCGCCTGCAACGAGGCCAGCGCGTGCGTCGGGTCCTCCATGATCGCGCTCTCGGTCACTTCCAGGCACAGGTGGCGCGCGGCCACGCCTTCAGCCAGCAGCTGGGCGCGCACGATGGCCGGCAGGTCCTGCTGCACCAGGTCGCGCGTCGACACGTTGATGTTGAGCGACATCTCCAGGCCGTTCGCGCGCCACGCCGCCAGTTGCGAGAGCCCGCGGGCCAGCACCCAGCGCGTGATCGACTTGATGCAGCCGGTCTGCTCGGCGAACGGGATGAACTGGTCGGGCGGCACGAAGCCGCGTGTCGGGTGGCGCCAGCGGATCAGCGCCTCGGCCGACAGGCAACTGCGGTCGCTCAGCGAGATCTTGGGCTGGTACTGCAGGTAGAACTGGTCCTCGTCGACCGCTCGGCGCAAGTCGGACAGCAGGCTCAGGCCGTGCTCGCCGGTGCGCGCCATCTTCTGCGTGAACGCGGCATAGCCGCTGCTGGTCTGCTTGGCGACGTACATCGCCGAGTCGGCGTGCGCCATCAGTTCGGTCGGGTTGGCGCCGTCATCGGGGAAGGTGGCAATGCCGATCGAGCCGCTGACGTCGACGGTCTGGCCTTCGATGGTCACCGGCGTGTCGAGCGCCGTCAGCAGCTGGCGCGCCAGCAGCGCGGCGCCTTCGCGGCCCTGGGCCGGCAGCAGCACGGCGAATTCATCGCCCCCAATGCGGGCGATGGTGTCCGTGGTTCGGCGCAGCTCGCGTGTCAGGCGGTCGGCCACCTGGTTCAGCAGCTCGTCGCCGACCGGATGGCCCAGCACGTCGTTGACGTTCTTGAAGCGATCCAGGTCGATCAGCAGCACGGACATCGAATGCCCGGTGCGCGTCGCGGTGCCGACGGCCTGGTCGAGGCGGTCGTTGAACAGCGTGCGGTTGGCCAGGCCCGTCAGCGGGTCGCGGAACGCCAGGTCGACGATGCGCGCCTCGCGCTGCGCCAGGCTGTTGCGCATCTCGCCGAGCGCGATGATCAGGCGGCCGACTTCGTCGCGGCCCGGGTGAGGCATCGGGCTGTCCAGCTTGCCGTCGGCGATCTCGCGGGCCAGCGCCACGGTCAGCGCCAGGGGCCGGGTGATCGATCGGGTGATCAGCACCGCGCATAGCAACGCGACGATCACGGCCAGGCCCGACAGCTCGAGCACGTATTCGCGGCTCTTGGCCTGCTGCATGCGGATGCTGGAGATCGTCGCGTTGGCCTGGGCCGACTTCACGGCCACCAGCGCGTCGAGCGCGCCGAGCATGTCGTTGAGCGCCGGCAGCGTCTCCTTGATCATGATCGGGCGCGCCGAATTCAGGTTGAGCTCGACCTCTTCGACGGTGTGCTGAAACGCGGCCTCAAAGCGGCCTCGCGTGGCGATCAGGCGCTCGACGACGACGGCGTCCTCCACCGCGTGGGCATCGGCCAGCAACTGCGACAGCGCGGCCTTCTGGTCGGCGAATTCGATGTCGATCCGCTTGTAGACGGGTATCCGGTCGGACCGGGCGTCCAGCAGGAACAGCGTGTGCAGGTGCTGGGCGCCGGCCTGGGCGGCCTTCTCGGCCTGACGCGCCAGCAGCACCTGGCGCAGGCTGGTCTCGGCGACGACACGGCTTGATTCGCCCACCAGCTCGGCTTGCCTCAGGGCCAGCGCCACGACGCCGGCCAGCAGCGCCAGCAGCAGGCCGAACGCGAGCGCCAGCCGCACCGCGATGGGAGCGCTGCGAGCGATTCGATTCGGCGTCGTCGACGATTCGTCGGGGGCCATGGTGGGTGTCTGGAAGAGGTTGTCAGTGGGGCGTCAGGAGGTTATCGACCGGTCCGCACCGGAAATTGAGCCGTCGAGCAGGACGGGGAGCGCGACACTTCTCACGTTCTCCGGACTTCAGCGGGGCCCCGCTGACGCCGATAGACCCTGGATGGACCACCAGCTCGATCTCCTGCACGCCGACGCCGCCAATGACCAGAGCGACGGCAGGCCCTCCGGTTTCGGTGGGGCGCGCGACCCGCGGGCGCTCGCGCCGCGCGCTCCGGCGCCACCAAGCGCCGCCAGCGGCCCGCGCCTGGGCGAACTGCTGGGCTCGCTGAGCCACGCCCTCGACATGACCGAGGGCCAGCCGGCCGGCCATTGCATGCGCAGTTGCTGGATCGGCCAACAGCTCGGCCGCGCGATCGGGCTCAATACGATCGAGATGCGCGAGCTCTACTACGCGACCCTGCTCAAGGACTCCGGCTGCAGCAGCAACGCAGCGCGCATCTGCCAGCTGTTCCTCACCGACGACCTGACGTTCAAGCACGACCGCAAGACGGTGGGCCTGAGCCTGCCCAGCCTGATGAACTTCGTGATCCGCCACACGGGCGTCAAGGCCAGCCTGGCCGAGCGCTTGCGCGCGGTCATGAACGCCGTGCAGAACGGTGGCGAGATCAACCGCGAGCTCACCGAAACCCGCTGCTCGCGCGGCGCGCAGATCGCGCGCCAGCTGCGTTTTGGCGAGGACGTGGCCGACGCCATCCAGTCGCTGGACGAACACTGGGACGGCAGCGGCCAGCCGCAAGGCCTGTCCGGCAAGGAGATCCCGCTGTACGCGCGCATCGCGCTGCTGGCCCAGGTGGTGGACGTGTTCCACGCCGGCGTGGGAGCGCAGGCCACGCGCGAGGAAGTAGCGCGCCGCAGCGGCCGCTGGTTCGACCCACGCATCGCCGACGCCTTCGCCGTGCTGGCGCGCGACCCCGCGTTCTGGTGCCAGCTCGGCTCCGACGACCTGGAGCTGCGCGTGCTGGAGATGGAGCCGTCGCAGCAGTTGCAACCGGTCGACGACGACTACCTCGACGACATCGCGATGGCCTTCGGCCAGATCGTCGACGCCAAAAGCCCGTACACGGCCGGCCACAGCTCGCGCGTCGCGCTGATCTCCGACCAGCTCTCGGAGCAACTGGGCCTCGCAGCCACCGAACGCCGCTGGCTGCGCCGCGGCGCGCTGCTGCACGACGTCGGCAAGCTGGGCGTCAGCAACCAGATCCTGGACAAGCCCGGCAAGCTCGACCCGTGGGAATGGGCGACGGTGCAACGCCACGCGCTGCACACCGAGCAGATCCTCGGGCGCATCAGCGCGTTCGGCGTGCTTGCGCGCATTGCGGGCGCGCACCACGAGAAGCTGGACGGCACGGGCTATCCGCGCGGCCTCGACGCGCGCCACATCCGCCTCGAGACCCGCATCATCACCACCGCCGACATCTTCGACGCGCTGACCGCCGACCGCCCCTACCGGCCGGCCATGCCCACCGACACGGCCATGCAGATCATGCGCGACGGCATCGGCACCTCGATCGACGCCGACTGCTTCGCCGCACTCGAGCGGTCGCTGGGAGCGCTCGGCGAATTCAGCGCGTTCGGCGCCCTCTGACCCGGGCGGGCGCGCGTTCGACGAAAGCGAGTCGCCCGCAGCGTGCCGACCGACTACAGTGACAACATGACGTCACTGCCCTCCCGCCCCCAGCGCACACCCTTGCGCACCGCCCTGGTCGCCAGCGCGATCGCCCTCGTCGCCGTGCTGCATGGCTGCGACAGCATCGGACCGTCGCTGAAGGACTCCGCATACGCGATGGAACGCTCGCACGCGGGCCTCACCCGCAAGGAGCTGACGCTGCCCGACGGCACGCGCTTCGTCTACCTCGAAGGCGGCACCGGCGCGCCGCTGGTGCTGGTGCACGGCTTCGGCGCCGACAAGGACAACTTCACCCGCATCGCACGCTACCTGACGCCGCACTACCGCGTGATCATTCCCGACCTCGTCGGCTTCGGCGAGTCGTCGCACCTGAGCGACGTCGACTACCACTACGCCGCGCAGGCCCAGCGCCTGCACGCCTTCACGCAGGCCCTGGGCTTGTCGCGCCTCGACATCGGTGGCAACTCGATGGGCGGCGGCATCGCGATGAGCTTCGCCGCGCAGCATCCGCAGGAGGTCGCCAGCCTGTGGCTGATCGACTGCGCAGGGATCGCCGAAGCCCCGCCCAGCGAGCTCGCGACGACCATCGCGAGCACCGGTAACAACCCGCTGATGATCACCCAGGAGAGCGACTATCCGGCGTTCATCAAGTTCGTGATGAGTGACCCGCCCTACATCCCGGGCTCGGTGATGAACGTGCTCGCGCGCGAACGCATCGCCAACCAGGCGCTCGAGCGTCAGGTGTTCCAGCAGATCGCCACCGACTCGGTCAGCGCCGCGGTCAAGGGCCTGGCCACGCCCACGCTGATCGTCTGGGGCGCCGAGGATCGCGCGCTGTCGGTGGGCGCCGTGCCCATCCTCAAGGCGCTGCTGCCCAACGCGCAAGCCATCGTCATGCCGCATGTCGGCCACGCGCCGATGCTCGAGCGGCCCGAACTGACCGCCGCCGACTACGTCCACTTCCGCGACGCGTTGCCCGCGGCGGCCGCCCGGTAGTCAAAGCAGCCGCGCCGCGTCCAGCGCCGATGCGAGCTTCCACGCCTCGCGGCGTTCGGCGTCGGCCAGCAGCTGTGGCGGTGCGCCGATATCTTCCAGCGTCGCGCGGCTCAGCCGCCCGAGTCCCGAGTCGATCCATGCCTGGTCGATGGCCTCGCGCGTGACCACCGAGCGGCTGAAATAGCGCACGGCAGCCTCGACGAAGCGGGTTCCGAACGAGGCCGAGACGGTCGGGGTGAGGGTGCAGGTGGTCATGGCGCTTCTCCGGTGGACTTCGATGCTGGTAAGAATAGGCCCGAGATTTCACGGCGTATATCGACGAATTCGGGGCTTGTTGGTAAGCTGGACTGACCAGCGAAACTGCCCATGCCCCGTATCCAGCTCAATTTCCTGCCCACCTTCGTCGCCGTCGCTCAGTTGGAGAACCTGCGCGCCGCCGCCGAGGCGCTGCACCTGACCCACAGCGCCGTCAGCCAGCAGATCGGTGAGATCGAGAACCGGCTGGGCTTCCCGTTGTTCGACCGGCGCGGCCGGCGCATCCACCTGAACGCGGCCGGCCAGGCGCTGCTGCGCCAGGCTGGGCCGGCGCTGGCATTGGTGGAGGACGGCGTACAGGCCGCCGCCGCGGCCGCGGGCGCCACGCAGGGGCTGCGCATCACGATGCTGCCGTCGTTCGCCCAGCGCTGGTTCCTGCCGCGGCTGGGCCAGTGGCGCGAGCGCCATCCCGACATCCCGATCGACATCGAGGCCTCGTTCAACCTGGTCGACCTGCAGCGCGAGGGCTTCCACGCCGCGATCCGCACCGGCCCGGGGCCGTGGCCCGGCCTGCTGCACGAGCGCCTTTACGACACGCCCACGCCGATGATCGCCGTCGCCGCGCCTGCCGCCGCGCTGCGCCTGAACCAGGGCGCGCCTGCCGACCTGGCGCGCGAGCCGCTGCTCGGCGAAGCCGAAACCTGGGAAAGCTGGTTCGCGGCCGCGGGGGTGCGCTCGCGCGGGACACCGGTCGCATCGTTCAACGACGTCGGCCTGATGCTGCAAGCCACGGAGCAGGGATTGGGGCTCGCGGTCGTGCGCGAGTTGCTGGCCGCCGACGCGCTGCGCGACGGGCGCCTGGCCAAGCTGTTCGACGTGTCGCTGATCCTGGACCGCGTCCAGCCGTACAGCCTCGTCTATCCGCCCGCGCTGAAGAACTGGCCGCCGCTGATCGCGCTACGCGACTGGGTGCGACACGAGTTCGATTGCTCGCTGGCGATGCTGCGCACGCGCGACGAGCCCTAGCGAGCGCTGACGTCGATCCGGCGCGACGCGACCGTGGTGCTGGCCTTGGGGTCGGCGAACATCGCCTCGACCGGGCCGTCCTCGGGCAGCACGTAGATCGTGCCGTGGACCTGGCCCAGAGTGGGCAGCACGACGTCCAGGAAGAAGTTCTCCGGTACGACCACGCAGCCCAGCGACAGGCGCTTGTTGTTCGGGTCTTCCGTCGCCAGGCTGGCTTGGCGCTGCGTCTGCGAGGTGCCGGGGCGCACGCGGTGGATGGCGATGCCGCTCTCGTAGTCGACCCAGACCACCGGCTCGCCGTGCAGGTTGCGGCCGGGCTGCGATTCGAAGCGGCCGGCTGGCGTCTTGCGCTCGTAGGGCAGCAGGTCGGCGGGGTTCTTCTGGCCGGCGCCCGGCACGGGGATGTCACCGCGCGACTGCCCAAGGATGGTGGACGACATGCCCAAGAGGCTGCCGCCGGCGCCGAACACGTAGATGCGCGCCGCCTTCTTGTCGACGATCACGAAAGGGCGTCCGTGGTCGTCCCCTTTCGCGTGGATCCAGTGCTCGACGTAGCGGGCGTCAGCCGAGGCGTCGACGGAGCCCAGCACCGAGGCGGGCTCGCCGCGCGAGGTCGTGTCGGTAAGAGCGAATGCCGTGGAAGAGATCCACGCGACCGATGCGGCGACTGCCAACTTGCCCCAGAAATTCATCGCGACGTTCCCGATTCCGCTTGGTGACCCAGCCAAAAGCGCTGAGGACAGGCACGAAAACGCGCCCTTGTCCTACATGCTAAGAGCGAATCTTAAAGTCAGAATGGAAGGTTTGCCGCAAAAAACGCCCTCAATTACACCGGCTTACTGAACATCAACTCGACGGCATCTGCATCAACTCGACCGCAATCTCGCCGATCCTGTCGAGCAACAGCACCGCATCCCTAGGAGCCCCGGAGATCGCCGGCGCCGCCGCTCACCTGCATCAACGCAAATTCAAGGGAGCGACAGAGCCGGCTCTGCCGGGCTGTTCGGCTCACAATTCCGTGCGCAGCGCCCAGACTTCGGGAAACAGCACGGTGTCGAGCATCTTGCGCAGGTAGCTGACACCGCCCGTGCCACCGGTGCCGCGCTTGAAGCCGATGATGCGTTGCACCGTCGTCACATGGCGGAAGCGCCAGAGCCGGAACGTGTCCTCGAGGTCGGTCAGTTCCTCGCCGAGCTGGTACAGGTCCCAGTGTGTCTTCGTGTCGCGGTAGACCTCCAGCCAGGCGTCGCGCACGGCGTCGCTTTCGACATACGGCTGCGTCCAGTCGCGCTCCAGGTGCGACGCCGGCACCGCCACGCCGCGGCGTGCCAGCAGGCGCAGGCTTTCGTCGTACAGCGAGGGCGCGCGGAACGCCGCGTCCACCTGCGCGAGCAGGTCGGGCCGATGCGCGTGCGGCTTGAGCATGGCTGCATTCTTGTTGCCCAGCGTGAATTCGATGCAGCGGTACTGGTAGCTCTGGAAGCCGCTGCTGGCCGACAGGTACGGGCGGATTGCCGAATATTCGGGCGGCGTCATCGTGGCCAGCACGTCCCAGGCGTGCACCAGCTGCTCCATGATGCGGCTGACGCGCGCGAGCATCTTGAACGCTGTGCCCAGCTGGTCGGCCGCGATCGCCGCCACGGCCGCGCGCAGCTCGTGAAGCATCAGCTTCATCCACAGCTCGGACGTCTGGTGCTGCACGATGAACAGCATCTCGTTGTGGTCGGGCGAGAGCGGATGCTGGGCGGTGAGCACCTGGTCGAGGTGCAGGTAGTCGCCGTAGCTCATGTCCTGCTGGAAGTCGAGCTGGGCGCCCTCTTCCGCGACGATGCGCTCGCCGCGCTCGTCGGCGCACACGGGTTGGGTGCCATGGCCCATCGGGCAGCGGCCGGCGCTGGAGTCGTCGTTGGTCTGGCTCATGGCGGGATTTTCGGCTGGATCAGGTCACCGCGGAGCGCTTGTTGAAGCGCGCCTCGCGGTATTCACCGGTCTGCATCACCTGCACCAGGTGCTCCACCGCGTCGAACACGTCGACGAAGCGCAGGTACAACGGCGTGAAGCCAAAGCGCAGGATGTCGGGCAGCGCGGGCCCGTACGCGTCGGCGGTGGTGCCGGCGCGGAAGTCGCCGATCACGCCGCGCGCGATCAACGCCTGCATGATCGCGTAGCCGTGGGATACGCCGTCCGCAGACTCGTGCGTCAGGCTGACCTGGCTCCCGCGAGCGCGCGCGTCACGCGGGCTCGCGCATGCGAAGCCCAACGTGGCGCAACGTTCGTCTGCCAGTGCGATGAACAGGTCGGTCAGCGCGATGGACTTCGCGCGCAGCGCCGCCATGCCGCCCAGCGCAGCCGCGCCATGCAGCGTGTCGACGCCGCATTCCAGCGCCGTCAGAGACAGCACCGCCGGCGTGCCGCACAGGAAGCGGCCGATGCCGGCGGCCGGCTGGTAGTCGGGCTTGAACGTGAACGGCGCGGCGTGGCCCATCCAGCCGGACAGCGGCTGCCAGAAGCGATCGGCGTGGCGCGGGTGCGCCCAGACGAAGGCCGGCGCGCCGGGGCCGCCGTTGAGGAACTTGTAGCCGCAGCCGATCGCGAAGTCGGCATCGGCGCCGTTGAGGTCGACCGGCAGCGCGCCGGCACTGTGCGCCAGGTCCCAGACGGCCAGCGCGCCGGCGGCGTGCGCCAGCGCAGACGTCGTGGCCATGTCGTGCAACGCGCCGGTGCGGTAGTTGACCTGCGTCAGCATCAGGATTGCGACGTCCGCGCCGCGCCCGTCCGCCAGTCGCTCGACGATCGCCGCCGGCTCCAGCAGCTCCAGCGTCCAGCCCAGGTCGCGGCACAGGCCTTCGGCGATGTACAGGTCGGTCGGGAAGTTCTGGCGCTCGCTCACGATGACGCGTCGCGCAGGCGCGTCAGCGCGGATGATGCGTGACGCGGCGCTCAACACCTTGAACAGGTTCACCGACGTCGAATCGGCCGCGACGGTCTCACCGGGCTTCGCGCCGATCAGCGCGCCGATGCGGTCGCCCACGCGCTGCGGCAACGTGATCCAGCCGGCCTCGTTCCAGCTGCGGATCAGGCCCTCGCCCCACTCCTGCTGCACCGCGGCGGCCACGCGCGCGGGCGTCGCGCGGGGCAGCGCACCCAGCGAATTGCCGTCGACATAGATCACGCCTTCTGGCAGCATGAACTGTTCGCGCAGCGGCGCCAGCGGGTCCGCCGCGTCGCGTCGCGCGCAGTCGTCTCTCGAGATCATCCGGTCCCTTCTGGAGCAAGGCTCCACCGCCAAGCTCCCACGTTCGTGTGGCGAAACCATCTTGCGGGAAGCGACGTGAATAGTTTAGTATTAAACTATTCATACCTCAAGCATCTTCCGCCACGCCGTGCGGCAGACATCCCAGGATAGCCGAGGACAGCATGCGCATCGTCTGCATCGGCGGCGGCCCCGCCGGCCTCACGTTCGCCCTCCTGATGAAGAAGCTCGACCCGGGCCACGACATCACGGTCGTCGAGCGCAACCACCCGTACGACACCTTCGGCTGGGGCGTGGTGTTCTCAGACGCCACGATGGCGCACCTGCGCCGCTGGGACGAGCAGACCGCGGGAGCGATCGAGGCCGCCTTCGCGCACTGGGACGACATCGTCCTCGAGTTCAAGGGCCGCACGATCCGCTCCGGCGGACACGGCTTCGTCGGCATCGGCCGCAAGCGCCTGCTCAACATCCTGCAGGCGCGCTGCGAGTCGCTGGGCGTCAAGCTGGAGTTCGACCGCGAGGTGCGCGACGACGCCGAGTTCTCCGACGCCGACCTGATCGTGGCGAGCGACGGCATCAACTCGGTGGTGCGGCAAAAGTACGCCGCGGCGTTCAAGCCCGACATCGTCACGCGCCCCAACCGATTCATCTGGCTGGGCACCAAGAAGCTCTACGACGCGTTCACGTTCGTGTTCGAACGCACCGAACACGGCTGGTTCCAGGCCCACGTCTACAAGTTCGACGAGCAGACGTCGACGTTCATCGTCGAATGCCCGGAGCACGTCTGGCTGGCACACGGCCTCGACCAACTGGACGCCGAGCAATCGGTCGCGTTCTGCGAGCAGGTGTTTGCGCGCCACCTGCAAGGCGCGACGCTGATGACCAACGCGCGCCACCTGCGCGGCTCGGCGTGGCTCAACTTCCAGCGCATCAAGTGCGCGCAGTGGTGGGTGGGCGCCGATGTCCGCGCAGGCGGTCACGCCCCCGTGGTGCTGATGGGCGACGCCGTGCACACTGCGCACTTCGCGATCGGCTCGGGCACCAAGCTCGCGCTGGAGGATGCGATCGAGCTGGCCAACCAGTTCAAGCAAGCCGGCGAATCCAGCGCCGGCGTCGTGCTGCCCGCGCTGCTCGATCGCTACCAGGCCTTGCGCGCCGTGGAGGTGCTGCGCCTTCAGAACGCGGCCTGGAACGCGATGGAGTGGTTCGAGGTCTGCGGCACGCGCTACTGCGATCCGCTGGAGCCCGAGCAGTTCATGTACTCGCTGCTGACGCGCAGCCAGCGCATCAGCCACGAGAACCTGCGCCTGCGCGACGCCAGCTGGCTGGAGGGCTACGAACGCTGGTTCGCGCAACGCGGCAGCGCCAATGGCACGAACCGCGAGCCACCCACCGCCGTCGCGCCGCGCGCGGTGGTCGCGCCCAAGTTGCCGATCCCGCCGATGTTCACGCCGTTCACGGTGCGCGGGCTCACGCTGAAGAACCGCGTGATCGTCTCGCCGATGGCGCAGTACTCGGCCATCGACGGCGTCGTCGGCGACTACCACCTGGTGCACCTGGGCGCCCGCGCGATGGGCGGCGCCGCGCTGGTGATGGCCGAGATGACCTGCGTCAGCGCCGACGCCCGCATCACCAAAGGCTGCCCGGGCCTGTACACCGAGGCGCAGGGCGACGCCTGGGCGCGCATCGCCGACTGGATGCACACGCACAGCGACGCCCACATCGGCATGCAACTGGGCCACGCCGGCGCGAAAGGCGCGACGCATCTCGGCTGGGAGGGCATCGACCAACCGCTGGACTCCGGCGGCTGGCCGCTCATCTCGGCCTCGGCGCAACAGTACCTGAGTGGCGTCAGCGATTGGTCGCGCGCGATGACGCGAGCCGACATGGACCGCGTCCTGCACAACTTCGTGCTCTGTACGCGCCGCGCCGCCGACGCTGGCTTCGACTGGCTGGAGCTGCACTGCGCGCACGGCTACCTGTTGTCGTCGTTCATTTCGCCGCTCACGAATCATCGCGAGGACGCGTGGGGCGGCTCGCTGGAGAATCGGCTGCGCTATCCACTCGAAGTGTTCGCCGCGGTGCGCGCAGCGTGGCCGGAGCAACTGCCGATGTCGGTGCGCATCTCCGCCCACGACTGGGTCGATGGCGGCATCACGCCGGCCGATGCCGTCGAGATCGCGCGCGCCTTCAAGGCCGCGGGAGCCGACATGATCGATTGCTCGTCGGGCCAGGTCAGCAAGGACGAGCAGCCCGTCTACGGCCGCATGTACCAGACGCCGTTCGCCGATCGCGTGCGCAACGAAGCGGGCATCGCGACGATCGCCGTCGGCGCGATCAGCGAGGCCGACCACGTCAACAGCATCATCGCGGCCGGCCGCGCCGACCTGTGCGCCGTCGCGCGCCCGCACCTGGCCAATCCGGCATGGACACTCACCGAGGCCGCGCGCATCGGCTACAAGCAAGTCAGCTGGCCAGCGCCCTACCGCTCGGCCAAGCCGCAGCTGGAGGCGATCTTCCAGCGCGAGCGCGCGGCCGGGGGCAACGCATGAGCACCGCACGGCCGCCCGAAGGCGCTCGCACCGCAGTGCGCAGCACGGAGGCATCTTGATGACCCACGACATCCGCAACGGCGACATGGCCGAGGCCGCGACAGCCATCGGCGCCATCGAGCTGCCGACCCAGCCCATCGAACTCGGCCCGGGTCCGCTGCCCAACGCCTCGACGCCGCTGGCCTTGCGACCGGCGGCGCAGCGCGTGCTCGTGACCGGAGCGACGCGCGGCATCGGCGCGGCCATCGCGCAGGCCCTCGCGGGCGCGGGCTGGCACGTGACGCTCGCGGGACGCTCGCGCGCCGCGCTCGAAGAGGTGCGCGTGACGCTGCCGATCACCGAAGGCGGGGTGCACGACTGCGTCGAACTGGACGTCACCGACGCGGCCAGCGTGGCCCGCGCATTCGCCGAGGTGCACGCCAAGGGGGGCGCCCTGCAGGCGCTGGTCAACAACGCTGGCGCGGTGGAGACCGGCCCGCTCGCGCGCCTGCCGCACGACACCTGGGAGCGCATGCTGGCCGTCAATCTCACCGGCGTGTTCCTGTGCACACAGGCCGCCCTGGCGCCGATGCTTGCGGCGCGCACCGGCCGCATCGTCAACATCGCCAGCACCGCTGCCCAGAAGGGCTACGCCTACTGCACCGCCTACGCCGCGGCCAAGCACGGCGTGCTCGGCATGACGCGCTCGCTGGCGCTGGAAGTCGCGGCGCAAGGCATCAGCGTCAACGCGGTGTGCCCAGGCTACACCGACACCGCGATCGTGCGCGACGGCGTGGCCCGCATCGTGGCGGCGACAGGGCGCGACGAGGCGGACGCGATGGCGACGTTCTCCAAGGCGAGTCCGCTGCAGCGCCTGGTCAGCACCGACGAGGTCGCAGCCACCGTGCTGTGGCTGTGTGCCGATGCGCCGGTGGCCTACACGGGCCAGGCGATGTCGGTCAGCGGCGGCGAGGTGATGAATTGAACACGACGCATTGCCTTGCGGTACGCCGGGCGACTGCCAGAGGGGCCAGGCATCTCCTTCATCCGCGCTGCAATCCCTTGTCGACCGCCAGCGACATCGCGCGGACGAAGCGGCTGCCAGACCCCTCGGGCGGCACGTTGCCAACCTGTGGGAGGCCGTCATGAAAGACAAGTCCATGAAAGGCGACGCTCGCGACCCGCGCAGCACCGACCACCTCGACGAGCTGCTCGGCGACTCGGCGATCGGACACGAAGGCCGTGCCGTGACGACCAACCACGCGGCGGTCAAGACCTGGCTGCGGCTGCTGTCGTGCACCACCCAGATCGAGACCGAGATCCGGCGTCGGCTGCGCACGCATTTCGACATGACGCTGCCGCGCTTCGACTACCTCGCGCAACTGCACCGGTTCCTCGACGAGCAGCCCGAGGGGCTGCGCATGAACGCGCTGTCGCGCTACCTGATGGTGACCGGCGGCAACGTCACGAGCCTGACCGACGAGCTCGAGAAGACCGGCTACGTCACCCGCGCGGTCGACCCCGACGACCGGCGCTCGTTCCGCATCGCGTTGACGCTGCGCGGCAAGCGCGCGTTCGAGCGCGTGGCCGCGGAGCACGAGCGCTGGGTCGTCGAGCTGCTGTGCGGACTGAATGTCGACGAAGGCGTTCAGCTGCATGCGCTGCTGGGCCACCTGCGGCTGTCGCTGACGCGCCAGCTGCAGGACGACAAGACCCGTTGAACATCGAGACCCTCATGAACCAAGACACCCCTGCGACGCTCAACGCCGCCCTGCTCGCGGGCAACCGCCGCCCGCTGGCCGACTACCAGGCGACGCATTTCCAGTGGCAATGCAGCGACCGCGTCGCCCGCATCACGCTGAACCGGCCCGAGCGCAAGAACCCGTTGAGCTTCGAGAGCTACGCCGAGCTGCGCGACCTGTTCATCGCGCTGCGCCACGCCCACGACGTGCGCGCGATCGTGATCGCTGGCGCCGGCGACAACTTCTGCTCGGGCGGCGACGTGCACGAGATCATCGGCCCGCTGATCGAGCTCGCCGCGCCCGAGCTGCTGATGTTCACGCGCATGACCGGCGACCTGGTCAAGGCGATGCGCCACTGCCCGCAACCCATCGTCGCGGCGGTCGATGGCGTGTGCGCCGGCGCCGGTGCCATCCTCGCGATGGCCAGCGACCTGCGCTACGGCACCGCGCGCAGCAAGACGGCCTTCCTGTTCGCCCGCGTCGGCCTGGCCGGCTGCGACATGGGCGCCTGCGCGATGCTGCCGCGCATCGTCGGCCAGGGGCGCGCCGCCGAATGGATCTACTCGGGCCGCTCGGTGGGCGGTGACGAGGCAGAGCGCTGGGGCTTTTTCAACCGCGTCGTCGCGCCCGACGCGCTGCTGGCCGAGGCGACCGCGTTCGCACGCGAGCTGGCCGACGGCCCGGCTTTCGCGCACTCGCTCACCAAGGCGATGCTGCACCAGGAATGGAGCATGGACATCGACACCGCGATCGAGGCCGAGGCGCAGGCCCAGGCGCTGTGCATGCTCACCGCGGACTTCGGCCGCGCCTACCGCGCGTTCGCGGCGAAGTCCAAGCCTGTCTTCGAGGGTCGCTGAGATGGCCGCGCACCCGCTCGAACACGTCGCAGCCGCGATGGCCGAATCGCTGGAGAACCCGTTCTTCGACGCCGCGCATCGGGGCCTGCACGCGCGGCTGTTCGCGTCCCTTGCCGACGCCGCCAGCGGCTTTCCGCACGAGCTCGCGCCGCAGGCCTCGCGCGACGCGGTCGACGCGCACTGCCGCCACTGGGTGCGTGCGCTCGGCGCCAACGGCTGGCTGAGCCTGGCAGTCGGCGGCAAGGCGTACGGGGGCGCGAGCGACGCGCTCGACACGCGCACGCTGTGCCTGCTGCGCGAGACGCTGGCCGCGCACGACGGCCTGGGCGACTTCGCGTTCGCGATGCAGGGCCTGGGCAGCGGCGCGATCACCCTCGAGGGCTCGCCCGCGCTGAAACAGCGCTACCTGCCGCGGGTGGCGAGCGGCGCGGCGATCGCGGCGTTCGCGTTGTCGGAGCCCGACGCCGGCTCGGACGTCGCGGCGATGTCGATGACGGCGCGCCGCGATGGCGACCACTGGACGCTCGACGGCGAGAAGACGTGGATCTCCAACGGCGGCATCGCCGACTTCTACGTCGTCTTCGCGCGCCAGGTGGAACCCGGCGCGACGCCCGAGGCGCGTGGCACCCGGTCCATCGCCGCCTTCGTCGTCGACGCCGATGCGCCGGGCCTGCGCATCGCCGAGCGCCTGGACACGATGGCCCCGCACCCGCTCGCTCGCCTCGCGTTCGAGAACTGCCGCATCCCCGCGTCGCAGTGCCTGGCCGAGGCCGGCGCCGGCTTCAAGCTGGCGATGCGCACGCTGGACGTGTTCCGCACCTCAGTGGCAGCGGCCGCACTCGGATTCGCGCGCCGCGCGCTGGCCGAAGGCCTCGCGCGCGCCACCGCGCGCCCGATGTTCGGCCAGTTGCTGTGCGAGCTGCAGCTGACGCAGGCCAAGCTGGCCGACATGGCGTTGACGGTGGACTCGGCTGCGCTGCTGACCTACCGCGCCGCGTGGCGCCGCGACCAGGGCCACACGGTCACGCGCGAAGCCGCGATGGCCAAGCTCGCCGCCACCGAAGGCGCGCAACGCGTGATCGATGCGGCGTTGCAGTTGTGGGGCGGCGCCGGCGTGCAGAGTGGCCAGATGGTCGAACGCCTCTACCGCGACATCCGCGCGCTGCGCATCTACGAAGGCGCCAGCGAAGTGCAGCAACTGATCATCGCCAGAGAACTGCTGAAAGACATGAGCAAGCCATGAGCATTCCCCAGCGCGGCAAGACCGCCCACGTCGACACCTTCACCCGCGACCACCTGCCGCCGCTCGAGCAGCAGCCGGTCTACTTGTTCGACCTGCCCGAGCTGCAGTTCCCGCCGCAGCTCAACTGTGCGGTGGAATTGCTGGACAACGCGGTCGCGCGCGGCTGGGGCGATCGGCCTTGCATCGTCGGCCCGGGGCTGCGCTGGACCTACGCCGAGCTGCGGCGCAAGGCCGATGCGATCGCGCACGTGCTCGTCGACGAGATGGGCGTGCGGCCCGGCGAGCGCGTGCTGCTGCGCGCGCCCAACAACGCGATGCTGGCCGCGTGCTGGTTCGGCGTGATGAAGGTGGGGGCAGTGGCGGTCGCGACGATGCCGCTGCTGCGCGCCAAGGAGCTCAAGCAGGTCGTCGCGAAGGCGCAGGCCACGCACGCGCTGTGCGACCTGTCGCTCGCCGAGGAGCTGCAGCTTGCGCAGCCGCACTGTCCGACGCTCAAGCAAATCAAGCTCTTCAACGCCGCGACCGCCGACAGCCTCGAGGCCGCGATGGCGCGTCATGCGACGCCGTTCACGGCGGTCGACACCGCCGCCGACGACACCTGCCTGCTGGCCTTCACGTCCGGCACCACTGGCGAGCCGAAGGCGACGATGCATTTCCACCAGGACGTGATGGCGATCTGCCTGTGCTGGCCGCCCTACGTGCTGCGCGCCAACGCCGACGACGTCTTCATCGGCAGCCCGCCGCTGGGGTTCACGTTCGGCCTCGGCGGCCTGCTGCTGTTCCCGCTGTCGATCGGCGCCAGCACCGTGCTGCTGGAGAAGGCGACGCCGCCGGTGCTGCTCGACGCGATTCCGGCGTACGGCGCGACGGTGTTGTTCACCGCGCCGACCACCTATCGGGCGATCGCGGACCAGGCGCGCGATCGCAAGCTCTCGGTGGCGCTGGGCGGCACGCTGCGCAAGTGCGTGTCGGCCGGCGAGGCGCTGCCGGCGGCCACGCGCGTGCAGTGGAAGGCCGCGACGGGCATCGAGGCGATCGACGGCATCGGCTCCACCGAGATGCTGCACATCTTCATCTCGGCCGACGAGGCGCATGCGCGCCCCGGCGCGACCGGCACGCCGGTGCCCGGCTACCAGGCCTGCATCCTCGATCCGCAGGGCCAGCCGCTGCCGCGCGGCGCCGTCGGCCGCCTCGCGGTGCGCGGGCCCACCGGCTGCCGCTACCTCGACGACGCGCGCCAGACCCAGTACGTGCACGCGGGCTGGAACCTCACCGGCGACGCCTACCTGGAGGACGAGGACGGCTTCTTCCGCTACCAGGCACGCACCGACGACATGATCATCTCGGGCGGCTACAACATCGCCGCGCCGGAGGTCGAGGCCGTGCTGCTGGAGCACGCCGCCGTCGCCGAGTGCGCGGTGATCGGCGTGCCCGACGACGAGCGCGGCCAGATCGTCAAGGCCTTCGTCGTGCTGCGCGCCGGCCATGCGCCGGACGCCGCCACGGTCAGGCTGCTGCAGGACTACGTCAAGCGCGCCGTCGCGCCCTACAAGTACCCGCGGGCGATCGAGTTCGTCGCCGACCTGCCGCGCACGGCCACGGGCAAGTTGCAGCGCTTCCGGCTCAAGACATCCGCATGACAACGACCACGGCGAGGCAACGATGAAGACTGTGCTGCAACCCGAAGGCTGGCCGCGTCCGAAGGGCTACGCGAACGGCGTGTCCGCGCAAGGCCGGCAGGTGTTCGTCGCCGGGATGATCGGCTGGAACGCCGCGGCCGAATTCGAGAGCGACGACCTCGTCGCCCAGGTGCGCCAGGCGCTGGAGAACGTCAAGGCCGTGCTGGCCGAGGCGGGCGCCACGCCCGAACACATGGTGCGCATGACCTGGTACGTCGTCGACCGCGCCGACTACCTCGCGCGCGGCCGCGACATCGGCGCCGCCTACCGCGACGTCATGGGCCACTACGACGTCGCGATGAGCGCCGTCGAGGTGCGCGCGTTGATGGAGGCGCGGGCCAAGGTCGAGATCGAGGTGACCGCACTGGTACCGCAGGCCCTCTGAAGCGGTGCACAGGGGCCGACCGTGGGGATCGACGCTGAACCTTAGAGCGTGGGCGAATACATCGCGTACTGCGCCTGGTAGGGCACGCGCGCCTGCTTGCCGATGGTCGCGGTGCCGCAGCCCGTGTCCGGCATCGTGCCGCCCACCGTCGCCACGCGCTGAATCGTGGTGACGCTGGCGAACAGGCCCGGCTTGCCGGTGCTGTGCGTGGTCAGCAGCAGCCAGGCAATCGCGCCGATCCTGGGCGCGTCGACCTTGGCCTTGACGACGCCGACGACCTTGCTGGCGTCGCCCGCCTCCCACGTCGGGCCGGCATAGTGGCGGCCGAGCAGCACGCCGTTGGCGTCCGCCAGCTTGGCGTCCGGCGCGACGAACACCCACTCGGGGAACCCGCCGTCGGCCTTCGCGCGGCATTCGTAGATCTGCACGCCGTCGGCCCACACGGTGCGCAGCAGCGACTCGTTGGCGGGTGCGCTCAGGTTGCCCGGAATCACCACGCTCGGGGGCGTCGGCTTCAGCTTGGGGGCGACGCAGGCGGCGAGCAGCGCGACGGCGGCGAGGGGCGCGAGGCGGAGGGCGGAGGTCATCTTCATGCAACGGTCTTTCGGGAAAGGAATCAGAACGAGACTTCGTAGCGCTGGCCACGACAATTGAGGACAGCGGACTTCAGGCGGATCTGCTCCAGCACGGTGTCGGCGGCGGGCTTGTCGCCTTCGTGAAACACCTGGCCATTGAGGATCACCATGCGGGCCGAGGGCGTTTCGGAGTAGATTGCGCCGCCGACGGCCAGCCGCGGCAACTGCGAGCGCACGTTGGGCGCGAGGTCGTTGATGTTGGGCACCGAGTTGCCGCGCGCCGGCACCGGCACCGGCACCGGTGCGATCGCCAGCGGCGCGCCGTAGTGTTCGACCGGCGGCTGTGCCGGGGCCGCAGTCGCACGCACGTCGGCCCGGGGCTCCAGCGTTGCGACGCGCCCGGCGGCCACGCGATCGACCTGCGGCTCGCGCGCCGGGGGGCGCTGCTGCGCGGGCGGATACGCCTGCGGCGGGCGCACGTCGGCCATCGGCGGCGGGTTGCCGCGACCCATCGGTGGTTCGACAGGGCGCGCACCCGGAACGAGCGCGCCCGGTCGCGGCGGCGGCAGCTCGCCTTGCGCGAGAGGTGCGGGCGCCGGCGCGGCCTCGCGCGCGACAGGCGCGAGCTCGGGCACGGGCGCGACACGCGCTTCGGGCGAGAGCACAGGTGCCGGCGTGCGCCAGGGCGCGACGACCAGCGTCACGACCACTGCCACCAGCAACGCACCAGCCGCGGCGGCGGCCCAGATCAGCGGGTTGAAATTGCGCGCTGCCGGCTCACCATCGGCCGGAATGTTCTGCGCGTGCAGGCCCGGCACCGCGCCACGCGAGCGTTCGGCATCGGCACGTCGAAGCGCATCGAGGATGTAGGACATGCGCGGTACTTTCCCGTCTATTTCCGTTGGGCCGCGGACACCGCGGCGGGCGCCGTGCCGGCCAGCCAGGGTTCGGCCACGCCGCTGGCGCGGTTGATCTGCATCAGCGTCGTCGGGCCGACGACGCCGTCGGCCGTCAGCCCCTGGGTCTGCTGGAACGCGGCCACGCGCGAGCGCAGCGTTGCGTCGAAGACATGCTCCGGCGCAGGGGCCGGCGCCCCCAGGCCCGCAGCGAGCTGCGCGCCCACGGCATCGACCAGCGGGCCGTGCGAGCCGAGCGACAGTGGCACCGAATAGCCGGGCGGAACGCGCCAGTAGGTGATGAAGTCGCCGCGCCAGGCGGTGGTCAGCAACGCCAGCGGCACCTGCAGCGCAGACTTGCCCACCAGCAGCGTCGCCTCGTCGTGACCCAGGCCCGCGAGCACCACGTGGAGTGGCCGATCCTGGGCGTCGCGCAGCACCAGCACGCTGGGGCGGGCGAGCAATCGCAGCAGCGCGAGGCCGCCGTGCGCACGCAAGCAGCGCACGTCCTGTTGCGCGGCGAGCGCGCACGGGTCGCCGTCGCCCAGCTGCAGCGCCCACTCGGGTGCGAGCGTGCGCAACGCATCGTGCTCGTCGTGCGATGCGCGGGCCAGCAGCGCCTCGAGCTCGTCGATCGAATGCACGCGCGGCGTCGCGGCGGAGGCGGCGGTCGGCAACGTCGATGCCACCGCGGCCGGCGCCTTCGGCACGCCCGGGCGCGCCACCGACGCGGCGTTGGCCGCCGCCACGACGGGCGCCGGCGCCTTGTCGCGCGTGCCCCATTGCACGGCCGCCATCGCCGCAGCGCCCACCAGCACGCCACCGCCCAGCGCCAGCGGCCACCAGCGTGCCGGCAGCGTGCGCGGCTGCACCTCGGTGCCGAACACCTCGCCGGCAGCCTTGTCGACGATCGTGCAGTCGACGCGTGACTTGGCTGTTGCATACGCCCCCAGCAACGCACGGTCGCACAGCAGGTTGATGCGGCGCGGCACGCCGCGCGTGAGCTGGTGGATGCGGTGCAGCGCGCCGCCGTCGAAGGGGATTCCGCCCTTCAGGCCCGCCACGGCGAGGCGGTGCGAGATGTACTGCGTCGTCTCCTTCTCGGACAGCGCGTCGAGGTGATAGCGCGCGATCACGCGCTGCGCCAGTTGCTCCAGCTCGGGCCGCGCCAGCATGCCGCGCAGCTCGGGCTGGCCGATCAGCACGATCTGCAGCAGCTTGCGCTCGCTGGTCTCGAGGTTGGTCAGCAGCCGCAACTGCTCGAGCACGTCGGGCGACAGGTTCTGCGCCTCGTCGATGATCAGCACGTTGTTCTGGCCGACCGCGTGCGTGCGCAGCAGGTACTCGTTGAGTCCGTCGACGTAGTCCTTGACGGTGGGCGGCGCGCCGGCCGCGGTCAACGGCGGAAACTTGATGCCGAACTCGTGGCACACCGTGATCAGCAGCTCCAGCGCGCTCAGCTTCGGGTTGAAGATGTAGGCGACGTTGCAGCGCGGCGGGATCTGCTCCAGGAAACAGCGGCACACGGTCGTCTTGCCGGCGCCGATCTCCCCGGTCAGCAACACGAAGCCGCCGCCGCCCTGCACGCCGTACAACAGATGCGCCAACGCCTCCCGATGGCGTTCGCTCATGAAGAGGTAACGCGGATCGGGCGCGATCGAGAACGGCTTCTGCTTCAGGCCGAAGAAGGGCGAGTACATCCCGCAAGCATAACTTCGGAGTGTGGACAGGGCCTGTCGACCCGGCTGGCCGGGCGCTCAGGCGGCCATCAAAGCACGTCCATCGTCGCCGCAGAGTGCGGTGCAGACGGGCATCACGCCGCCACTGCAGCTGCCAGGCTTCAGTTCCCCGTCCGGAACCGCCCCACCGCCTCGACCAGCCGCGACGACTGGTCGCTCAGCGACGTCGCCGCCGCCGACGCCTGCTCCACCAGCGCCGCGTTCTGCGAGGTCATCTGGTCGATCTGGTTGACCGCGTTGTTGACCTCGCCGATGCCGCCAGTCTGCTGCTGGGTGGCCTCGACGATGCGGGCCATCAGCGCGCTCACCGAGCGCACCGACTCGACAACCTGCGAGATCGTGCGGCCGGCGTCGTCGACGCGCGCGGCGCCGGTCTCGACGTCCTCGGTGGATTTCTGGATCAGCTGGCGGATGTCGCGCGCCGCCTCGCCGCTGCGCTGCGCCAGCGTGCGCACTTCGCTTGCGACGACCGCGAAGCCGCGGCCCTGCTCGCCGGCGCGCGCCGCTTCGACGGCCGCGTTCAGCGCCAGGATGTTGGTCTGGAAGGCGATCGAGTCGATCACGCCGATGATCTCGCCGATGCGCTTGCTCGACGCCGTGATGCCGCCCATGGTCTCGACCACCTCGTGCACCTTGGTGCCGCCTTCGGCAGCGAGCGCCGCGGCCTCGTGGGCGATGCGGTTGGCTTCGCGCGCCGACTCGGCGTTGGCCATCGTCGACGAATGCAGCTGCTGGATCGAGCTGGCCGACTGCTGGATCGAGCTCGCCTGGCTCTCGGTGCGCGCCGACAGGTCCGCGTTGCCGGTGGCGATTTCGTGCGCGGCGGTCTTGACCTCCGAGCTGGCTTGCTTGACCTCGTGGATGATGCCGCGCAGCGATTCGGTGAAGTCGTTGAACGCGCGGGCGATCTGGCCCACTTCGTCGTTGCGGCCGACCGCGATGCGCGACGTCAGGTCGCCACTGCCGTTGGCCACGGCCACCATCGCATCGCGCACCTGACGCAGCGGCGCGAACCAGCGGCGCAGCACGCTCGCGAAGATCAAGCCGACGACGGCGGCGATCGCCAGCGCGGCGACGGCAATCGAGGTCATCAGCGTGCCGATGCCGGCCAGCGCGGCCGACTTGTCATAGGCCACGGCCAGGCGCCAGTCGGTGCCGGGAATCGCTTCCGCGCGCACCTGCAGGTCGCGCGTGCCGTCGTTCGCGTCGACGATCGCGTTGTCGGCGGCCGCGGCCACGCCGGCCATGCCCGGCTGGGCCTCGGCCAGCGGCTTGAGCGCCAGGTCGGTGTTCGGGTGGACCAGGATGCGGCCTTCGCGGTCGAGGATGAACGCGTAGGAGTTCTCGCTGGGCTTGATGGCGTTGACCATCTTGACGACCTCGGCGAGCGACTTGTCGGCGCCGATCACGCCCACCAGCTTGCCGTCGGCCTTGAGCGGCAGCGCGAAGGTGACGGTCATGTCGCCGAACGTGGCGTCCTTGTACGGCGCGGTGACGACAGGCTTGCCACTGGACACGGCCGCCTTGTACCAGGGGCGCGCGGTCGGGTCGTAGCCGTCGGGCAGCTTCTGCGTGGGCACCTGGACGAAGCGCTTGTCGGCGTCGTAGGCCATGTAGACGGTGCGGAAGTCGCCCGCGCTCGCGGCCTGGCCGAGGGCGGCGCGCAGGGCCTGGTCGTCGGCGGCGGCCGGAGCGGAAGCGGCGTCGGACGGCGCCGACGCGGCGGCCGCAGGTTCGACGGCGGGCACGGTCTTGGCTTCGACCTTGGCGGCGGCCGGCGCCGGGGCAGGCGACTTGCTGATCGCGGCCATCGCCGCAGCGGCTGCAGTCGCGGCGCCGCCATTGCCGGCCGGGGCAGGTGTCGGAGTCGGCGCGGCGGCCTTCTTGTTGATGGCAGCCATCGCGGCGGCGGCCGCGGCGGTGGCGCCGGTGTTGGCAGGCGCGGGCGCGGCGGCTGGTGCCGGTGCCGGGGCGGGCGCCGACTTCATGATGCCGGCCATCGCGGCCATCGCCGCGGCGGCAGCGGCGTCGGCCTTCGGATCTTCCTTGGCTGGGCCGGCGCGGGTCGGCTCCTTCAGGGCGGCGGCGATCAGGTCGGCCGGCGCATGCGTCAGGCGCGTCGCGTGCGGCATCGGGAGCGGGCGCCGCTTCTTCGCCAAGCCGGCGTGCGTCGCTTCGCCCATCGCCTTGGTGATTGCGTCCGGCGCCGCCGCTGCGGTCACGCTGGCGCTGGTGCGCAGGTTGGCGGCCACCCACTCGCCGATGCGCAAGGTCGAGGCGTCGCCGACGGCCGTCAGCTTCTCGTTCGCCTGCGTCTCCATCGACTGGCGCGCCAGCAGCGTGGCGACCGTGCCGAGCACCCCCGCGCTGGCCAGGACGGCGACGATGCCGGTCACGGTGAGGCGGTTGACGAGGCTCGAAGGCGAAGTGTTCATGGCGGGACTTTCGGCGGAAGAAAAAGCGGCGGCGCGGACGGGCATGTCCTGTGGGGATATCTTGATAGGGTGTGGCGCGGCCCAAACCCGGAAAAGAGCCCGGTTTCCCGCGTTCGCACCTCGACCATGCCGCCGCGCCGTTTCCGGTGCATCCCGTCCGTACGTTCAGGCTGGTGGTGTCCAATCCTCGTTCCCCCAGACAAGACCAAGAAATCCGCCATGGACCTCGATCCTCTCGAAATGATTGCCGAACCCTCCGCCCTGGAAGACGCGCAGCCCGCCGCCGACCACCGCAAGCGCGCCCGCCTGAACGCCGCCGTCGCGCTCACGGTCGCCCTGCTGGCCACGTTCATGGGCATCTGCAAGGTCAAGGACGACAACATCTGCCAGGCCATGCAGCAGGCCCAGGCCGACAAGATCGACCACTGGTCGTACTACCAGGCGCGCAACGTGCGCCAGGAGATCGCCGAGGCCGCGGCCACGCAGTTGCGACTGCAGCAGGCGTCGCAGCCGGCCGCCGCGCAGGCCGCATACGGCGTGCCGATCGCCAAGTACGACCAGGTCGCCAAGGACCAGGCGCAGAAGAAAGACGAGGTCAAGGCGCAGGCCGTCGCCGACCAGGCGAACTACGACGCTCTGAACTACCGCGACGACCAGTTCGACTTGTCCGACGCGCTGCTCGCGATCGCCATCTCGATGCTCGCCGTCTCGGCGCTGACGCAGTTGGCGTGGCTGTACCTGCTGAGCCTGGTGCCGTCGGGCTTCGGCGTGCTGATGGGCGTGGCAGGGCTGGTAGGGCTGCACATCCATCCGGATCGACTGTCGGCCCTGCTTAGCTAGGCCGAAGACCTCGAACCCCTGGTGCTCGCGGCGCGGTGGCATCATCGTCGCGAGCTCCCAAGGATTCGCATGAAACTGTTGCGCTACGGCCCGCGCGGCCACGAACGGCCCGGCCTGGTCGACGACCAGGGCGTGATGCGCGACCTCAGCGCGCAGATCGGCGACATCGCCGCCGCCGACCTCGCGCCCGCCCGCCTCGCGCGCCTGCGCGGAATCGAGACGTGGACGCTGCCCATCATCCCGGCCGGCACTCGGCTGTCGGTGCCTTGGCACGGGATGTCCAAGTTTGTCTGCGTCGGCCTCAACTACAAGGATCACGCGGCCGAGGCGAAGATGGCGCTGCCCACCGAGCCCATCCTGTTTCTGAAGGCCGCCAGCGCGCTCACCGGCCCCAACGATCCCGTCGTACTGCCGCAAGGCGCCGACAAGGGCGACTGGGAGGTGGAGCTTGGCGTGGTGATCGGCACGCGGGCGCGCTACGTGTCCGAGGCCGACGCGCTGTCGCACGTGGCGGGCTACTGCGTGGTCAACGACGTCTCCGAACGCGCCTTCCAGCTCGAACGCGGCGGCACCTGGGACAAAGGCAAGGGCTGCGACACCTTCGGCCCGGTCGGCCCGTGGCTGGTCACGGCCGACGAGGTGCCCGACCCGCAACAGCTCGCCCTGTGGCTGGACGTCAGCGGCGAGCGCATGCAGGACGGCCACACGTCGACGATGGTGTTCGGCGTCGCGCAGCTGGTCAGCTACATCAGCCGCTACATGACGCTGGAGCCCGGCGACCTGATCGCCACCGGCACGCCGGCCGGCGTCGGCATGGGCCGCCAGCGCTTCCTGAGGCCGGGCGACACGATGCACCTGGGCATCGCCGGCTTGGGCCAGCAATCGACAACGGTGCACGCCTGGGATGCTGCCCTGATCGACCGCGTCCACGGCGCGCATTGACAGACCGGGCGCAGGCGACATTGCCTGCGCCTGCCGACCCGGAGGCTGGTCGCGCTGGCGCTCACTGTCCAGGGTGCGGCGGCGGCGAGAGCACGACGGACACGGACGCCAGGTCCTGCCACGGCCACGCCATCGACAAGGCCGACTGCGGCGCCTGGCGACTACCGCGGTCCACGCTGGTTCAAGCACCGACGGCACGACCGCCAGCGAGTGGACGGGCGAGGCGCTGCCGGCCGCGTCGCATGCTGCCCACACTCCCTTGAAAGACGTCACGGTGGACGCGAAGAAGCCGGACATGGGCGGCATGCACATGGAACACTGAGCACGTCAGCCAGATCCAACAACAACCATCAGGAGGCTTCATGAACACTCCGTTTCGCCTTGCGCTCGCGACCCTCGCCGCCGCGCTCAGCCCGCTCGCCTTCGCGCACGCGACGCTCGTCGACTCGTTCCCCGCCAAGGGCCAGACGCTGACCGGCTCGCCGGCCGAGATCCATCTGACGTTCAACGAGCACGTCGAGCCGCGCTACTGCCGCATCAAGCTGGTCAGCGACAGCGGCAAGAATTTCGACGCCGACCGCCCCGCGGCCGACAAGACCAAGCCGAACGCGATCGTCGCGGCGATCCCGGTGCTCAAGCCCGGCCGATACAGCGCGCGCTGGACGGCGGTCGGCAGCGACGGCCACAAGACGCACGGCGACTTCTCGTTCACCGTCGCCAAGTGACGCCCGCGCGACGGCATGGATGACGCCACGCTCGCCGCGTTGCGCACCGCCGCCAACGCGGTGTTCGACATCGGCTTCGCGACGATGGTCGGCGCGCTGGCCGTGCGCTCGCTGCTCAACGAGGCGGCCTCCGACTGGGCGCTGCGCTGCGCACGCCGCTGCCGGCGGCTGTTCCTGCGCGCGTGCGTCGTCGCGCTGGCCGCCAGCCTCGCGTGGATGGCCGTGGAGGCGATCACGATGACGGACTCGCCGCCGCTGGACGCGTTGGCGTCGGTTGGCGGCATCGTCGCGGACACCCTGTTCGGGCGCGCATGGGCCGTCGCGACGGCGGCGTTGGCCGTGTCGCTGGCGCTCGTCGCGACCCACCAGCGCCGCGCCCCGCCGCTGCGCGCGTTGGCGGTCGCCGCGACGATCGTGGCCGGCGCGCACGCGAGCGCGGGCCACGCGGGGGCCAACGGCTTCGGCGTGCTCACGCTGGTGATGGGCGCGCACCTGCTGGCCACCGCGCTGTGGGCGGGCGGCGTGGTCGCGACGGTGCTTTGCGTGCTGCGGGGCGACGTGCATGCGGGCGACGCCGCGCGTGTCGCGGGGCGGCTCTCGACGCTGGCCACCGCGGCGCTGGCAGTGGTCGTGCTGACCGGCGGCGCGAGCGGGTGGCACGGCCTCGGCGGATCGGCGGCGCCGCTGGCGACGTCGGCCTGGGGCCTCGTGCTGGACGCCAAGTTGGCGCTGGTGGGCGTGGCCATCGCGCTCGGCGGCTTCAGTCGCTTCGCCGTGCTGCCGGCGCTGCCGCTGGCGTGGCCGCGCTTCGCACGCGTGCTGCGCGTGGAGGCTGTCGTGCTGCTCGCCGCGCTGGTGGTGGCCGCATGGCTGGCCAACGGCGAGCCGCCGGCGATGTGATCAGGCCGTGGCGTCGCCGCTGGACTGCGTGACCGCTCGCTTGAGTTCGTCGACCGTGTAGCCCTGCTTGAGCAAGGCCTCGCGCAGCCAGGCCGGATGCTCGCCCTGGCCGTCCCAGGTCTCGCCGCTGACCGGGTGCCGATAGCGGATCGCCTGCATGCGCTGCGGCGCAGGAGGCGCCGCAGGCAGCGGCTCGCGCAGTTCCTGGGCACTGATGTTCCAGAATTCGACGAGCTTGCGCACGGTGCGCAGCGCCGCGAGCTTCTCGGGAGGATAGTCGTCGTCGTCGAGTTTCATCGGCCGGAGGCGGGGAGCCGTGGAAGGCGGCGTTCCGGGTTGGCGCACAGCGCGACCGGAAAGCCGAGCGCCAATGGTAGCGCCCCTGCGTGTCGAGTCGATCGGGTCGGCAGCGTCCGAGCGTGAAACAAGCCCTAGACTCCGGGGACATCCACCCGCGGCCGCCGCGCCGTCGACCCGCATGCGCAACGCCGCCGCTCCCTGCTCCTCGCTCGCCCTCGCCGCCGCACTGGCGGTCGGCCCGCTCGCTCACGCGGCCACGCCCGTGGCGCTCCCGCATCCCGTCGCGGCCGCGGTGCCGGCCTCCGCCGCTTCGACGCCGTCGCCCACGCAGCTGGCCGACGCCTGTCCCGCGCAGTTGGCGGTGCAGCAGAATGTGTCCGAGGTGATCGCCGGCTGGACGCCACTGAACCAGCAAGGCAACTACCCGTTCGTGCGCGTCGCGTTCTATCCCGGGCCGCCAGCCGAGACGAGCCTGATTGTTCCGACCGTCGAATACAAGGGCGCGGCCGGCCTGCACGACGGCTGGGACCTGCCACGTCGCGCGGGCGGCTACTGGATGACCTGCTCCTACGGCAACACGACGGCCACCGTGGCCCGCAAGCTGGCCGACGACGTCGACTTCTGCCAGGCCGACTACGACGGTCGATTCCTGACGCTGGTCGTGCGGCGCTGGTCCTGCGGCCTCAAGCGCGCGATGGCACCAGCGTTGCGGGCGCATCCCGCGCCCAGGCCGGCCCCGAAGCCGCCGGCCCGGCCGCCCGTCAGGCGCGTCGGTTGAACGCCAGCGCCAGCGCCTGGTCGTGGCCAATCGCCTCGGCCACGGGCGCGGGTTCGCGGGCGACCTCGCCCAGCATCTCCTTGAGCTCGTCGCCCTGCAGCACTTCGCTCGAGAGCAGCGCCTGCGCCATTGCGTCCAGGCGCGCGCGCTGGGCCTTGAGCAGCATGCGGCAGGTGGCCTGCGCCTGTTCGAGCAGCGTGCGGGCTTCCTTGAGCACCGCGGCCTGGATGTCCGGGCCCAGCAATTCCTTGGGAATGCCCCCGACGCTGAGCAGGCCGAAGGACTCCGAGAAGCCAAGCGAGCCGACCATCTCGATGGCCAGTTCCGACGCACGCTTGAGGTCGTCGGACGCGCCGCTGGACACGCTGTCGAGCACCAGCAACTCGGCCTCGCGGCCGCCCAGCATCATCGCAAGGCGGCTCACCAGTTCGTTCTGCTTGTAGAGCGGATCTTCAGTACCGCGCGTCATGTAGGTCACGCCCAGCGCCTGGCCGCGCGGCTCGATGGTGACGCGTTCGACCAGGCCCGCGCCGGTCCAGTGGCCGACCATCGCGTGGCCGGCCTCGTGGTAGGCCAGGCGCACGCGGGTGCCTTCGGTCAGCAGGTCCTTCACGGGCGAGATCTCGCCACCCAGCAACTGCGTCTCGATCGCGCGCAGCACGTGGTTGGAGGACACCGTGGCGGCGCCAGCCTCGGCGGCACTGGAGGCCGCCTTGTTGACGATGTTGGCGATGTCGGCTGGCGTCAGGCCGGGCGTCATGCGTGCCAGCGACGCGGTGTCGGCCGTGCCATCCGCGGTGACCTTGCCCAGGTAGAGGTCGAACAGCTTCGCGCGCTCGGGCAGCGTGGGCTTGGCCAGGCGCACCAGCATGTCGAAGCGGCCCGGGCGGCGCATCGCCTCGTCGATGTTGTTCTCGTGGTTGGTGGCGGCCACGACGACGACGTTGTCCATCGCCTCGAAGCCGTCCATCTCGACCAGCACGCGGTTGATGATGCGGTTCATCTCCGACTCCGCGCCGCCGCCTTCGGCCCCGCGCGAGCGCTTGCCGATGCCGTCCACTTCGTCGATGAACAGCACGCAGGGCGCGTTGTTGCGCGCCAGCTTGAACAGCGCCTTGACCTTGGCGACGCCCGCGCCGTAATACGTGGCCGTGAAGTACGAGCCGTCGACGGCAATGAAGTTGGCCTTGCTCTCGCCAGCCAGCGCTTTGGCGAGCAGCGTCTTGCCAGTGCCGGGCGGGCCGACGAGCAGCACGCCGCGCGGCGCCGCGGCGCCCAGCTTCACGTATGCCGACGGATCGTGCATGAACGCCTTGACGCGGTTGAGCGCGGCCTTGGCCTCGGCGTTGCCGATGGCGTCGTCGAACTTGATCTGCGGACGCTCCGACAGCGTCGACGCCGCACCGCCCACGCCCGTCTGCAGGCGCATCAGCACGAAAAAGCCGATGCCCATGGTCGCGATGATGATCAGCGGCGACACGATGGTGCCCGCCAGGTCGAGCAGGTGCTGGCTCTTGGTGCGCGGATCGACGTCCACGCCGACCAGCGCGAAGCCTTGCGCGGCGCTGCGCTCGGCGAGCTTGTCCAGCGCGGTGCCGGCGCAGCCGATGACGGTGCAGCCAGGCACCGAGACGCTGGCTTTCGCTCCGCTCTTGAGCGTGTAGAGCACCAGGCCAGGATGGCCGTTGGCCAACGCGACCGTGGCCACCTGGCCGGCGTCGGTCGCCTTGATGAGCTCGGACACGTTGCGCTGGTTGGCCAGCCACGCGTCGGGCGCCTTCTCGAACTCCAGCATCTCGGCGCTCTTGCGCGCATTCGTCTCGCGCGCGGCCTCCTGCGACAGCAGCAGGAAACCCGCGATCACCAGCAGCATCGACAACACGGCGACGGGGACGCGGGAGTTCGCGCGGGTACGCTTGAGGAGTTTCTGGAGGGCGTTCATGGGCGTGTGCCTCGAGGCAATGGCGATCCGCGATATCGGCTGATATCGAGCCTCCATTGGAGCGCGATGAGGCGCGAAGTTCCACCGGAAAAAAGGCCCGCAAACCCACCAGTTCGTCGCGGCAGGATTGCTCGCGGCTGTTCCTGCTCGACAACATCGCCGTGACCGAGCACCGAACAGTCGGGTTCTCTGGCGCTGCGGGACCAAAAGTCACACGCAAGCCCCAAGCCGCGCGCTACATTGGACTCAACCGCTCCGGTCGTGAAGCGGATCAACGTCAGGAGTGAGCCATGGGATTGCTGGATTCGATCGTCGGACAAGTTTCGGGCGCGCTGGCGGGCAGCGTTGCGCCAGGCCAGGTCCATCCGGGCCTGATGGACGTGGTCTCATCGCTGTTGACCCAGGGCGGCGGCCTGCAAGGCCTGATCAGCCAGTTCGAGCAACAGGGCCTGGGCCACGTCGTGTCGTCTTGGGTGGGCACCGGCCAGAACCTGGCGATCACGCCGGACCAGCTGCAGTCGGTACTGGGCGAGCCGCACATCGCGGCCGTCGCGGCCAAGCTGGGGCTGTCGCCGCAGGACGTCGCCAACCAGCTCGCCGGCCTGCTGCCACACGCGGTGGACTCGGTGACGCCGGCCGGCGCGGTGCCGCAGGGCAACCTGCTCAACGAGGCGTTGAGCGCGTTCCAGGCGCTGCGTCGCTGAGCTTCTCCGCTCAGTGCGTCGCTAAGCGAACTTCGCTGCGAGGTCGACGCTGTCGCGTCGGCCCAGCGCGTCGAAATGCTGCGCCAGCCAGCGGCCCGCGTTCGCGCGGCCGAGGTGGTGCAGCGTCTCGAAGAACTTGGCGTTGACCGCCAGGCGGGTTTCGCCGGCCAGGTGCTCCAGCTCGGGGCCGGCCTCGATCAGGTGGAAGCGTGCCTCGGCCGCTGCGCCGGTCCAGGCGCGTGGCAGCCAACGATGCCATGGGCGTCGCTCGCGCTGAGCGCGCTCACGCACGAGGGCCTGCATCTCGCGCCGGAACGCCGCGGTGAATGCGATCTCGGCGACACGCGCGTGCAGCTCGCGCGCGGTGTCGGTAGGTTGCGTCGGCGGCCACTCCAACGGTGAGAGCAGCACCAGCAAGGTGTCGCGCGACCGCGCGTCCTGCAGCAGCGGGAACACCGCCGGATTGGCCGCGTAGCCGCCGTCCCACCAGGTCTGGCCGTCGATGCGCGGCGCGTGGAACACCGTGGGCAGGCAGCCCGAGGCCAACACGGCGTCGACGCTCAGGTCGGATGCACCGAACAACCGCAACCGGCCCGAATCGGCGTGCGTCGCGGCGACGAACAGGCGAAAGGGGCAATCGCGCCGCAAGCGCTCGAAGTCCACTTGCTCGGCCAGCAGTTCGCGCAGCGGATTGACGTCCAGCGGGTTGAACTGCGCCGGAGTCACGTAGTGCGCCCAGGCCATCCACAGCTTGACCGCCGGGGCCAGGCGCACGCCGCCGTCGGCATCCTTGCGGGTAATGTCCAGCGGCATCGACTCGCCCAGTGCCGTCCAGAACCGGCGCAGAGCAGCGCGCGCACCGTCGCGGCCGCCGGTCATCCAGCCCTGCGCCAGCACGACCGCGTTCATCGCCCCGGCGCTGGTGCCGCTAAGCCCGTCGATGCCGATCCGGCCGTCTTCGAGCAGGGCGTCGAGCACACCCCAGGTGAAGGCGCCATGCGCCCCGCCGCCCTGCAGCGCCAGGTTCAGCAGGCGGGGCGCGGTCATGGGTGGGCGGCGGGTCGGTTCATCGCGCCATCTTCCACGACCAGCGCGTGCCCGGACATTTCGCCGGGTATTCGTGACTTGTGGCCAGCAAGCCGCTGTTGCGCAACAAGACGTTGGAAAACCCTGGATGGAAAACCCTTATAACTGAGCCCGATTCTTGCTGGTGTCTTACATCTGCTACGCTGCGCCCCGCGTTGGTGCAATCAAAACAATGGAAACGTCGATGTTCGTGTCCTTCGTCCGGTGCTCCGCTCCGCTGGCGATCGTTGCCAGCCTGGCCGCGGCCAGCGTCCAAGCACAACCCGGCGGCAACAGCCCACAAGTGATGGGATGGGTGCCGGCCTACGGCATCGAGGCCTCGATGAAGGCGCTGGCCGCGACGCCGGCCATCGGCCAGTCCATGACGCGCCTGGGCTTGCAGTTCTGGAACCCCAGCGTCGACGGCAAGGGCCTGGTCTTCGCGCCGGTGGACGCCACCGGCAAGCCGGTCACGGCCGCCAGCGTCAAGCAGTTGCAGCACTGGGCGCGCAGCCATGGCGTGCAGCCGCTGCTGACCGTGTACAACAACTCGCAGGTGGTCAACCGCTGGGACTGGCAGCTCGCCCGGCGCGCGTTTGTCGATCATCCGGACGAGTTCAGCGCCGCCCTGGTGGCCGCCGTCGCCAAGTGGGATCTCGACGGCGTCGACCTCGACCTGGAAGGCGAAGGAGATTTCAGCGCCGACCGCCCCGCCTACGCTGCCTTCGTCCACCAGCTTGCGGCAGCACTCAAGGCCAAGGGCAAGATCCTGACCGTCGACAGCTTCCACAGCCCGTGCGACAACGCGCCCAACATGCGCTGGTGGAGCGACTGGGTGGGCGACGTGGCGACCATCCATTCGATGGGCTACGAAGACCTGTACGAAGGCAGCAAAGCCACGTTCACGCCCGAAGGCAAGCCCGTCTGCGAGGGCGGTGCCACGCTGTTTCGCTACAGCTGGCAGCTGGACTTTGGACTGAAGGCCGGTTACCGGCGCGACCAGATCGCGATGGGCATGCCGACCTGGGTCGACGCCTGGGGCTCAGGTGGCGTCGGCCCGAACGTGGTCGACCACCTGCGCGAGGTGCGCGCACTGGGTGCCGGCGTCGGACTCTGGGACATGCAGTTGGCCGCACCCGGCTGGAGCAAGGCCGGCACCTGGGACGCTGTGCAGGCCTTGCGTCGCTCGGGTAACGCGCTGGCGCACCACTTGCCGATCGTCGATCGCGGCACGCAGCGCAGCTTGGCGGACGGCACGGTGGCGGTGTCGGATCGCACCACGGCCGTGACGCGTTTTCGCTCGTTTCCTGCGGCCAGGCGCTGAGGCGCCGGCCGCACCTCTGGATGGCCAAGGCCAAGCGGCAGGCTACGCCCTGCCGCAGGCCAGGTCAGTCGTCGTGGCCGTGGCCGTGGCCTTCTTCGTGCTTGTCGTGCTTGTCGTGATCCTTGTCGTGACCACGGCCATGCCCATGCTCGCGCTCGTGCTCGCGCTCTTCGTGATCGAAGCGATGGTCATGCGGATAGTGCTGCACATACCGGTCGTGCACCCACTGCTCGCGCACGAAGTACACCGGCTGGCCGCAGGCGCCGTACGCCGCGCAGTGGTGCGCCCAATCGCGCTGGTGCACTTCCGGCACGTACAGGTAGATCGGACGCTGCTGCACGGCGATCGGCGACGGGGCGATGATCATCGGCTGCGCGTAGACCACGGGCGGGGCCACGTAAGCGACGCCGACTTGCGGGCCGCCGATGTCGACGCGCCCATAGACGCCCGGCACGTTGACGTTGATGCTGGCGCCGACGGACACCTGGGCCTGGGCAGCGCTGCCGGCGAGGGCCACGAGGGCGACGGCGGCGAGCTGGAAGTGGATCTTCTTCATGATGTGGGTTCCTTCAATGTCGGCTCGGGAGGGAGAGGCGCTTGCTGCAGCCACCTGTCGGGATGCTGAAGCGCGAGCTTGCCATTAGAACGGCCTGCGTGCACATGTCGTTGACGCTGACGAGCGTAATCGATCTTTACAAAGCGCCTCGCCAACGGCGCATTCGCGGGTGGATCTTCGGGCTCCTGAGAGTCCGGACAGGCCCGTCCGATACCCACCCTCGATTCGCAAAGGTGCATTTTTTGCCCGGTTCGTGGATAATGCTGGGTTCGACCCCTTACAGCTTTAGAGACCGGATCCAATCATGGGCAACAAGATCGTTACCGAAGCCGACCGCAAGGCTACCCCGCGTCCGGCGCTGCCGATCGGCACCACCGCCACCACCGGCAAGGGCCAGAAGCGCAGCCTCGAGCGCGGCGCCCACACCCGCAGCAAGAAGAACCCGGGCAAGCGCGCTCGCCAGGGCTGATCGGGCCAGCCCGAAGGGCTGAACCCGTTTCAGTCGCCAAGGCTGAATTCGGGCCAGCCCGAAGGGCTGAACCCGTTTCAGTCGCCAAGGCTGAATTCGGGCCAGCCATCCTTGGTCGGTTCAATTTTGGCATTCGCGGCTTTCGCCCGAATGCACTTGCCGACATCGCTGCAGCGTCGTGACCAGGAGCCTTCGGGCTCCTTTGTTCGTCCTGCCGAAACGCGCCGCATTGCGTTCCAGCCCTCGGCTCCGGCCGCACGCTGAGACACTGCACCATGCTTCGAATCACCGAACTGCGCCTGCCGCTCGATCATGCCGAGGATGCCCTGCGTCCGGCGATCCTGGCGCGCCTGGGCGTGCGTGATGCGGAGCTGACGTCGTTCTCCGTCTTCAAGCGCAGCTACGACGCGCGCAAGAAGACGGCCATCGTGCTGATCTACACCGTCGACTGCACCCTTGCCGTCGACGAATCGGCCGTGCTCGCGCGCTTCGCGGGCGACGCGCACGTGCGCGTCACGCCCGACACCAACTACAAGTTCGTCGGACATGCCCCCAGCGGCTTCTTCGACGCTGCGAAACGCCCGATCGTCGTCGGCTTCGGCCCGTGCGGTATCTTCGCGGCGCTGATCCTGGCGCAGATGGGGCTGCGCCCGATCGTGCTCGAACGTGGCAAGGAAGTGCGCGAGCGCACCAAGGACACCTGGGGCCTGTGGCGCCAGGGCAAGCTCGATCCGGAGTCGAACGTGCAGTTCGGCGAGGGCGGCGCCGGCACGTTCTCGGACGGCAAGCTGTGGAGCCAGATCAGCGATCCGCGCCACCTCACGCGCAAGGTGCTGGCCGAATTCGTCAAGGCCGGCGCACCCGACGAGATCCTCTACGTGGCCAAGCCGCACATCGGCACCTTCCGCCTCGTCGGCGTGGTCGAGAAGATGCGCGCCGACATCGTCGCCCTTGGCGGCGAGATCCGTTTCGAGCAGCGCGTCGTCGACATCCTCATCGAGGGCAAGGGCGACAGTCATGGACAAACCCGGCAGGTCCGCGGCCTGACCCTCGCGTCCGGCGAGGAACTGCGCAGCGACCACGTCGTGCTGGCGCTGGGCCACAGCGCGCGCGACACCTTCGCGATGTTGCACGAACGCGGCGTTCGCATGGACGCCAAGCCCTTCTCGATCGGCTACCGCATCGAGCATCCGCAAGGCCTGATCGACAGTGCGCGCTTCGGCCCCAACGCCGGCAACGAGATCCTGGGCGCGGCCGACTACAAGCTGGTGCACCACGCGAGCAACGGCCGCTCGGTCTACAGCTTCTGCATGTGCCCAGGCGGCACGGTGGTGGCCGCGACGTCTGAAGAAAATCGCGTCGTCACCAACGGCATGAGCCAGTACTCGCGCAACGAGCGCAACGCCAACGCCGGCATCGTCGTGGGCCTCACGCCCGAAGACTATCGCCAGGACGGCAAGTCGGGCGGCGTCGTCAACCCGCTCGACGGCATCGTGTTCCAGCGCTTGTGGGAGTCGCGCGCCTACGAGCTGGGCGGCGGCGGCTACAGGGCGCCGGGCGCGCTGGTGGGCGACTTCGTCAAGCGCCAGCGCTCTTCGGCGCTCGGCAGCGTGCAGCCGTCGTACAAGCCGGGCGTGCACCTGACCGACCTGCAGGAAAAGGGCCGCGGCAGCCTGCCCGAGTACGCACTCGACGCGATCCGCGAGGCGCTGCCGGCGTTCGAGCGCCAGATCAAGGGTTTCTCGCAGGCCGACGCGGTGCTCACCGGCGTCGAGACTCGCACCTCGTCGCCGCTGCGCATCCCGCGCGGCAAGGACTACCAGAGCCTGAACGTGCGCGGCCTGTTCCCGGCCGGCGAAGGCGCGGGTTACGCCGGCGGCATCATGTCGGCCGGCGTGGACGGCATCGAAGTGGCCGAGGCGCTGGGCGCCGCGCTGCTGGGCGGCTGACCCTCACGCGTTGACGACGACGGTGACGGTCGCCGGCGTGCTGGACAGCCCGTGCGCGTCCTTGACCGTGACCTTGAGCGAATACCTGCCCTTGACGGCCTTGGACCACGCCAGCACGCCCGCCTTGCTGAGGGTCAGGCCGGTCGGCGCGCCCGTCATCGCGTAGGTCATCGCGTCGCCGTCAGCGTCCTTTCCCGGCAGCAGGGTCGTCAACGACCAGCCGGCCTTGCCCGTGATCGTCCCCGAGGCCAGCGTCGGCGCATGGTTGACCGCGACGACGCTCAACGAATACCTGCCGCTGGCCGACTTGCCCGCGCTGGTGCTGGCCGTCGCCGTGAACGAGTAGCTGCCGGCCACCGGCGCCGCCCAGTTGACGACGCCCGACACGTTGACCGTGAGCCCGCTCGGCCCACCGCTCAGCGCGTAGGAGGGGGTGACGCCGGACGGTGCGCTGATGCCCAGCGACTGCGAGAACGCCGTGCCCGTCTGCGCGGAGAACGTGCCGCCAGGGACGACTGGCGAGCCGGCGGTCGGCGTCGGCGTCGCGGTGCCCGCCGACGTCGAATCGGTGACCAACGTGTTGAGCAGCGCGGAGGCGTTGGGCGTGCCCCAGCCGGTGACCGTGTCGAAACCGGGGGCCGCGTCGCACGTGGCGCACGAGCCGTCGTTGCCCTCGACGATGTCGGCGAAGTCCCCCGCATGGATGCCGCCCGAGCCCGCGATCGTCTTGTAGAGCGTCGCGTGGAAATCGCCCAGCAGCGCCTTCGAGGCCGCCACGCGGCGCGCGTTGGCCACGGCCACCAGGCCGGCCCACTGCGGCGCGCCGATGCTGGTGCCGCCGTACGCATACCAGGTCGTCGTGGTCGAGCCCTTCTCGGTGAGCGCCACGTATTGGCCGGTGTTCGGGTTGGCGTTGAACGCGACGTCGCAGACGGTGCGCATCTTCGCGGCGCCCGCACCCGGGACGAGGGTGTCCGCCTGCCAGGTCGGCAGCGCCTCGTACGCGCTGACGCCACCGCCCGAGCTCGACCAGGCCACCTCGCGCCGCGTGCCCGTGCCACTCCATTGCAGGCTGGTGCCCCCGACGGCCAGCACCTTGGACGACACGGCCGGCCACAGCGCCTGCGCACCGCCGTCGCCAGCCGCCGCCACATACGTCATGCCGGCGCTGCCGAACGACGCGTCGCTGGACTTGACCCAGTTGCCTTCGCTGGCGCCGAAGCTCATCGACACGACGCCCGCGCCCATCTTGTTGGCCAGCGCGACGCCGCCCAGCAGGGTGTTGGTGTTGGCATCCGACACCTCGATCAGCACGATGCGCGCGAGCGGCGCGATCGCGTGCGCCCATTGCACGTCGAGCGCGATCTCGGCAATCCAGCCCGAGTTGTAGGCCGGGGCAGCACTGTTGAGCGCGGCCCTGCTGTCGGTATAGGCCACCGAGAACGTGCAGGTCGAGCCGGCCTTGGACAGCGGCAGCGCCGACGTCGCGGTCAGCGCGACGCCGGTGCAGCCGGGCAAGCCGAACTTGGTGTTGAACTTGTCGAGGTCCGCGAACGCATTCGGGTGGTCGAAGGCGTCGACGATGTAGATGGTCTGGCCTGCGCCGAACGCCGCCGCATCCGTGGCCGACAGCGTGGCCCCCAAGGCCGGCAGCACCGGCAGCCCATAGGCCGCGCGGATCTGCGCGGGTGTGTAGACGGCGGCAGTGATGGCCGTGGCGGCGGGCTGGGTGCCGGTCGTCGATTCGACGCGGGCACGCTGGTGCAACGTCGCGATGTGCTGGGCCAGCACATCCGGGGTCAGGCGCGTGGTCGACAGGTCGGCCAGCGAGGCGTCGATCTGGAAACGGTACGGCGTCGCACTGGCGACGGCGGCGTCCGATGGCTCCTCGAGCGGGGCCGGGGCCATGTGGAAGGTCGGCGTCGCCAAGACACCTGCGAAACCGGTGGTGGCCGGCGCGGCAATCGTCGTCGACTCGACCGTGGCTTGCGCCGACGCCTGTTCGGAGCCGCCACCGCAGGCGCTCAGCGCGGCCGCGGCCAGACACGACAGCAGCGCGGCGATGCGCGCGGAGTGGATCGAGGCCGGGAAGCGCTGCTGGTTCAAGGTCGATCCTTCGTGCGAAGAACAAGTTCGATACCGCTCCTATCGACGGCCCCTCGCCTGCGCTGAGCCAACTCGGCCGCAATCGGGCCGACCTGCCCAATAGATCACGCACGACGTCGTCGCGCACTCGAACCGACCGGCCCCTACGTTGGCGCGGCCCCAACGGATGTATGTCAGCGTGACGCAAGCGGTTAACGAAGCATTTGCATCCGAAAGCAGTTCACGCAACGTAACGAACCTGCCAGCACAAGGTTTCGACGTCGCTTCCGCTTCTCGACATCCGTGCTACGCGACACGGCACTCATCACAAGCACCAGGAGAAACGACATGCGACTTGACCGACCCCCTCTGTTCCGCGCCGCCCCCATCGTGGCAGCCGCCCTGCTCACCATCGCGGGCAGTGCCTTCGCATCCAGCCATCGCGAGGCGCCGTTCATCACGACGTCGCCGAAGGTCGACGCGTCCGACTTCTACATGTTCAACAGCTACGAGACGGGCCGCAGCGGCTTCGTCACCCTGGTGGCCAACTACCAGCCGCTGCAAGACGGTTTCGACGGCCCCAACTACCACGCGATGGACGCCAACGCGCTGTATGAGATCCACATCGACAACGTCGGCGACGCCAAGGAACACCTGACGTTCCAGTTCCGCTTCCAGAACAACTTCACGGCGCGCACCGTGACGGTCGGCACCTCGACCGTGGACGTCGCACCGATGCAGACCGGCGCCGTCAGCGTCGCCAACGACCCGCACCTGCAGGTCAATGAGACCTACACGCTGACGATGGTCACCGGCGACCGCCGCAAGGGCACCTCGACGGCGATCGTCAACGCGACCACCGGCTCGGCCACGTTCGCCAAGCCGACCGACAACATCGGCGAGAAGACGATCGCCGACTATCCGGCGTACGCGGCCGCGCACGTCTACCCGATCACGATCCCCGGCTGCGCGACGCCCGGCAAGGTCTTTGTCGGCGCACGCCAGGATCCGTTCGCGGTGAACCTGGGCGTCGTGTTCGACATGGTCGACGCGCCCGTCTCGGTGATCACCAACGCCGCCGACTACAACGCGACGCCGCATGGCACGCTGTACTACAAGAACGTCACTGCGCTGGAGCTCGAAGTGCCGGCATCATGTCTCGGCGCCACCACCGCGGCCCCGGTGATCGGTGGCTGGACCACGGCTTCGCTGCGCCAGACGCGCGTGCTCGACCCGACGCCCAAGTCCGGCTACCAGACCACCGACCGCAACGGCGGCGCGTGGACGCAGGTCTCGCGCCTGGGCATGCCGCTGGTCAACGAGCTCGTGATCGGCATGAAGGACAAGGACCTGTTCAACAGCTCCAAGCCGAGCGCCGACACGCAGTTCGCGACCTACGTCACCAACCCGTCGTACCCCAAGCTGCTCGAGACCTACCTGGGCGCACCGGGCATCGCACCGACCAACCTCCCGCGCACTGATCTCGTCACCACGTTCCTGACCGGCATCCACGGCGTCAACCAGCTCGCGACCGTCACGCCGTCGGAGATGCTGCGCCTGAACACAGCCATCGCGGCCGTGCCGTTCGCGTCGCAGAACCGCCTGGGCGTCGTCGGCAACATCCTGGCCGGCGGCACGGACAACGCCGGCTACCCGAACGGCCGTCGCCCCAAGGACGACGTCGTCGACATCACGTTGATCGCGGCGATGGGGGGCCTGTGCATGGCCAACGGCACCAGCGACGCGCTCGGCTTCGGCACCGCGTGCAACCCGTCAGCAGTGCCCCTGGGCGCCGCAGCGTTCAACCTGAACGACACCGTCGACCAGGCCGCGCAACCATTCCTGTCGGGCTTCCCGTACCTGAACACCCCGATCCCGGGCACCGGCGCGCGCGCCGCGGCAGTCGCGATTGACGCGCCCGCCGCTGCCCGCCGCGGCAACGGCTCCAAGTAAGCGAGGCACACCCATGACTCACTCCACTTGCCCACCGCCGGAAGGCGGATCACGCATCGTGCGCACGGCGACATTGGCCGGCATCGCCACGCTGGCCAGCCTGTTCCTCGCCGCATGCGGTGGCGACGGCGACTCGCCGACGCCGACGCCTGCGCCGCCGCCCGCCGTGGTGACCCAGGTGCCCGCATCGGCCGCCGTCAACGACATGACGCTCGAGGCCTTCGCCTTCGGCCTGGCTCAGAGCGACACCACCGAGCCGCTGACGCTGGACCTCGTTCCGACGTTGCCGAGCAGCGAAACCGAAGACCCGATCATCACGCCATGATGATCCGCGCCCCGGCTCCGAGGACGATCAAGGTGGCGTGTGCCCCCGCCCGGTTCGCCACGCATGCGAAAGCGTGGCGGGCCGGCGCGGCCAGGCTCGCGCTGGCGTGGCTCCTCGGCGCGGTGGCGCCCTCTTTCGCGGCCGAGGAATCGGCCCTTCAATTCCCGAAGCAGGACGACGCCCTCGTCGAACACCTGCCGACCCATGTGGGCGACGCCGCGCAACGCCGCGCCGCCCGCGCCGCCGAACGCGCGCAGCGCACGGCGCTGCAACAGCATCCCGACGAACTGGGCCTGGCGCTGCAGGCCGCCCACGACGCCCTCGCGCGTGGCCGCCTGCGCGGCGACCCGCGCGAACTGGGCGTCGCGCAGGCCGCGCTCGCGCCGTGGTGGACACGGGCCGATGCGCCCCCCGAGGTACGCCTGGTGCGCGCCACGGTGCTGCAGAGCCAGCACGAGTTCAAGCCCGCGCTGGTGGAACTCGACGCCGTGCTCGCGCTGCCCGCCGTGTCGCTGCCGGTACGCGCGCAGGCAGAACTGACCCGAGCCGGCGTGCAACAGGTGCTGGGCCACTTCGCCGAGGCCGAGGCCGGCTGCAAGCGACTGGCCGGCGTCGACTACTACCCACTCGGCTCGGGCGTTCGCCTGAACGCGCTGGCCTGCGTCGCCGAGCTCGCCAGCCTGCAGGGCCACGCCGACACCGCGGCCGCGACGCTCGGGCGTCTCGCGGGCGCGCCCGACGCGAGCAGCGCCGCCACCGTGGCAGGCAGCCCCGCGCCGGGCTGGCTCAACCTGATACGCGCCGAGCTCGCGCAACGCCGTGGCGATCCAGCCGCTGGCGCCTTGTTCGCCGCCGCGCTGAAAGCCAACGCCGATGTCTACACGCAGTGCGCGTACGCGGACTGGCTGCTCGACCAACACCGCCCCGCCGAGGTCGTCGCGCTGCTCAAGGGCAGCGAGGCGGCCGATCCGGTACTGTTGCGCGTCGCCCTCGCCTACAAGCAACTGCACGGCCGCAACGCCGCGCTGACCAAGGATGCCGCGACGATGCTGGGTGATCGCTACGACGCGGCGCTGCTGCGCGGCGACAAGAGCCACGGCCGCGAGCAGTCGCGCTACGAGCTCGCCCTGCGCGGCGACACCCGCGCCGCACTCGTGCTGGCCAGGTCCAATTGGAGCGTGCAGCATGAGCCGGCCGACGAAGTCGTGCTCGCGCAGGCTGCGCACGCCGCAGGCCGCGACGCCGCCGCCGAGCCGTTGTGGCAGTTCCTGCGCGAGACTGGCGGACGCGACGTGCGACTCGCGGTAGTCGGCACTGCCGCGTCCCCCTTCGTTCCGTCGCCGTTCCCCGATACCCCAGCCGTCTCCCGGAGCGAGCCATGAAACGCATCGCCCTCGCCCTGGCATTTGCCGCCGCGCTCACGCCGTCGCTCGCCCACGCGCACAAGGCCAGCGACGCCTACGTCACGTTGCACGTCGCAGGCGCCGACGTCGACGCCCGCATCGACATCGCGCTGCGCGACCTCGACCGCGATCTCGACCTCGACACCAACGCCGACGACCAGCTCAGCTGGAAGGAGGTGCGCACGCGCTGGGCCGACATCGCCGCGCTGGCGCGCACCGACATCCGCCTCAGCGCCGACGGCGCGCGCTGCACGCCGGCGGCGGCGGGTACGCCCGTGACCGACGCCAACGCGCCCGCGCTGACCGAGCACAGCGACGGCACCTATGCCGTGTTGCGCACGCAGTGGCATTGCGCGGCGCCGGTGCAGCAGTTGAGCGTCGAGTACGAGTTGTTCGCCAGTACCGATCCGACGCACCGCGGCATCGCACGTGTCTCGCGCGCGGATGCCGCGTCAGAGGCAGCCGCTCCGCAGCTGGCCGTGCTGAGCCCCGGCAACGGCTGGCATCGCTTCAAGCTGACGCCGCTGCCACTGCCGCCGGTCGCTGCTTCGAGTGCGGTCGCCACATTGGACCAGACGCCGGCACCCGCCACGCTGGCGGTGCCCGCGACGGGTGCGCCGGTCGACGTCGACACCGTCGCGGCGGACGACTCCGCGACGTCGGCATTCTTCGGCTTCGTGCGAGAAGGTGTGCATCACATCCTGATCGGCTACGACCACATCCTGTTCCTGCTGTCGCTGCTGCTGCCGGCGGTGTGGATCCGCAGCGCGCTGACCGACCCGCGCACGGGCGTCACGCGCACGCGCTGGATCCCGTCGGACAACCTCAGGCTCGCGCTGACCAACGTGCTCAAGGTCGTCACGGCGTTCACCGTGGCGCACTCGATCACGCTGGCGCTGTCGGTACTCGACATCGTCAACCCGCCGTCGCGCTGGGTGGAGTCCATCATCGCGGCGAGCGTCGTGCTGGCCGCGCTGAACAACATCTGGCCGTTGATCAGCGAGGCGCGCTGGAAGTTGACCTTCGTGTTCGGCCTGGTTCACGGCTTCGGCTTCGCATCCGCGTTGAAGGACGCTGGTCTCGCCAAGGGCGCTCTGGTGGGGCCCCTGGTGGGCTTCAACGTGGGCGTCGAGATCGGCCAGCTGTGCATCGTCGCCGTCGTGCTGCCGCTGGCCTGGTCGCTGCGCGGCACGCGCACCTACCGCGGTGCGTTCGCCGGCGGGTCGCTGGCGATCGCCACGGTCGCCGGGCTGTGGTTCGTTCAACGCGCGTTCGACCTGAGCCTCATCGCGGGATAGATTGCACCGCTAAGATCGTTGCTCCTTGTCGCGCATCGAAGCGGAGTCAGCATGTACACCTTGTTCGGATTCAAGAACTCGGGTTCGGCCTCGGTCGAGTGCGCGCTTGAGTTGACGGGCGCGCCGTACCGCATCGTCGAAGCGGCCTCGTGGGAGAACAACGCGAAGCTCGAGGAACTGGCGCGCGTCAACCCGCTCAAGCAGATCCCGACGCTGCTGCTGCCCGACGGCACGGTGCTCACCGAGACCGCCGCGATCCTGATGCACCTGGGCTTCGCGTTTCCCGACTCTGGCCTGCTCAGCGACAACCCGACCACACGCGACCTCGCGCTGCGCGGGCTCGTCTACATCGCGGCGAACTGCTACTCGTGCATCACCGTGATCGACTACCCCGAACGCTTCACGACGATGACCGACGATGCCTCGCGGGCGGCCGTGCGCGCGGGCGCGATGGACCGGCTGCACCGGCACTGGGACATCTTCGCCGACCTGTATCCGGTGGCCGACGGGCGCTTCATCGCCGGCGACCAGCCGGGCGCGCTGGACCTGATGGCCGCGGTCGTGTCGAAGTGGTCGGGCACCCGGCAGCACCTGAAGACGTCGCGGCCGGCGTTCTCGGCGCTGCTGGAGCGCATCGAATCGCATCCGGCTGTGGCGCGGGTCTGGGGCCGCCACTGGCCGACGCTCGCGTGACGCAGGCGCAACGCATCCAGGCGTCGATGCCGCGCATGCGGGCGCGGCCGAATGTGCGAGAGGGGGAGTCGGTTGGCCGAACAGGCGGCCGCAGAGCCGCGCCGGGCAGCGCGGCGAGTCGCTGAAGCGTCAGGCCAGCAGGCCCATCTCGACGCCGCGGGTCAGGTGCAGGCGGCTGGCGAGGCCGGCGCGCAGTTCGAGGACGGTGCGCGCCTCGGGGCAGCTGGACATGCGCCACGGCTTCATGCCGGCGACGACCTTGGTGACCACGCCGTCGGCGCTCAGGAACACGACGTCGACCGGCTGGTCGAAGCCGAAGGTATTGATGGAGCCGCAGCGCTTGACCCACACGCCGCAGGACTTCTTGAGCTCGCGCGCGCCGGCCAGGCCGAGGAATCGACTGCGCCATTGACCGGTCGTACGCACGGGAACGCGGTTGCGCGTGCCGGGTACTTTGAGGTCGATCGTGTTTTCCATGGAATATCCTGCTCCGCTTCGCTCTTCTTTTTTCAGAATCGGCTCCTCTGCGTGAACCGAACCCTTCCTGCACAACCGTAGCTTAACTGCCGAGCGTGCAAAAAATCACGTGGCCTGGGGTAAACGACGACACGCGAGACACACCGTTACGTGTGCGCAGTGACAAGGTGCGTTCAACCTTGACAAAGGGTGATGTTTGTACAAATTCAGTGCGCGCATGGCACCAATTCGTGTCGTGAAGGCGGCCGTTCGGCCTGGCCGACTACTCGGCGGCACCGTCCCGGCTCTACGTCGACGGGTCCCACGAGACCGATGGGTGCTTCACGCGCCGCGGCGCGAGTGACGCGGGACTAGTCGCGTTCCCAGAACACCCCGTCCTCGGTGATCATCGCGTCGAGCGGCATGTCGTGGGGCTCGGGCTCCAGCCAGGGCACGTACCCGTGGCCGTATCCGATGCCCACCGTGAACGGGCGCGGCTCGAGCACCGCCAGCGTGCGGTCGTAGAACCCGCCGCCGTAGCCCAGGCGCACGCCGTTGTCGCCGAAGCCGACGCAGGGCACCAGCAGCAGCTCTGGCTCGAACGAGTCGGTGCCCTTGGGCTTGGGGATGCCATAGGCGTCGTCTTCCATCGGGCAGCCCGGGTACCAGACATGGAAGTCGAGCTGCTTGGTCTCGCGGTCGATCACCGGCAGTCCGATCAGGCGGTAGGGCTCGCCCTCCGTCCAGCGAAACAGCGCGGGCATCGCGTCGAACTCGCCCTTGATGGGCCAGTACGCGCCGATGGAGGTCTCGGGCCGCGTCACCAGCCACACCCGGAGCACCTCCTGCATGTGCACGGAGCGCTGGTGGCGGTCGGTCATCGCGAGCCGCTCGGCCTTCAACTGGCGGCGCAGCGTGGGCTTGTCGCGGGCGGGCTCGAGCGAGAACTTCCAGGGCGGCGTGGTCATGGCGTGGATTGTGGGGGGCCCCGCGGCATCCTGCAAATCCGCCCCTTAAACTGCGTGGATGAGCGATGCCGGATTCGTGAGCCACTGCCAGGAGCTGCTGTCCCCGCTGGGACGCACGTCGTCGCGCCGCATGTTCGGCGGCCATGCGCTCTACATCGATGACCTGTGCATGGCGCTGATCATCCAGGACACCCTGTACCTGAAGGTCGACGACACGCACCGCGCCCTGTTCGAGAAGGCCGGCTGCCGGCCGTTCACCTATGCTGGCAAGAACGACGAGGTGCACGTGATGAGCTACTACACGGCCCCCGACGAGGCGATGGAGTCTCCCGCCGAGATGATGCCGTGGGCACGCCGCGCGCTGGCCGCCGCGGTGGCGGCACGCGCGAAGGCTCCGCCGAAAAAGAAGAAGGCTGCAGCCGCGAAGACGCCGGTGACGAAGGTCGCGGCCAAGAAGGCGCCCGCCAGGAAAGTGCCCGCAGTGAAGGTGGCCGTGAAAGTGGCCGCTGCGAAGAAGACAGCCGCCAAGAAGGCCGCCAAGGCATGAACCTCGGTCGCCAGCGGCCCCTGGTACTCGACCACCTGCGCAGCTTCGAGGCCGTTGCCCGACGCGCGGGTTTCGGCGCCGCGGCGGAGGAGTTGCACGTGACGCAGTCGGCCGTCAGCCGCCAGATCAAGAGCCTGGAGGAGGAGCTCGGCGCCCCGCTGTTCACGCGCGGCACGCGCCGCGTGGAACTGACGCAGGCCGGCCAGTTGCTGTTGCGCGCTATCGCGCCCGCGCTGGGCCGCATCGACAGCGCCGTGCGCCAGATCCGCCAGCTGCGCGGACGCGCGCAGGTGAGCCTGTCGACGTTCCCGTCGTTCGCGTCGCTGTGGCTGCTGCCGCGGCTGCCGACGTTCGAAAAGGGCCAGCCGGCGATCGATATCCGCATCTCCGCCACCGACCGACTGGTGGAGCTCGACGACCCGGACCATGACCTCGTGCTGCGCCAATGCCGTCCCGAGGACGCGCCGCCCGGCGCGATCCGCATGTTCGGCGAGGTGTGCACGCCAGTGATCGGCGCGAGCCTGGCCGACGCGATCGAGCGCGGCGCGGCGCCGCCGTTGAAGACGCCGCAGGACCTGGTCAACTGCACGCTGATCGAGATGGACGACGATCGCCCCAGCAGCGACGTGCTGGGCTGGCCTTACTGGCTGCACCAGCGCCACCTGGCGCAGCTCGAGCCGCGGCGCTGGATCAGCGTCAACTTTACGCACCAGCAGGTGCAGACGGCCCTGGCCGGCCAGGGCGTCGCTCTCGCGCGTTTGCCACTCATCCACGAGGCGCTGCAGCGCGGCGACCTGATCGAGCCCTTCGGCCGCGAGGGCCGCATGACGTCGCCGTGGGCCTACTGGCAGATCGACCTGAGCAACGCGCGGCCGCGGGCGGAGCTGGCGAGCTTCACGGGGTGGTTGCAGGAGGCGGCGTTGGAGACGCGGCGGGCGATCGGGGAAGAGGGCTGAGCGTCTTCGTGCGTTCAATGCCGGCTGCTCGCTGCTCGCGCCCGGCAAAAGGCAACAACCAGCGGCCACGAGCCCAAGGTCAAGCGCTCAGGTGAGCAACCCCAGCGCCATCTCGATCTGCTCGGTCGGACTCCGCTTGAACCCCGACCGCGTGAAGCGCTGCAGCCGCCCGACAGCCAGCGCGGTCAGCGCCGAGGCGCGGCCATTGGCGTCGACGGTGGGCGTCTGCGAGCCGGCCTGTTCGGCCGCGGCGCGCAGTGACTGGCGCAGCTGCGATTCGATCTTGTCGAAGAACTGGTTCATGCGCGTGGACAGGCGCTCGTTCTCGAACACCAGCGCGTCGCCGACCATCACGCGGGCCATGCCTGGGTTCTTCTCGCCGAACTGCAGCAGCATGAAGACGATGCGGCGGGCTTGCAGCGCGGGATCGGCATCGCGTTCGGTGATCTGGTTGATCAGCGTGAAGATGCTCTGCTCGATGAACTCGATCAGCCCTTCGAACATCTGCGCCTTGCTGGCGAAGTGGCGGTACAGCGCAGCCTCGCTGACCTGCAACTTGGCGGCCAGCGCGGCAGTGGTGATGCGGTCGGCGCCGGGCTGTTCGAGCATGGCGGCCAGCGTCTGCAGGATCTGCACGCGACGCTCGCCCGGCTTCGGGCGCTTGCGCGCCGGGGCAGCGCCGTCGACCGCGTTGGCGGACTCCGTGCTCACATCGGCACGGGCATCGACGCTGGCTTCCTCGTCGTTGGCGTCCCGACCTGCTTGCGGTGATTGCATCGTTGTCTCAGGCGCCGAAGCGCCGGAACCGGCAACGGCAGAAAAGGCGGTGGGAAAGTCTGGCATGGCAACCAGCTGCCGTGATGAGCAGGGCGTGAACCTATTTTTGCACACCACTGCCGCGCTGCTGCCTGCAGGTAAACACCAAGCAAAGTTTCCGTGAAGGCTCGCACGGACCGGTGTTTTCCAGGGTTTGCACGCAGCTGGACAGGACTTGCCCCAAGCGGGTGCCGGCCGCCCCGAATCGGTCGCGCTCCGCCGATGACGTTGCGCAACGACTGGACAGGGTCAGGTCTTGAATGTTGCAGGCTGACGTCGTCGCAACGCGGGGACGATCCCGACGGCGAAGCGCCGAGCCGCTCAGCCCAGCGCGCGCAACGTCCGGACGATGCGGACGCCGCTCGGATGCACGGTCCAGCGCCGCACCCGCGGCCCGGCGTGGGCGCCGAGGCGGGCGAAGCGCTGCATCCAGACCGGCTGCATGCCCACCCGGCGCGCGGCCAGCACGTTGTCGAGCGAATCCTCCACCAGCACGCAACGCGACGGATGCACGCCCAGGCGCACGGCCACCTGGCGCAGCATGCGGGTGTCGGGCTTGGGACGCCAGTGGCCGAACATGCGCATGTCCTCGATGGACAGCACCTCGTCGAACAACTGGACGATGCCCAGCGCGCCGAGCACGCGCATCGCGTAGGCGCGCGGCGCGTTCGTGAGCACGATGCGGCGCCCGCGCAGCCGGGCGATGGCGGCGAGGTCGTGGCGGTGGCCCGTCACCTTCTGCTCCAGGCCGGGGAAGCGGTGCGTCTCATGCAGGAAGTGCGCGGGGCTGACGTCGTGGTGGCGCACCAGGCCCAGCATCGTCGAGCCGTAGCGGCGCCAGTACCTGTCACGCAGCTCGTCGGCCTCGGGGGCGCTGACGCCCAGCGTGTCGACGACGTAGTTGCGCATCGTGTCGTTCATCTGCGCGAAGACCCAGGCGCCAGCGTCGTGCAGCGTGTTGTCCAGGTCGAACAGCCAGACGCGCTTTGTCATGCCGCTGCTCCATGCGTCATGTCGCGGCCCAGGCCCCAGATGCCGCCCATGAGGAGCACTGCGCCCAGCCACTGCGCCGGATGCAGGCGTTCGCCGAGGAAGGCCGCGGCCAGCAGCACCGCGGTCAACGGCTCGACCAGCGTCGCCACCGTCAACGCCGTCGGACTCAGGCGCGCCGCGCCCCAGCTGAACGCGAGCAACGCCAGTGCCGCGGTGACCATGCCGAGATACAGCAGCCAGGCCTCGGGCGTCGCCTCGTGCGGCAGTTGCAGCGGCCAAACCAGCCCGGACAGGCCCATCACCGCGGTGGCCGCGAGCGTCAGCGCGGTGGTGGTCGTGCCGGCGCCCCACTGGCGCGCGATCGCTGGGCTCACCAGCGTGAAGCCTGCGTACAGCAACGCCGAACCGATGGATGCAGCCACGCCCCAGATCCAGTCGTCGAGCGTCGCGCCCGGCCGCGCGCCGCCTTGCGCTCCGCCGCCGACGATCAGCAGCACGGTGCCGGCCAGCGATGCCGCGAGGATCGCCACGAGCGCGACGCTCGCGCGTTGGCGCCCGCGCGCGAGCGACCAGCCGGTGACGAACACGGGCGGCAGGCACAGCGCGATCAACGTCGGAATGGCCGCGCCGATGTGCGCGATGCCGATGAACCACAGCAGCACGTACGACGCCATCACGGCGCCGGCGGCCAGCAGCGGTGCGCCCTCGTGCAGCAGCCGGCGCCAAGGCATCGTGCGCCCGAACACCAGCAGCAGCGACGCCGCGCCCAGCACGAAGCGCCAGAACGAAATGCTTTGCGGGTGATAGCCGTGCTGGGCCACGAGCAGGTTCACCACCAGCGAGCCGGTGCCCCACAGGAATGCCGCGCCACACGCGGCGCCCAAGCGCGCGCCTGCGGCGTCATTGTGCGAAGTGACCACGCGGGCCGTGCGACGGGCCGCTCCCTAGGAGGCCCGCGCTCCCTTCGGGGGAGTGGACGGCGTACCCGCCGGACGAGGGGTCGACATCTAGCGGGCCCGGATCATCGTGCCGTAGGCCTGATCCGTGAGGATTTCCAGCAGCATCGCGTGCGGCACGCGGCCGTCGATGATGTGCACGGCGTTGACGCCCGAGCGCGCGGCATCGAGCGCCGACGAGATCTTGGGCAGCATGCCGCCCGAGATCGTGCCGTCGGCGAACAGGTCGTCGATCTGGCGTGCCGTGAGGTCGGTCAGCAGCTTGCCTTCCTTGTCCAGCACGCCGGGCGTGTTGGTGAGCAGCACCAGCTTCTCGGCGCCCAGCACCTCGGCCAGCTTGCCGGCGACGACGTCGGCGTTGATGTTGTAGCTGACGTTGCCCTCGCCAAAGCCGATCGGGCTGATGACCGGGATGAACTGGTCGTCCTGCAGCGCCTTGACCACCGCAGGATCGATGGAGACGATGTCACCCACCTGGCCGACGTCGTGCTCGATGCTGGGGTCGTCCTTGTCGATCATCTTGAGCTTGCGGGCGCGGATCATGCCGCCGTCGAAGCCCGTGAGGCCCACCGCCTTGCCACCGGCGGAGTTGATCAGGCCCACGATGTCTTGCTGCACCTCGCCGCCCAGCACCCACTCGACGACGTCCATCGTCTCCTTGTCGGTGACGCGCATGCCCTGGATGAATGTGCCCTTCTTGCCGAGCTTGGACAGCGCAGTGTCGATCTGCGGGCCGCCGCCGTGCACGACGACCGGGTTCAGGCCGACAAGTTTGAGCAACACCACGTCTTCGGCGAAGTCCTGCTGCAGCGCCGGCTCGGTCATCGCATTGCCGCCGTACTTGATGATGATCGTCTTGCCGTGGAACTTGCGGATGTAGGGCAAGGCCTGCGACAGGATCTCGGCCTTGTCGCGCGGGGACACGTGCGAAAGGTCGGTGGCGGCGTCGGCGGTGCTGGGGGTCGTGGGCGTGGTCATGGCTCGATTCTAGGGACCTTGCGCGACGGATGCGTGTCCGGGTGGCTCCATTTGTGCCAGGACCGCCACCTGCCCTGTCGAGCAGGTTGCAGAGCCTCTGTATTCCAACAAGGGTCCCGGCGCGTTATGTGGATACCAAGGACAATCAAATCATGAAACGCCTACTCGTCACCGCCGCCCTGCTGGCCGTCTCAGCCCTCGCTTGCGCCCAAGCCCTCGTGGTTGGCGAAGTGAAGAAGATCGACAAGCCGGCCGGCCGCATCACGCTCAAGCACGCCGAGATCAAGCTGTACGACATGCCCGGCATGACCGGCGCCTACAAGGTGCAGGACCCGTCCATGCTCGACAAGGTGCAGGTCGGCGACCACGTCCAGTTCAATCTGGACCGGGTCAATTCGGTGTACACGATCACCAAGATCGACGTCCAGAAGTGATCTGGCGGTTTTCGCCGGAGGCGAAGGCTGGAATGAAAAGCGCCGCGCCGGGTGAACCTCGGACGCGGCGTTTTGACGTGCGGATCAGAAATGGATGCCGCGCATCATCTGCTGCATGGCAATCGCTTCCGCCGACAGCTTAGGCTTGCTGCTCTTGTCGCCGGACGCCGCCGACGAGTCGGGGAACATGCGGAAAGTCGTGTTCATGACGATCTGCGCGATGCGCGGCACCAGTGCGTGCATCGTCTCGCCGACCACGCCCAGCCGCGTGGCGATGCGCACCGGCTTCTCGACGCAAGCCTGCGCGATCATGTCGGCGGCCTCTTCGGGCGACAGCGTCGGCACGTTGTTGTAGATCGCCGTGGGCGCGATCATCGGCGTGCGCACCAGCGGCATGTTGATGGTGGTGAACGTGACGCCGACGTCCGCGTACTCGCTCGACGCGCAGCGCGTCCACGCATCGAGCGCGGCCTTGCTGGCCACGTAAGCCGAGAAGCGCGGCGCGTTGGTGAGCACGCCGATCGAGCTGATGTTGACGATGTGGCCCTTGTGCTTGGCCACCATGCCCGGCAGCAGGCCCATCGTGATTCGCAGGCAGCCAAAATAGTTCAGCGACATCGTGCGCTCGAAGTCGTGGAAGCGGTCGTAGCTGGCCTCGATGGCGCGGCGGATCGAGCGGCCGGCGTTGTTGATCAGGAAGTCGACGCCGCCGTGGTTGGCGTTGATCCACTCGACGAAGGCCTTGGTGCCGGCCTCGTCGGCCAGGTCGACCGGATAGGTCTCGACCTTGGCGTCGTCGCGTCCGGCCTGCTTCGCGTAGGCCAGGATCTCCTTCCTGGCCTCGGCCAGCTTGTCCTCGTCGCGGGCGCAGATCAGCGTGATCGCGCCGGCCTCGGCGAACTTGCAGGCGGCGGCCAGACCGATGCCCGACGAGCCGCCGGTGACCAGCACGACCTTGCCCGCCACGGTGCCCTTGAGGCTGTGGTCGATGGACAGTGCCGGATCGAGGTGGCGCTCCCAGTAGTCCCAAAGCCGCCACGCGTAGTCCTTGAGCGGCGGGCAGGCGATGCCGCTGCCCTTGAGCGCGACCAGGGTGTCGCGGTTGTCGAATCGCGTCGGGTAGTTGATGAAAGTGAGGATCTCTTCGGGCAGGCCCAGGTCCTTCATCACCGCATTGCGCACGCGGCGCACCGGCGCCAGTGCCATCAGGCTCTTCTTGAGGCCGCGCGGGATGAAGCCCAGCAGCGCGGCGTTGATGAACACGTTCATCTTCGGCGCGTGCGCCGCCTTGGAGAAGATCGCCAGCACGTCGCCCACGCGCAGGCCTTCGGGGTCGACCAGGTGGAAACACTGGCCGCTGCCTTCGAGCTTCGTATGGCTGATGTGGTCGAGCGCGGCGACGACGAAGTCGACCGGCACGATGTTGATGCGCCCGCCCTCCAGGCCGATGCCCGGCATCCACGGCGGCAGGATCTGGCGCATGCGCTGGATCAGCTTGAAAAAGTAGTACGGGCCGTCGATCTTGTCCATCTCGCCGGTGCTGGAGTCGCCCACCACCATCGCCGGGCGGTACACGCTCCACGGCACTTTGCACTCCTTGCGCACGATCTTCTCGGACTCGTGCTTGGTGGCGAAGTACGGGTGGTCGAGGTTCTCGGCCTCGTCGAACATGTCCTCGCGGAACACGCCTTCGTAGAGGCCGGCAGCGGCGATCGACGACACGTGGTTGAAGCGCCCGGCGTCGATCGCCTTGGCGAACTCGACCGCATTGCGCGTGCCGTCGACGTTGACGGCGACCTGCGACTCCTCGTCAGCCGACAGGTCGTACACCGCGGCAAGGTGGTACATCTGGTCGATCTGGCCCTTGAGCGCCTTGATCTGGTCGGCCGCCACGCCCAGCTTCTTGCCGGTGAGGTCGCCCATCACGGGAACGGCACGGCCCTTGGCGGCGCCCCAGTAGGCGAGCAGGTCCGGCACCTTGGCCTCGGAGCCCGCGCGGAGCAGGAAATACACCGTCGCGCCGCGGCGCGCCAGCAAGGCCTTGACGAGTCGCTTGCCGATGAAGCCGGTCGCCCCGGTCACGAAATACTGCATACGGTGTCTCCTCTGTTGGAACTGACGTCTCTTGCGCCGATTGTGGGACATCGCCGCGCAGGGGCGCACACGTGTTTGTCCGATGCAACGCCGGCGGGCGACCAGGACTTGACGCGGATAGAGCGGCCACCCTACGTAATTAGGTTTCGCGCTCCAGGGGCGAGCTCTATATTCCAGGCTCGGCCACGTGGTGGTCATGCAGCACGAACCTCCATTCAAGCAAACAAGGATCACGTCATGGTCAAGAAGCTCTCCAAGATCGCCGCCAAGAAGGCCACCTCCCCCGCAGGCCTGCTGGACAGCCAGCTCGCCGCATCCGTCAAGGACTCCGCCCAGCAGATCTGGCTGGCCGGCATGGGCGCGTTCGCCAAGGCCCAGGCCGAAGGCGGCAAGGTGTTCGACGCGCTGGTCAAGGAAGGCGTCAGCCTGCAGCGCAAGACGCAAGCCGTGGCCGAAGAGAAGCTGGGTGACGTCACCGGCAAGATGAGCTCGATGGCCTCGGAAGTCAGCAGCAAGGCCGGCGCATCGTGGGACAAGCTCGAGAACATCTTCGAAGAGCGTACCGCCAAGGCCCTCGGCAAGCTGGGCGTGCCCACCGCCAAGGACGTGGCCGAGCTGTCGGCACGCGTGGAAGCACTGAGCGCCGCCGTCGCCAAGCTGTCGAAGTCGCCGAAGGCCGCTCCGGTCAAGGCCGCCGCTCCGGCGAAGAAGGCCGCTGCGAAGCCGGCCGCCAAGGCCCCGGCAAAGAAGGCCGCCGCCAAGCGCGCCCCGGCCAAGAAGGCCGCTGCCTCGACGGCCGCCTGAGCCCCGACGCGGCGTCGGCCACGGCCCGGGGCATACGCTCCGTGCGCGGCCCGCGCGCCTTGAAGGCGCCAGCCTCACCGCTGGCGCCTTTGTCGTTTCTGGACGGCTCGTGGGTTAGAGAGCCGTCTCCAGCGCCTGGGCATGCGCCCTGCCAAATCCCCGCTGGAACTCCTTCCGCGACTCCGAGACCTCGATGAATCCGACCGACACCTCCTCCCGCGTACGCGCGTCACGCGCGACGCGCCGCAAGGGCACGCGCGTGGGCCTCGCGCTCGCGGGCGGCGGGCCGCTGGGGGCCATTTGGGAGATCGGCGCGTTGTGCGCGCTGGAGGAAACACTGGTGGGCGTCGACTTCACGCGCATGGACGCATACGTCGGCATCTCGGCCGGTGGCTTCATCGCCGCCGGCCTGGCCAACGGCATGACGCCGCGCCAGATGTGCACCGCGTTCATCGAGAACGAGGGCGGCGACGACGACCTGATCCACCCGTCGATCTTCGTGCACCCGGCCTGGGGCGAGTACGGCGCGCGCCTGAAGATGCTGCCCAGGCTGGTCGCCCAGGCCGCGTGGCGCGTCGCGCTCGGCACGGCCTCGGGCGTCGAGGTGATCGAGCGCCTGGGCCGCGCCCTGCCTACCGGCGTGTTCAGCAACGCGCCGATCGAGGCGCACATGCGCTCGGTTTTCTCGGCCCCCGGACGCACCGACGACTTCCGCAAGCTGGCCCGCCGCCTGGTGCTGGTGGCCACCGACCTGGACACCGGCGCCGTCGCCCCCTTCGGCCTGCCCGGCTGGGACGACGTGCCGATCTCGCGCGCCGTCACCGCCAGCGCCGCGCTGCCGGGCCTGTATCCGCCGGTGCGCATCGGCGCGCGCCACTACGTCGACGGCGCATTGAAGAAGACGCTGCACGCCCGCGTGCTGCTGGACCAGGACATCGACCTCATCCTGTGCCTGAATCCGCTGGTGCCATTCGACGCCACCTACGCGCCGACGCACACGGTGCGCCTGGGCACCGACGCCATTCCCAAGCTCGTCGAGGGCGGGCTGCCGCTGGTCGCGAGCCAGAGCTTTCGCTCCCTGATCCACTCGCGCCTGGAGCTCGGAATGGCCGGCTACGGCCTGAGCCATCCCGATGTCGACATCGCGCTGTTCGAGCCCGATCACCGCGACCCGGAGATGTTCGGCGCGAACACCTTCAGCTACTCGGCGCGCCGCCAGCTCGCCGAACATGCGTATCAGTCGACGCGCATGAACCTGCGCACGCGGCGCCGTGCGCTGCACGCGATGTTCGAGCCGCACGGCATCGCCATCGCGGACAAGCTGCTGGACGATCCGACGCGACGCCTGGTCACGACCACGCCGCGGCTGGTGCCGGCCTGGCATGACGTGTCGCCGAGCCGCCTCGGCGGCGCGCTGCGGCGCCTGGGTGGCGTGCTGGACGAACTCGAGTCGTCGCTGGCCGCGGCCTGAGCTCAGGGCGTCCCGGCGCGCGCCCTGCGCGAGGTGCGCGCCGCCGCCCAGCGTGCCAGCACGACCGGCCTGCCGCCAATGCGCACCCCCTCGCTCACGGCGGCCCGCGCGCCATCGTTGAGGTCGACAAGCGACAGCAGGATCAGCCCGGCGCCCGTCGCCAGGTAGAGCGCCCCGTCGATGCGCAGGAGACGCGGCGCATCGAAGGCCTTGGTCGACACCGGAACGCCGCAGACGCGATGGCCGGAGGCCCACACCCGGGAGACCAGCCACGGCGCGCGTGCCAGCTTGGCAGCGACGTCGTTGCGGCGCGGCCCTTGCAGCAGCTCGAAGCCATTCTTGAGGAAGGTGCCGGCCCGCGGCGCGCGCTTGCGCCGGGTGGCCACCGCGTCGGTGCGCGCGACGCTGGCCTCTATCATGCGGCCGAACTCGCCCCAGGACAGCAGTGCGCTGAGGCGCTTGGCGACGATGGCCTCGCGCAGTTGCCGCAGCCCGATCCACGCATCCAGGTAGTCCAGCTTGGCCTGCAACCACGCGTGGTCGATCCGCTGGGCGGATCTCTTGAGCAGCAGGTGGATCTCGGCAATCTCGCGCACCGTGACGGGCTCCAGCCGCGCGCCGAAACTGGCGATGCGGTGAAGCACCTGGCGCGTCGGATCCAGCGTGCGGCAGGCCAGGCCGTCGATGCGGATGGCGTGTTCGGCGAGGTCGGCGAACGGCAGGTTGCGCCGCGCGTCGATCGGCACGCCGGCCACCTGCACCTCGATGGTGGCCGCGCTCTGGGTCTGGCTCGCCATCGCATAGCGAAAGGTGGCCGCGCCGCGCTGCAGCGGATCGCGCAGCGACACGAGCCATTCACCGGTGCCTTCGAGTCGATAGCCCAGTTGCCCGACGGCCTCGTGCAGCGGACCGATGGCGGCGAAGTCGGCAAGCAACACCTCGAGCGTGCTCGGGTCGCGGCACAGGCCACCAGATCCCGCGAGCAGCGAGCCGGCGGGCAGCACGCGCCGAACGGCGGCGGCGGACGCGCGCCGACGCACGAACTGCTCATGCTCGATGGCCTCCGACGGCGACAACAGGTTGTCCGCCTCCCAGCCCGCGTAGAGCTCGGGCAGGCAGCCCTCCTTGCGCGCGACGCTCAGCAACTCGCGGCGCGCGTTGCGGCCACTCGCGTTGGGAATCGAGGACGCGGCTTCGTCGTGCGGGCCGGTGAGGAGCTCGAACAGGCCTCGATAGAGATTGTTGGCGTTCATGGCGGGCGTGTCCTGTCTCGCGATGGTGGGATGCACGGGCGCCGACCGAAGGCGTCGCAGCCGTCCCGCGCCGGTGCAACAGACCAATGTCCGCGACCGACTCGGACGCATGGTATCCAGCAAAAGCGTGAAGAATGTCACCCTGATGCGTTTCAGCCTCCGCCGTTTCGCAACAGTTGTGACCAACGTGTGATAACGGCACCGCAAACGCAGGGCGATCCCCATGAACTGGGGGATCGCACAGAAACAGGCTTCGGGGTTACCCCATGTGCCACTGATGCAGACCGAGGATGCCGATCACGCCGATCGCGATCAGGTAGAAGGCCACGATGTAGTTGAGGAGCTTGGGCATGATCAGCACGAGGATGCCGGCGATCAGCGCAAGAAGGGGCGTCAGCCCGAGATGGATGTTCATGAGGCGTCCTTGGTCGTCGGTGGGGTCTGGATGCGAAAGGCATCCGGCAGGCCCGCATGGTATCCACCTGGCGCGGCCGGCCTTCGACCGGCCAGGATGCGGATCACGACGAGAGCGCGCTCGCTCGCGTTGAACGCGACCCGCAGCTCAGACCTGGAGCCGCTTTTGCAGGAAATGCGTCGCGCTGCCGCGCGGCATGCCTTCCACCGTGCCGAAGCACGCGTAGCCGCATTTCTCGTAGAACGGGCGCGCCTGCCAACCGGTGGTCTGCACCAGCGCCAGCTCGCAGCCGTGCTCGAGCGCGAACGCCTCCGCTCGGGCGAGCAGCTCGCGGCCGGCGCCCGAACCGCGCGCCGCGTCGGACAACCACACCAGCTCGACGTGCAGCGCGTTCCAATAGCACGACGCGCGCAGGCCGCCGAGCACCGCGCCCGCGTCGTCGCGCACGAACACGAAGCACTTCGCTTCGGCCGCGACATCCTCGAGGTCGGGCACCGTGCGGCGGTTGAAGTCGACGATGCCCTGGCTGATGGCGTGCGCGTCTTCCGGCGACGGCGTGTTCGTCAACTCGAATCGCATGCCCGTCAGCCCAGGTAGCGCTTTTCGAGGTGCGCGCGGAAATGCGCCGGATTCAGCGTCTCGCCGGACGCGCGCAGCGCCAGCTCGTCGGTGGTCCAGCGGCTGCCCTGCAGCCAGATGTTCTCGCGCAGCCAGTCGAACACCGGGTTCAGGTTGCCGGCGTTGATCTGGGCGTCGAGGTCGGGCATCTGGCGGCGCATCGTGGCGAACCACTGTGCGGCGTACATCGCGCCCAGCGAGTAGCAGGCGAAGTAGCCGAACAGGCCCTCGGGCCAGTGCACGTCCTGCATCGGGCCGTCGCGGTTGTTGCCGCGGGTGTCCACGCCCAGCAGCTGCATCATCTGCTCGTCCCACACGGCGGGGATGTCGTCGACCTCGTAGCTGCCTTCGATCAAGCCGCGCTCGAGCTCGTAGCGCAGGATGACGTGGGCCGGGTAGGTGACCTCGTCGGCGTCGACGCGGATGAGCCCGGGCTGCACGCGCGTGAGCAGTCGCTGCAGGTTGTCGGTGGCCAGCGCGGGCTGGTCGCCGAACGTGGCGCGAATGCGCGGCGCCATGTGGCCGACGAAACCGGGGTGGGAGCCGACCTGCATCTCGAACGACAGGCTCTGGCTCTCGTGGATGCCCATCGAACGCGCCTCGGCCACTGGCTGGCCCAGCAGTTCGCGCGGCAGGTTCTGTTCGTAGCGGCCGTGGCCGGTCTCGTGCACCGTGCCCATCAGGCTCTGCATGAACTCGTCGTCACGGAAGCGCGTGGTCAGGCGCACGTCCTCGGGCACGCCGCCGGAGAACGGGTGCGAGCTGACGTCGAGACGGCCGCCGTCGAAGTCGAACTGCAGCACGCGCATCACCTGCTCGCACAGGTCGCGCTGCGCTGCGAGGGCGAACGGGCCGACGGGCGCCAGCGTGGGTTCGCTGGCCTGCTTGTGCGTGATCCGGGAAATCAGGCCCGGCAGCCATTCCTTGACGTCGCCGAAGATGCGGTCGATGGTGGCGCCGCGCATGCCCGGCTCGTAGCGGTCGATCAGTGCGTCGTAGGGCGACAGGCCGCTCTGGTCGGCCAGGTGGCGCGCCTCTTCGCGGCCCACTTCGAGCACCGTCTTGAGATTGACGGCGAAGCCGGCCCAGTCGTTGGACTTGCGTTGCGTGCGCCAGGCGTATTCGCAGCGCGAGGTGGCGAGCGCGCGGCGCTCCACCAGTTCCGCAGGCAGCGCGTTGGCGCGGAACCAGTCACGCTCGATCTCGCGCAGGTTGGCGCGTTGCGCGTCGCTCAGGGCCTCGTCCTTGGCGCGGGCCAGGTGGTTCTTGAGCGCCGGATCCGTGCGCATGCCGTGCGTCAGCATCGCGATCTCCGCCAACGCATGACCGCGGGCCGTGTTGCCCTTGGGCGGCATGTTGGCGGCCTGGTCCCAGCTGGCCATGCTTTGCAGGTGGCCCAGGCGATACAGGCGCAGCCAGGTGGCGGTGAGGGCGTCGTAGGACGGCGTATCTGCCAAGGCGCGAGTCGTTGTCATTGTCTTTCCCTGAGGTCGTTTGTCCCGGTGGTTCGTCGCGCACGCGATGTCCGGCGAAAACACATTCTCGCCGGGGCCTCGATGCTCTGCGCCTCCCGATTTGCCCGGTATCCCTCTCTTGGGCGGGTCGACGTTCAGAGTCCATCGGACAAATCGACGCTGCGCTTGATCGGGCGCTTCAAACGCCTGCGGCCATGTGAAAGCCGTGGCTCTCGAACCAGGGCTTGAGCATCGGCAGGAACCAGACGAGGGCCGTCGTGTAGACCAGGTAGCGCAGGAACTTGCCAACCGCCATGTAGCCGACGCAGGGCCAGAACGGCAGCCGCAGCCAGCCGGCGACGGCGCACAGCGGGTCGCCCACCACGGGAAGCCAGCTGAGGAGGCAGGCGCGCGTGCCGTAGCGCTCGACCAGCGCCCGGGCGCGCCGGCTCGCCGTCCCGGGCGGCTTCTTGTGGGCCAGGCCTTCGTAGGCCCGTTCGGCGCCGTAGCCGGTGGCCCAGCTGATCGCGCCGCCGATGGTGTTGCCGGCCGTCGCCACCGCAATCGCCCACCACATCAGCGAGGGATTGAGCAGCACCACGCCAGCCAGCGCGGGCTCGGAACCGAGGGGCAACAGCGTCGCCGACACCAGCGACACGACGAACAGCGTCAGCAGCCCGTACTGCGGCAGCGACAGCCAGGCGATGACGCCGGCGAACCAGTGATCCATGCGACCGCATTGTGCGCGAGGCCACCTGTCGCGCCACTGGGCGTGCGGATTCGCACGCCGTTCGCGCGCCACCGCGGCGCACGCGAAGGCGCCGTGCGGATATACTTCTGCCTCGTTTTGCAGCACCTCGAGCGTGTCTGAGCCTCGCTCGACAGCAGGTGTGCCGCCCACCTCCTCCCGGATTCCCCACCCCATGCACATTGGCGCGATCGAGCTGCCGAATGCCCTGTTCGTCGCCCCGATGGCCGGGGTGACGGATCGGCCGTTCCGCATGCTCTGCAAGCGCCTGGGGGCGGGCTATGCGGTCAGCGAGATGGTGACGTCGCGCAAGGACCTGTGGCACACGCTCAAGACCTCGCGCCGCGCCAACCACGACGGCGAGACGGCGCCGATCTCGGTGCAGATCGCCGGCACCGACGCGCAGATGATGGCCGACGCCGCCCGCTACAACATCGACCGCGGCGCGCAGATCATCGACATCAACATGGGTTGCCCGGCCAAGAAGGTCTGCAACAAGTGGGCCGGTTCGGCGCTGATGCAGGACGAGCCGCTGGCGCTCGAGATCGTCGAGGCCGTGGTGGCCGCCTGCGCGAGCGCCAACGTGCCCGTCACGCTGAAGATGCGCACCGGCTGGTGCGACACCGAACGCAACGCGCTGCGCATCGCACGCGCGGCCGAAAGCGCCGGCATCGCGATGGTGACGGTGCACGGCCGCACCCGCGAGCAAGGCTACAAGGGCTTGGCTGAGTACGACACCATCGCCGCCGTCAAGGCCGCGCTGCGGATCCCTGTCGTGGCCAACGGCGACATCGATACGCCCGAGAAGGCGCGCGCCGTGCTGCAGGCCACCGGAGCCGACGCGCTGATGGTCGGACGCGCGGCGCAAGGCCGGCCGTGGATCTTTCGCGAGATCGCTCACTATCTGGCAACGGGCGAACTGCTCGCGCCACCAGCCACGCGCGACGTCGCGCGCTGGCTCACCGAACATCTGCACGACCACTACGGCCTGTATGGCGAAGAGTTGGGCGTGCGGACGGCCCGCAAACATATCGGCTGGGCTGTCCACGCGCTTCCTGGGGGACCGGAGTTCCGGGCAGTGATGAATACGCATGCCGACTGCAAGACGCAGATGGCCGGCGTGACCGACTACTTCGACCAGTTGGCCGACCGCCACGCGCTGTGGCCGGCCGCCAACGAAGAGCTGCTTGCGCAAGAAGCTTAAAAGAAGACAAGCCAAGAATGAGCAAAAAACAGATCGAAGCCTGCGTTCGCGAGACGCTGGAACAGTATTTCAAGGACCTGCACGGCGTCGAGCCGAACTCGATGCACGAGATGTTCCTCAGCACGGTGGAAA